>JAFYNL010000024.1 GCA_017548075.1 Bacteroidaceae bacterium | reverse complement strand
TACGACGGCGGGAACACCATCTTTCTCACGTCGGAAGTCAATGAAGCGGAATTTCTGCTTGTGACCTCCACCGATATAGCGCACGGTCATCTTACCAGTATGGTTGCGACCACCTGTAGAGCGCTTACCGCAAACGAGAGATTTCTCAGGTACCGATGCAGTAATTTCCTCGAAGGTACCTATAATCTTGTGTCTTTGGCCCGGTGTTGTGGGCTTAAATTTACGTACTGCCATCTTCTATTAAATGTTGCTATAAAAATCAATTACATCGCCTTCTTTGAGGGTTACGATTGCCTTCTTGAAAGCATTAGTACGTCCCTTGATGAGACCAGAGCGTGTGTAGCGATTTTTACTCTTACCGCCATAAACACATGTGTTAACGTCAGTAACGGTAACGTTATACTGTGCTTCCACTTCCTTCTTAATCTCAATCTTGTTAGCTTCGGGACGAACGATGAAGCCGAACTTGTTCTGCTTCTCGCTGATACCAGTCATCTTCTCAGTGACCAGAGGTTTAATGATATATCCCATAATCTTTTCGACTACTTATTTTGTTAAGTTTCTGTCGATTACAGCGAGAGCGCTTTCAGCCACGACCATAACATCTGCGTTCAAAACCTTGTAGGTATTGAGTGCAGTTGCGGCCATAACCTGAACGCGTTCGATGTTTCGAGCTGACAAATATACGACTTTATCCGCACCAGGCATGACAATAAGCGTCTTCTTGTCTGAAACTTTAAGATTTTTTAAGATTTCGACCATTTCTTTCGTCTTGGGAGCTTCGAAAGTAAAGTCCTCTACAACGACCAGAGCATTCTCCTGAGCCTTGTATGTGAGGGCCGACTTACGAGCAAGCTGACGAACTTTCTTGTTGAGTTTAAAACTATAATCGCGAGGCTTGGGACCAAATACACGGCCACCACCTACGAGTACGGGAGAGTTGATGTCACCACGACGAGCACCGCCGCCGCCTTTCTGACGACCAAGTTTGCGGGTTGAGCCGCTCACTTCACTTCTTTCCTTAGACTTAGCTGTTCCTTGACGCTGATTAGCCATAATGAGCTTCACGTCGAGATAAATAGCGTGATCGTTGGGCTCAATAGCGTAAATGGCATCATTGAGAGCGACCTTACGTCCGGTCTCCTGACCTTTGATATTTAATACACTTACTTCCATTACTTCAAAACGCTTACGATTGAACCTTTGTATCCGGGAACACTACCCTTGATGAGAAGGAGGTTGTGTTCGGGAATTACCTTTAACACTTGCAGGTTGTGTGTAGTCACACGATCACCACCCATTTGGCCGCCCATACGCATTCCTTTGAAAACCTTTGCGGGATATGAGCAAGCACCAATAGAACCTGGCTTACGCAGACGGTCGTCCTGACCGTGAGTAGTTTGACCTACGCCGCCGAAACCATGACGCTTTACTACGCCCTGGAAACCACGACCCTTAGAGGTAGCGATTACATCAACGAATGCGCTGTCAGCAAACAGCTCAACGGTGATGGTGTCACCCAAATTCAGTTCCTGTTCGAAACCTGTGAACTCGGCCAAGTGTCTCTTGGGTGTTACTCCGGCTTTCTTGAAGTGACCCATGAGAGGAGCAGTAGTGTTCTTCTCCTTAGCCTCTTCGAAACCGAGCTGAACAGCATTGTAGCCATCCTTCTCTAAGCTTTTAATCTGAGTAACAACACAAGGACCTAATTCGATAACAGTGCATGGTACATTCTTACCCTCGGCACTGAAAACGGAAGTCATTCCGATTTTCTTTCCTAATAATCCTGGCATTTCTGTTATTCTATGTTAATAATATAAATAATGTATTACGGTATTACACCTTGATCTCTACTTCTACGCCACTGGGAAGTTCAAGCTTCATGAGAGCGTCGATAGTCTTTTCGCTGGAGCTGTGAATGTCAACAAGACGCTTGTAGCTGTTCAACTCGAACTGCTCACGGCTCTTCTTGTTAACGAATGTAGAGCGGTTAACGGTAAAGATTCTCTTGCGAGTGGGCAGAGGAATAGGACCGCTAACTACAGCACCAGTTTCCTTTACAGTCTTAACAATCCTCTCTGCGGACTTATCGACCAGATTGTGGTCGTAAGACTTCAGTTTAATTCTGATTTTTGGACTCATTTCTTTTCTTTATTATTATTAATAATGTATAAGGGATAGGGTATCATCCACAAAGAGTCATATGCTTGCAGGTGACCCTATCCTTCTTTTCTTGTTATACCAAATCTACGCGGCCTCCCATTTCTTCAAGTACTGTCTTTGCGATACCTGTGCTCACAGGAGCATGGTGGTCGTAGGTCATAGAACTGGTAGCACGACCAGAGGTAATGGTGCGCAGAGCGGTTACATAACCGAACATCTCTGCCAGAGGAACCATTGCCTTTACCAAGCGGGCACCGGTACGAGTGGAATCCATTCCCTCGACTTGACCGCGACGCTTGTTGAGGTCGCCGATTACGTCACCCATGTTCTCTTCTGGAGTAACGACTTCCAGCTTCATCATGGGCTCCATGAGTACAGGCTTTGCCTTAGCACAGCATGCCTTGTATGCCATCTGAGCAGCAAGTTCGAATGAAAGCTGGTCAGAGTCAACGGGATGGAAGCTACCATCCACGAGTTCTACCTTCAAGCTGTCCATGGGGAAACCACCGAGAACACCATTCTTCATAGCAGCCTCGAAGCCCTTCTGAACGCTGGGAATGAACTCCTTAGGAATGTTACCACCTGTTACGCTGTTGATGAACTGCAGACCGCCCTGAGTGAAGTCAGGATCAACGGGACCTACGTTCACGATGATGTCAGCGAACTTACCGCGACCACCCGACTGTTTCTTATAAACTTCGCGATGGTTGACAGTTGTTGTGATAGCTTCCTTGTAGTTAACCTGGGGCTTGCCCTGATTGCACTCAACCTTGAATTCACGCTTCAGACGATCGATGATGATGTCGAGGTGAAGCTCACCCATACCGCTGATGACGGTCTGACCACTCTGCTCGTCTGTGCGAACAGTAAAGGTCGGGTCTTCTTCAGCGAGCTTGGCAAGTCCATTGCTGAGCTTGTCGAGATCCTTCTGAGTCTTGGGCTCAACGGCGATACCAATAACGGGATCGGGGAAGTCCATCGACTCGAGTGTGATAGGTGCATTTTCGTCGGTAAGAGTGTCACCAGTATGGATATCCTTGAAACCAACACCTGCACCAATGTCACCTGCGCTGATTACGTCAACAGGGTTCTGGTGATTGGAGTGCATCTGGAACAGACGGCTCACACGTTCTTTCTTGCCAGAGCGAACATTGTAGATGTAAGAACCTGCCTCAATCTTACCGCTATAAACACGGAAGAAAGTCAGGCGACCTACATACGGATCGGTTGCAATCTTGAACGCAAGAGCAGCTGTCTTCTCATCCTCGTCGGGCTGACGTGTTTCAGTCTCGCCAGTTTCAGGGTTAACGCCCTCGATAGCGGGAGTGTCGAGAGGAGAGGGAAGGAACATGCAGACGTAGTCGAGCAAAGTCTGTACGCCTTTGTTCTTGAATGAAGAGCCGCAAGTCATGGGCACAACATTCAGAGCAAGAGTTCCTTTGCGGATAGCTGCTATGATCTCTTCTGTAGTTACAGAGTCGGGATCTTCGAAGTACTTCTCCATCAAAGCTTCATCCTGTTCGGCAGCAGCCTCAACGAGCTTAGCACGCCATTCGTCGCACTCAGCTTTCATATCAGCAGGAATCTCCTCGATGTCGTACTCAGCACCCATCGTCTCGTCGTGCCACAGGATAGCTTTCATCCTGAGCAAGTCAACGATACCCTTAAAGTTCTCCTCAGCACCGATAGGTACTGCCACAACAACAGGATTTGCACCCAGAACGTCCTTCATCTGGCGAACAACCTCGAAGAAGTCAGCACCAGAGCGGTCCATCTTGTTGACGTAACCCATACGAGGCACATTGTACTTATCAGCCTGACGCCAAACAGTCTCGGACTGGGGCTCAACGCCGCCTACTGCACAGTAGGTAGCAACAGCTCCGTCGAGTACACGCAGAGAACGCTCCACTTCAGCAGTGAAGTCCACGTGTCCCGGAGTGTCAATCAGGTTGAACTTGTACTTGTTGCCGCCATAGTTCCAGTATGCTGTGGTAGCAGCAGAAGTGATGGTAATACCACGCTCCTGTTCTTGCTCCATCCAGTCCATAGTGGCGCCACCTTCGTGTACCTCACCTATCTTATGGGTCTTACCCGTATAGAAGAGGATACGTTCGGAGGTAGTAGTTTTGCCGGCATCAATATGGGCCATGATACCGAAATTACGCGTCAAATGTAAATCTTGCTTTGCCATTCTTGTTAATCTAAATAATCTAAATGAAAACTAATCGTTTGAAGTTAAATAGTCATTTAGTTATTAGAAACGGAAGTGAGCGAATGCACGGTTAGCTTCGGCCATACGGTGCATATCTTCTTTGCGCTTGAATGCGCCGCCCTGCTCATTGTAGGCGTCCATGATTTCGGCTGCGAGTTTGTCGGCCATTGTCTTACCACCACGCTTGCGAGCGAACTGAATCATGTTCTTCATGCAGATGCTCTCTTTGCGGTCAGGACGAATCTCAGTAGGAACCTGGAAAGTGGCACCACCGATACGGCGGCTCTTTACCTCCACCTGAGGAGTGATCTTGTCGAGGGCTTCCTTCCAAATGGTGAGGGAGTCCTTCTCCTCGCTTGCCATCTTAGTCTTTACGATCTCAAGAGCATTGTAGAAAATCTCGTAAGAAATGCTCTTCTTGCCGTCAAACATCAAGTGGTTGACGAACTTAGATACCTTCACATCACCGAATACGGGATCGGGAAGGATGATTCTTTTCTTTGGTTTTGCTTTACGCATTGTTTTGTTTGTTTTTGTTCGGGGTTGTCTTTCGTGGTCTTCAACGTTCCCTCCGGAACATTTACTCAACCTTCTTTACAAGCCAAAACGGGGTTAATGATTACTTCTTGGGACGCTTTGCTCCGTACTTAGAACGACGCTGGGTTCTGTTTGCTACACCAGCGGTATCAAGCGTACCGCGAACGATGTGATAACGTACACCTGGAAGGTCCTTTACACGACCGCCACGAACCAGCACGATGCTGTGCTCCTGCAAGTTGTGTCCTTCTCCAGGAATGTAGCTGTTCACTTCTTTTGAGTTTGTTAAACGCACGCGTGCGACCTTGCGCATCGCTGAATTAGGCTTTTTAGGTGTTGTGGTATAGACGCGAACACAGACGCCACGCCTCTGCGGACAGTTGTCCAGAGCGGGGCTCTTGCTCTTGTCTACCAACACCGTACGGCCTTTTCTGACCAATTGTTGAATTGTAGGCATTGTTTTATTGTTTTATATTTATATATTATGTATTATTATCTATAATGTATAGGAACGAGCCCATTAGGGCCATTCGGGGTGCAAAGGTACGACTTTTTATTGAAACGACAATCGCTCGCTTCTTCAAAAAGCACCCAAACAAGGTGAAAAATGTAACTTTTAAGATAATTTAACAGTTTTAAGAGGCCATTAGGACAATTTATGCCTTAAAACTGCATAAAATGAAAAGGACAAAACAGATGTCTTTCGAGCCTATTTTTGACTGTATTGTTTCAGTCCTTTTTCGAGGAAACTGCGATAGGCTGAAATGTCCTCATTATAAGAGTAAGAACCCGTGAGAGGATGGCCTTCATTGTCAATCAAGACATAGAATGGCTGAGCATTGGCTCCAAACTTGCTTCTTTGCAGGTAGCTCCAATGGTCACCAACGGTTCGAAGCGTTACATCCTGACCGTTTTCCTTTACTATAAGCTTCTCTGGAAGAGGCGTTTTCTCATCGACATAAAGGGTGATGAGGACATATTTCTCTTTCATGAGATCGGCCACTTGCGGATCTGTCCAAACGGCTGCCTCCATCTTTCGACAATTGACACAGCCATAACCGGTAAAGTCAATCATAACCGGCATTCCGTGAGCCTTGGCGTAAGCCATTCCCTCGTCGTAGTCGTTGAAGCGAGCCTCTACCGACGAATCTCCGAGACGGAAGTCCTGAGTGCTCATTGGAGGTGCGAAAGCACTAACCGCCTTACAGGGAGCGCCCCAAAGTCCAGGCACCATATAGAGAGCAAAGGCAAAGGAGGCAAGCGCCATGAAGAAACGAATCACACTGGTTCGCGGACGTTGGATGACCTCGCCCATCTCGTCGTATTCGTCTTCGTCGTGTGGGAAGCGTATCCAACCAATGAGGTAAGCACCCATGAGAGCAAAGATGACAATCCACAGACAGAGGAAGACTTCCCTATCCATCAAGTGCCAGCCGTAAGCGAGGTCGGCCACGCTGAAGAACTTCAAGGCAAACGCAATCTCCAAAAGGCCGAGACAAACCTTGATGCAGTTCATCCAGTTGCCGCTCTTGGGCATGCTCTTGAGCCAAGCTGGGAACATAGCAAAGATGGTAAAAGGCAGAGCGAGAGCCAACGCAAAGCCCAACATTCCAATGGTTGGCGCAAGGATTGAGCCAGTTGTGCTGACCTCGACAAGCAGGAAGCCGATAATCGGACCTGTGCAAGAGAAGCTGACCAAACTCAAAGTGAACGCCATGAGGAAGATGCTCAAAAGGCCCGTCGTGCTGCTCGACTTCTTATCCACGGCATTTGTCCAGCTGCTTGGAAGCGATATATCGAAGCCTCCAAGGAAACTTGCGCCAAAGACGAGGAGCATCAAGCAGAAGAAGATATTGAAGATGGCGTTCGTGCTGAGTGCATTCAGGGCGCTGGCTCCGAAGATGAGCGTTACGAGAAGTCCCAACAGAACGTAGATGACGACGATGCTGATGCCGTAGGTAATGGCATCGCGAATGCCCTTCTTCTTGTCGTCAGTTCGCTTCAGGAAGAAGCTGACCGTCATAGGAATGATGGGCCAAACGCAAGGAGTGAGCAGAGCGATGAGTCCTCCAAGCACGCCAAGCAAGAAGATGCCCCAAAGGCTTCTGTCCTTTGTTTGTGTCCCAGCCTCGAAAGCCTTGAGTTCATCCACAACTGGGGCCCAAAGATCATTCTCTGCGAGAGCCAATGTGTCTTCCAAGACAAGCTCCTCAGCTGGGATTGTATCCTCCACGACGGCTGCTGTCTCCTCTTCTTTAGGCTCTTCAACGGCCTTCTCTGGCTCAGCTGTTTGAGGTTTGCCTTCGCCTTTGAAACTGAACTCCACATTGGTTGGAGGCATGCAATTCTCGTCGTTGCAGGCTCCGTAGGTCAGGTAGCCAGCCACTTCGTACTCGGGTTCCGTAATGGTGAAACGCTGAACGAAACTGGCCGTCCCTTCCATATAGCTGACCTCCATGCCGAACATCTCGTCCATAGCCTTGTGCAACTTGCCCGTAGCCTTCAGTTTGCCATCGGGTTTCAGGCCTTTCTGCTTCTCGAGAGTCAGTTCTGCTCGAGTAGGGCCGCCATCGGCAATGTCCGTTCCATACACATGCCAACCCGCATCCACGCTGCCCTGAAAGACAATTTCGAGAGCATCGTCGCCCACCTTCTTCTGGCTTGCAGAGATGGTGACGGGATTTACGAACTGTGCCTGGACTGCAGTCAGAGCACATATAAATAATGTAAGGAGCGAAATGATGCGTTTCATCTGGTCAGTCTTATTTCGGAGTGCAAAGTTACAAAAAAAGAGGCATTCCCACAAAAGAAACGCCTCAAAAATAAACACTCCCAGTTAAGTTTGCAAACATAACACGTTAAGTTGGGCAACTTAACACGTTAACTTTGCCAACGTAACACGTTACGTTTGGATTTTAACTGTGTTACGTTTTCTCACATCACCAGCCAACCTCTCTTTTCCTCCATGCTTTGACGCATATCCATGATTTCCAAGATGTTACTGATAACGACACAAACTCCCAGAGTCATCAGCAGAGAGAGGCCCGTGGCGGCAAGGAGTCGAGAGTTCTGAACCAGCCAAACCAAGAAACTCGTCTGCACATTGAAGTTGAAGAGAGGTTCGTTGGCTGGCGTGGAAAGCAGCCACCAAGTACTGATTCCGCCGCTGATGATGCCCACGACAAAAACTGCAACCATCGCCATTTTGTAGCGACGAAGGGTTCGCTCCTGATATTGTTTGACGAACTCAACTGCCTCGAGTCGCTTCGTCAGCTTTTCCATAAACTCGGCACTATCGTCGAAATGCGGCTTCTGAGCGAGGAAAAGGTCCTCCAGTTCTTTATCTTTTGTCATAGTTTCAGCCTTTCTTTTAGTTTGTCCCTGCCTCGAGAAAGTTGTTTCTTCACGGCATCTTCCGAGGTTTCGGTAATCGTAGCTATCTCCTTGATATTGTGACCGTTGAGATAGAAAAGGGTGATGGCAGAGCGTTCCTTTGGCGGAAGTGTGCCAAGAGCGAGGTAGAGGTCCTGATGCTCGAAGCCGAAATCAGCAGAAGAACTGCTGGCAAGTGTCCTTGCTTCGTCGATACTTTGAGTGACCTTCTGGCTTGCTTTGTGGTTGAGGAAAGTGTTGTAGGCAATCTTGAAGAGCCAAGAGCGGAACTTTCCCTTGTCCTGATAGCCTGCACAGGACAGATAAGCCTTCACCAAAGCGTCCTGAGCGAGGTCGTCAGCCTCGTCCTTCCTACCACAGCAGAGTGCGAGCAAGAAGCCTCTGAGTGCTTCCTGCTCACGCTCAACACAGCTTATGAAAGTCTCTCGATTC
This sequence comes from Bacteroidaceae bacterium, assembly GCA_017548075.1. Lineage (GTDB taxonomy): Bacteria > Bacteroidota > Bacteroidia > Bacteroidales > Bacteroidaceae > Physcousia. The sequence goes on along the minus strand of JAFYNL010000024.1, from coordinate 120,994 downwards.
ACAGATTTGCCTCAGCCGTCAGTTTCTTTTCCTCAGCCTCAATCTCCTTGGCGAGCATCCTCTTGCCTACAAAGTAATAGATAACGAGGGCGAGGCCAATTCCAAACAGTGCAAAACCTAAGAAATAAAGGAAGTGAATCGTATCTGGACTTGATCCTCCAACAATATCTTTCCATAAGCCACAGCCAAACAGACTAAGGCCGAGGAAAGAGATAATGCAGCCCCACAACAGTTTCAACAATAGTTTCTCCTTCAGCAACTTCTTTTGGGGAGCCATCTTCTTGAGCAGGTCCTCCACATCAGTTTCTTTGTTCTTCTCAATTGCAGCAAGGACAATCTGCTTACGCGTCTCGGTCTCGTTCATCTTTCGACGAGTGCCCAACCATCCCATTATGATAGGAAGTATACATCCACAGGCAACAATAGAGACCAAACCTACAATAGCATCAGAATCCATAATCTTTTTGTTTTAATTGTTTAACTTATCTTTCTTTTGTTTCTCTTCGACCTTGGTCACAAATATAACAAGTCAAAGAGGCAAAAGGTGACATAGGTAATGCAATTTATTTGCAAAGGTACGCTTTTCCTTATTATTATTTATAGGTTTTCGCGAAATAATTTGTAACTTTGCGGCATACTTAATGAGAACAGACATGAAACGACTCATCTTCCTCTTGCTCCTTGCATCTTGCTCCTTACTTCCAATCACGGCACAAAGCGTAGCAGCCTTTCAGAAGGGAGACCGCGTGACTTTCGTAGGCAATAGCATAACCGATGGAGGTCACTATCACTCCTACATTTGGCTCTACTACATGACACACTTCCCCAAGATACGCCTTTGGATGGCCAATTGCGGAGTAGGCGGCGATACGGCAAAGGACATCTTGGCTCGCTTCGACGATGATGTGCTGACTAAGAACCCGTCTGTCCTGACCTTTACCTTCGGCATGAACGATAGCGGGTACTACGAGTACAACGGCGCCGACTCTGCCGATTTTGCTCGTCGCAAACTGGAAGAAGCCAAGCAGCAGTTCGCTCTTTGCGAGGAGAAACTGAAGAGCTTGAAGGGAGTTCGCTTGGTCATGATCGGCACTTCACCTTACGACCAGACCTCCACATTCAATAATGACATCTTTGCTCACAAGAATGATAACATGCAACGCGTCATCTCTGTGCAGAAAGAGGCTGCCAAGAGGAACGGATGGGAGTTCCTTGACTTCAACACACCAATGGTTGCGCTAAACAAGAAGATGCAGGAAAGCGACCCGAACTTCACGCTTATCGGCTCCGATCGCATTCATCCGGACAACGACGGACACATGGCTATGGCCTATCTCTTCTTGGAGGCTCAGGGCATGAAGGGCAAGAAAGTGGCCGATATGGAACTGGATGCCGCCAAAGGCAAAGCGACGAAAGCCGAGAACTGCCGCATCTCGAAAGTGAAGCAGACAGAAGGTTCCTTGCAGTTCGACTGCCTTGCCGAGTCCCTACCCTTCCCTCTCGACACCATCGCTCACGGCTGGGGCTTCAATCATGGAGCAGCAGAAGTCACGAAGACCATTCCCTCGTTCATCGACGACTTGAGCGACGAGCACCTGACCGTCAAGGGACTCCAGGTCGGTCAATATGAGTTATCCATCGACGGCACCATAATCGACACCCTCTCGAGCACGGCTCTTTCCAATGGCATCAACCTTTCCCAGTATCGCCACACCCCTCAATATCAGCAGGCTTTGGCAGTTATGGCGCTCAACGAAACGCGTTGGGATGTGGAGCGAAGGTTCCGTGAGTGGGCTTGGGTGAACTACGACTTCATGATGCCTGCAGGTCATCTTAATGACAACAGCGAGCAGGGAGCCCGGAAGTTCCGTGAGCTCAGCAAGGACAACGCTTGGCTGGCAAGCAAACGCGGCACTTACGAGCAGATGGTTCGACCAGAAGTCCGAGAGGCTTACAAGCAAGAGATGGACCTCCTCGTTGACCGCATCTATGAGTTGAACCAGCCTAAAAAACACACATTCCTGCTAAAAGAGATAGATTTCGCTGCCCCTGCGGCAATGGAGAAGACTGGTAATGTGCGGCTGCTCTATTGGAACATACAAAACGGAATGTGGGACGGGCAACAGGACGACTACCTGCGCTTCACTTCGTGGGTAGCCGAGCAGCAGCCCGACATCTGTGTCTGGTGCGAAGCACAAAAGCTCTACAAGACTGGAACTGCAGACTCGGAACGAGAGACGGAACAGGAATGTCTGGACCGTTGGAAGCGTCTGGCAGCAAGATACGGTCACACATATATCTATCTGAGCGCTCATCCCGACAACTATCCGCAGTTAATTACCTCGAAATACCCAATGGAAAACGAGAAACTCATCAGCGGCAATGCCGATACAATCGTGTGTCATGGCGCTTCGTGGTACAAAGTTAAGATTGGCAAGAAACGTCTCAATCTCGTCACTCTGCATACTTGGCCGCAGGGATACGGTTTCAAGGTGCCTGCCGACAAACGCAACGAGAGCCGAGCCAACTTCGATGGCGACAAGTTCCGCCGAGCTGAGATGGAATACATCTGCAAGCAGACCATCCTCTCTCACCCGAAAGCCGAGAAAGAACTGTGGGCCATGATGGGCGACTTCAACTCCGTTTCAAGGGTAGATAACAGCAAATACCAACTGCCCGAGGACTCTCCGAAGTTCCTCGTACACGACTTCATCCGCGAGCAGACGCCTTACGAAGACCTCATCAAAACGCTTTATCCCGGCAGCGTTGTCTCGTCTACTGGCGGCGGTTCGCGCATCGACTTCATGTACCTCACTCCCCCGCTCCGCAAACGCGTCAAGAAAGCCGGCATCGTCAACGACGCTTATACAAAACCAGTACGCAGTCCTCAGAAGATTTCCAACTTCTGGTATCCTTCCGACCACCTGCCCATCATCGTCGACTTCGCACTATAACCGAGATTGGTTCTTCTCTTCAACTTATGCCCAACTACTGAAAAGACAGGAAACAATTCTTTTCTTTCTTCAATTAGTCATTGCTGGCAAGTATCCATTCTCTAAAGAAAGCATATTCTATTTCATAATGGTCAGAATAGATAACATAGCCATCTTGTCTTTGCAAATTCACCATTCTTTCCAGAATAGCACCGAAGGAGTCAGGCGTAATGGCATCCGTCCTTGTCTCAGCTCGAAAAGCCTTAATAAGCTGTAGAAGTCGAGCTATATAGTTCATATTTCTAAGTTTTCTGCAAAGGTACGGACACAAAACGACATCGGAAAAGACAGAATATCGGGCAGGATTTGAGAAGTTCGGAAAAAAACTGTAACTTTGTACCTTCAAAGAAACAATACAATATAACTATGGCAACATTTATCAAGCATTACGCTTTGGAGATTTACACAGTACTGGCAATGTCGTTTATCGTTTGTACGGCGATGATGGATGAATTGTCCTTCGTACAGAAACTGGTAGTGATAGACGCATTTCTGTTCATCCTTCACGAGTGGGAAGAAGGACATTATCCAGGTGGTTTTATCAATCTCATATCAGGATTGATAGGCATAGAAGTTGATGAAGAGACCAAGCGTGCCAGTCGCATACCTGCAGGAATCCTGTTGCTCCTGCTGAGCATTGTGCCGTTCATCTATCATGATGTGCCTCTGGTAACAATGGTTGTAGCCACCTTCGGTATTATAGAAGGAGTTGTCCATACTTTGGGCATCCGCTTGTTCCGGATGAAGCATTTCTATACACCAGGCGCAGTAACAGCATGGCTGGAACTTGTAATAAGCATATTGATGATATCATATCTCGTAACCAACAATCTGGGTCAGTGGTACGACTACGTATTTGGCCCCATCATCATGTTCATCTGCTTCGCTACACTTCAGAAAACGATGACCCTGATGGTCGGCATCAACTACAGCGACATGCCGAAGATGGTAAAACGGCAATGGAACAAGAAATAACTTATCGAAAAGTAGATATGAAAAAGATTATCCTTTCTTTATTATGTTTCAGCTTGCTTATAGGCTGCAAACAGAAAACTCAGGAAGAATCCACTAAGGATTTCGTTGATGACGTGAAAGCTGCCCTCGCTGACAATGGCCGTGTTGATTTGAACAGCCTTCAGTGGACAAGGGAACCAGGTGGGTTCGAGGTTAAGGGTGACACCATCCTTATCACCACAGCTCCGCACACCGACCTTTGGCAGCGTACGTATTATCACTTCCAGAACGACAATGCCCCTGTGTTGCAGATGAAGACTCGCGAGAAGTTCTTCAGCTTTGTGATGAAGACTGACTTCACACAAAGTCACCAGCGCTTTGACCAATGCGGTATCGTGATGTACCTCGACAGCGAGAACTGGCTGAAGGGATCTGTGGAATACGAGAACGACGAGTTCCAGCACTTGGGCAGTGTAGTCACGAACAAAGGCTATTCCGACTGGGCCACAACGGCTATCCCTGCCGACGTGAAGACCATGTGGTATCGCTTCTCTCGTCGCGAGGATGACTACTGCATCGAGTGTTCCACCAACGGCGATGACTTCAGCCAAATGCGTGTCTGTCACATGTATGCAGGAGCAGATGAAATTAGCTTTGGCATCTATGCCTGTTCCCCAGAGGAATCATCCTTCACGGCGGTATTCTCGGACATGAAGATTACCAAATGTGCATGGAAGGCTCACGACGGACAGCAACCAGACGAATATTAATTTAACCAATGCTGCCTGCTGAACCGCTTTTGTGATAAAGCTTCAGAAATAATCCCCATGAATTGTTTCCCCAGGGAGTCCGACATGAACTCCTTGATGTTCATCACCGACATATAGTATTTCCTACTGAACCAGTGACGCTCTTTGCAAACTTTGACGTATTGTCGAGCTGCATCCTCACCTCGGGAATTGGAGCGAGCTCCATTCCGCTCGGTTCGTCGCATCTTCGGTTTGCCAAGGTTGTCACTTTTCTCACGAGGTAGTTCCTATAATGTGTATTTGCTCTAGCAAGTACGGTGGTGATTGTGCGGCTATCGAACTTTATGTCTTACTTTCCTTTCGGATTGCATTGCAGAGGTACGAATTAAATATAAGACAAATCAAGAAAAGAAGATTATTCTTATTCTAAAAACCTGAACGAGATAAATTGCGAGAAAAATTAAAAACACCCGTCACCCATCACCTTGCCGTTTAATCTGTTGATTACCAAATGAATGCAGAGGTGATGGGTGGGTGATGGGTTATAAACAACCCATCACCTTGCTATAAACTATAAATCAGAGAGTTATATCAAAAGGTGATGGGTGACGAGTATTTTGCAAAAATCAAAAATTCTCTTCCTGCCTACATACAGTCCATATCCCAAACAACCTTAAGGTAAATCGCCTATGACACACGTTAAATCGGCCAACGACACACGTTAAAATCGCCAACGACACATGCCATATTTTGTTACTTCCCGAAGTTGCGGGAGGCGAAGGGAAGGGCGAGGCGGAGGGCTTGGTGCCAGTATTCCCAGTTGTGAACGCCGTTACGGATGCGGAGTTCGTCGTGAATCCATGCTCCACGCATCAACTGATGCATCTTGACGCTTTGGTCGAAGAGGAAATCGTCATCGCCGCAGTCGAAGAACCACTTGACGGTACGCAATTTCGCTTTGGTCTCGTCGTCAGCCTGCTCTACGAAACGAAGTGCGCTATGCTCCTTCACAGCCTCGCAGACATAGTAGCGCTTGTCTTTTTCACCACCCGGACCTACGCTGTTGCTCTCGTTATCGAGCCAAGGACTCATGGCGTAGCAGGACGAGAACAAGTCGGGATGCCTTTGACAATAGACGGTACTGCCGCCACCTCCCATAGAGAGCCCCATCACGGCTCTGTGCTCTTTGTCGCCTACAACCTTATATTTCTTCTCAACCTCTGGCATGAACTCCTGAAAGAAGAAGTCCTCGTAGTTCCAACCCGGCATATTGAAGTAGCCGTTCCAAGTGTTGTGCGTGTCCGGGCCACCTGCATTTGGCATAAAAATCACGACAGAAACGCACTCTCCAGAGCTTATCAATTCATCGACAACGGTCTGCATCTGTCCTTTGTCTCTCCAAGCCCGATAGTCATCGCTAAGACCATGTAAGAGATAGATAGCAGGGTAGCGTTGAGCTTCATTTCTGCCGAATCCATCGGGCAAATAGACATTCAGAACCACATCGGAAGAGAGAATTTTACTCTTTACCGTGTCGGTCACGATTCGACCTGCAGCAAGTGGCAGGCAGAGAAGCAGCGACAGGGCTGCGATAACTGTTTTCTTCATAACTTTTTATTACAAAATGTGGTTCATTATTTTAGGACTTTCTTACCACCAAAGATGTAAACGCCTTGCGGCAACTTGCCGTTGGCATTTACCATTTGGCCGCTGAGATTAAACGTAGCATCGTTCGTCGGGCATTCTCCGACTTTGCCTATAGCATCGGGATCTTCGTCGAAACCAATGATGAGGTCGGCAAGGATGGGCATATGGTCGGAAGTCACCTTGTCGTTAACGACTTCGTAGCTAACCTTCTCCACACCTCCAATCGGGTCGTAACTGATGATATTGTCGATGATGTAGATGCCATCGCTCCAAGTTGGCGTAGTGAGGTCTGAATGATAGGTAAAGCCGTTCTGCTGCAGATATGCAGTGAGTACGCCACGAGCACCTTCCATCTCGCCATCCGTACCGTCGTCGTTGAAGTCACCGGCTATGATGAGGGGCTTACCCGTCTCCACCCATCGCTCGGCCTCAGCCTTGATGATAGGGCCGGTGCCGCGCCTTGCATTCGCAGAAAGGCCGACATGAAGGCTGGCGAAGACATAGTTCTGGAACTCAGCAATCAACATTCTTCGCGGCTCGAAGTCGGAAGTGAGAGACACAACCTTGACGGAGAGCGGCAGTTCCTTCGAGAGGATGCCAATGCCGTAGCCAGTAAGTGCGCTGCAGAAAATGCCATACATGCCCGTAGCTTGGGACAGTTCCTTAATCTGATACTTGTAGTTGGAGCGTGAACCGAAGACGCTGTCCACCTCTTGAAGCGCCACCACATCGGCATTCTGAGCAGAAATAACTCTCGCTGTACGAGCCAGATTCAAACTGCCATCGTTGCCTGCACAATGCCTTACATTATAACTCAGGACGCGCAATGGCAGCTTCTGGTACTTATCGTAAACAGGCTCAACGTAATTGCCTTTCGATGCAGCCACAAGTTCGCTGATATACCGCTCGTAGATGATGTCGTAGGCACCAGTCGAAACGACTTCGTCGGCCTTGTTCCACAGGTTTCGGAGTGCCTGAATTTGCTCCTCGCTGAGGTTGTTGTAGGGCACGAGATCAGGATAGCCTACCTCCTCCATTTTTCGGGCAAGGGCGAGCCTCAACTTAGCTGAAGGAGTTTCCAACGAAGCAGCATCCAACTTCTGCAATTTCCACGTCGCCAAGTCGTTGTCGGTTTCGGAAGCCGCAGCACGGATGTGGCGCTTGTCACCATTGCCGACAAAAAGGGTGTCGCCTTCTGCATTGCAAACATAAAATGACCTGCGGTCGCCCTGAACAGTTCTGAAGGTCAAAGGTTCCTGTAATTCGTCGGACATGAAGACATAACCGTCTCTGGTCGTATTGCTAACATACAGATCCGTCACGTAGTTGTAGACCTTGTACAAGCCCTGACTCTTGTCGACAGCCTCAATGTAGAAGATACTTCGCGGATCACCTTCGTGCAGCGTGCCCCAGAAAAGGCTTGCCTCTTCATCGTAGGCAAGTTCGTCTGCCATCCACTCTTTCCAGCACATCTTCTCCGTGAGTTCGGGGTTGGCACTCAGAATGTTGTAGTAGCCGTCGGCAACAGAGTAGAACTCAGGCTGCGGGTCATCGCCGGAACCGCCTTCCAAAGCATAGATCTGCCAACGTCCAGGATAGCCATAGGAAGCTCCGTCACCAGGATAATTGTCGTCGCCCACATTTTGTTTGGCAAGGCTATTGTTGGGTCGGTCGCTGCGAAGATAGCCTTGGACATGAGGCGAGTGACTATTGTCGCTACTGGTCATAAAGAACCGCCCTGCGCCCTCCTCAAGGTCGGTCAAGGTATAGCCGACTGGAGTGGACGAGAAGAGCACATCGTCGTCGTAGCTATTCTTCACTCCGAGGTATTTTCCCTTCACTTTATTCTTGAAGGCCCACTGGTCGTCGCCCACCTTCTCGGCAATCCACTGGAAGCCTTCCTCCTCTTCGTCGAAGTCGCCCCAATAGACAAAGTAGATGCCATCCGATGGCTTGTCCCAGCTGATGGTGTAGCGGTCCAGTTTGTAGGACATACCTTTGGGCTTGCCGGTATTGTTACCATTAAATTTTGTGCGGTCGCTGATGAGGAAATACGTCTTGCCATCCTGCAGTTCGTCGGCATAATAGACGCGAGAATAGCCCTCGATGAGGTCCTGACCAAAGACACTTATACTGCTCAACAACAATGCAGCTAAGAAAAGAAGAATCTTGCTTGTTTTCATCATGATAACGAGTTATATTTGTATAATTCCGTGTAAAGTTACAACTTATTATGGACATGACCAACAAAAATGAGGAAAATCTCCAGAATAACAAAAGAATGCAGCCCCCGACTTGGGAACTGCATCCTTAATAGAGTGATTACTAGAAGTAATGATTATTCGTCAGTCCATATGTCCCAGCCAGTGTCTTCTTTTGTAAGAGCCTGGCTGCCATCGACAGTCTTGTCGCTACTGATGATAAGACTTTCTGCAAGCATTTGTGCAGCTTGAGCTTCGTTTACCTGCATTGCAGGTGCAAAATACTTTTTCATTATTTCAGAATTTTCTTACCGTTAATAATGTTGATACCCTTCTGCATCTTGCTGATACGCTGGCCAGCAAGGTTGTAGATGGCTCCGTCGAAGTTGTGGTTAGCATCGAGGGCAGAGTTAATGTTCTCAATGCCAGTGGCGTCGTCTTCTTCGAAGATGAAGGCCTTAACACCAGAAGCATTTTCGAGATATGCCTTACCGGCCTTGATGGTGCCACCATTTGCCAGATAGAATCCAACAGGTTCACCTTCGGGCTGAGCAAGGATGTACTTGCCCGCAGCATCGATATTCTCGTCAGCACCCTTCAGGACATTGCCTTCAATGTTGCCAGGATAGTCTCCATAGGTCACTGTCATGCTGATAATTCGCCATTGAGCACTAGAGGTGTTGGTGAACGTTACACTCTCTGCACTACCAGTCCAAGTCTTGGTAGTAAGGGCATATTCGCCATCACTGAGTCCGAAACCTCCACTCTTGAAAGCATAATTGTTAACGAAGTCGAACACAATCTTAGTGATAGGAGTTGTAGCAGAGATAGTCATAGTGTTGCCTGCATAGACGCGAGCAGCAGCTCCGCTAGAATAGTACTTGGGAGCATACTGTGTATTAGTACCAAGGCCGAAGCTGAAAGTCAAGCCTTCCACCTCTTTGGTTGGGAGGTCTGTTGCATTCTCGATGCCCCAATCTGCGAAGACAACTTCTGTACTCTTCTCATCAGGTGTTGCAGGCATGAAGCCATAGATGCCAGGAGCGCCCTTGAGCACTACAGGTTCCCAAGCTGGAACTGTGCCTTCAACGGCATTGAGTTTCAGCCAAGTCTCTTCATACTCACCAGTGTAAACGCTCACACCTTCAGGAACACTAACTGCATTGGGAATGTACATTGTAGCATAACCAGCTTCAGTAATCTCCTTCACAGTAGCGTGAGTCTTGTCGAATATGGGATAAGCATCTTCGCCAATATTCTGATACCAACCATTACCCAGCCTTGCACAAAGCGAGCCATTGGCAACTTCCTCTTCGGTTACTTGAGTTTGGTCAATATTATCGCCGCTAAGCACCTTTCCTATTGCATTGAGATAGTAGCAATTGTTGATGGTGTTTTTGCCACTCTGGTGTGTCAGAGTGAAGCAATTGCCCGTACCAGTTCCTTCGGTAAGTTCACAAAGAGAGTAGCAATTGTTCAAAGTTGTGGAAGAACTTCCATTAGACCAAGCAGAGAAGCTGCTGTACATTGAACTATTTTCGCCACCCATCGCGCCAAGAGTAGCGCAGTTGTTGAAGGTAATGTTTGCATAGTTAGCACCCAGCATACCGCCATCGCCTGTTACGCCACTGCGCTGTCCTGTGATGTTGACATTCGTAATGACATTCTCAACGAGAACATCGCCGTATGCACGACCGATAAGTGCGCCGTAATGAATATTCGTAACGACTGCACTGCCCTCAACATAAAGGTTGCGGATAGTGGCTCCACGGACAAAGGCAAACAATCCGCGCCACTTGTCGGCAACAAGAGTGTAATTATAAGTAATGGTGTGGCCGCCGCCATCAAAGATGCCAGCATATTCACTTGCCTCCGTACCAATCATCAGGTTGGGATAGTCGCTTGTACTGAGGTCGATGTCGGCCGTCAGGAGAGCATTAAGGCTTGTTTGTCCCTCACTTGTCTTCGTAGCAAACCAATTGAGTTTCTGTGCTGTGTCGATGAGGTAGTAACCCTCTGCATTCTGTGTCGGACTACCGCAAACGGTGCAAGTGCCATCTTCGCCATACTGATGGTCGGGTATTATGATCTGACCTTCGGTATTGCTATATGAGATTGGGCTGTCGGGAAGTTCAGCTCCATCGCAACGAACCGTACCATTTGCATAAACCTGTGAATGGGAAGCAAAAGGAACGGGGAATTCATCTTCTGAAAGCGTCTGATACCAACCAATTGTACTCTGGTCGCCATTGAGCTTGTAGCAAAGTTCGCCACTTGCAATCTGTTCTGCAGTTACCTGTGTACCCTGCTGCTTATCAATGTAGTTGAGGTAGTAGCAGTTATTGAAGTAATTAGCATTCGTTCCGCCATGCGTTAGAGTTGCACTGTTGCTATCGATTCCTGTGCCTTCCTTGAAGTAGCATGCTGCATAACAGTTGTTAAGTGTTACACTACTGCTACCGTGTGACCAGCCAGAGAAGGGGCTGTACATAGAACTGCCGGGATTGCCTAAAGGACCAAGAACGGCGCAGTTGTTGAAGGTAATCTGGGCATAATTGGCACCCAGCATACCTGCATCACCTGTTACTCCACTGCGATTGCCTGTGACGTCAACATTCGTTACCACATTCTCTACGAGCACTGTGCCATTTGCCTGACCGATGAGAGCACCGAAGTGAATGGCTGTTGAAACGACTGTACCTTCTACATAGAGATTGCGGATAGTGGCTCCGTTGACATATGCAAACAAGCCGCAGTAATTGCTGGTAATGCTGTAGTTATAAGTAACTTTATGTTCTGCTCCGTCAAAGGTACCTGCAAATTGATTCGTGCTAGTGCCAACCATAACGGGAGTTTCATATCCTGTGAGGTCGATGTCGGCGGTCAGGATGGCATCGATGTCTGTCTGGCCTGCGTTGACGGCTTCAGCGAAAGCCACGAACTCTTCAGGCGTGCCAATCTTATATCTTGGATCAACAGGTTCCTCGGCATTGAGCTTCAAGAGTCTCCAACGACCTGGATAGCCGTTTTGTGCTGAGTTTGCAGTCTCGTAGTCATCATCGCCGACATTCTGTTTAGCAAGGCTGTTGCTCTCACGATCACCACGAAGATAGCCTTGAACATGCAGCGAATGCTCTGATTCTTCGTTGGTCATGAAGAAACGACCTGCGCCTTCAGTAAGGTCGGAAAGTGTGTAACCAACAGGAGTATCAGAGAAGATAACGTCAGCTTCTCCTTCGTTCATGTTGCCGATGTATTTGTTATTTTCCTTGTTGAGGAATGCCCATTGTTCGTCAACCTTTTCGGCTGTCCAGACGAAGCCATCTGCTTCTTCGTTAAGATCACCCCAATAAACATACTGATCGCCCCAGTTTGAGGTGGTGTAGTTGCTTTGGTAGGTGGACATAGCCTTTGGCTTAGCAGTTTTGGTGCCGTTGAACCTAGCGCGATCACTAATGATGTAGAACTGGTCGCCTTCCTTAATCTGACTTACATCTGTAATCCAGGGGAAGTCATCAAGGCTGCCAAGTTCTGCCACCTCTGCATCTGTGAGAGGAGTTTCCCAGAATGCCACCTCAGAGATGTAGGTATCTGACAACTCACCATCCTCGTCTGCATGCAGATAGAACACGGGATCGATCTCCCAACGACCATTATCTGTTTCGTATTCGGTGAGTTTCACGCCATTCACATATAGCTTGAGCAAACCGCCACTATTGGTGAACACTACTCGATACCATGCATCATCCCAGACGCATCCGAAGTAGCCGCCCATGGCGTTTGCTCCGATCTGGCTCTTGCTGATGAAGACTTCGCCGTCGTTAGAGTTGCCTGGACTCGTCTGGAACAAACCGTCGTAGACGTAAGCATTTGGCACTTTCAGGTCGATCATCCAGGTGTAGTTGGTGGAAGCTTCAGCTCCTTCGGCACGCTCCACCTTTAAAGCAGTCGCTTTGGGCACGAAGATACCAGCGCTACCATTCGCTCCTTCTGCAGCCACGATGCCTGCTTCGGTTACAGTTGCAGGCGAAACACTTGCTCCGTCCATCGTGGCAGGACTTAGTGTCACATTTCCCACAGTAGCAGCCATCAGGTCGCTAGAGTTGTCGAATTTCCATTGACCGCTTGGTTCAGGCACCTGAGCCAAAGCCGTCAAACTTCCTGCCATACCTACTAAGGCAAGCAGGAACATTAGGAGAAAACTTTTTTTCATAGGTTAGAATTTGTTTGGTTAACTATAAAAACGTTTGTTCAGTTATTAGTTTTAGAGTCATAATCGCCCACAAATTTAGAATTTATTACACAAAAAAGCAAATAAATCTGAACTTTTTTTTGAGCAAAAGCATTTTTGCCAAACTCCAAATTACACATTATTATATTTTATATGGAGGCTTTCGAAAGAAGAGGTTGGGAAAGTTATAGTTCGACGACGGAAAACGACTGCAGTTACGATTGCAAACAACTGCAGTTACGTTGGCAAAGTTAACGAGTTAAGTTTGGCCTTTTAACGTGTTAAGTTTGGGAACTTAACTGGGAGCGTTCTACGAAGGACTGAATTTCCTGGAGCATTTCCTCTGCTTTTGCCCTTCCCATCGCATAAATCCGTCGCATCTTTTCCTCGTTTTGCTCAGTCCTTCCAATTGGGAGCGCATCTTGTGGATAAACGAGAAGAATCTTGCCCAAACTTTCCTGCTCTTCAAGATAAGCCAGTTCCTCATTATACATAAGATGGCGACGAGACATAGCCTGAATAATGGCTGGATAGCGAGAAGAGAAGAGATGGAAGAGCGGCATCAGCTTTGTTTTCTTCTTGTAGAAGCCTTTGGGTTGCGTCAGGATGACCAGATTCCGCTCGAAACCTTGCTCCTGGAAGTATCGGAGAGGAATGGAATCGCTGATTCCGCCGTCGAGAAGGAGTTTCCCATCTATGTCGACAGGCTTCGAGACAAGCGGCATAGAGGCCGAAGCCCTTATCCATTCGAGCCCTTTATCGTCCATAAAATCGAGGCGATGATAGACTGGCTTGCCCGTCAATACATCTGTGCAAACTACATGAAACTCAGTCGGATCGCTATTATAGGTCTCGAAATCGAAGACATCAAGCTCCTTCGGAAGAGTATGATAGCTGAACTCAGCAGCCACCAGATTGCCCGTCCTAAGCAGGCTTCGCAACCCCATATATCGAGGATCGTCCTTGAATCGGACATTATAGCGAAGGACGCGACCAATTTGATGCGACTTATAGTTGCACCCAAACGAGGCTCCAGCCGAAACGCCCACAATTCCGTCGAAACGGATGCCTTTCTCCATCATTACATCCATCACTCCAGCCGTGAACAATCCACGCATTCCGCCACCTTCTAAAACCAGCCCTGTCTTCATTGCTCTGCAAAGTTACGAAATAATTATGAACTTTGGACTATGAACTATGAACTATTTTTCGTACCTTTGCAGCCAATATGAAGAACTTTAACGAACTGGGACTTATAGAACCGCTTCTGCAAGCGATTGAGGAGTTGGGCTATGAACGGCCGATGCCTGTTCAGGAAGAGGTGATTCCACACCTTTTGAACGAGGACTCCGACCTTGTTGCTTTGGCTCAAACTGGCACAGGAAAGACGGCTGCTTATGGTTTGCCTTTGCTCCAGATTCTGTCAGGAGAGACTGAGAAACAAGAGGTTCCGAGCACAGTCATACTGAGTCCGACTCGCGAACTCTGCCTTCAAATTGCCGACGACCTCGAGGGCTTCAGCAAGTATCTGCCTGAGATGCGAATCGAGGCAGTATATGGAGGCACCAACATCGAGCCGCAGATTCGTGCCATCAAGCATGGAGTCGACATCATCGTGGCTACTCCTGGCCGCCTCTTAGACTTGATGAACAGGGGCATTGCCGACCTTTCGAAGGTTCAGTTCCTTGTGCTCGACGAAGCCGACGAAATGCTTTCGATGGGCTTCCAAGAGGACTTGGACAGTATCTTGGCAGGCATTCCAAGCCGACACAGAACGCTCCTCTTCAGCGCAACTATGAGCGAGGAGATTGAGCATATTGCCCAAAACTATCTCACAAATGCCCTACAAATACAAGTTGGCAGCCGAAACGAAGGCGCGGAAAACGTCAACCACATATATTATATGGTTCATGCGCGAGACAAATACCTTGCTCTCAAACGAGTTGTGGACTTCTATCCGCGCATTTATGCCATCATTTTCTGCCGAACTCGCTTGGAAACTCAGGAAGTGGCGGACAATCTGATTCGCGACGGATACAATGCCGATGCCCTTCATGGCGACCTTTCTCAGCAACAAAGGGATTTGACGATGCAGAAGTTCCGCCGCCATCGCATACAACTCCTTGTGGCTACCGATGTTGCGGCTCGAGGTTTGGATGTAGACGACCTGACTCACGTCATCAATTACGGAATGCCTGATGATGTAGAGAACTACACTCATCGCTCTGGTAGAACGGGCCGAGCAGGCAAGAAAGGCACGAGCATCTGCATCATTGGAATGCGCGAGAAGAGCAAGATAAAGCAGGTTGAAAAGGAAATACAAAAGACCTTCGAGCAAGGCACTCTGCCTGAACCTCGCGACATTTGCACCAAGCAACTCTATCATGTTATAGATGATATTGAGAGGGTCGAGGTTGATGAGGAAGAGATAGCTCCCTTCATGAACGAAGTTCAAAAGCGATGGGAATGGCTCGATAAAGATGATTTGATTCGAAGAGTGCTTTCCAGAGAATTTGGTCGCTTCCTTCAATACTATGCGAATGCGCCTGAAATACAGGATGTTACTGCTTCTGGGAATAGCGAAGGCGGAGGTCGAAGGCAAAGAAGCAAGTCTCATCAGGCAGAAGAAGGCTATGTCCGTCTCTTCCTCAATGTGGGAAAGATCGACGGAATGTATGCCCGCGAAATTATCGGACTGATTAACAAGAATGTTCAAGGCGAGAAAGTTGCAGTCGGAAGGATTGATTTGATGAAGAACTTCTCGTTCATCGAGGTCAAGAAAGACGATCTGAATCGTGTCTTGAAAGGCTTGAAACATGGAGTCACGGTTAAGGGAAGGAGTGTGGTTTGCGACATTTCTACGGACGAGCCTCAGCAGAAAGAAAGTAAGCCGACTCGCAAAGAAAGGCCTGCAATCAAGCCTCATCAAGAGAAACGAGTCAAGCCTTCTCGCGAAGAACGCGGCTATTCTGCACCTCGAGGCAAGAAATATAAGAAGGACGACTGGATGAAATTCTTCAATTCAGAAAGGACTTCGAACAAATATGAACTGAAAGGCGAGGTCCCAGACTTCAGCGAAGAAGGTTGGGCAAGACGCAGACCTAAGAAAAAGAAATAGACAAAATAACAAGAACAACTATATGAAGAAGATAATTCTGTGTGTCGCTCTTTGCGCGCTAACGTCCCTTTCCAATGCCGACGAGGGTATGTGGATGCTGAATCGAATTGACGAGAAGACTGCCGAAGCTATGCAAAGTCTCGGACTTCAACTCACTCCCGACCAACTATACAGCACCGAACACGCCAGCCTAAAAGATTGTGTGGTCGACTTCAGCGACTTCTGTTCGGGTGTTGTTGTAAGCAAAGATGGTCTGGTCTTCACCAATCATCATTGTGGATATGGCGCCATTCAGAGTCTTTCGACACCCGAAGACGACATTCTCACCAATGGTTTCGTGGCTCGTTCACGCAAGGAGGAACGTCCCGCAGAAGGGCTTTTCGTAAAGTTTCTGCTGAAGACAGAGGAATGCACAGGTCGCATAATGAGGGCTCTCAACAAGGTCTATGAGGAACATCCCAACGAATCGACGGCTGAACTCGACAAGCAATATACCGATAGCATTATGGGTGCGGTCGAGAAAGAACTGCAGAAAGCCAACCCCGACCTCGATTGCATGGTTCGAGCCTACTACGAAAACAACGCTTTCTACGTTAGTTATTATAAGGTTTATCGTGACATTCGACTCGTCTTTACTGCAACCGAGACAATGGGAAAGTTCGGTGGAGACACAGATAACTGGATGTGGCCAAGGCAGACTTGCGACTTTAGTGTGTTCCGCATCTATGCCGACAAGAACGGCGAACCCGCAGATTATAGTCCGAAGAATGTGCCTCTTCGCCTCAAAAATTACGCCCCGATCTCCATCGACGGCTATCAGAATGGAGACTTTTGCATGACTGTCGGCTATCCAGGAAGTACCAGCCGATATATGAGTTCGTGGGGTATCGACGAACGAGTGAATGCCATCAATGTCAGCACAATACAGGTCCGCGGCAAGAAACAAGAGGTATGGAAGCGCTTTATGGATGCTGACAGGGCCGTTGGCATTAAGTATGCTAGCAAATGGGCCAGCAGCAGTAACTATTGGAAGAACAGTATCGGCATGAACAAAGCCATTGCCGACCTTGGTGTCATCAAGCAAAAGCAACAACTTGAGGCTAAGATTCGCCGTTGGTATAATGGTCGGAATGACCTCAAGAACCGCTTTGACGAAATGTTTGGAAAGCTCGAAGAAGCTTACGGCAAGCGCCGCGACGCTGTCTATGCCGCAGGTTTCTTCCGCGAAACATTCATGCGAGGAATTGAACTCTATCGAGTTGCTAACATGCTCAACTCAATGCCTCAAGACGCAGATAGCACCGAAGCGGCTCAGGTTCGCAGTCGAATGGAGTCTTTCTTCAAGGATTATGATGCTCAACTCGATGAAGCCACAATGACTGCATTATTGAAAAACTACCGCGAACAAGTGAAGGAAAGTCGTTATTGGCCTGATTGTTATGCCACAATCGACAGCCTTTATGGGGGCGATGAGGCTGCTTATGCCCACGATGTCTTTGCGAAAACCATCTGCACAAACCTGTCTGGAGTGGATAAGTTACTTGCCGATAGCACTCTTCGCGACACGGATCTCGGACTCCTTTATGCGCAAGGAATTCCAACTATGATGCAGGAAATCAGCGGAAAGAACCGCGATGCTTCGACCATCATCGACTTTAACGAGCATATGTTAACACAGGCTCTTCTCGAGATGGATCAGGAAACTCCGCATTATAGCGACGCCAACTTTACAATGAGACTGTCTTATGGCTACATTCAGGACTATACTGCTGGCGGCATTCATCATCAGTATTACACTAATGCACAAAGCCTACTCGACAAAGCTGCCAAGCAAAACGAGATAGAAGACTATAAACTGGAAGACGACATCATTGCCCTGATGAATAAAGGCGACTGGGGGCGTTATGCCGACAAGACAACTGGCGATATGCATCTCTGCTTCCTCTCTAATAATGATATTACAGGAGGCAACTCAGGTTCGCCAATGTTCAATGGTAAAGGCGAGTTGCTAGGTTTGGCTTTCGACGGCAATTGGGATGCAATGTCGGGTGATATCTCATTCGACAACAACTTGCAACGTTGCATTGGTGTCGATGTTCGCTATATGCTTTTCGTCATCGACAAATGGGGCAAAGCCAAGAATCTTATTAAGGAACTGAAGCCCTAAATTACTCTTTCGCCTAGAGTTTCCCGCCGTAAGCTAAGTCTCCTGCATCTCCCAAACCTGGTACAATGTAGCTATGCTCGTTTAGGACGGGGTCGATGACTGCACACCAAAGTTCTGCGTCATCTCGGCTACCGAAGCGCTTCACAATGTGATCCACACCTTCTTGAGCAGCTATAACGCTTACCATAATGATGCGACTGGGCTTACCATTCTTGAGAAAAGCATCTACTGCCAATTCCAAACTATAACCTTTAGCCAGCATTGGATCGACGATTATCAGCGTCTTGCCGGTCAGGTCAGGTGAAGCCATATACTCAACATGCACGCCTACTTCGCGACATTCCTTATCCTTATAATAACGATAGGCACTCACAAAAGCATTCTCCGCCTTATCGAAAACATTGAGAAAGCCTTGATGAAGCGGCAAGCCAGCACGGAAAATGGTGGCAAGCACAATGTTTTCCGACAGGCATTGGCATTTGCAAGGAGCTAAGGGAGTCTGGATGGTTGTTTCCTTATAATTAAGACTTCTACTTATCTCGTAAGCCTGAAGTTCTCCGATACGCTCCAAATTACGGCGGAAACGCATTCTGTCTTGTTGGAAATCGGTTTCTCGAAGTTCACTTAGATACTGGTTGATGACGCTTGGCGTCTCGCTCATATTTACTACTTTCATAGCTTTTTTTGTAGAGATTTCTAGCCACAAAGATAATAAATTCATTGCATAAATGTCAAGTCTGCTTCGCAAAAAAGCATTCAAAAGGAAATAAAACGACTCACCATTGCAAAAAAACAGTTACTCGTTTCACTAAATCGAAAGAAAATTGTAACTTTGCAGCCGTTTAAGAGACAAGTATAGACAATTCACAACAAACAAATACAATCTAAAAACTCTACAACAAAATGGCAACATTAGACTTGACAAAGTATGGAATCACCGGTAGTACCGTGATTGCCCACAACCCTTCCTATGAGTTCCTCTTCAAGGAGGAGACAAAGGCTGGCCTTACAGGTTACGACAAGGGACAGGAGACAGAACTTGGCGCAGTAAATGTAATGACAGGCGTTTTCACAGGTCGTTCTCCCAAAGACAAGTACATCGTTGATAACGACGAAAGCCACAACAACGTTTGGTGGACATCTGAAGAGTACAAGAACGACAATCATCCTATGAGCGAGGAAGTTTGGGCAAAGGTTAAAGCCATTGCTATCAAGGAACTCTCTAACAAGGAACTTTACGTTGTCGATGCTTTCTGTGGTGCAAACGAAGCAACTCGTCTGGCCGTTCGCTTCATTGTGGAGGTTGCTTGGCAAGCTCATTTCATTAAGAACATGTTCATTCAGCCCACAGCTGAAGAGCTTGAGAAGTTCGAGCCCAATTTCGTTATCTTCAACGCCAGCAAGGCAAAGGTTGAGAACTACAAGGAACTCGGCCTGAACTCCGACACTTGTGTTGCCTTCAACACTA
This sequence comes from Bacteroidaceae bacterium, assembly GCA_017548075.1. Taxonomy (GTDB): domain Bacteria; phylum Bacteroidota; class Bacteroidia; order Bacteroidales; family Bacteroidaceae; genus Physcousia. The sequence continues at coordinate 101,466 of JAFYNL010000024.1, read as the reverse complement.
AGGAGCGTGAGCAATGCATCATCAACACTTGGTACGGTGGCGAGATGAAGAAAGGTATGTTCTCAATGCAGAACTACTACCTGCCTCTGCAGGGTATTGCTTCTATGCACTGCTCTGCAAACACCGATATGGAAGGTAAGAACACAGCTATCTTCTTCGGTCTGTCTGGTACAGGTAAGACCACTCTTTCTACCGACCCGAAGCGTCTCCTGATTGGTGACGACGAGCATGGTTGGGACGATGAAGGTGTGTTCAACCTCGAAGGCGGTTGCTATGCAAAGGTCATCAACCTGAGCAAGGAGAACGAACCCGACATCTACAATGCTATCAAGCGTAACGCTCTTCTCGAGAATGTTACAGTTGATGCTAACGGCAAGATTGACTTCGCCGACAAGAGCGTGACTGAGAACACCCGCGTAAGCTATCCTATCGACCACATTGAGAAGATTGCTCAGAAGGTTAATGGTAAGAGCGCAGGTCCAGACGCTAAGAACGTTATCTTCCTCAGTGCAGATGCATTCGGCGTACTGCCTCCCGTATCTATCCTCACTCCCGAGCAGACGAAGTACTACTTCCTCTCTGGTTTCACAGCTAAGTTGGCTGGTACAGAGCGCGGCATTACAGAGCCCACTCCCACCTTCTCTGCTTGCTTCGGCCAGGCATTCCTCGAGCTGCATCCCACAAAGTATGCTGAGGAATTGGTTAAGAAGATGGAGAAGAGCGGTGCAAAGGCTTACCTCGTTAACACAGGTTGGAACGGCACAGGCAAGCGTATCTCAATTCCCGATACCCGCGGTATCATCGACGCTATCCTCGATGGCAGCATCCTGAAGGCTCCCACAAAGAAGATTCCTTTCTTCGACTTCGAGGTGCCCACAGCTCTGCCTAACGTTAATCCAGCTATCCTTGATCCTCGCGACACTTACGCAGAGGCAAGCATCTGGGAAGAGAAGGCAAAGGATCTCGCAGCCCGCTTCATCAAGAACTTCGGCAAGTACACAACCAACGAAGCCGGTAAGGCTCTCGTAGCTGCTGGTCCGAAACTCTAAGGAATGGTTCGACGTCAAAAAACATAACACGCTTAGTTGACAAACTTAACGTGTTAAGTTAACGAATTAGACGTGCTTAGTTGACAAACTAGGCACGTCTAATTTTCATTCACATTATTATCTTTTATGCGCGCACGCGTGAGAAGTCAACTCATCATTGGAAAAAAGAGAAGTTGACACTCCCGTAGCTTCTGTGCTCTACAAAACGTGGATGTCCTGAGAAATCATTTTGTTTGCCGTGTTCCAACACAAAAAGTCCACCTACTTTCAACAAGTTTCGACTCAAGATGATGTCTGGAAGTTCTGGAATCTGCGGCAAAACATAAGGCGGATCGGCAAAGATGAAGTCGAATTGCTCACGGCACTTTGCCACGAACTGAAAGACATCTCCGCGAACTGGAATCGCTGCTGTGTCCTGCAACTTGTCGAGAAACTGTTTGATAAGTTTGTGATGACGGCCATCGAGTTCAACACTAATGACTCTACCACAACCTCGACTTACAAGTTCAAGCGTGATACTTCCCGTTCCAGAAAAGAGGTCGAGAGCCGTCGGAGCCTCGCTAAAGTCGAGATAAGCCTGCAGAACATTGAAGAGATTCTCCTTCGCAAAATCCGTTGTAGGACGAGCTTGGAAGGAACGAGGAACTTCGAAATGTCTGCCTTTATATTTGCCTGTGATAATTCTCATGTGGAAGACTGAGTGCTTACTCTATATTGAGGATGTATTCTCCAATGGTGTTTCGCAGTTCCTTCGATGCGCCTTCGAGATGACAAATGTCGCGTTGAGCATTCATCTCTAAAGCTTTCCAAATGCCGAGCAACAGGAAAGTGCGATCATTATCGTTGTCCGCATCCTGAGAACCTGCATAAAGTAGCTTATTACGACGGAATACAGCTACAAAGAAACGTTTTGCTTTGAAGCAGACATAAGTATCGCGTTGCTCAACATCTTCTGGAGCAGGACGCTTCTCTTGCAAATCTGCGAAATGTTCCAACTGCATAGCATCCGTACAACACACTTTCACATCTGGATAACACTCTTGCACAATCCGAAGAATATCTTGGTCGAGACAGAATATCATGACTGCCTCGAGCGAAGATAGAATCTGGTATTGCATATCGGCGACGCTAGCTTGTTGACTTGGGAAGCAAAGCCGATAGAATGCCAACATATCGCTCTTATTGAACTGTTCCAGAGGAACGATGGTTGACAAAGCGTCTGTCACAAACTCTACACTCTGGAAACGATAATCCATTAAGTAGGGCTTTCGCAAAGCTTGTCGCAAGACATCGGAAGCAACCGACGGTTTGGAAATGGGAAAGCGGTCAGACTGTACCGTCGAACCATCAAGGGCGTTAAGTACAGAAAAAGAAAGTCCATCCGCATCATAGCGAATGGACAATCTATAGTTTGTGAGTGATTTACTCCCAGTTGCCAGCATTGTTGTTCCAGTTATTGCCGGCATCGCCAATCTTCAAGCCTGGGTAAGCACCCTTAGCATTTGCCTCTTCATTACGATTGTAGATGAGACGTTTGCCAGCCTTGCCCATTCCTTTGAGGAAACTACTGTCGGGTGCATTACATTCCATTACCTGAATGATGCTACCAGAGCGAGTGGTATTGGGACAAGCAATAATTTCAAAGGTGTCGCCTTCAGAGAAGGGGATGTAACGCAAAGAGTCTGCTACGAAGCCCTCATAGTTATAGAGAGAGTCTATCAGCGAAACCCAAACAGTATCGCGACGGAAGTTCTGCAGGCCATTAGCTGCGATGGCAGACTGATCGCCACTGTTCACAATTGCTGCGGCTTTGCTTTCAGTCAGTCCCTTGTTCATCTGATCTTCGGTAAGTACGCCTTGTTTCATGATAACAGGCAACTTTCCTTCCTTGACGAACTTGATAAGTTCAGACCAGTCAGCGCAATAAACTCCGTCGTGCTGAGCCTTGTAAGCTTCCTCTGCACTACGAATCTCCATCAGTCGAGCTTTAACGACATTCTCACGACTTGCGACAGTTGCATCGAAGTCTTCAGTATCCTTAATACTACGCCAGCAAATAAAGAGCAGGCCAAGAACACAGATACCTAAAATAACATTTATTACCTTTTTCATACGATATATGTGATTTATTTTGTATATTCGCATCGCAAAAGTAAAAAGATTTATTCATATTTCCGACAAAAAGGGCTTTTTTTTACAAAAGAATGGCAATAAGTGAAGATTTAAGTGCTCTTATAAGGGAGAACTTTACACATAATCCGACAAAAGAACAGGAAAATGCTATCTCTATGCTCTCCGAGTTTCTACTTTCGAGAAAGCGTGACGAAGTTTTCCTTCTTAAAGGTTATGCAGGCACAGGAAAAACGTCGCTCCTGGCCGCATTAGTTCGCACAATGCAACAACTCAGCCAACGAGTTATGTTGCTTGCTCCGACGGGCAGAGCCGCAAAAGTGCTTTCCTCTTATGCAGGAGCGTCAGCCTACACCATACACAGAAAGATTTATCGGCAGAAATCAATCACAGATATGAATGTCTTCCAGAATGACATCAATCTGCAACAAGATACGCTCTTCATCGTGGACGAAGCCTCGATGATTTCTAACGAGGCTCACGACAATACTGTCTTCGGAACTGGACGATTGCTCGACGATTTGATGCATTATGTCTATTCCTGCGAAGGTTGCCGACTTGTGCTTGTAGGCGATACGGCTCAGCTTCCTCCAGTTGGAGAGGAAGAGAGTCCGGCCTTGAGTCGCAATATGTTGGAAGGCTATGGAATGGAGGTGATGGAACTTTGTCTGACTCAAGTGGTTAGACAACTCGAGGAGTCTGGAATCCTTTGGAATGCCACAATGCTCAGAAGCCTCATCCAAAACGAAGAAATGTTCGAGTTCCCTAAACTTAGAGGCAAGAGTTTTCCTGATATTCGCACACTTCCTGGAGACGAACTTGTTGAGGCTCTCGAACAAAGTTATCGTAATTATGGGACAGACGGAACTATTGTGGTGACCAGAAGTAACAAGCGGGCCAACATATTTAATAATGGTATAAGGAGTCGCATTCTCGACTATGAAGAGGAACTTTCAAGTGGCGACTTGATTATGGTGGCGAAGAACAACTACTATTGGACGGAGCGAGAACAGGCTGCAAACGGCGTTAATTCCGACTCGATGGCCTTTATTGCAAACGGAGATGTGGCAGTTGTCCGTCGACTTCGAAATGAGCGTTCTTTCTACGGATTTCGCTTTGTGGATGCCGTCTTGGAGTTCCCCGACTACGACAACAAAGAGATGGAAACAACCGTCTTGCTCGACACTTTGCAGAGCGAGGCTCCTGCTTTGACCAGACAACAGCAGGAAGCCCTCTTCAACGGAGTTTGGGAGGACTATCCTGAACTAACAAACAGGAGAGAACGAATGAAATGCCTTCGTCAAGACATTTATTATAATGCCCTTCAAGTCAAGTATGCTTATGCCGTAACCTGCCACAAAGCTCAAGGCGGGCAATGGGAGCATGTTTACATCGACCAAGGTTACATTACTGAAGAAATGCTTTCGCCAGACTACTTCCGATGGCTCTATACCGCCATTACAAGGGCGACGAAACAGGTTTATCTCATTAACTGGCCAGACTCGGCTTTGAGTGATGCCTGACTCGACTCAGTTACATTTCAAACATAACACAGTTAAAATCCAAACTTAACACGTTAACTTTGCAATCGTAACAGGTTAAAATGGCCAACATAACACGTTAACTTTTGAAACGCTCCCAGCCATAATTGAGAACGGACTTCGTTTTTTCACACAATTAAGGCAAAAAAACAAAACAAACGGCTCTTTTCTCAGCAATTTTTACTATCTTTGTACTCAGAACTTAAAGCAAATCCTCAGGAATGAACATTCTCGTTACAGGAGCAAACGGACAGTTGGGCAACGAAATGCGAATCGTGGCTAAAGACTCGACGGACAAGTACATCTTCACCGATGTCACTCAGCAGGAAGGCGTGGAGACTGTGTTCCTCGACATCACAGACTTGGACGCCATTCGAGCTATGGTTAAGGAGCAAAATGTGCAAGCCATCGTAAACTGTGCAGCTTGGACAAACGTCGATGCAGCCGAAGCTCCCGAGAATCGTGCTCTTGTAGAGAAACTCAATGCGACTGCCCCTGAGAACTTGGCCAAAGCAATGAAGGAAGTCGGAGGTTGGCTCGTGCAAATCTCTACCGATTATGTGTTCGGCAAAGAGCCTTACAATACGCCTTGCCGACCTGATCAAAAGGGGACTCCGACTGGCGTATATGGCGAAACGAAGAAGCAAGGAGAGGAGAAGATAAAGGAAGTATTTTCCGAAGAAAAAGGGAAAGGCGGCTATATCATCATTCGAACTGCATGGCTCTATAGTGAGTTCGGCAAGAACTTCTGCAAGACGATGCTTCAACTCACAGCCACAAAGCCGCAGTTGAAGGTCGTTTTCGACCAATGCGGAACTCCCACCTATGCCCTCGACCTCGCAAAAGTCATTCAGACCATCCTCTCGAAGCCTGTTCAAGGTATCTACCACTTCTCGAACGAAGGCGTCTGCTCTTGGTTCGACTTCACACAAATGATTGCCAGAATTTCAGGCCACAAAGGCTGCGACATCCAGCCCTGCTACTCTCCGGAGTACCCAAGTCCTGTGAAGCGTCCTGCCTACTCTGTTCTCGACAAACGAAGCATTCGCGAGACATTCGGAATAGAGATTCCTTATTGGGTTGATTCGCTTGAAAAATGTATCGCTAACATCAAGAAGCAACAGACAAATGGAAGTAATTAAAACCGCCATCGAAGGCGTATTCATCATAGAGCCACGCATTTTCAAGGATGCTCGCGGCTACTTCTTCGAATCATTCTCGCTTCGTGAGTTTGAAGAGAAAATTGGCCCCATCAACTTCGTTCAGGACAATGAAAGTATGTCCTCTTATGGAGTGATGCGAGGCTTGCACTTTCAACGGCCACCTTTTACCCAAAGCAAACTGGTGAGATGCGTGAAAGGAGCGGTTCTCGACGTTGCAGTCGATATTCGCAAAGGCTCGCCAACTTACGGAAAGCACGTTGCCGTCGAGCTTACAGAAGACAATCATCGTCAGTTCTTCATCTCGAAAGGCTTTGCTCATGGCTTCTCCGTATTAAGCGAGACAGCTATTTTCCAGTATAAATGCGACGAGTTCTATCACCCCGAAGCCGACGATGGAATCTCCATTTTGGATGAAAGTCTCGGCATAGATTGGCAGATTCCCGCAGAGAAAGCAATCCTTAGCGAGAAAGACACAAAGCATCTTTTGCTCAAAGATTACGATAGTCCATTCACTTTTACACTATAACAATGAAACTTAACATCGTCATAACTGGCGGAGCCGGATTCATCGGCAGTCATGTTGTAAGGCTTTTCGTCAACAAATACCCCGAGTATAACATCATCAACCTCGACAAGTTGACCTATGCCGGCAACCTCGCTAACCTGAAGGACATCGAGGATAAGCCTAACTATAAGTTCGTGAAGATGGACATTTGCGACTTCGATGCTTTCTACAAACTCATGCAAGATGAGAAGATTGACGGCATCATCCATCTTGCTGCAGAAAGTCATGTGGACCGCTCCATCAAGGATCCCTTCACCTTTGCCCGTACAAATGTAATGGGAACGCTTTCTCTCCTTCAAGCCGCAAAGCTTTATTGGGAGAGCCTGCCTGAAAGATACGAAGGCAAACGCTTCTATCACATCTCAACCGACGAAGTGTATGGTGCCCTCGAAATGACTAATCCGGAAGGCGTCAAACCGCCTTTCACTACGACTGCAAGCAGTTCGGAACATCACTTGGCCTATGGTAAGGACTTCTTCTACGAGACCACAAAGTACAATCCTCACAGCCCATATTCAGCCTCGAAGGCTTCCAGCGATCACTTTGTTCGAGCCTATCACGACACTTACGGAATGCCGACGATTGTAACCAACTGCTCTAACAACTATGGCCCATACCAGTTCCCCGAGAAGTTGATCCCGCTCTTTATCAATAACATACGCCATCGTAAGCCCCTTCCCGTCTATGGAAAGGGAGAGAATGTACGCGATTGGCTTTATGTCGAAGACCATGCTCGAGCCATCGACACCATTTTCCACAAAGGAACCATCGCAGAGACATACAATATTGGAGGCTTTAACGAGTGGAAGAACATCGACATCATCAAGACCGTCATCAATACTGTAGACCGTTTACTTGGCCGTCCAGAAGGAGCCGACCTCGACCTCATCACCTTTGTTACTGACCGTCTTGGGCACGATGCTCGCTATGCCATTGACTCCACAAAGCTGCAGAAAGAGCTTGGTTGGGAGCCTTCACTTCAGTTTGAAGAAGGCATCGAAAAGACCGTCAAATGGTACCTCGAGAACGAAGCTTGGCTGGATAACATTACAAGCGGCGACTACGAGAAGTACTACGACGAGATGTACAAGAACAGATAAGCATAACAATAGATGTACATCACCTCAAAATTCAATCCGAAAGGCCTTTGGTTGGAGTTGGTATTATTTCTTTTAGCGTCCCTCTCTTTAATGACTTTTTCGATTGGTTCCAAGTGGGCAATCTTTGTCACAATTGTTGTGGCAAGCATCATACTTCTTATCGCTCTGTTCATCTGGGCTTTCCGCTTGAAGACAATAACTGTCACAGACCATGAGTTGGAAGTGAAACATACTTGCTTCCCTTTCCTGAAGCGCTTCTATCGACTGGCTGAGTTTGACTCCTATATTATAGAAGAAGAGGAAAACGGCGAGTCGCTCTATCTTCTATATCAGGGAAAGCGGGCTGTTAAGCTTTCATCAAAGATTTATGAGAACTATGCAGAACTGAAGGAAGCACTTCCTTCAATCGAACCTAAAGAATGGGGAGTAGATACCAATCGAGCTGTGGACTCGGAGTTAGCCAAGAGCCTAATTTTCGGAATTATCATTTGGTTCCTTCTCTCATTGCTCGTTGTTGCTCTTCCTGTTGCTGAATATATTGAAGATGGACAAGTGACGAAGAAATCTTATCTCATTTCGTTGATGTGCGGACTTCTGTTTTTCCCTATTCTCTTTTATTTGCTTTCCAGCAGCAAACGACTTACCATATGGCGCGGACATCTGGAAGTTCGGAGCATACTATGTCCTTGGAAAACAAATTACTATGCTTTGTGCGACTTCGACTATGCTCTAGAAGTCATCACTCCATCACAATTCGAGAACGAGAAATCGCTTTGGCTTATCCGCGACAACAAGCTGACCATCAGCATTCCCAAGTCTGTCTATGCCAACTATGATGTGTTGGAACACGCCATTGGCATAGTGCCTTCCGATACTATCCAATTGAGCTATTTCAAAAAACTCAGATATCATTTAGGCAAAACTATTGTTATTTGAGGGAAACATTAAGAAGTAATACAAGAAAGAAGCACCCAAACATTAAAGTTGAGTGCTTCTTTCTGTATGTTAGGCCTTTATGCTGTGAGGAGTTCGATAAGTTTCTCTACGGCTGGACGAATGCCATCGAGATTCTTACCGCCGGCAGTTGCGAAGTGCGGCTGACCACCTCCACCACCTTGCATGAGTTGAGCGGCTTCACGAATGTTCTTGCCTACATTCACGCCCGAAGCTACGGCACTATCTGAAGCTGCAGCCGTGAGCAAAGGCTTGCCGCCTGCAACAGAACCAATCACTACGATACTGTTCTCTACTTCTGCCCTGAGTTGGAAAGCGATGTCCTTCACGAACTCGGCACCAAGAGGAGTGATCGCTCTCAAGACCTTGAAGCCGTTGATTTCCTGCAACTTGGCAATCATATCCTTCTTCAATTCAGTTGCTCTTTCGTGCATGATGTCTTCCACCTGCTTCTTGAGTTCGGCATTATCGCTGATAGCCTTTTGAATGGTGCCAATCAGGTCGGGAGCATTGTTGAAGAGGCCGCGAAGACCAGTTATCATGTCCTGAAGTTTATCCATCTGTTCCTCGACTGCCTTGCCCGTAATGGCTTCAATACGACGCACACCCGCAGCCACACTACTCTCGGACACGATGCGAACCATTCCGATACAGCCTGTACTGCTTGCATGACAACCACCACAGAACTCCACACTCGAGCCAAACTGGATGACGCGAACCTTATCGCCATACTTCTCTCCGAAGAGTGCAATTGCTCCGAGCTTCTTGGCTTCTTCGATTGGGGTATCACGATACTCCTGCAACGGAAGGTTCTGACGAATGCGCTCATTCACCAGATGCTCCACTTCACGAAGTTGCTCAGCACTAACTTTTTCGAAATGAGAGAAGTCGAAACGCAGGTAATCGGGAGTCACGAGAGAGCCTTTCTGCTCAACATGATCACCAAGAACCTCCTTGAGAGCCTGGTCGAGAAGGTGTGTACAAGTGTGGTTGGCTTCAATTGCACGACGGCGTTCTACATCGACACAAGCCATGAACTCGGCCTGCGGATTGTTAGGAATGCGCTCGAGCAAGTGCACGCTCACGCCATTTTCCTTCTTTGTATCGATAACCTTAATAGTTTCTTCCTCGTTGCAGATAACGCCAGAGTCACCAACTTCGCCGCCCATCTCTCCGTAGAAAGGAGTCTGGTCGAAGATAGCCTCGTAAACAACACCCTTCTTCTGCTTGACCTCGCGATATTTAACAATGTGGCAAGTGTATTCTGTGTAGTCGTAACCGACAAATTGTTGCTCTGTTGTGGAGTCGTCTATCACTACCCAATCGCCCGTCTCAACCTGGGCAGCATTGCGAGCACGCTCTTTTTGCTTCTGCATCTCGGCATTGAAACCAGCCTCATCGACCGTGAGACCATTCTCGCGACAAATCAGTTCTGTGAGGTCGAGAGGGAATCCGTAAGTGTCGAAGAGCGTGAAAGCCTTCTCGCCGGCAATCTCTGTCTGGCCCGCAGCCTTTGCCTCTTTCATTACGCCATCCAGCAGTTTGATGCCGGTTTCGAGAGTGCGGAGGAAACTCTCTTCCTCTTCCTTCATCACCTTCGTAATGAGTTCCTTCTGACCTTCGAGTTCCGGATAGGTCGCTCCCATTTCCTGAATGAGGACAGGAAGCAAGCGATAGATGAAGGCGCCCTTCTGTCCGAGGAAAGTGTAGGCATAGCGAACTGCTCGGCGAAGGATTCGACGGATGACGTAACCAGCTTTTGCATTACCAGGAAGCTGACCGTCGGCAATGGAGAAAGCAATGGTGCGAAGGTGGTCGGCCACAACTCTCATTGCCACATCTGTTTCCTCTTTCTCTCCATAACGGAAGCCGCTGAGGTCGCCGATGGCTTTGATGATGGGCTGGAAAACGTCGGTATCGTAGTTCGACTGCTTGCCCTGAATGGCGCGAACCAAGCGTTCGAAGCCCATTCCAGTATCGATAACATTCATTCCAAGCGGTTCGAGATGACCGTCGGCTTTGCGTTCATACTGCATGAAGACGATGTTCCAGATTTCGATAACCTGCGGATCGTCCTTGTTGACGAGTTCCCTGCCAGGAACTTTCGCCTTTTCCTCTGGAGAACGACTGTCGAGATGAATCTCGGAGCAAGGTCCACAAGGACCTGTGTAGCCCATTTCCCAGAAGTTATCGTGCTTGTTTCCGTTGATGATATGGTCAGCCGGAACATGCTTCAACCAATAGCCCGCAGCCTCATCATCGCGGACAAGACTCTCTTCGGGACTGCCCTCGAAGACCGTTACATAGAGGTCTTTCGGGTCGAGCTTCAGCACATCAACGAGGTATTCCCAAGCCATATCGATGGCTCCTTCCTTGAAATAGTCGCCGAAACTCCAGTTGCCCAGCATCTCGAACATAGTATGATGGTAGGTATCATGCCCTACTTCCTCGAGGTCGTTATGCTTTCCGCTCACTCGAAGACACTTCTGCGAGTCGGCACGACGACGAGGTTCTGGGTCGCGAGTACCAAGGATGATATCCTTCCACTGGTTCATACCCGCATTGGTAAACATTAGAGTTGGGTCGTCCTTCACAACCATCGGAGCAGAAGGAACGATCTTATGTCCCTTCGACTCGAAGTATTTCAGGAACGAATCGCGTATCTCATTTGCTGTCATTGCCATAAATAATGTTTGTTAAAGTGATATTCTTGCGAAAATTTTTGCAAAGATAAAATGTTTTGCGTACTTTTGCAAAGAAAAACGAGCTAAAAGGTCTTTAATCGAGCATTATGGCATACAATCCGAACAAAGAGCTCAAGAAATACTATTGTATTTCGGAGGTAGCAGAGCAATTCGATGTAGCTGAGTCGTTGTTGCGTTTCTGGGAAAGAGAGTTTCCCAACATCAAGCCTCGCAAAAACAATCGAGGCATCCGTCAGTACACAAAAGAGGACATCGATGAGATTCGTCTCGTATACAATCTGCTCAAAGTTCGCGGCATGAAGATTGCAGCTGCGAAGGCTATTCTGAGCAAGAACAAGAAGGCTGCCAGCGATGCTTCGGAAATCATCGAGTACTTGCAAAGCGTCAAGTCGGAGTTGCTCGAAATCAGTCGTGAACTGAAGGATTTGTAAACGACCCCAGTTACGTTTGCCATTTTAACGTGTTACGTTGGCAAAGTTAACGTGCTACGATTGCAAAGTTAACGTGTTACGTTTGGCAACAACCCATTAGTCTCTTAACTCCTTCATCAGGAAGAAAATAAAAAGCGAAGCCTCACGACTTCGCTTTCTTTTTTGTGGGCGCTGAGGGATTCGTTCCGGCTCCGCCGCCTGACCGTAAGGGAAGAACCCCCGACCCTCTTATACAAGATAAGGAGCAAGACTTTTGAAGTCTCACTCCTTCTTTGTGGGCGCTGAGGGATTCGAACCCCCGACCCTCTGCTTGTAAGGCAGACGCTCTGAACCAGCTGAGCTAAGCGCCCAAAAGGACTACCCCTTCGTTTTTGCGCTGCAAAGGTACGACAAAGTGAGTAAAATACAAAATAAATCGACATTTATTTTTGTTTTCGAACGAAAGTTTTCATCTTTTTTTCGTACCTTAGCACTCCGAAAACGCATACATTATAAATAATATAGAGGAAAATGAAGATGAAACGCTCCCTTTTCTGCCTTTTGACGGCACTTTGTCTGCTTGCTTCGAACACTCCAATTGCCTTTGCGGAACAGAAACCTTTCGTCAAAGAAGTTGGCGGAACAAAGATTCAGGTCGAATTCTACACGCCTTCCATCGTGAGAATCCTCAAAACGCCACTCGGAACGGACCTTCAGAAGAAGAGCCTCGTCGTGATTGCAGAACCCGAAGACTTGCGACTCAACTCGACCTCAAACTCCGTTTCCAGCAAAGAACTGACAGTAAAGGTGGAGCCCAAGACTGGGGCGCTGACCTTCATTTCTGCAAAAGGAAAAGTCCTTCTACGGGAAAAAGACTGCGAAACAAGTAAGGCTCGGCAGACTTTCACACTCGATAAAGACGAAGCAATCTATGGTCTGGGCACCATTCAAAACGGCAAGATGAACCGCAGAGGAGAGCGAAAGAGGATGGAGCAGTCGAACCTCGAGGACTTCCAAAACATCCTGCAAAGCATCAAAGGCTGGGGACTCTATTGGGACAACTACTCGCCCACCCTCTTCCAGGACAACGCCGAAGGAATGACCTTCGATTCCGAGGCTGGCGAAAGCATCGACTACTACTTTATGTATGGTGGCTCAACCGACGGCGTAATTGCGCAGATTCGCCATCTTTCGGGCGATGTGCCGATGTTCCCTCTGTGGACTTTCGGCTTCTGGCAATCGAAGGAACGCTACAAGACTGCAGCCGAAACGGAAAGCATCGTTGACAAATATCGCGAACTCCAAGTACCCCTCGACGGCATCATCCAAGACTGGCAGTACTGGGGAAGCAACTATATGTGGAACTCGATGGACTTTACGGGCGAGGACTTTACGAACGGCAAGCGGATGATAGACAACGTTCACAAGAAACACGCCCACTTCATGATTTCCATTTGGGCGAGCTTCGGACCGATGACGAAGCAGTTCCGCGAACTCGACGAGAAGGGACTTCTGCTCCCCATCGAAACGTGGCCGCAAAGTGGTCTCTCGCATATCTGGCCGCCTCGAATGGACTATCCGTCAGGCGTAAAGGTCTACGACGCCTTCAATCCCGAGGCTCGCGACATCTATTGGAAGTACCTGAAAACGCTCTTCGACTACGGCACCGATGCTTGGTGGATGGACTCGACCGACCCCGACTTCTTCAACCCGAAGGAGAGCGACTACAACCACAAAGTTTATGGCGGAACTTGGCGTTCGCAACGAAATGCCTTCCCCCTCGAAACCGTTCGCAGCGTCTATGAGAAGCAACGCAAGGAATCGGGCGAAAAGCGTGTATTCATCATGACTCGCAGCTCGTTTGCAGGGCAGCAACATTACGGCTCGAATATGTGGAGCGGCGATGTGAATTCCTCTTGGGACATGCTTCGCAAGCAAGTGCCTGCAGGGCTGAGTTTCTGTCTGACTGGCAACCCCAACTTCAACACCGATATTGGTGGATTCTTCTGCGGTTCCTTCAACAATCGCGGGCCTGCCTCTGCGCCTCGCAATCCGCAGTTCCAGGAACTATATGTGCGTTGGATGCAATACGGCCTCTTCTGCCCTGTTTTCCGCAGTCACGGAGCCGATGCGCCTCGCGAAATCTGGCAGTTCGGACAGAAAGGTGAGCCCGTCTATGATGCCATCGAGAAGACCATCCGCCTTCGCTATCGCCTCCTACCTTATTTATATAGTACGGCTTGGCAAGTGACCTCGAACAACGAGAGTTATATGCGTCCTCTTTTCGCCGATTTTGCTTCGGACAGAGCCGTTTGGGACATGACAGACGAGTTTCTTTTTGGCCGCAGCATTCTTGCCGCTCCCATACTCGAAGCACAGTACACAGATGCAAAAAATGCCCATTTCATCGAGAAAATGAGCTCTTCGAAGTACTTACCGAAGGGTGCGAAGTGGTACGATTTCTGGACGAACCAGCTCTATAATGGCGGACAAAAAGTGACGCTTCAAACCTCGCTCGATTGCGTGCCCATGTTCGTTCGGGCTGGAAGCATTCTGCCTCTCGGACCTGAAATGCAATATGTTGGGGAAAAGGCTTGGGACAACATCGAATTGCGTGTCTATCCTGGTGCCGACGGAGAATTCACGCTCTACGAGGACGAAGGCGACAACTACAACTACGAGAAGGGACAATACTCTACTATCACTTTCCGTTGGAACGACCGTAGCCGCACACTCTCCCTTGGAGAGCGCAAAGGTAGTTATCCCGGAATGCTACAGAAGCGGCAGTTCACCATCGTTTTGCCAAGCGGCCAGTCCAAACAAATCGAATACGACGGCACGGAACAGAAAGTCAGACTCTAACGGCTATTTCTTCCTTACCGGCCTAACGACAAGACCATCGGTGCGCCAATTGTTGAGCGGGCCGCAATCGCTGTAAACATGGAAATACAGTCCATAAGCATGGTTGTTAAGGTCCGTATTGAGCGAACGCGACCAGTAGAAGCCGAGGTATTTGTTGTCGCAGAAACCCAGCGCATCGTACACACCCGTGCCAGGCAGAAACAGACTGTTGCCATTGATTTTGCTCGTAAACGCCCTACCCTTCACGCCATTCATCGTCGCGAACCTTGAAGTCACGATAGTAGTATCGCAAAGCTCCTCAATCTGCGCAAGAGTCGGCATTTCCCAATCGTTGCCCCAATTGACCGTTGCAGCATCGTCTTCTGGTTCAAGGACACTCAAATTGTCTGTAATGCCATCCTTGCCGTATTCTCCCATAGTGACGTACTTCGTAATACCTCTCAATGAACCGCTCGGCTGACCACCAATCTGATAAGTGTTGCGAATGTATTTCGTCTTCTCCTTCGTTTCGCCCCAAGCAAAGAACGTGCCCACCTGATCGGCACTCGTGGTACCGACATTGTAAGCTGCCCAAAGTGTACCCGAAGGCAAAGCAAGATCCACATAAGGATGATTCACCTGAGCCCAACCGCTTGCCAATCCAGCCATTGTTAAAAAAGCTGCGAGAAAAATTCTTGGTTTCATAGCTGTGAGGGTTAAAGGTTAGAGAATATCTGTTGTCTTTCTAGTTACAAATTTACGTCAGTTTTTCGACATTCAAAGAAAAAAAAACGGACTTTTTGGCAATTTAGTCATAATGATACCAACATTTGCAAAAAAGATAGCGATTAAAATCAAGCGGCGAGCCTGAGAACTAAGACAACTAGTAAAAAAAACTAATCTTGATACATTTTGTTCTGAAACGTAACAGGGAACGTTTGCAAACATAACGTGTTACGATGGCGATTTTTACGTATTACGATAGCGTTTTTGACATACGGAATGCTCTTTTTTTACGTGATTTGGGGGCGAGTGTAAAAGTATGCATTGCATAACTTGCTGATAATCAGTCGGTAATACGAAGCGTTGTCCCATCGTCCCGCGTCCCATGTCCCATTAAGGTGGTTCAATATTTCGGTAATTTGGGGGCAGAAGGGGAGAGAAGAGGTAATAATTAATATAATTAATTGATTATTAATATATTACAATATATTATAGTATATCTCTAATATTATAGTATATCTCTACTATCCCTACCTCTACCCATGCATATATGAAACGACCTTAATGGGACGTGGGACAGTGGGACAGTTTTCTTTCTGACCTATCAAATAAACTTTTTCTCCCTCCCTGCAAGAGATAACTCACTTTTCCTTTTCGCACTTGAAATCTTTTTCGTAACTTTGTGGCAGATTTATATTTTCATGACTATGAAAACAATGCTATTGATGATGGTTGGGTACCTTTTTACGTACTTCAACAGTAATGCGCCGCAAGACGAGCAGATATGTTATGCGCTGAGCGACGACGGTTACAACTTTACGCCGCTGAACAACGGATTCCCCGTCATTGAAAGCGACACAATTGCGCTGACACAATGCGTTCGCGACCCGCACATCCTTCGCTGCGAAGACGGCAAGACGTTCTATATGGTCTGCACCGATATGCGCTCGTCGCTGGGCTGGGCAAGCAATCGCGGCATTGTGATGATGAAATCGACCGACCTCATCCATTGGCAACACTCAACCGTGAACTTCCCAACTCGCTATACAAAGACTTGGAAGAACGTCATTCGCGTCTGGGCTCCCGAAACCATCTACGACCGCAAAGCAGGCAAATATATGGTGTTCTACTCGCTTAGGACAAGCGATGCGGACTCGTACGACAAGATCTACTATCAGTATGCGAACGAGGACTTCACCGACCTGGAAGGCGAACCGAAGTGGCTCTTCGATGCAGGGAATGCGACCATCGACGGCGACATCGTCTTCAACGAGGCTGACGGGCTCTATCACCTCTTCTACAAGCAAGAATCGGGGCGCGGCATCTATCAGGCTGTCGCTAAGGAACTGACGGACAAATGGCAGATGCTGGACGGCAATGTGGAGCAGACAAAGGAGGCTGTGGAAGGTGTAGGTGTCTGCAAAGCCATCGACGGAAAGAGTTGGATCATCATGTACGACTGCTACGGAAACGGGCACTATCAGTTCTGCCGCTCTACCGACCTGAAGACCTTCCAATTCGTCCAGAACACGGAAACGAAGGGCAAATTCACACCTCGGCACGGCACCATCATTCCCATCACTCAGGCCGAGAAAGAACGGCTGCTGAAAGCCTTCCCAAACCACAAACAACCCATCCTTTCGGGCTTCCACGCCGACCCCGAAGTGCTCTACTCGAACCTGACCAAACAATACTACATCTACAGCACCACCGACGGAACGCCAGGTTGGGGAGGACACGACTTCAGCGTCTTCTCGTCCACAGACCTCATCGACTGGAAAGACGAGGGCAAGATGCTCGATGTGAAGGGCGACCAAGTGAAGTGGGCGACGGGCAATGCTTGGGCTCCAGCCATCATAGAACGCAAAGAGAAAGACGGCTACAAGTACTACTTCTACTTCTCCGCCCATAACCCGCAATCGAACCGAAAAGAGATTGGCGTTGCCGTGAGCGAAAGCCCTACCGGCCCCTTTGTTGACAGCGGTTTGCCCATCATTACCGATGCTGACCGACCGAAAGATGCTAGAGGCGGACAAGCCATCGATGTGGATGTGTTTCGCGACCCAAAGACCGGCAAGCACTATCTCTATTGGGGCAACGGCTTCATGGCTGGCGCAGAGTTGAACGACGATTTGCTATCAGTGAAGAAGGAGACCATCCGGAACCTCACTCCCGAAGGCGGCAATCTGCAAACTTGGGCTTTCCGCGAAGGAGCTTATGTCTTCTACCGCAAAGGCACCTACTATTTCCTTTGGTCGGTCGACGATACGGGCTCGCCCAACTATCACGTCTGTTACGGCACAGCGAAGTCGCCTCTGGGCCCCATTACAATCGACGAGAACAACTATCTCGTCATCCGTCAGAAACCCGAAGACGGCATCTTTGGAACGGCTCACAACTCGGTGCTTCAAGTGCCCAGAAAAGACGAGTGGTATATCGTCTATCACCGCATCAACAAGCATTTTGTGAACCTCGAACCAGGCATTCATCGCGAAGTATGCATCGACCGCCTGACTTTCGACAAGAAGGGCCGCATCATTCCCGTCACACCCACTCTTGACGGACCTTTTTCGAGGTGAAGAAACAAAATCTCACCACACTTTCGCTCACTTTATACAACTTTAACACCGAAAGTGCGACGATTTAAGAATAAAATTCTTATATTTGCATTTGATATGCACTAAAAAAACGATTTACCATGCTAGAAGAACTCAAGCAGAAAGTATTCAAAGCCAATCTCGACCTTGTAAAACAAGGTCTTGTCATCTTTACCTGGGGCAACGTCTCAGGAATTGACCGCGAGAAAGGGCTCGTAGTCATCAAGCCAAGCGGTGTGAGCTACGACGAAATGAAGGCGGAAGATATGGTGGTGGTCGACCTCGAAACAGGCAAAGTGGTGGAAGGCGACCTCAATCCAAGTAGCGACACTCCCACGCATCTTGTGCTCTACAGGGCTTTCCCGAACATTCAAGGTGTCGTCCATACGCATTCCACTTATGCCACGGCTTGGGCTCAGGCTGGGCGCGACATTCCCAATATCGGCACCACCCATGCCGACTACTTCTACAAGGACATTCCCTGCACTCGAAACATGAAGAAGAGTGAGGTTTTCGGGGAGTACGAGAAGGAGACGGGAAATGTGATTGTGGAACGCTTCAAGGATATGAATCCCGACGATACGCCAGCCGTTCTGGTCAAGAATCACGGTCCTTTCACTTGGGGCACTTCACCCGACAATGCAGTCCACAATGCCGTCGTGCTGGAGCAAGTTGCAAAAATGGCTTATGTGGCTTCGACCTTGCATCTCAACACCCTCGATGTCGTGACTCATGTTCCCTCGATGAACAAACTTCTCATCGAAAAACACTACTCGCGAAAGCATGGTCCAGACGCATATTACGGACAAAAGAAGAAATAACAACTTAACCTACAAACAATATGAAAGCTTTTGAAAATTTAGAGATTTGGTGGGTGACTGGTGCGCAGTTGCTCTATGGAGGTGATGCAGTCGTTGCAGTTGACGGTCACAGTAAAGAAATGGTGGCAGGCCTGAACGCTACAGGCAACATTCCCGTAAAAATTGTCTATAAAGGTACGGCTAATTCCAGCAAGGAAGTCGAAGCCGTAATGCAAGCAGCCAATAACGACGAGAAGTGTGTCGGCATCATTACTTGGATGCATACTTTCTCGCCTGCAAAGATGTGGATTAAAGGCCTGCAAGCTCTGCAGAAACCCCTACTCCATTTCCATACTCAGTATAATGCCGAGATTCCTTGGGACTCTATCGATATGGACTTCATGAACCTGAACCAAAGTGCTCATGGCGATATCGAGTTCGGCCATATCTGCACCAGAATGCGTGTTCCTCGCAAGGTGGTTTGCGGTTATTGGAAGGACGAAGAGGCTCAGAAGAAGATTGCAGTTTGGGCTCGAGTGGCTGCCGGTGTGGCCGATGCTAAGTATGTTCGTTGCCTGATGTTTGGCATGAACATGAACAATGTAGCTGTGACTGATGGCGACCGCGTTGAGTTTGAGCAACGACTTGGCTATCATGTTGATTACTATCCCGTTAGCTCTCTCATGGAGTACTACAAAAAAGTGACCGACAAGGAGGCCGACGAACTCGTTGAGGAGTACAAGAAGCTCTACACCATCAAGATTGACGAGAGCGGCGAAAAGGTCTATTGGGAAAAGGTGAAGAACTCCGCAAAGGCCGAGATTGCTCTGCGTCGCGTCCTCAAAGACGAAGGTGCAACAGCCTTCACCACTAACTTCGACGACCTTGGCGATGCCGATATCGATGCTCCCGACTTCTGTGGCTTCGACCAAATTCCAGGCCTGGCTTCTCAGCGTCTCATGGAAGAAGGTTACGGATTTGGTGCAGAAGGCGACTGGAAGACAGCTTGCCTCTATCGCACTCTTTGGGTGATTCAGCAAGGAATGCCGACAGGTTGCTCTTTCCTCGAGGACTACACCCTCAACTTCGCTGGCAATCGCAGTTCTTGTCTGCAAAGCCACATGCTCGAGATTTGTCCGCTCATTGCAAGCGACAAGCCCAAACTGGAAGTTCATTTCCTCGGCATCGGTATTCGTAAGCAACAGACAGCTCGTCTCGTCTTCACCTCGAAGACAGGTCGCGGCATCAAGGCTACCGTTGTTGACCTCGGCAATCGTTTCCGTCTCATTTCTCAGGAAGTGGAATGTATCGAGCCGAAGCCAATGCCCCATCTGCCCGTTGCAAGCGCACTTTGGGTTCCTCAGCCCACCTTCGAGATTGGTGCAGGAGCTTGGATTCTTGCAGGCGGAACGCATCACTCTGCTTTCTCCTACGACATTACGGAAGAGTATTGGGAAGACTTCGCTGAGATGGTTGGCATCGAGTACGTCAAGATCAACAAGCAGACGAACACCTACGACTTCAAGCAAACCCTCAGAAACAATGAGGTTTACTTTATGTTGAACAAAGCGCTGAAGTAATATGAACGCAAAGCAAACAATAGAAAGCGGCAAAGCCATTCTCGGCATTGAGTTTGGCTCTACCCGCATCAAAGCAGTCCTCATCGATCAAGACAACAAGCCAATAGCTCAAGGTGCTTTCGAATGGGAAAACCAGTTGCTCGACGGCTTTTGGACTTATAGCATCGACCTCGTTTGGAAAGGGTTGCAAGACTGTTATGCCGACCTCAGAAAAGATGTCAAGCGTCAGTACGACTGCGAGATAGAAAGCCTCGCTGCCATCGGCTTCTCGGCCATGATGCATGGCTATATGGCTTTCAACGAGAAACAGGAAATTCTTGTTCCTTTCCGTACTTGGCGCAACACCAATACGGGCAAAGCCGCCGCCGAACTTTCGAAACTTTTCAACTACAACATTCCACTTCGTTGGAGCATCTCGCACCTCTACGAATGTATCCTCGAAGGTAACGAGCATGTGAAGGACATCAAGTATCTCACCACCCTTGCAGGCTATGTTCATTGGCAAGTGACGGGCGAGTTCGTTCTTGGTGTGGGCGATGCTTCAGGAATGATTCCCGTTGACCCGGCAACGAAGACCTACGATGCCGAGATGGTCGAGAAGTTCGACAAACTTATTGCTCCGAAGGGCTACTCTTGGAAGTTGCTCGATATTCTGCCAAAATCTTTGAATGCAGGCGAAAATGCAGGCTTCCTCACGGCCGAAGGTGCCAAGAAACTCGATGTTTCCGGTCACTTGAAGGCAGGCATTCCCGTTTGTCCTCCTGAAGGCGATGCAGGCACAGGAATGGTGGCTACAAATGCAGTAAAGCAACGGACAGGCAACGTCTCAGCCGGAACCTCTTCGTTCTCGATGATTGTGCTCGAAAAGCCGCTGAGCAAACCCTATGAAGCCATCGACCTTGTTACCACTCCCGACGGTTCTTTAGTGGCAATGGTACATTGTAATAATTGCACCTCCGACATCAATGCTTGGGTAGGTCTCTTCAAGGAATATCAGCAAATGCTCGGCGTTTCTGTCGATGTGGGCGAACTCTACAACAAGCTCTTCAACAAGGCGCTCGAAGGTGATTCGGATTGCGGTGGATTGATGGCTTACAACTACGTCAGCGGCGAACCTATCACGGGTTTGGCAGAAGGTCGCCCTCTCTTTGTTCGCTCCGCTACCGACAAATTCAATCTCGCTAACTTTATGCGTGCCCAACTTTACGGAGCCATTGGTGTGCTAAAGATTGGTAACGATATTCTCTTCAAAGAGGAAAAGGTTAAGGTGGACCGCATTACCGGTCACGGAGGTTATTTCAAGACTCCCGGTGTAGGTCAGCGAATGTTAGCCGCAGCTCTCAACTCACCCATCTCTGTAATGGAAACTGCTGGCGAAGGCGGAGCTTGGGGTATCGCTTTGCTGGCAGGCTATCTCATCAATAAGAATGGTAAGAATCTGGCCGACTATCTCGAAGATGTTGTCTTTGCAGGCAACACAGGAACAAGCATCAGTCCGACTGCCGAAGACGTTGCGGGTTTCGAAAAGTACATCGAGAACTACAAGAAGTGCTTACCCATCGAACAAGCCGCCGTTGAACACAAGTAAAATTAAAATAACTTAATTTATTTTGTTTTGTGTCGGGTTCTTCGTACCTTTGCACGCAATTTTACATTAGACGCTTAAATAAGGAATGAAACATTTCAGACTTGTGGACAACCTGATGGGTTGGCTTACATTCGCCATCGCGGCCTACGTCTATTGCAGCACAGTAGAGCCTACGGCAAGTTTCTGGGACTGCCCCGAGTTCATCACGACAGCATATAAGCTTGAAGTCGGTCATCCACCTGGGGCACCTTTCTTCATGTTGACCGCCAATCTTTTCACTCAATTTGTGAACGACCCGACAAAAGTCGCGTTGATGGTCAATATGATGAGTGCTCTCTTCAGTGCAGCCTGCATTATGTTCCTGTTCTGGAGCATTAGTCATCTGGCTCGAAAACTGGTTGGAGAGAGCGGAAGAGTGCAGAATCTTGCCCAACTCATTACAGTAGAGGCAAGCGCCCTAACAGGAGCTCTGGTCTATACCTTCAGCGATACTTTCTGGTTTAGCGCGGTAGAAGGCGAGGTTTATGCCTATAGTAGCCTTTTCACGGCAGTCGTCTTCTGGTTGATGCTCAAGTGGGAAGACCATGCAGACGAGCCTGGTAGCGATCGTTGGCTTATCTTCATTGCATATCTGACTGGCTTGAGTATTGGTGTTCACCTCTTGAACTTGCTCTGCCTGCCTGCCCTCGTCCTCATCTTTTATTATAAAAAGGTGAAGAATGCCACAATGAAGGGAGCCCTCCTCTCGTTGGTCGGCAGCGGACTTCTCATTGCAGCCGTACTTTATGGCATCGTTCCAGGCATTGTGAAAGTTGGCGGTTGGTTCGAACTTCTCTTCGTCAACACCCTAAGTATGCCTTTCAATACAGGCGTTATTGTGTATATCGCATTGCTTGTAGGCATCGTGCTTTGGAGCATTTGGGAGACCATCAAGCAGAAGAGCCGCAACAGAATGATTCTCTCTTATCTGCTGAGTGTAGGTATGTTGGGTATTCCTTTCTATGGTTACGGATGGACGAGCATTATCTTTGGCGTTATTGTGCTGGCTCTCCTCTACTTCGCTCTTCGCTGGAAGAAAGAAGGAAAGCCCATCGTCTCTGCTCGACTGATGAACACCTCTCTGCTTTGCATGCTCATGATAATGATTGGCTACAGTTCGTATGCAGTCATCGTTATCCGTAGCTCTGCTAATACGCCGATGGACCAGAACTCTCCCGAAGACATCTTCACCTTGGGAACTTACCTGAGTCGCGAGCAATATGGTGACCGCCCACTGCTTTATGGTCCAGCTTACACCAGCCAAGTCCTGCTCAAGCCCGACGGGAACTACTGTGTTCCTGTTAGCGAAAAGGGTGCTCCTGTCTATCAGAGAAAGGAAAAGCAAACGCCTGAAGAGCCCGATCGTTACGAGATTCAGCGCTATAAGACGGACTATGTCTATCAGCAAAACATGTTCTTCCCTCGTATGTATAGCGAGCAACATTCGTCCGCTTACGAGAGTTGGATGGGTGGAGTGAAGGGAACCGTCAAGAGCTATGAAAGGTGTGGAGATATGGTTCAAATAAAGACGCCGACTCAGTTCGAGAACCTTCGTTTCTTCCTTAGTTACCAAGTTAACTTCATGTATTGGCGCTACTTTATGTGGAACTTTGCAGGAAGGCAGAATGATATCCAAGGAAATGGAGAATGGGAACACGGCAACTGGATTACAGGCATTCCGTTCCTCGACAATATGCGACTGGGTGATCAAAGCAAATTGCCTAGTGAACTTAAAGAGAACAAAGGACATAATGTCTTCTATTGCCTGCCTTTGTTGCTCGGACTTATTGGCCTGCTTTGGCAACTCTTCAAGGACAATGAGGGTGAAAAGCAGTTCGGAATTGTCTTCTTCCTCTTCTTCATGACTGGTCTTGCCATAGTGCTTTACCTCAACCAAACGCCGATGCAACCTCGTGAACGAGACTATGCTTACGCAGGTTCCTTCTATGCGTTCTCCATTTGGGTAGGTCTGGGAGTTGCAGGCATTGCCTATTATTTGAAGAAACTTCTGAAGAATGAAATGGCTTGTGCAGTTCTTTCCTGCCTTTGCGTACTTGTCCCCATACAAATGGCTGGGCAGACATGGGACGATCACGATAGAAGCGGACGTTATACTTGCAGAGATTTCGGTCGCAACTATCTGGAATCTCTCGACAAAGACAACTTCCCCATCATCTATACAAATGGCGATAACGACACCTTCCCCTTGTGGTATGCACAAGAAACGGAAGGCTTCCGAACCGACGCTCGCGTCTGCAACCTCTCATATCTGCAGACAGACTGGTATATCGACCAAATGAAACGTCCTGCCTACGACTCTCCTGCAGTACCAATTCATTGGAGCAGATTGCAATATGTGGCAGGCACTCGCGAAGGAACTTCTGTTCGTCCAGGCACACTTGAACGTCTTATCGAGTCCTATCAGGATGATCCCGTCATGCTTCATCAACTGCTTGGCGACGATCCATACGAGCTTAAGAACATCATCGACAAGTGGGTTCTCAACGACAATCCTGACTTGCGATTCATTCCGACCGACAGTATCGTACTTTCTATCGACAAGGAAGCAGTTCGTCGAAGCGGCATGATGATGGCAGATGACAGCATTCCCGACAAAATGCACATCAGCCTGAAAGGCAAGAGAGCCGTCTATAAGAGTGAGATGATGATGTATGAGATGATTGCACAATGCAATTGGGAACGACCGATTTATGTGGCTATGACAGTCGGACCAGACAATTATGGTCACCTCGATGACTACTTCGTGCAAGAAGGTCTGGCCTATCGTATCACACCATTCAACACGAAGAAGAGCGGAAAAGACATCGATACGGAGAAGATGTACGAGAACCTCATGAATCGCTTTACCTTTGGAGGTATCGACAAACCCGGCATTTATCTTGATGAGACTGTGACTCGAATGTGCTCAACTCACCGCCGAATCTTCTCGCAACTGGCTACTCGCCTTGTTCAAGAAGGCAAACTCGATAAGGCAGCCAAAGTGGTGGAGAAGGTCGAAAAGGTCATTCCTCCAAGCGCTGTACCACACAGTTATAGTAGTGGCTCGCTTGATTTGGCACGAGTTTGCAACACTTTGGGCAAGAAGAAAGAAGCCTGCGACATCGCTTATTCTGTTGCAAATACGGCATCAGAATACCTTGAATGGTATCTGAACCTTCCCACTAAGACGCTTCTTCTCAGCGAAAGAAACTGCATGTCCTCTCTGTATCAGATGCATAGTGCCATTGCAATTTTGGAAAGTGCCGGTAGTGTTAAGACATTGGAACTTGCTAAGAAACTCGACCTCTACAACCAACTTCTCCAAGCTCGCATCTATGGTAGTGTCGGTATGGATGATGCAGACGATTCCTCCGACTACGAAGAAGACGAAGAAGACTCGTTGTAAGTCCGATTGCCTATGTTCATAGAGCAGCCTCCAAAAGTGTTTCGTTGGTTCTATCCCCATGCTTTATGGCGGATAAACCCAGACAAGAAGGCTGTTTACCTTACCTTCGACGACGGTCCAATTCCAGAGGCGACACCTTTCATCCTCGATACTTTGGACCGTTTCGAAGCAAAGGCAACGTTCTTTATGGTGGGAGATAATGCTGCTAAGTATCCTCATCTGGTCGATGAAGTACGGCTTCGAGGTCATCGAATCGGCAATCACACACACAATCATCTTTCGGGAGCTCGTCATACACCTTGGACTTATCTCTCAAACATTGTGAAAGCCAACGAGATTCTCCAAACCAAACTCTTTCGTCCACCTCATGGATGGATTGGAATGGTGCAGTATCGAGTACTGAGACATTGCGGTTTCAAGGTTGTTATGTGGGATGTTGTGACTCGAGATTACAGCCGACTTCTTACCGAAGAGGATGTGATCAACAATGTCAAACGCTTCACTCGAAACGGGAGCATCATTACATTTCACGACTCGCTCAAAAGCATAGATAAGCTCAAGCATGCCTTACCCGAGATACTTGCTTGGCTAAAGCAGGAAGGATATGAGTTCGGCGTTATTGAATAGCAAAGACATCAAAGCCCAAGCACTTAGTTTGGGCTTTGCTAATTGCGGCTTTGCTAAGGCGGAACCGGTAGCCGAATCGTTTGCCAAACGCTTTCGTCATTGGTTGGAACTCGGCCTTTATGGCGAGATGGACTACCTTGAAAGGAACGTCGAAATGCGTCTTAAGCCCGATCTTCTTGTGCCTGGAGTGAAGACAATCGTCAGTCTTGCTATGAACTTCATGCCCGAAAACCACCAATCCGGCATTAGTCTTTATGCGCAAGGGCAAGATTATCATGATGTTATGCGCAGTCGAATGACTCAACTTATGCAGGAATGCGGGCTTGAAGGACGATGTTTTGTCGATACTGCCCCCGTGTTAGAGCGGTATTGGGCTTGGCGAAGCGGCATAGGAGTTCTTACGCAAAGTGGCCTCGTTTCTGTGCCCGGATATGGTCCGACAGTATTTCTTGGCGAGCTTTTTCTCACGCAAGAAGCGGATCATTACGATGCTCCTCTACCCGATTCTCTGCCCGAAGAAGAAGGATGGACAAAGCTTTGTCCGGCACTTACGCCAGAAGGTCTTGATGCAAGGCTGTGTCTCAGCTATCAAACCATCGAACATAGAGGGCCCCTTTCGGAAGAGATTCAGCTCAAACGAACTTTTTATGGTTGTGACCGATGTATGCGAGCAACCCCACAATTTGCTGAGTCGAAGCCTACCGAAGAAGCCGCTTTTCAGCCTTCAGAAGCGCTTCTCAAGATGACTCCAAACGATTGGGAAGAGCTTACGGAAGAGCAATATCGTTCGCTTTTCAAGGGTTCTGCCGTCAAGCGGGCAAAGTATGACGGACTGAAACGCAATATCGAGCGTTGGCTGAAAAGCAGAGAGTCGAAAAGTTAACGTGGTTAAATCGCAAACTTAACGAGTTAAGTTGACAAAGTTAACGTGTTACGATTGCAAAGTTAACGTGTTACGTTTGCCAACGTAACTGCAGTTGTTTTCCAACGACCTTAGCTATCTTTGTTCGAGAATCTGCAGAAAGCGGTCAGCATCATAGTTCACAATGAGTTCATCAGGGAATTCCGTCTCCGCTAACAACGACCAAATAAAGCCATAATCGGCAATATCGAAGCTGATATGTGCGTCGCTTCCCAGAATAATCGGCACTTCGTATCGCTTGCAAAGACGCAGAATCTCGAGGTTGTTGACGAGAGCCGAATCCTTCTTCCTATTGGGATTG
The DNA here is from genome assembly GCA_017548075.1 of Bacteroidaceae bacterium. Lineage (GTDB taxonomy): Bacteria > Bacteroidota > Bacteroidia > Bacteroidales > Bacteroidaceae > Physcousia. The sequence continues at coordinate 74,425 of JAFYNL010000024.1, read as the reverse complement.
AGACTGCTATTGTTAATCTCGAGAAGCGTCTTCGTTTCCTTCGCAGCCAAAACAATCGGCTCGAAAAGGAGTTCGGCAGTTCCGTCGCCAGGATGGGAGATGATTTGCGTCCACGGATTTCTTATGGCAGCCAGCATTCCATCGGTATTTTCCTCAATCGTCCCACCTTCCCAACAAAGCAGATGAATGCCGGCAATTCGAATGTCGAGCCGTTTGTAATAGGACTCATCGAGGTCGAGCGTTCCCTTCGTATCCAAGATGTTCAACTCCGCTCCAAGCAAGAGACGAAGTCTTCCCATTTGTCGAGGAACTACATGAAGGTTGCGAAAATAGATAGGATCGCAAGTTCCGGGAATACCTGGAGCATGCTCCGTAATCCCCAGAATATCAAGGCCTTTCTGCTGAGCGGCAGTCACCATTTCCTGCAAAGAACTATAAGCATGTCCGCTCATAATGGTGTGAGTGTGAACATCAAGTAATATCTTCTTCATCTTCAAATGTTTTTCCTTCTAGTGTAATACTGTAAGCATGCAACATAAGCCTTTCAGCTGGTTTTCCATAAAGTCTGTCGCCAACAATCGGATTGTTAAGTCCTTGTGGATGAGCGCAATGAATTCGCAACTGATGGGTGCGGCCAGTAATTGGAGAAAACTCCAAAAGAGCATGACCATCCTTGTTTCCGAGCACTCGATAATGCGTTTCGGCAGGCTTTCCATGCACCTTATCGACCATTTGACGAGGGCGATCATCGAAGTCAGGCCTCAATGGAAGGCTGATTTTCCCTTCTTCTCCAACTGGCATTTCGCGTTCCAAAAGAGCATGATAAACCTTTTTGATGCGTCGATGAAGGAAGAGATTCTGCAATTCATGATACTTCTCTTCGGTCAAAGCGACAAGCATCAAACCGCTTGTATCCATATCGAGTCGATGCACAATAAGTGGTCCTTTTGCCGATGAAATGGCGGTTTTTATCACATCTTGCACATTTGGAAGGTCATCTTTACCAGGAACGGAAAGCATTCCAGCAGGCTTGCTCACAACTGCCAACTCGCCATCATTATATATAATGTGTAGTTGGGAGAGGAGTTGACTGCCTTTCAACAAAGGATTGGCCTCCACATCAAGCCCTTCAAGCATATGACGGAGGATAGGACGACATTTTCTGTTGCAAGCAGGATAATAATGACCTTCGTGTCTTATCTCGTCGATTGGGGACGCACCCAACCAGAACTCGGCCATACAAAGCGGTTGCAATCCCTCTTTATAAGCGGCTTGTAAGAGTCTGGGGGCGCAACATTCACCTGCCCCAGCAGGAGGAATTGAGGGATAGAACAGGTCGAGAAGGCTCTTTTCTTCACCCAAAGCATTAAGGAAAGTGAACTTCGTGAACAACCATTTCTGCAGAGCAATACTGCGTTCATGACGCTCTTGTTGCAACTGTTGCACTTGTTTCTGGCGTTCGCGAAGTGGTGCTTCATCAGCAAAAACTCGCTCCTCCCACATCTTTTTCAGCCTTCGGAACTCCGCTTTTTCATGCTGACTCTCTCGAATAAGCAACGGTTCTTGCTCCTTCAACGCTTCTTCTGAAAGAGTTTGACGAAGGTAATCGCGTTTCGCCTTACTTTGTTGCATCTGTTTTCTGCAGGCAGAAAGCTCCTCTTCCATCTGTTCACGAAGCGGACTTGGCTGCAAAGGTAATGCTTCTATCTGCCTGTTGATGGTACTTATGGCTGCCTCTTCTTGCTGAAAATAACAGCCTGGAGCCATGAGATCGAATATTGGAGGGACGAAATAAGAGTGTTGCGTTTTCCCATTCAAAGTGCCTGAGAATGCTGCGAGGAAGCCCATCTCATCTCCCTTTCTTGCCACCAAAACACCGAACATCTTGCCTTTGGAAACTTCGTCGTTCCATTCCTTTTGCTCCTCAACAAATTGTCTTACCTCATTTGCCGCAGCAACACAAAGAGGATGAGGTTCGTAACAGAACGGATAAGTGAATTGTTCAGGCGGAAGAACCTCGCTAACACTATTCGGAAGAGCATGAAAAGTTACAGCCATAACACTCCCTCCGGCCCTTGATTAAAGAGCAAATCGACTATACTCAGATCAGGAAGGAACCCATGACGCTGAGCAAACATTTGGTAGTAAGGCTTTGGCGTGAACTCGGGCAACTGGTTGAAAGCGTCACCTTCATAAGTCGAAGTACGGGAGATAGGCTTTTGAATATCCAACAAAGAAGTGATGAGAGACATCAAATCCTCGTTGAAATCGGCCAAAAACGTCCATTTCTTCTCATAGAAAGGCGCGAAATCATCGGCATAATACTCAAAGAAAGGAGATTGCCTGTAACTGCTTTCAAGCGCTACCCAATGCCTGTGTCGCCAATTCCCATGTTCGCTGATGCGGATATCTCGCAAAGGTGTCTTCCCCTCTTCCTTAACAACTGGAATTGTAAGGGCAAGCGCTCCAGACGGACTATCTATCCAACATCGGTTGCGAAGCGTTTGTTTCGTGAAATGATCGCACACTTCGAGGCGAACTTCATCTGCATGAAAGAACGCACTATAATGGGATATTGGAGAAAGATAGCAGCAGGGAAGAAGCACTTTAGGGAATTACTTGATGTTGTCAACCAGCGAAAATAGGCGATTCCATCGAATATGATGACCGCTAAACCAAGGTCTGTCGGCATCAGTACTCAGCCAGATGAAGATGGGTTTGCCTACGATATGATCCTCAGGAACGAAGCCCCAATAGCGAGAATCTGCGGAACAATGACGATTGTCACCTTGCATCCAATAGTAATCCATCTGGAATGTGTACTCGTTCGTCTGTTTTCCATTGATAAAGATCTCGCCTTCAGGAGTTATCTTCAAGTCGTTTCCTTCATAAATTCTGATGGGACGCTCATAGATGGCAAAGTTCTCTTCAGTCAACTTCACAGTTTCTCCCTTCTTGGGAATCCAGATAGGACCGTAATTGTCGCAAGTCCAACCAGTATAAGCATTCTGCGGATAGAGTCCTCCTGTCTCGTTGTTCACGATAGGGGTAACGCTCATCACATATTCCGTATGCTGCTCCAAAGCCTTTTTAGCCTCGGATGTCAAAGGAATCTCGCCTGTTCGATACATGGAATCAACATCCCTCATACTCAAACCAAGCTCGTGAATCAGATTCTCAGGCAAATAGCTTGTCTGCAGATCAACATGATAATTGAACTGAACATTCTTGGCTGCAGGGTTCTCTTTGCCGTCGAGATAAACAATCTTATCGCGGATTTCGAGCGTTTGACCAGGCAATCCGATGCAACGTTTCACATAGTTCTCGCGCCTATCAACTGGTCTCCAACCCACCTCGCCGAATTCCTGTGGTGAATGGAGCACATATTGACGACCAAGTTCATATATTGTGCTGTAATATTGGCGTTGGTCCTGAGGTGACATCTCTTGCGGCTGAGCCTCCGTACCTGTTTGTTGTCGATAGAGTTGAGTGCCTATACCATAACACATAGCATAGTATTCCGTCTGATATTGAACGTTGGAAACGATAGTGTCGCCTGCAGGATAGTTGAAGACGACGATATCATTTAACTCAACAGGCTTGGGAGTTACGCGCTTGTACTTCCATTGCGGCCACTCGATATAGCTTTTTCCTCCGAAAGGAAGGGTGTGTTGGCAGAGCGGCATATGCAGAGGAGTCTGCGGAACTCTTGGGCCATAACTCATCTTGCTCACTAAAAGATAGTCGCCCACAAGCAGGCTCTTCTCCAAAGAACTCGATGGAATCGTGTAATTTTGAAAGAAGTAGATGTTCACGAAATAGACTGCAACGAGGGCGAAGACGATGGCATCAACCCAACTCATCACAGTTCTGACAACAGGATTCTCTGCATCTTTCCACCAAGTCCAAGGGATGAGACGAGTAACATAGGCATCGAAGATGAAGGGAACAACTATGAGTCCCCACCAAGCATCCACCCAATAGAGGAACGCAATAAAGAGTGCGATAGCGATAATCGCCTTGATCCAATCCTTTGCCGTTGCTTTGTATCTTTTCTTTTTGGTCATATCTTTTAGAATTTAAATAAGTCGGACATTGTGAGCAAACCTGTGTGTTGAGCCGTATATTCTGCTGCAAGGACTGCTCCCATCGCAAAACCACGACGATTGTGGGCATCGTGAGTGATAGTTATCATATCTTCTGGAGAATCATATGTAATGGTATGAATGCCTGGAACTTCTTTTTGGCGAATATCATCAATGCGCAGAACTCCTGGTTTTGTCTCGTGAAGTCCCCAACTTTCCTTGCGGTCGAGGTTTTCCACAATCTGTTCTGCAAGCGTGATAGCCGTTCCTGAAGGGGCATCGAGCTTGTGAATATGATGCGTTTCGACGAGGTTTACATCATACTGATCGAAGCCGTTCATGATCTTGGCCAAGTATTTGTTGACTGCTGAAAAGATAGCTACGCCCACACTAAAGTTGCTTGCCCAAAAGAGTGTCTTGCCCTCATCAGTACAAGCTTTGCGGACTTCAGCCTCATGATCCTTCATCCATCCTGTACTTCCGCTAACCACCTTTACGCCTGCCTTCCAAGCCTTGAGGTAATTATCGTAGGCAGTCCAAGGAGTTGTAAACTCGATAGCGACATCCGCACTTGCAAAAGCGGCCGATTCGAACTCGTCTTGATTGTCGATATCGATAATGCTGACGATTTCATGACCTCGCGAAAGTGCGATTTCCTCAATCATACGGCCCATCTTGCCGTACCCTATAAGTGCTATTTTCATACCTTATATAATATTTCTCGTGCAAAAGTAATGCTTTTCGACCAATTTTGCGTACTTTTGTTTCACAAAATAAGTTAACGGAGTCAAAATAAGGATGGAAAGGCTGCTCCACTATGTCTGGAAACACAAGATATTGCCTTTGAAACCGCTCACCACAGAAGATGGGCAGGAGATTGAGGTTATCGACCCTGGTTTGCACAATCACAATCAGGGCCCTGACTTCTTTAATGCCAAGATTCGAGTGGGAAAGACGGTTTGGGCAGGCAATATCGAGGTCCATCTTCGCTCGTCGGATTGGTACAGACACAGTCACAACCTCGATCCAGCCTACAATAGTGTTATCTTGCATGTTGTGGGAGAGATTGACGGAGAGGTGAAAACAGAGGAGGGAAAGACGCTTCCTCAGGTTCAACTCGACATTCCTGAAAGCATCCGACTCCGTTATGAAGAGCTCCAGAAAACTGAGGATTATCCTCGTTGTCACCGCATAATTTCCTCGATTTCATCGATAAAAGTGCATCAATGGATGGATGCTTTGCTCGTTGAAAGGCTGAAGGAAAGGTCGGAATTGGTGACCTCGAGAGCGGAAAGAACTGGGGGCGATTGGGAACGAGCCACTTTTGTGACTTTGAGCAGGAGTTTCGGCTTTGGTCTTAATGGAGATGCTTTCGAGCGTTGGGCCATGCGAATTCCGCTTTCGGCGGCAGGAAAACATCGCGACAACCTGTTCCAAATAGAGGCTCTCTTCCTCGGAATGGCGGGCCTTATCGCTGAGGTTCAGGCAGTTAGGAGCGAGCAAGAGGTATTGGAACTCCAGCAAGAGTTCAACTTCCTGAAACACAAATTCAGTCTTGGAGACTCGATGGAAAGGGCAGATTGGCGTTTTCTGCGGACTCGCCCTCGCAATTTCCCTTTCATGCGAATCCTGCAAATCGCGGAACTCTACCATAGTGGGAAAGCACAGATGAGCAAACTTTTAGAGGCGAAAAGCGTGGAAGAGTTGCAGAAGTGCCTGGAAGTCAAGGGAATGACGGCTGCAAGTAGAAGGTTGCTCATCATCAATACTGTGGTGCCTTTGCTCTTTGCTTATGGTCGACACATCAGCGATGAGGAGATTTGCCAGCGTGCTTGCCGACTCTTGGAGGAACTTCCTGCCGAGAACAACTACATCCTTCGTCAATGGAAAGAGTGTGGTTTGGAAGTCACCTCAGCCGCTGATAGTCAGGCACTTATACAGCTTAAACGCCAATATTGCGACAGAATAGATTGTCTGAGATGCAGGTTCGGATACGAATACCTCAAAGGTAGTTCTCAAACAACCCCAGTTACGATGGCAAACATAACACGTTAACTTTGCAAACTTAACTCGTTAAAATCGCAATCGTAACACGTTAACTTTACGAACGACACTAGAGTAATGGAAAAACAACTGAAGAAATGAAATACGCTTACGAATTGAAGATGAAGGTTCGCGACTACGAATGCGACCTCGAAGGAATCGTCAACAACGCTAATTATCAGCATTATATGGAGCATACTCGGCACGAATTTCTGCTCGAAGCAGGCATCAGTTTTGCCGATATGCACAGTCGTGGAATTGATGCAGTTGTGGCTCGAATCACGATTGCCTACAAGAGTCCGCTTCGAAGCCGCGACGAATTCCTCTCTTGTCTCAATATCAAGCAGGAAGGCGTCCGTTATGTGTTCCATCAAGACATTTATCGAATCAGCGATATGAAGCTGGTTGCAAGAGGAAAAGTCGATACAGTATGTCTCGTCGACGGCAAGTTAAGTCGTTGTAAAGAGCTGGAAGACAAGCTGATACCATACTATTCGGAAACATGACCGAGCAGGAAACTCTATACTTGATGGCACTCACGCAAGTGCCTTCGCTCAGCCTCACAAACCTGCATTTACTGATTGATGAGCTGGGTTCGGCTTCGGCTATCTACGAAAATCGCAAAGATTTGAAGCAAGTTTTGCCGTCTGCATCCAAGAAATTTCTCGATGGAATGGGCAATTTTTGCAATTTCTTGGCTCGAGCTGAAGAGGAGTTGGAGTTCTGCCGAAAAGGGAAAATCGAATGTTTGGGCATCAACGACGAAGCTTATCCTGAGCGACTTCGAGGTTGTTCGGATGCTCCTGTCCTGCTTTACTATCGCGGAACGACCAATCTCAACAGTCGACACATAGTAAGTATGGTGGGAACGCGACAGATTACGAACTATGGAAAGGACCTTTGTCGCTCGTTTGTTCAGGATTTGAAGCGTCTTTGCCCTGATGCAATCGTTGTGAGCGGATTGGCTTACGGCGTAGATGTAAACTGCCATCAGGCTGCTTTGGAAGAGGGTTTGGAGACTGTTGGCGTTCTTGCTCACGGCCTCGATCAGATCTATCCGCGTCTTCATCGAGAGACTGCAAAACAGATGGTCAGTCAAGGCGGCTTGCTGACTGAACTTATGTCGGGAACTCCGATTGACAAACGATTCTTCGTGCAACGCAATCGAATCGTGGCAGGCATTTCGGATGCAGTAATTGTGGTGGAAAGCGCGACTAAAGGCGGTTCCCTCATTACCGCAGATATTGCCTTGAGTTACGACAGACAAGTTTGGGCTTTTCCAGGTCGCATCTTCGATTCTCACTCGTCTGGATGCAACAAACTCATCTTTTCGAACTGCGCCACTTTGTTGACTGGAGCCGAAGATTTCTGCTTGGCTATGGGGTGGACAGACGATATTCAACATAAGAAACAACTTTCCGAAGGCATTCAACAAGAACTGTTTGCAGACTTCTCGGAAGAAGAGCAAATCGTCTTGAAAGCCCTCGCAAAGGACGATAGCAAGCAAATCAACGTTCTTTCAGTAGAGACGAATATTCCTGTAGGTCAGCTCTCGAGCCTCCTTTTCTCGCTCGAAATGAAAGGAGCAGTTCAAATGTTAGTCGGAGGAAAGTATAAAATCCGTCGATGAAACACGAGTCTGAGGACTTTTAGGACAGAAAAAGGAGATTTCGCACAACTAGAGAGGAGGGAATTTACGCAAAGTGGTGAATTTTTCTGCCAAAATGTTTGCAGTATAGGAAAAAATCCCTAACTTTGCATTCGGCAACATAAAAAACAGGAAAAGGACAAGGGTTCCGACTTGAACGGTCGGGATTCTTCTTTTTTTTCGTGCTTCGCTGAAGGAAAGAAACGTTCCTCGTCCGCTCCCGCTTGCCGCCATATTATAAAATAGATAATGTATAACTAAAACATATTATTAATGGCTTACATGACACAAAAAGGCTACGACGAGCTCGTAGCAAAGCTGCAACACATGGAAAGCATAGACAGACCCGCCGCAAGTGCCGCAATAGCGGAGGCTCGCGACAAGGGAGATCTGTCGGAAAATGCTGAATATGATGCTGCAAAAGAATGGCAAGGCAAACTCGAGACTGAGATAGCTCTGCTCAAGAAAACTATTATCGAGGCAAAGATTATTGACACAACTCACCTCGACACCAGCACAGTTCAAATCCTTTCTACAGTCGAACTGCGCAACGTAAAGAACAAGATGACGATGAAATACACTATCGTCAGCGCAACAGAAGCAGACCTCCGTTCTGGTAAAATCAGCGTGGAAACCCCAATTGCAAAGGGTTTGCTCGGCAAGAAGGTTGGCGACATTGCCGAGATTAAAGTGCCTCAAGGTACCATTCAACTCGAAGTAATGAGCATCAATTTTGATTAAAAACGATTATGGCAAGCATCTTTTCCCGTATCGTAGCAGGTGAAATTCCAAGCTACAAGATTGCTGAGGACGAGCGCTACTATGCTTTCCTCGACATCAGCCCTCTTCAAAAGGGTCATACCCTCGTGATTCCTAAGCGAGAAGTGGATTACATCTTCGACCTCGAAGATGACGAACTTGCTGGACTTCAAGTGTTTGCGAAGAAGGTGGCAAAGGCTATCAAAAAGGCCATTCCTTGCGTAAAGGTGGGACAATGCGTGCTCGGACTTGAGGTTCCTCATGCTCACATCCACCTTGTTCCCATGCAAAGTGAGGCAGATATGCGCTTTACAAACCCTCACCTCACACTTTCTCCCGAAGAATTCGAGCAAATTGCCGAGAGTATTCGAAAGGAACTATAAACTAAACAACTAAACAAAATACAACTATGAAGACTAGAATTATCGCAGCCGTAGCTTTGCTCTGCATTGCTCTTGGCGCTCAAGCACAGAAACATGAATTCGCTAACTGGAAGCGCTACGCTGGCGCTAACAAGGAACTTGGCGCTCCTGCAAAGGGCGAGAAGCGTGTCGTTTTGATGGGTAACTCCATTACCGATGGTTGGCCTCGCACTCGTCCCGAGTTCTTCAAGGACAACAATCTCATCGGTCGCGGCATTGGCGGACAGACTTCTTATCAGTTCCTTCTCCGTTTCCGCGAGGACGTCATCAACCTGCAGCCTAAAGTCGTTGTCATCAACTACGGCACAAACGACGTTGCAGAGAATACCGGCGAATACAACGAAGACCTGACTTACGGCAATGTTCTCTCGATGGTCGAGTTGGCACGCTTCCACAAGTGCAAGGTTATCCTTACCAGTTGCCTTCCTGCAGCCGGTTTCAGTTGGCATCCGTCTATCACCGATGCAATGGATAAGATTCGCAAGCTCAACGCTCGCGTTCAGGCTTATGCTAAGGCAAACAAGATTCCCTACGTCGACTACTTCAGCGCTATGGTTAATGCTGACGGCACAGCCATGAAGGCAGAACTGGCTAACGACAACCCTGGCGTGCATCCCAATGCCGACGGTTATGCAGTTATGGAGAGCTTCCTGCTGCCCGTCATTAAGAAACTGCGCTAATCATTCTCATGGCAGACAACAAATATTGTCTCATCTTGGCTGGAGGCAACGGAACTCGACTCTGGCCTATCAGCCGAACTGTCAAGCCTAAACAGTTCCTCGATCTGTTTGGAACAGGTCGAACTCTGCTGCAACAGACGTACGATAGAGTTGCGAAGTTCATCGATCCTTCGCACATCTACGTCAGCACAAACGTGGCTTATCTGCCGCTCGTTTATGAGCAATTGCCCGAGGTGGACGACATGCACATCTTGGAAGAGCCGTTGCGTAGAGGAACTTTGGCAGCTGTGGCTTGGGGTTCTGTCTTCATTGCAAAGCAGAATCCTCAGTCAACGCTGTTCGTAACCCCTTCCGACCAAATCATCCTGAAAGAGGAACAATACAAAGAAGATGTGCTTGACGGACTAAACTTCGTTAGCGAAAACGACGGACTTCTCGTGATGGGCATCACGCCTTCACGACCTGAAACGGGTTACGGCTACATCCAAATGAACGATGATAAGTCGTTGAGTCACGACATTTTCCCTGTCAAGTCGTTTACCGAGAAACCCGATGCCGAGTTTGCCAACATCTTCCTGCAAGAAGGTAACTTCCTGTGGAACACAGGTTTATTGTGTTTCAACACAAGGGTTATGCTCGACAATCTCTTCCAACTTGTGCCAGAATACCGAGTGGAGATTCCCAAAATGATGGCAGAAGCCGAGAGTGCCGACCCGAAACTCGTACCTGAAAGTTTCAACGTCCTGCCTAATTACAACATGGACGTCAGCATCTTGGAACGAAGCGAACACGTTTATGTGCAGCGCGGACACTTCGGTTGGGCCGACATAGGTACTTGGGCAAGCCTCGGAGAAGACGCGCCAAGCGACGCCGAAGGCAATGTCCTGCTCAACACCGACGCCTATCTCTACGAGTGTTCGGGCAACATCATCCGCCTTCCGAAAGGTCACACGGCCGTCGTTAAAGGCTTAAAAGACTACGTGATTGCAGAGGAAGGAGAGTTCCTCATGATTTGTCCGCGCCAAGATGTCGCAGCAATGCGTCGCATGCACACGGACACTAAGTTTGGCGACACGAAGAGTTAAGCGCTTCTTTCACCTGTTCGGCATCCACATAAACGTTGCGAACAGGCTTGTCGTCACGAATAACATCTTCCGTCCAATTAGGTTCGTTAAAGAACTCATTTGGGCGGAAGATGTGTAATTTATAGAACTTCGTCAGGTTGAGGCGAAGTTCGGTTGTCAAGGCAGGCTTCAACGTGAAGGGTTTATCCTGCTTCCAAGCGATGGTTTGCACGCAAAGACGCTCAAGGTCGTTGACTTGCGAACGGTCGAACGCTTCGACAAAAAGTTTGCTGTTAGGTTCTATAATGCCGCAGAAACGCAGCTTCCAACTCGCACCTTCCGCACTCATCAACGAGACTTGCATGTAGTAGTTGCTGTCGTTCACGAGGTACGACTCAAAGCCTGTGCTGGAGATTTCCTTCACATCGTCGGGCAAGAAGGAGAGATAGAGGTTAAGTCGCTCACCTTCACGCCTTTCGAGAGGCTTCGGCTTGAACGTAACAGGCTTCTCTTCAGGCTCTTCCTGTTCCCTCGCTTGGGTGGCTGAGGCGGGAAGAGGCTTTTTCTTTTCTAGAGGATTGACCTTGCTGATGTCGTAATCATCGCTATCGATAACTACCACATCGCGCACCTGCATAGGAATGTCGAAACCGTCCTCGTCTTCCACAAGAACGATGTTTTTCCCTTGAAAGCCAACGACTCTGCCTCCTCCTACTTCGGAGAGGAAGCGAACCTTATCGCCTATCTTCATCGTTTAGAGTTCGGCGTCGCTGCATTGGAAGGTTGTGCCCTTCGTGATGTCGCCTGTCTGGAGACCGAGTTTCAGCCATTTCATGCGCTGCTTGCTCGTGCCATGAGTAAAGGTCTCGGGCTGAGAATAACCGCGAGCCTTCTCCTGCAAGTAGTTGTCGCCGATGACTTGCGCACAACGAATGGCTTCCTCGAGGTCGCCGTCTTCGATGCTTCCGAACATCTTGTTGTCGTGATAAGCCCAAACGCCTGCATAGAAGTCGGCAAGGAGTTCGAGGCGCACACTCAGTTTGTTGGCTTCGGTAGAGCTGAGTTTCGACATTTGCTGATGCACTTTTCCGAGTGTGCCAAGCAGGTATTCCACGTGGTGACCTACCTCGTGAGCAATCACATAAGCATAAGCAAAATCGCCGTCAGCACCGAGTTGCTGCTTCATAGAGGTGAAGAACGAGAGGTCGATGTAGAGGCATTGATCGGCTGAGCAATAGAAGGGGCCCATGCTTGCGGAACCGTTACCGCAACCTGTCTTCACACTTCCCGTGTAGAGCACCATTTTGGGAGGTTCGTAGGTGCGTCCGATCTTCTTGAACTGCTCTTCCCACACATCTTCCGTGCCTGCAAGAATCTGCTTGGAGAAGGTTGCAAGAGCCTGCTCTTCTTCAGTAAACTCGCGACCGCCTTCAGCCTGTTCCGTGACGTTTCCCATCATTTCGGGAGCCAAACTGATGAGGTCGGCAATGTTAAGGCTGCCCTTCGACATGAATGTCATAATAAGGGCAATGATGATGCCGACGATGCCGACGCCGCCAGCCTTGGCAGCGGTCATTCCACGACGATCGTCCACATTCGTGCTTTCTCTTCTTCCTGTTAGTTTCATAGGTATATAAGTTTAAAGTTTAGGTGTTTCGTCTGCAAATATAACGTTTTTTTCGTGAACTATGAACACTTTTTACATTTTTCTTTGTAATTTTGCACCCGTTTTATGGACACGAAGCACATACAAATACGCGATTACGACTATCCTTTGCCCGACGAACGCATTGCGAAGTTCCCTTTGCCAGAGCGCGACAGCAGCAAATTGCTTATCTATGATAAAGGGAAGATTGGCGAGACTGTGTTCCGCTCTCTGCCGACTCTTTTGCCAGAAGGAGCACTCATGGTTTTCAACAATACACGCGTCATTCAGGCGAGGTTGCACTTCCGTAAAGGTGAGGCGCAGGACGGTGCCCTCATCGAAGTCTTTCTTCTGGAGCCGGCTAATCCTGTGGAATATCAGGAGAATTTCGCTCAGAAAGGCTCGTGCTCGTGGTATTGCCTCGTTGGAAACCTGAAGAAATGGAAGGAAGGGAAGCTGACGAGAACATTGAACATTGAAGATTCAACTTTGACTATTACAGCAGAACGCATCGGCATTCACGGCACGAGTCAGGAGATTAAATTCGAATGGGATGCAAGCCTTACATGGGCCGAAGTCATCGACGCTGTTGGCGAGCTTCCTATCCCACCCTACTTGAACCGCAAGACGCAGGAAAGCGACAAAACGACCTATCAGACGGTCTATTCCAAGATAAAAGGTTCTGTTGCGGCTCCCACTGCCGGACTACATTTCACGAAACAAGTCCTTGCCGACATCGATGCAAAGGGTATTGAGCGCGAGGAAGTTACGCTTCACGTGGGCGCAGGAACGTTCCGCCCCGTAAAAAGCGAGGATATTGGCGGGCACGAGATGCATTCGGAGCATATTGCCGTGCATCGCCACACAATTGAGCGACTTTTGGCCCACAATGGTGAGGCAATTGCAGTCGGGACAACCAGTGTTCGCACGCTCGAAAGCCTTTATTATATGGGCATTCTCGCCAGTCAGGGCAAGGAAGACCTTCATGTTCCGCAATGGATGCCTTACGAATACGACAATTCGCTCTCAACGACGGAGGCTCTCGAGGCTTTGCTCCATTATATGGACGAACAAGATGAGGAAATCCTGCATTCAAGCACGCAAATCATCATTGCTCCGGGCTATAAATACCATATTGTGCGTCGGATGATAACGAATTTCCACCAACCGCAGAGCACTTTGCTGCTTTTGGTGAGTGCTTTTATCGGAGAAAACTGGCACAATGTCTATGATTATGCCCTTTCGCACGATTTTCGCTTCCTCAGTTACGGCGACAGTTCGATTCTGATGCCGTAAAAACACCCCACTTTTTTCTCCAAAACAGCCTCTTTTTGACTCTTCATGAAGGGACAAAAAGTTGCAAAAATTGCCCATTTCATCGAGAAATTTGGGTTTTACTCGCATGACGTTTGTCGAGACATTTCCACATTTCCACAATTTCCACAAATTCCACAACAAGTTTTGAGAGAGGTGCGAAGACTATATATTATATATTATAGTTAACTAATGTAATTTGTAATATATTATATAATAAGTAAATATTTCCTTAATAATATAATATAGGGAAGAGCGCATGTGTCTTTTTTCCACTTGTGAACTTTGTGGAATTTGTGGAAAGTCCAGAATCGGGGTAAATCGTACTGGAAATCAATGCGTTGCGAAAATTGCTCGAATTGCTGCTGAAAATCGGCCCAATTGAGGTGCTGAAATTTGGCAGCGCAGAAAGAATGTCGTACCTTTGCAGTGTGAAAGATGAGAGAACATCTGCAGAGTTTTTCGCAAACTTCACACGTTAAGTTGCCCAACATAACACGTTAAGTTTACAAACATCACACGCTAAAAAAACCAACGAAACTGCAAATATCATACAAGAAAAGCATACTTCTGTGCGAAAATTTACAAATAAGCATCTTTTTTCGCCTGAAGTAACACAAGACTCTAACATTCTACCTATCTTTGCGCAAAGAAACAACATAAAACCCAAAACTATGAACGCGAAACGCCTACTACTGACAGCACTCTGTTCGCTGCTTCCACTCCTCCTCATCAAGGCCGACGATCTGCAGGTCGTGACCTCTCCTGTTGACGGATGCTTTACAATTGCAGGTTCACTTGCGACCGACAAAGCCATCATCCTCTACGATGCTGCGGATGCAGAAGTGGTGCAGACGGTAGCCGATTGTCTCATTGCGGACTTGAAAGCCGTCACGAAGAAGACGTTCGTGAAGTACAAGGCAGAGCCAACTTCGTTGAAGAACCCCATCATTGTGGGCACTATCGGGCAGTCGAGCCATGTTGACCAACTCATCGCCAACGGAAAGATTGACGTGAGCGACGTCGAGGGTAAGTGGGAGGCGTTTGGCATGCAGGTGATAGACAATCCAATGGAAGGCGTGGCAAAAGCCCTCGTCATCTTCGGTTCGCAGCCTCGCGCCACAGCTTACGGCATGTTCGAACTCAGCAGAATGGTAGGCATTTCGCCTTGGATTTTCTGGGCCGACGTCACTCCAGCCACAAAGACGCAACTCTATGTAACGCCAGGCAGACGCGTGTTCGGCTCACCCTCGGTCAAGTTCCGCGGAATCTTCCTCAACGACGAGGACTTCGGACTTCGTCCTTGGGCTGCAAAGAAAATGGACACGAACCTCAACAACTTCGGTCCCAAAACCTACGGCGCCATCATGGAGTTGCTGCTCCGCCTCCGTGCCAACACGCTTTGGCCGGCCATGCATGCAGGCTCCAGAGCCTTCTGGTTCGAGAAGACGAACATCCCGCTCATCATGAAGTACGACATCTACATGGGTTCCAGTCATTGCGAACAGATGCTGCGCGACAACGAATACGAGTGGGGCAAGACTGGCGACAAGTTCGGCGGCCACGGCAACGAGGACTGGGTGTGGAAGACGAATAAGGACATGATTAAGCGCTATTGGGCGGAGCGTGTGGGCGAGAGCCGCGGCAAGAATGCTATCTATACGCTCGGCATGCGAGGCGTTCACGATACGGGCATCAACGGCTACAACTCGACGGAAGAACGCGTGGCTGCACTGACGGAAATCATCGCCTACCAGCGTCAACTCCTTGCCGACAGCATAGGCGACCCCACTACCATTCCGCAGATCTTCATCCCCTACAAGGAAGTGCTCGACTGCTACAACGCAGGTCTGCAGGTGCCCGAGGATGTCACGCTGATGTGGGTTGACGACAATCACGGCTACATTCGTCAGATGCCGAACCAAGCCGAGCAGGCCCGCAGCGGAGGCAACGCCGTCTACTATCACCTCTCCTATTGGGGCTCGCCCGACTCCTATCTGTGGCTGAGCAGCATCTCGCCCTCGCTTTGCAGCTACGAACTCAGTAAAGGTTACGCTCAAGGCATTCGGGATCAATGGATTATCAACGTCGGCGACATCAAGCCTGCCGAGGAGGAACTGGAGTTCTGCATGGACCTGGCTTGGGACATCAACAGCTGGACTCCCGAACGCGCTCATCTCTACACACGCGACTGGGCTGCTCGCACTTTCGGCGAGGATTATGCCGACGAAATCAACGAGATAAAGATGGCTTACTATCGGCTCGGCATCGCAGCAAAGCCCGAGCATGTGCAGCTTTGCCACTTCGACCACTCGAATGCACAGATTGACGCGCGCATCGAAGAGTATCAGGACCTCTATCAACGCACGGTTGCTTTGCGCGCTCGCATTCCGTCCTCGCTTCGCAGCGCCTATTACGAACTCGTTGAATACCCTGTTTGCGCTTGTACCGACCAGAACATCAAACTGCTTCGCGCTCGTCAGAGTTTCGTTTATGCTTGGGCAGGACAGGAAGAGAAGGCGCTCTCGTACGCCTCTGCCGCACAGAATGCTTTCAATGAAATTATTACACTTACCACGAAATACAACAACAGCAACGCAAGCGGGAAATGGCAAGGCATGATGGACTACAAGCCCAACAACTGGAGCCAGCACTTGATGCCTGCTATTGCGACTGCCGACGATGTGGCTGAGCAGCAAAGCAGCATTCTGCAACCAAACGTCACAATCATTGCAGGCGGCGACTACAACAGCGCTTCCTCCACAGTGAAG
Organism: Bacteroidaceae bacterium; assembly: GCA_017548075.1. Taxonomy (GTDB): domain Bacteria; phylum Bacteroidota; class Bacteroidia; order Bacteroidales; family Bacteroidaceae; genus Physcousia. The sequence continues at coordinate 57,994 of JAFYNL010000024.1, read as the reverse complement.
ACACTCGAGGGGCTGGGCATTCGAGGCACTACGGCAACTGTCTGGCCGCTCGACATGCAGGCTTACACGAACGTCAGCAGCGCTCCTTACGCGGAATACACTTTGCCCGTAAAGGAAGGCCTCAACGTCATCCAAGTGCGTTGTCTGCCGACGTTTCGCCTCAACACATACTACGACATCCGCGCAGGCATTTCCGTCGATGGAAAGGCCGCAACCATCATCTCCGTCAAGCAAACGGAAAGGACCGAGGCTTGGGACGAGACGGTTGCTCAAGGCTACATTCCCGCTGCCGTTCATTACACGAGCACGGAGGATAAGAACGTCAGCGTTCGCGTCTATTTCATGGACCCAGGTCTTTGCGTGAGTGCCCTCGCAAGCATTCCTTTCAGCGCTGGAACAGAAGACCTTACGGACTTGCTGACGAATCCCGACTTCGAGTACGGAACAGGCGGCTCTCTCAATGCTCAAGGCAGCCTGACTCGTGGTGTGCCTAAAGGTTGGAGAGCAAGCGGAACGATGAGCGGCAACTCGTGGGGCGTCAATCAGGATGCCAAGCATCTTTGGGGCATCAACGTATATTGGGCCAGCTCGAAACCGATGCCAAACATCTACGAACTCTCGCAGACAATCAGCGCTTCGAAACTCGGAGCAGGCACTTACCTCGTGACTTGCCTGCTTGGCGTGCAGAAAGACAAGATGGCGAATTGCCGACTCTTCGCCAACAAGAACGTGCAATACTACGGAAAGGAGAGCGACTATCTGGAGTCGATGCTTACGGCGAACGAGACGAATACTTTCGCAGGCTATAGTCCTTCCAGCGCAGGCAAGATGACGCTGCATCCCATGTCTGTGATGGTGACGCTCAAGGATGGCGAAGCTCTGAAACTCGGCATCCGCACAAGCAACTTCAAAGCCGATGGAACGCGCTCCACAAACGACAGCCACGGCTGGTTCAAGGTCGATCACTTCCGTCTGCAACGCATCGACGCACAGGAGAATCCCGACGGAATTAAAGCGCCTCAAGCCTCTTTAGAAGAAGGGAGCGTCAACACATATTATGATTTGCAAGGACGTATGCTCCCTTTTGGAAAGTCCCGTCAGAATGGCCTCTTCATCATGCGTCGTCCTAACGGAAGCGTCGTAAAACTGGCTAAATAACGGACATATCATATAACGACAGAGCCCGCCTATGAAAACACAGACGGGCTCTATTTTTTTAGTTTAATCTCCTACTTTACGAGAACCTTGCGTCCGTTCACGACATTAATGCCTTTCTGAATCTTGTTCAAGCGTTGACCTGCAAGATTATAAACGGTTCCCTCTTCCGTATTGGCAAAGGGAGAGACAATGCCATCAGGATTGTAGTCCTCGCAGAACAGACGAAGCATGGGTTGATTCGTATAGGGGTTCAATACCCAAAATTCCTCTTCACGGCCTGCTTGCAAAGCATTAACGACTGTACCGTCGGCAAGAGTTTCCGCTGTAGCTTGCGTACCTTGAGCATTACCCAACTGATTAAGATAATAGCAGTTGCTGATGTTAACTCTGCTGGCATAACCATTATTAAAGACGGTAGAGAAGGTGCCCGAACCGTTTCCGCCACCAATAACGCCAGTACAGAAGAACTCGCCTACTTGTAAGCAATTGGTGATAGTGACTGTTCCATCAGGAATGCCCATCATACCACCCCATACCACTCCACGATTCTCACCACGGATACTGCCATCAAAGACACAATCCGTGATGTGCAATTGTCCGTAGTATTGCAATCGGCCAGCAATGCCGCCGTGCCAACCTCCTCCATAGAAGTCGCCCGTATTCACATATGACGAAAAGATGTGAACGGAGCTGACGCAGTTTTCAATATAACTATGCATTTGCTGTCCGAAGCAAATACCTACAATGCCACCAGCATTACGATAAGCAGTTGTGATGCTTCCAACGACATGCAAGTTCTTGATGGTTGCTTCCTGAATGAAGCGGAAGGGCGCCGTAATGTGTTCTGTCGCAACATAGTTAATCTTCAGGATATGTCCCTGCCCATCGAAGACGCCTTGATATTTAATATTCGCAGAACCATTCGAATCGGGATCTGTCGTTCCGCTACCAATCATTGTCTGGTCTGTTCCGAGGTCGATGTCATCAGTCATACGAACATTCATGTCGTATAAACCTTCATCCACATACATAGCGAAGCGCTTCCAATCCTCAACATTTCCAATAAGGTAATAGCCATCCATGTCTTGAACGAGGTCGCCTTCGTCGGGCGTATTGCTATAACCTGCAATCGTACGATAAATCTTTCTATTGCTATCAGCGAAGAGTACGGGATAAGCGTCTTCTCCGATGAGCTGTCCCCAAAGAAGTTCTTCACGCCTGTTCTGCAACTTGTAGGCAATCTCGCCCGAAGCCAATTGTTCTGCCGTTGCTTCCGTGCCTTGCACATTATCGTTTATCCTTTGAGAGAAGTAGCTGTTTGTAATGGTTCCGCCATTTCTGGAGAGAGTAGCGCAAGAATAGTTGTTGACTTCCACTTCGGCTGGAACGAATAGGCAGTTATCCATATTGACCGTTCCTGCACGCCAGCCTACCAATCCGCCCCAACTATAGGTAGAAGCGCTCTTCATACTTCCGTCGAAGAGGCAGTCACGAATATTCAACGTTCCGTTCACATTATATGCCACGATGCCACCATTCGTGCCGTCTCCGTTGTAAGTCGATTGCATATCAACGCTCGACCAACATGCTTCCACGGTGTTCGTTCCCCTACAATCTGAAACCACACCGCCAATATAACGATTAGTAGTTGTTATGCTTCCTGCAGTATGGAGGTTCTTGATGGTCGCTCCATTAATGTAACGGAACGGAGCACAATCGTCCGCAGTTACCGAATAGTTGAAGGTCAACGTATGTCCCTGTCCGTCGAAAATGCCACTATAAGGCACAGCCAAAGTGCCAATCATTGTATTATCCAAGATAGTAAAATCGGCAGTCATGCGAGCATTGCTCAACGGAAAGTCTTCTACAACAAGACTAAACTCTTCCCAATCTATAGGATTGCCGATGAGATAATAGTCGTCCTCGTCCTTCTGCAAGCCTGCATATTCCACATACTCATTGGTGTAGGTTTGTCCGCGATAAACAAGCGTTCCCTCTTCCGTGGTCAGACGAGGATTGAGGTCTGTACCGATGATTTGTCCCCAATGTTGTTCTGTACGTGAACCTTGCAGACGATAAGCAATCTTTCCTGAAACCAATTCTGATGGAGTGGTCTCACTTCCGAAACGATAAGAGTTAGAATATGTGCCAGACTTATAATAGCAAGATATCGCATTTATGTACTTGCCGTCCCCCAAGACATGGGTCGAGGCAGGATCAATATCAAAAGTGCCAACATTCAAGCAGTTTGTAAAGACTGTATTGGTCGAGTTATCTGTCCATCCTGTCATCGGTGCACAGTAATGTACATTCGTTCCTCCCAACATAGAACCGGAGAACAAGCAATCGGAAAGGTTGACGTGACATTGGTCGCCGCCATGCCCTATAAAGCCTCCCATATGCATATTCTGCACCGTCTCAGTCTTTCCTGTCAGGGTGACACGCGACTCACAATCCTCCATCGTCACTCCTGAATTGACGCCACCTACGAAGCCTGCAGCATGCTGGAAGCGAGTTTCAATAGTTCCATCTACCACCACTCGTCTAATCGTAGCGTCCTTTACATAAGCAAACAGTCCACCAAAAATTACCTTATTCGTGTTGTCCTTAACAGTCACTTTGTGGTATTGTCCGTCGAAAGAGCCTTCATAAGCAATACAAGATGAGCGGTTATTGCCGACACCCACCTTAGCAACATGATTTGTCAGGTCAATATCAGCAGTTAGACGGCCGTTAATAGTCGTATTGATGCGTGACATAATGGCGAACTTGTCGAAATCATCAGCATTATTAATAAGGTAATAACCTTCGTCGTCTGCAGTGAGGTCGAAGCTTTCCTTGTCAACCTCAACATTTGAAGCAGGCTCGACCTTTGCATAAGGCGGCATCTTGACGAGTGTCGTTTCAGGAACCCCGAAGAAGATATTATATTGTCCGCTGCCTCCAGTTCGCTGAACATTAGTCATCGTATAGAGTTCATAAACATTGACGCACTTCGAGAGGTCAAGTACTTCGAGTTGATTACATTGGTAGAAGAGGTTCACACCAATGGTTCCTACGGATGCGGGAAGCACAACGTTCTTCATTCCACTGTACTGGAAGACATCACGATTGATGCTCGTAACGCCATCTTCAATAGTTAGGTTCTCCATCGCAGTGCAATTTGCGAATGCCCAATCCTGTATGGAAGTGAGTGTGCCAGGCAGAACCACATTGTTCAATTTCTCACAATAACGGAAAGCATAGCTACCAATAGAAGTCAAGCCTTGCGGAAACAATACTTCTTCCAGTTGCTTGCAATTATAGAAAGCATAGTTTCCAATGGTTTTTACAGAAGAAGGAATCGTGATTTGCAACAAGCCAGACTCATAGAACATATTGTTCGGAAGAGAAGTCACTTGGCAGGGTTCTTCGAAGATTGCCTCTGTCAATGCGGTACATCCGCTAAATGTTTCTACGTTCGAAAAACTCTTAACCGTGTTGGGAATCACGATAGATTCCAAAGCAGAATTGTTCTTGAACACACCTCGAGCAATTGTTTCGACCGAAGGAGGAATGACAAATGATGCAAACCTAGTATTGTAGAAGGTCCAATCCGGCAGATTTGTTATGGTGGTACCTTCTTCGAAAGAGGCAGAAGTCAAGCCCGAGCAATCCTCAAAGACGCTGGTTCCCATAGTGGTTACTGAGTTGGGAATAACGATAGAAGACAAAGAAGTACATGTTCGGAAAACATTCGAGCCAAGTCTTAAAACGGAATGAGGAATGATTACATTGTCCAACAAAGAACATTCGCGGAAGGTTTCGTCGGGAAGAGACGTTATTTGGTTGGATAAGGTCACGCTTTCCAACAGAGAACAGCTATAGAAAACTGCGTTGCCAAGAGTCGTTACAGTGTTCGGCATAACGAACGAAGGCAACTTAGTACAATTGGCAAAAGCCGTGCCATTAATAGTGTTTAACTGAGTTTCTGCGGGGAAAACAACTTCTATCAGATTCGAAGAATAACGGAAAGCATCACTATTAATGGTCTCCACCGTAGCAGGGATGGTAACGGAGGTAAGGCCTGTATTGTAGAACGCTGCACTTCCAATGGATGTCAATTGAATGCCTTCTGCAAAGGTAACCTCAGTCATCAAAGTACAATCCCTGAAAGCATTCTGCGACAATGTCGTTACAGAACTGGGGATAACTACAGAAGGAAGCTTCGAGCAAGCGCGGATAGATCCGTCGCCAATTGTTGTCACTCCTTCGTGAATGTTGACCGACTCGAGGTTTGCGCACTGATAGAAAGTGCCTTGTCCCATAACAGGACAGAAAACTTCGGCAGTCACGACGCCGCTGTTCTGGAAGACATTCGCATCCATCGACGTGATTGTAGTAGGAATAGTCACTTGTGTCAGGCTCGAACAGTTGTGGAAAGCCTCTTGTCCTAACTTTGTCAAAGTGGATGGGAACTCAATTGCTGCCAAAGCAGTATTGTTCATAAAGGCGCCTTTATTAATGGTCTGCACCGAAGCGGGAATCTCGAAACTAGCGAAGCGATTGTTGTAGAAAGTCCATTCAGGAATGTAGTTCATCGTGAAGCCCTCTTCGAAAGCGGCAGATGTCAAAGCCGAACAATCTTCGAAGATGCTGGTTCCCATTGTCGTGACAGTCTTTGGAATAACTACCGCCTCAAGGCTTGTGCAATAACGGAAAGCATTCGTGGAAATCGTCGTCAATTGTCCATCAGGAGCAAAGGTGAGGGTTTTCAGAGAAGTTGCTTCGCGGAAAGCAGTATCGCCTATCGTCTTAACATTCTTACCTATATGTAACGATGTGAAGTTTGTCTTGCGATAGAAGGCCTGGTTTGCAATCGCAACGACAGGAGCACCATCGATTTCATCGGGAATGACGAGTGCATAATCGTCTGGAGCCGCAAAGTCTGGATCGAAACCTGTAATGGTAAGTTCGTTATCACTATTGCGTGTGTAGAGGAGAGGAACGAGGCTCTGATCGGCAATTGCAAGTGATGGGTCGTTCGTATAGCCGTTTGCAGAACGATAAACGCGCTTGCTCTCGTCGTTGGTCAAAACAGGTAATGGGTCTGTTCCTATTGCCTGTCCCCAGAACATTTCCTCGCGACCAGCCTGCAAATAGAATGCAGTTCGACCATTTGCAAGCTCTTCTTCTGTGGCTTGATTGCCTTGAATTACATTAAGAGCCTGTTTGTAGAAGCAGTTTGTAATGATGCCATTCGGGTTACGAACCATAGTGGCACAATCGCTGGTACCCATTCCGCCCTCAAAGTCGGCTGCCACCAACGAGTTACTTATATTGACAGTTCCATAGCCGCGATACACTACAAGACCTGCCGAACCCGTCTTATTTGAGCCGGCAGTAATGGTGCCGTCGTAGATGCAGTCAGCAATGGTGAGCACATGATTGTCGTTGTAGTTGTTATAAGTCAAGCCTGCAGCGCCTCTTTTCTCGTTGGTAAAGGTGATATCTACTGAGCTGTGGCAACGCTCAATACGGGTGTTTCCGTTTGTCCAACCAATAAGACCAGCTATACCTTCCTGAGTCGCGGTAATGGCTCCAGCAGTATGCAAGTTGCGAATTGTGCCGTTCCACACATAGCCGAAAGGTGCCGCTCCGAGATAAGTCTTTGCTTCCCAATCGGTAGTATTGTGGTTGATTGTGAGGGTGTGACCTTGTCCGTCGAAGATTCCCATGAATGGTCTGCGGTTGGCAGCCACGTTATAGTCGCCATTTCCTATCATTGTCTGGTCGTCTCCGAGGTTGATATCTGCCGTCATCTTTGCGTTGACAAGAGGGTTGAGAGTCTCTACGACTCGCTTCAACTCCTTCCAATCGTCAACAGAACCAATCTTGTAAAAGCCGTCAGCATCCTTTACAAGCGTCGTTTCGACGTTGACTGATGGCCTAGATGGTTCGATACTCCATGGATAATTGCCTCCAGTAATGCCGACGGGAGTATTATCTGTGCCCACATATTCTTCTTTGACTGCAGGAACCGCGCCTTCAGCATAAACGAGAGAGGTTGCATTCTGGAACACATTCTCTATTGAGTTTGCTTCCCAGCAGCCAACACTTGTGATTCCGCTTGCTGAAGCATTTGTGTTGAGATAAACGCAGTTGGTGGCGGAACTACCTGATGCAAGTGTCGCTCCCGCCAAGACGCAGTTCTCGTAAGTCGCTTTGCAGAAGGAAGGAGAGTTGTCGAAACCGCTGATAGACCTACAGTTGAAGATGCTGTTTCGAACGATAATCGTGCTCTCGGAGGTAAACATATTGAAGCTCCCGCCGTCCTTCCAGCAGTTCTCTATCAGCATGTTCGTCGCCGTATAAGAGCCTGGATAGGTCTTCAAATCACCCTGAATGATGCAGTTTCGCAAGACGACATTATTGCTGGGCATATAGAGAAACATGCCTGTAACATGGCATTTCACGACGGTCAAATTGCTGATAGGACTTCTGTCGCCATCGTTAAGGATATTGAAATGGTTTTCCAAATACAAACCTTCCAAATGAATATTGTCGATGGAACCTGCTTCGCTTGGCCGCAAGGACAGTTTCCCCTGAATATAAGAGCGGTCTGGGCCTTCGTGACCATTTCCGTAGATGGAGACGGATTTCTTGATTTCGCCCGGATTGCTAAAGGTTCCGCTACTGAGCACAATGATGTCTCCTGTCGATTCTGCTGCATTAACGGCACTCGTCAAAGCCGATGCACCATAGAAAACCGAGACAGGTTGACTGTCGCGAACAAGGATAGCAGTCTGCGCAAAAGCCCAAGTTACCATTTCCAAAATGAAGAATGATAGGATGAGTAATCGTTTCATGATTTCTATATTATTAATAATGTATATTCGACCTTGCCGTTGCAAAGGTAAAAATTATTCTTTAAAACACAAGAACTTTTGCCACAAAACATAAGATAATGGTTCCTAATTGTTGGAGGGATACACTATGTCTGTAAACATGGCTCGTCAAGTTGCTCAACTTCACACGTGAAAATCGCAAACAACACACGTTAAGTTTGCCAACTTAACACGTCACGTTTGATGGCTACTCGAAGGTGATGTAGGGACGAAGGCGGTCGATGTCTGTCGGACGGAAGCCTTCAAGACCTGAGAGTTCCTCGAAAGAGTGCAGATCTCCTTTGTTCTTGCGATATTCGTTGATTGCCTTTGCCTGATAGAAGTTGAGGTAAGGGTGTGTCATCAACTGCTGAACGGAAAGTCTGTTGATGTTTATCTTTTGAACAGGCAAGGCCGAAACGGTCATGTATTTCATCACGGAATCGGGCATCTCGATAGCTTCCATTGCTTGCTCAACCGAAACAAAGCCGCCAAGCGTTTTCCTGTAAGCAACAATTCGGGCTGCTCGCCTCGAAGCGATGCCCGGAATCATCTTCAACAAGGCCGTATCGGCAGTATTGATGTCGATAGTTTGACCTAGATGTATCTTCTCTTGATGATAACTGGTGTCGCGCAACGCGGCGTACGACATACCCAGCTTCTCTTCAATTTCCTCCATTTCATCGACAGATTCCTGATACGACTGCTCCGACTCAACATACTGAAACTCCGTAGCAATTCGAATCTGCGGCATCAAGCGTTCCCATTGTTCGTTTGTCAATCCTGGCAGACGTTTGAAGTCGTCGGGCTTGTGATAGCGTCCGTGCTTGGCCCGATAGCGATAGATGCTCCTCACCTGCCACGGAGAAAGCCCCAAACGAAGCAAGGTCGTGGAATCAGCCGTATTAGGGTCGAAAGGGAAGGTTTCTATAGGTTCTTCCTCAACCGCATAAGTGATTTGCTCTGCCGAAATGCTTGATCTGTCGCGACTCTTCTCCGTTCCTTCTGTCTCAGTCTTTTGCCTCATCCACGAACGGACGGAAAGTCCGATGATGCCAAGCAACAATACCCATTCGAGCACTTGCAAGGCTCGGCGTTGCGAGGATGTGAAAAAGGGCAGACGCTTCATGACAAGATTTCTTGAACAAAGACTGCCGCGATTGCTAACGGCGCGACATAACGGATGATGAAGTAATACAGACGGAAGAACCTGAAGCGAAGAGTGCCGCCATTCGTCAACTCGTTCTCGACAAGCTTTCTATCCAAATACCATCCCGTAAAGAGACAGATGATGATGCCTCCGATAGGAAGAATTATCTTTGATGCCGTATAGTCGAACAACTCGAAGATGTTCAAGCCGTAAAGTGTCACATCGCTCCACAAACCGAACGAAAGGGAACAAACTACGCCAAGCGTCATACAAGAGACAGATACGGCTGCAGCTGCTTTCTTACGCGAAATGGAGAACGCCTCCAAGACATAAGCCGTCACGCTTTCGTGCAAAGAGATTGCGCTGGTAAGGGCTGCAAGCAACAAGAGCAGGTAGAAGAAGCCCGAGAAAATGTAGCCGAGCCACGGCAGATGACTGAAAGCAATGTTGAAGACATTAGGTAAAGTGATGAAGACCAAGCCCGGGCCTGCATCCACACTCACTCCCTCCACGCTGAAGACTGCGGGGAAGATGATGAAACCACTCAGGATGGCGACAATCGTATCAATCACACTCACACCCATCGCCGTTTTAGGAAGCTTCGTGTCTGCTCTGAAATAAGAGGCATAGGTACAAAGACAACCCATCGCAAGACTGAGAGAGAAGAAGGCCTGACCTACCGCACTAAGTATCACATCTGCCGTAAGTTTCGAGAAGTCCGGCTTAAGCAAGAAGCGCAAACCTCTTGAAGAACCCGGCATTCCGAACGAACATATCACAAGAATGCCGATGATGAAGAGCAGCAAAGGCATCATCAGTTTCGAAGACTTCTCGATGCCCGACTGCACACCTCTTGCAATAATGAAATGCGTAAAAGCCATAAACGCGGCTCCAGTCAGGACGGGCAACCAAGGATTGCTCACGAAATCGTTGAAGACAATACTATAATCTCTATCTGCCTGCAGTTTGCCACACAAAGATTCAATAAGGTAGAAGAGCGTCCAACCGCTGATGACGATATAATAAGAAAGGATGAGGAAGGCGACAAACACGCCTGCAACGCCTTCTATACGCCACCATTTGCCCGGAGCAAGCTTTGCAAAAGCAGAAATCGTATTGGTGTGAGTGTGCCTGCCGATAAGGAACTCGCTCATCATGACAGGAATACCTATAAAAGCGATGCAGAGAAGATAGACGAAGATGAATGCCGCGCCACCATTATTGCCCACTTCCGTTGGAAAACGCCAAACGTTGCCCAATCCAACGGCTGAGCCTGCGGAAGCCAGAACCGCTCCAAGTTTGCTGCCAAAATTATGTCTTGTTTCCATAGGTTAGTACGTTTCTACATAAAGATTGGGAAGAGTTCGTTGAGGAAGATAACAAGGATTCCGATAGGTGCAACCCATCGAATGAGGAAAAGCAGCGGTTTCATCGTGCGAACAGGAATGCTTCCGTCGTTCGTTAACTGCTGTTCCACAAGTTTACGATCCAAGTACCAACCAACGAAAAGGGTTATCAAGAGTCCGCCAAGAGGCATCAGGAACTTCGTGACAGTAAAGTCGAAGAGGTCGAAGAAGCCTTTTCCGAAGACGGTTACATCCTTCCAAGGTCCGAAAGATAACGAGCAGAAACTGCCGAGAACCAAGCAGATGATAGTCACGATGACTGCCGAACTCCGCCGACTTTTGCTGAAATGTTCGGAGATGAAGGCTGTACATATTTCATGCATACTGATGCTGCTCGTCAAAGCGGCAAGCAAAAGAAGCACATAAAACAGCAGAGCAAAGATGTAACCCACAATCGGCATCTCGCTGAAAGTCAGCAAGAAGACGTTAGGCAAAGTGATGAACACCAAACCTGGACCTGCATCAGGAGCAATTCCAACACTAAAAACTGTCGGGAAGATGATGAAGCCACTCAACACAGCCACCATCGTATCGATGATGCAGACGTTCATCGCGGACTTCACAAGCCTCGTTTCCTTGCTGAAATAGGAGGAGTAAGTCACCAAGCAACCGAGTCCCACACTCAAAGAGAAGAAGGCTTGTCCCATCGCCCCAAGCACGACTTCGGGCGTTACCTCGCTCAAATCGGGTTGAAGGAGGAAGCGAACTCCATCGGCGGCACCAGACATAGTAAGCGAGAAACCTACCAGAATCACTATGATTATCAGCAACATCGGCATCATCAACTTAGAGTATCTTTCTATTCCTCCCTGAATTCCTCTTGCAACAACAAGATGTGTAAGGAGCAGAAAGACAGCAAGATAGACGATTGGTTGCCAAGGATTGGACACAAACAGATTGAATGCCTGGCCGAAATCAACTCCCTTTCCTTGTCCTTGAAGTTGCCCCAAAGCAGACGAAACGGTATAGTGAAGCGTCCATCCTGCTACGACCGAATAGAATGAGAGCACGAGAAATCCACCTAAAACACCCATCATACCGGCGACTATCCAAGGTTTTCTTGGAGCGAGTTTCTGGAAAGCTCCGATTGCATTACTGCGAGAAGAACGTCCGATAATGAACTCGCTAATCATGACAGGCATGGCGAGAAGGAAGATGAAACACAGATAGATGAGGATGAAAGCTGCTCCTCCGCCCCTTCCAACTTCAGTTGGGAAACGCCAGATATTGCCTAAACCGACGGCCGAACCTGCAGAAGCCAAGATGACTCCCAACTGACTTCCGAAACTTCCTCTCGATGTGTTTCCCAAACTCATTTGTCGAAGTTTTTTGCGAAATATGTTGCAAAGATACACAAAATTAACGTATCTTTGCAGCAAAATGTCTAAAAAAGAGTCCTAATATGCTTCGTCTGTACTTACGCCGCTACCCTATCACACTCCTTTTGGCAGTCGGAATTGTCTTTCTTTCACTACTTCCTATACCCGATTTCAAGGTAGGAGTGGAGGTTCCGCTTGCCGATAAATGGACACATATGTTAATGTATGGAGTTCTAACGCTGGTTATTTGGTTTGAATACCGGCGTTCGCATCAAGATTTAAGCAAAGGGAAACTGCTCCTTTTTGCTTTCCTCGCGCCTATTGCAATGGGAGGTTTGATGGAGTTGGCACAAGCTTATCTCACAACTTGCCGAAGTGGAGAATGGTTGGATTTCGTCGCAAACACTATCGGAATCTGTTGCGGAACCATTCTCGGACTGCTGATTCGAGTCCCTAAAAAGGGTTGTTGAAAAAACGACTGCAGTTACATCTTCAAACGTAACGTGGTTAAATCGCCAACGTAACATGTTACGTTGGCAAAGTTAACGTGTTAAGTTGACCGACTTAACTGCAGTCGTTTTTCCTTTCTCCCTGAAAGGTCAGTTTTTATTTACAAGATACTTCTTTCCTTGAAAGATGTAAAGGCCGCTATCAAGCTGATGAACTTGCTCCGAAGTGGCATTCTTCATAATCAGTTTGCCGTCAGTAGTATAGACATCCGATGAGTTCATGCAATCCTCATCACCAACCGATTCGAGCAGAGTCGCAGTATCGCTAGCCGGGAACATCAGCATAAGTGCAGGCATTCCGCTAGCTCCGTAGCTCTCCACAACATCGTCAGAAGAGGTTGTTTGCGCAAAGTTTCCTACCTGAATACCTCGCACCTGATCTCTGTTCTTATAGGCTTTGTCTATGTTTCGCTGGATGTGTCTTAAATACTTTGTCAGCAAAGATACTGACAAATCGCAGTCGTAGACGAGCAACTTCATATATTGAGCATAGATGGCGGCATAGATGCCTTGCTCGTAACCATTCTCATACTTGAGAATATAACTGGAGCACATATTGTTTATCACATAATCTGCTCCTCTTTTTGCCTTCGTCAGATAGCTTGCGTCGCCTGTAATCTTGTACAACAAGCAACTTGCCCCGATATAAGTAGCCTGATTGTAAAGGTGATCATGATACTCCGGACCGCCTCCATGAATACCGTCTGCCACTCGTCCATTATTGACGAGAGTGTTGTCGGCCCAAGCATAAACCTCCTTCGCTTTCTCGAGATACCACTCCTTTGTCTGTCGAATTGGATAAGCACCAGTAGGGGGAGTCCTGCCTTCCGGCACAAGTTTATGAAGCAGACAGGCTGCTATAACGGTTGGAAAGTTGATGCAAGCGGAACGGAAGTCCCCAGCTTTATGAGGGTTAGGATTATCTATAGGCTGCCATTCCCAGAACATTCCACCTCCATACTTGCCCTCGAATCGAGCAGGATCGGCATACGAACCATCATCCCCAACCTTTGTCGAACCATACCAAACCCTGCAGAAACTCTTCTCAGAGTTCGTCAGGTATTCCGACTTGCCGAAAGCCTCATAAGCACGAGCCAAGGCACAAGTCCACCACATAATGTCGTCATAGACGAACCAACCGTTATTCGTATTGCAGTTATGGAAGTCGAAGTTCACATAATGCGCTTTCTCGCCAGCATAGATCTTATCGTGCAACGTCTTGTACTTCCTCATTCGAGTGGCATCTCCCTCTTCCTTAGCACGATTGTAGGCGTTGATAACCATATCATACATAATGGCTTGACACCAAATGGCAGCAGCACAACCGGAAACATCGTTGTCTCGATAGCCGTTACCTCGATGGTCGGCTTTGGGCTGTTTGGTGTCGGCCATATAGATGTTCTTGCTGTTCTTCGTGTCGAGGAACATACTGTTGAAGTCATCATAAGCCTTCCATTCCGCCGAATCAGTATAGGTAATAGCAACCTGAGCGTTGGCATAATTGCTCATAGCCAACAGACAGAGAAAGAGAATCGACAATCGTTTCATAGCGAGTGTGTGGTAGATGGGGAACAGTTCACTTATCTCTTGCGTTTCGTTTTCGTGGCGGGTTTGTACTCTTTGCTGAACGAATAAGGAGCAGCCTCAGCAGTTGTGCCGCGTTGAGTATTGGGTTCCGACTGCATAGAGTAGTCCATCTTCATGCCTGCAACAAGATCTGTATGCTTCACATAATTGACGTTATACTCTGCACCATTAACCTTGAGAGCTCCCACATAACGGTTCTCGTCACTTTGCTGAGGAGCAGAAATGACCACATCCTTGCCGTTCTCGAGATGCAAAGTCATCTTCTTGAAATAAGGAGCGCCAAGAACATACTCTCCGCTTCCAGGACAAACAGGATAGAAACCCATAGCCGTGAAGATGTACCACGCAGATGTTTGACCATTATCCTCATCTCCGCAATAACCGTCGGCATGAGCATTGTACATACGATTCATGGTTTCTCGGAGCCAATACTGTGTCTTCCAAGGCTGACCGCTGTAGTTATACATATAAATCATATGCTGGATAGGCTGATTGCCGTGAGCATAGTTGCCCATGTTCATGATTTGCATCTCACGAATCTCATGGATGACGCTGCGATAATAGCTTTCGTCAAAAATTGGAGGAAGGATGAATACGCTATCGAGCATCTGGTTGAAGACGTCGTTTCCACCCATCAAATCGATAAGTCCTTGCGGATCATGGAACACACTCCAAGAGTAATGCCAGCTGTTTCCTTCTGTGAAAGCATCTCCCCATTTGAAGGGATTGAAGTTGGGAGCCCATTCTCCATTCGCAAGTTTACCACGCATCAAGTTATGGCTCTTGTCGAAAAGATTCTTATAGTTCATGGCGTGTTCGGCATAAACCTTAATCTCTTTCTCAGGTTTGCCTAATGCTTGTCCCAATTTATATATGCTCCAATCGTCGAAAGCATACTCCAAAGTGCGAGCCGCACTCTCGTTAATGCTATCATAAGGCACATAACCTAAGCGATTATAAGCAGCCCATTGCTTGCGGCCACTAGTTGTGCGAGGCAAGTCGGCATTTGCTCCGTGCTTAACAGCCTCCCAA
This sequence comes from Bacteroidaceae bacterium, assembly GCA_017548075.1. Classification (GTDB taxonomy): domain Bacteria; phylum Bacteroidota; class Bacteroidia; order Bacteroidales; family Bacteroidaceae; genus Physcousia. The sequence continues at coordinate 42,967 of JAFYNL010000024.1, read as the reverse complement.
AGTGCGTCGATATCATAGCCTCTTATACCTTTAAGATATGCGTCTGCAACCACACTTGCCGAGTTGTTTCCCACCATACAGGCACGATGTCCAGGCGCGCTCCACTCAGGAAGGAAACCACTTTCCTTGTATGCATTGGCCCAACCTTCTTGCATCTTCTGGCTCATGCAAGGATACATCAGGTTAACCAACGGGAAGAGAGCGCGGAAAGTATCCCAGAAACCTGTATCTGCAAAGAGGTAACCAGGCAGAACTTGCCCGTTATAAGGACTATAATGCACTACTTCGCCAGCCGCATTAATCTCGAAGAAACTGCGAGGGAAAAGTGTGCTGCGATAGAGGCAACTGTAGAAAGTACGCAGTCTATCGATGTCGCTCTTGTCCTCTACATCAATAACACTCAGTACTTTATTCCATTCTTGACGACCTTCTTCTGCAACTTCTTCAAGACTTTTGCTGCCGAGTTCCTTGAGGTTCAACTCTGCCTGTTCAATACTGATGAAAGAACTTGCTACTCGAACATTGATTTGTTCGCCTCGCTTTGCAGTTACGAAACCTACTGCGGCTGCAGCATGCTTGCTCCTCATCTCAAGGTCTTTGCTCTCTTTACCTTCGTCGGCAGTCGAAGTGTAAGTGAAAGGACGGTCGAACTGAAGCACAAAATAGTTCTTGAAGTCGCGGGGAACGCCTCCACTATTGCGAGTTGTGTAGCCCACAACCTTGTTCTCTTCAGGTATTACCTTCACATAAGAACCCCTATCGAAAGCATCGATGATGAGGAAGTTCTTGCCTTGCGGATAGGTGAAACGGAAGATGGCTGCGCGATTGGTGGGTGCTATCTCAGTCGTAATATCATAGTCCGCGAGATATACCTTATAATAATGTGGCTTGCTGACCTCAGCTTTATGGCTAAACCAACTTGCTCGCTTGTCCTGATCGTAAATGGGAGCATCTCCACATTCAGGCATGATGTTGAACATTGCATAGTCGTTCATCCAAGGACTTGGCTGATGAGTCTGTTTGAAGCCGCGAATTTTCTCAGCATCATAAGTGTAGCACCATCCATCACCCATCTTGCCTGTTTGAGGAGTCCAGAAGTTCATGCCCCAAGGAAGAGCAATAGCCGGATAGGTATTACCTGTGGAAAGTCCGCCTGTTGAATGTGATCCGACAAGAGGATTAACATATTGCACAGGGTCATCTATCGCGTAGACTCCCACACAAAACAGAGAGACGAAAGTCGAAAGAATGAGTTTCTTCATATTAGAGTTCTTTAATCTTTACGTTCTTGAACCAGACTTCGTTGCCATGATCCTGCAGAAGGATGCGGCCATCACGATTGCCAAAGTCCTTCCAATTCTTGTACTTACTGTAAGCCACAAGTGCGTTCCATTCCTGTGTATTGCGCTCATATTCAAGCATCTTCACGCCATTCAACCAATGTTCAACATGATTGCCCTGAACAATAACTGTGGCTGTATTCCAAGTTGTAATGTCGAAAGGCTTCTGTTCAGGTGCAGGAATGAGGTCGTAGAGAGAGGCGAGTTTGCGATTTCCCTTCACTCCGAGCTTTGCATCAGGATGGCGAAGGTCGTCGAGAATCTGGAATTCGCAACCGATAGCACTACCCTCGCCCTGATTCATATCTGGGTCAACGAAGTACTTAATGCCGCTATTGGCACCTTCGGTAATCTTGAAATCTACCTTCAAGATGAAGTTGTGATAGGTTTTATCTGTTACGATATCGCCACCATTACCGCTTTCAGCGCCATTAGCAGCCTCAACTTTGAGGACACCATCTTCAATATGCCAACCCTTTGTGGGAAAGGTCTGGAGCTTTGCTCCGCGCCAACCATTCGTTGTTTTGCCGTCCCAAAGAAGTTTCCAACCTTCTCTTTGTTCCTGTTCAGTTAATACATTGTCCGTAGTAGGAACGGAAGCCTGTTGTTCAACTACTTTCTTTACTTTTGCAGAAGCTGGCAAAACAGCCAACATTGCCACTAGAAATACGATCTTTTTCATTGTTGTAATTGTTGTTTTGTTATCCTTAATCTAATTTGTAAAAGTCTTCCCAGCCTTTGCGAGGAGGCATTCCTGAGAGCATTGCATTAGCAAACTCGTTGTTTGTGAACTTCTTTGTTCTTGGGTCGAAGAAGAGTTGAGTGTTCAGTCTCTGAGCTATGACGCCAAGACAGAAGACCTGACAGAGCACACCTGCAATTTGGAAAGGCGAGCGAGTCTTCTCTTCTCCCTTGCAAGCACGCAGGAAGTTGACATAGTGATTGCTGGGACTCTTGGGTACTTGTGGCAGTTTGTCCTTCATTGCCTCAGCCTTCTCCTTCGGAATAATCTCGAGAGTGCTACCATGACTTGCACCCTTGAAGGTAAGGTCGCGGCCATAAATGATCTTGCCTGGATTGAGGCTCAGCTTGGTATATTCGCCCTGACCGCTTGCAGGAATACCGTCTGCCAACTTACTTTCCCCATAACCTTCTGGCAAAGGAGGTTGGTTGTCGGTTCCGTCGTACCAGATAACGTCGCAAGGAGGCATGTTTCCTCTTGCTCCAAAGCGGAATTCGATGGTGCTCGAGAAGGGATAGAAGAACTCATTATGGTTCTTAGCATACTTCATATTGATTTCGTAAGGCAAGCCCAGATCGAGGAATTCATGCACAGTATCGAGCAGATGTGCACCCCAGTCACCAAGCGCTCCCATTCCGAAATCGTACCAACTACGCCAATCTCCTTGGTGATAGAGCTTGCTGAAGTTGTGGTAGCGAATGCCTCCATGCCAAGTATCATAATCCATACCTTCAGGAATTGGATCACCTTCAGGCATCTTAGTCATGTTCCAATCGTACTTGTGCCAACGACGATCGTTGTTCATGTGAGCAACCACTTTGGTCACATCCTTGATGATGCCTGCTTCCTGCCAAGCTTTGAACTGGAAATAGTTGGCTTCCGAGTGTCCCTGATTGCCGACCTGAGTTGCAAGTTCTGGGTGACGATTCGCCATTTCGATGAGGATTTCACCCTCTTGGAAAGTACGGATGAGAGGTTTCTCGCAATAAACATGCTTGCCATGCTTCATAGCAGCCATGCATACAAAGAAGTGAGTGTGGTCAGGAACGCTGACTGCAACTGCGTCGAAATGGTCGCTATACTCTTCGAAAAGCTTGCGGAAATCAGTATAACGCTTTGCATCAGGATACATGTTCAAAGCCTTCTGACATTGCTTGCCTTGCAGGTCGACATCGCAAAGAGCTACGACATCCACCATGTTTGTCTTAGCGAACTCGTCGATGTTCTGTTGTCCACGATTGCCTATACCAATGTAGGCAATTCTAACTTTCTCGTTCTTGGGTTCCACAGCAGCTTGCACTTTCTTCTTTTTAGCAGCCAGCATCTCGCTTGGAGCCAAGGTCAGACCAGCCGTAGCAAGGCCCATACCCTTAATGAAATCTCTTCTTGTTGACATAAAAGTGATTGTTTATTGTGTTATTTTTGTTATTATTTGCGCACAAAGTTAGCAAAAATAATCACAACTTCAAAGGTTTTGCAGTTAAAAAATGTACAATTTGGCATGTTTTTCTCGTTTATGTTACTCGAAAGCATAAAAAACGACCTTAGTGTCGTTGGCAAAGTTAACCTGTTACGATTGCAATCTTAACCTGTTAAGTTGGCAAAGTTAACGTGTTAAGTTTGGATTTTAACTGAGGGTCGTTTGAAAGCTTAACCTTTCCCTCCTCAGAAAAACCTGCACAAATACCTCCGCACCAATATATTAATAATGTATAAGAGAGCAGGATAGTCGACAAAATAGGCGTGCTTAGTCAATCAACTAAACACGCCTACTTTTATCGAGAGACTTGATGCGTCTCTTATTTCTGGAAGCGAAGAGCTTGCTCTTCAATAAGTGCGCGATCATCGAAGTAGTTGATTTTCATAGCCTTACGCACTTCATCCATTGTTTCCTGAGCAGCTGCTCGAGCCACTTCGCAACCCTTCCTCAGTATCTCATAAACGGCAGGAATGTCCTTCTCATATTCTGCTCGACGCTGACGAATAGGTTCAAGCGTTTCCTGAAGTACAGCCATCAAGAGTTTCTTGCACTTCATATCACCCAAACCGCCTCGGGTATAGTGGTCCTTCATCTCTTGAAGTGTAGCATAATCGCCAGTTTCGCGAGCCACTTGATCATCAGTTGCGAAGGCATCAAGATAGGTGAAAACGGTATTTCCCTCAAGATGTCCAGGATCGTTAACCTGCAGATGAAGAGGGTCTGTATACATTGTCTTGACCTTCTTGTTAACCTCATCGGCAGAGTCACTCAAATAGATGCAGTTACCCAAGCTCTTACTCATCTTGGCTTTGCCGTCTGTTCCTGGCAAACGAAGGCAGGCTGCATTCTCTGGCAACAAGATGTTGGGCTCCACAAGAGTGTCTCCATAGATATTGTTGAAACGGCGAACTATCTCGCGAGCCTGCTCCAGCATTGGTTCTTGATCTTCTCCAACTGGAACAGTCGTTGCCTTGAACATTGTGATATCGGCAGCCTGACTGATGGGATAAGTGAAGAAACCTACAGGAATACTCTCGCCGTTGAAGCCACGCATCTGTATCTCAGTCTTAACTGTAGGATTACGTTGAAGTCGAGATACGCTAACAAGATCCATGAAATAGAACGAGAGTTCGCAGAGCTCAGGTATCTGACTTTGGATGAAGAGCGTACTCTTTGATGGATCGAGACCTGCTGCGAGATAGTCAAGAGCAACTTCTATGACATTCTGACGCACTTTCTCAGGATTCTCTATATTATCTGTAAGTGCCTGTGCATCAGCCTCAAAGACAAAAATCTTGTCGTAAAGACCTGAGTTCTGCAACTCTACACGACGACGAAGCGAACCTACATAATGTCCGATATGAAGCTTGCCTGTTGGACGATCGCCTGTTAAAATTATCTTCTCTTTTGGTTTCATATTGTGAAAGAATTCTTTTAATTGAACATCTTGTCTATTTGCTCCTGTTGAAGGATGGTAAGTATTGTCTTCCCACTAGGTGAGAGATTGGGATTGCTACATTGGAAAAGGTCGCCGATAAGCGTTTCCATTTGGACAGAAGAAAGCACCTCACCTACTTCAATAGCATTGTGACGAGCCAGAACAAGGGCAAGTTGGTGATGCAAAGCATCTGCATGTCCACCATCTTGCATCTTGACAGATTCCACCATTTGCTGCACCACAGCTACAGGATCGGTTTGTCCTGAAGGAGCTCCAACAATCGAGAAAGAGCTTCCACCAAGAGGTGTAATGTCAAAGCCCAAAGCCCGAACATCGTCGAGGATGCCAGTAAGTAAGGCTGCATCGGATGGGGAGAGTTCTAACAACTCTGGGAAGAGAAGTCCTTGTGTTGCTGCATTATGCTCCCGCATCTGTTCCAGATAACGTTCATAAAGAATGCGAATGTGGGCTCGTCGCTGGTCAACCATCATCAAGCCAGATTGTACAGCAGTCAGGATATACTGTCCTTTGTATTGGAAGTGCTGCGAGCTCATCTCAAAGCCTTCTTGGAAGAGAGCTGGCGTAGCCTGATTACTTTGACTATTCTGAGTAGCTTGTTCGTAAAGTTTCTCCCATTGACGAGCAGCAGGACGACTTTCTTTGTGACTATTAAACGGATTGTATTTGGTGTCAAACTGTACTTTTGGTGCTTTTACGCCACTTAGTTTCCCCGCTTCGAAAGTGGGAATGTCGGGTTTACCCTCAACATCGAATTCAATAGTAGGCACAGCATTGAACTTCCCTAAAGCATCGCGAACAGCTGCAACAATAATGCTCCATATCTCCTGCTCATTCTCGAACTTTATCTCAGTCTTGGTTGGATGGATGTTTACATCTATGTTGGCGGGGTCCACTTGGAAGAAGATGAAGTAAGGAACCTGGTCGCCTTCAGGAATAAGATGGCTGAAGGCTTCCATCACAGCATAATGGAAACGAGGATGACGCATGAAGCGACCATTAACAAAAAGGAACTGAGAAGAGTTCTTCTTGCGTGCCGCTTCAGGTTTTCCCACAAAACCTGTAATCTTCACCAAAGAGGTTTCTACCTGAACAGGCAATAACTGTTCGCCCAACTTCTTGCCAAAAATGCCTACAATACGTTGCAAAGAGCCTCCTGCAGGCAGTTGCATCAACTTATTTCCATTGCTCGAAAGTGTGAATGCAACAGAAGGATTGACCAAAGCTATGCGCTCAAAGTCCTGAATGATATTGTTCAGTTCAGTCTGATTGGACTTAAGGAACTTGCGACGAGCCGGCACATTAAAGAAAAGATTGCTGACTTCGAAGTTGGCTCCAACTGGACAAGAACACACTTCTTGCGAAATTAAATGAGATCCATCAAGGCACAACTGCACACCTAAATCCTGTTCTGATGTACGAGTCGTAAGTTTAACTTGTGCCACAGCAGCAATAGAGGCAAGCGCTTCGCCACGAAAGCCCATCGTTTGGAGCATGAAAAGATCTTCTGCTTTTGCTATCTTAGAGGTAGCATGACGCTCAAAAGCCATTCGTGCATCCGTTTCGCTCATGCCCTTCCCATCATCAATAACCTGAATGGACGTACGCCCTGCATCCTGCACAAGCACATCAATAGTCGACGCACCAGCATCCACAGCATTCTCCATCAACTCCTTTATGACTGAAGCTGGACGCTGAACTACCTCACCAGCGGCAATCTGGTTGGCTACTGAATCTGGAAGAAGGTGTATTATATCCATTTCTCGTTTATCTTATTCCTGTGAGTAAGAAGCGCCAAAGGACTATCAAAGCAAAAATAAGCGCAATGATTATGGGCCAACCTAACTTTGTGCCACTTTCTTTATGTCTTTGTGCACGAGGCGTATAGTTGATGAATGTACCACGAAACTTATCAGGATCGTAGCGCTCTTCTTGTTCAGATGCTTCGCCCTGCTCTCGCTTTACTTCATCTATTAACTTTTGAAGACGGTCGTGAGACTCATCTGTATAGATGCTAACTCTACGGAAGCGGCGTGGCTTCCTCGTGCTGAACATGCCCATCCCTCTTTTCTTATTTATTCATTTACCTTTTCTGAGTCATCCGAATTCTCAGGGACTTCATTCAAAGGCTCTGTAGATTCCTGTTTCTTTATCTCTATACCCTTTTGTCTGCGGATATCATCTAGCTTCTGCTTGGGTGCAGAATGTCGCACACTCTCCTTGAGTTCCGTTCCCGCTTCTTTGGGACGCCATTCAAAGATGTCGTATTTGTCACGTGGACGAATATAGTCAAACCATGCAAAGTTCTGCAGATAGAGTGCATCCGGAGGTATAAGCGGTATTGGATACATAATGCCTGTAGCAGCTGGCATCCATATATGATCCACCTTCTTATCCTTTACAAACATCTTGAGCAGAGAGGTTTCTGTGTGATTCAACTCTACCATAATACTGTCTTCGTCAAAAGGATAATAATTGACGAAAACGTTACCCTCGGAAGTAGAAAGATACAAATCACCATCTTTAAAGTAGGAATGCATCTCATGTCCTGCCACTTGATTGTAGTGAACATCGTCTATCTTCTCTACAGAAAGTGCCTGTCGCAAGACTTGTACGCTATCAATATTTCTATTATTGAAGAAGATTCTAATTTCCTCGCCCAATTGTTGTTGCCCCTCCTGCCAAAGTATCGGGTCACGATACATAAAGAGAATACTGTCGCGAGAATCATAAACCATCGAATCACATACAGCCTGAACGTCTCGACGAAAAGCACGCAAATGGTAATAAGCATGTACAATGCGATAGGTAGAGTCTGTGTCTATGTTATAAGTGAAGACCTTAAAAGTATCTGCATGAGCATACATTGTGTCTTGTTGACTGTAATCAATAGCCACGGCACTATCTGTCGCCATAACATATCCTGTTATGTCTTCATAATAACAATAGCCGCCTGTAAACATATTCTTGCCTACAACATCTGTATAGACTACGTTTCCGAATGCTTCTGCAGTAGCAACATCATCATTCCAAACAACACTATCACCCACCAGACGCTTTCCATTATTGGTCATAATGCTGCGATCCAGCAAATGAGTGTGCTTGGCTTGAGTGTCATAATAACCCAGTTCGCTATAAATATGGTTCTCGCCGTTCTCTATATTCGACGGTCCTACAATATGAGCGATAGCTGTTTGAGTATTATAATGAAGTGTGTCGGAAATAAGAACCGTCTCTGGTTTAGCAGGCGGAGCTGGGTTTACAAGACGAACATTATAGTTGAAGACAGCCTGATGCGTTGCAGGACTATATTCTCCCCAGTCGCTTGTCAGTTCGTTATTATGGTCACGAACTCTTCCTCCCTCAAAGAAATAACCCAAATCATAAAGGCGATCATAGTCAAGACTATCTGTATAGATTGTCATAGTGCCGTGTTTGAGCACAACGCTGTAACGTGCTCTTGCCAATCGATCAAGGCCGTTATAATAGAGCACCTCACTATTAAGCAGGAGTGTATCGCCTTGATTCATACGAACATTACCGAAGGCATCGAACGAATTAGTTGCTTCGTAATATAAAGCACTATCGCAGTACATCAACACTCCTTCGTGACTGAACCTAACACCACCTACTAAGATTTGGGCCGTACGATGTAATCGCTCATCGAAGTAAAGGCGATCGGCATGCAACAAGTGCACCTTGTTGTCAGAAGGTGTTCGTCTTCTGTTGCCAGCAGCCTTGCGATCTGGTGTCACAGCCATAAGCATACAAAGGCAGAAGAACAGAAATGCGCATAGAATGTATAATCTCTGATTCTTCACTTTATCCAGCCTTCATATTGAAAATCACAGTCTCTCCAATCCGGATTGATGCGGATATAAGTACTCTTTTGCTTCTCTTTTATCCAGTTTCGGATGACTTCCTCTCCCTTCTTGTTCCTGACAATATCCTTCATCACTTGAAAGTCTTCGGTAATGCTGGCACGATGTGTGAGAGTACGATTCTTGAGGCGTGCAATAGCACAAACCGTTTTGCCCTTTGAATTTATCATAGTAAAGGGTTTAGAGATCTCGCCTTCTTCGAGTGCGTCGACTGTTCGAGCAAGTTCTGAAGACAGGGCAGAGAGTTCGCTCATCTCGAAACGTGTGGATGTTTCGTTCGTTTCCATGTTTTTGTTGGAAAGGATGCCGCGATTGTTACGCGTGTCCTTGTCGTCGGAAGCATAGCGAACAGCGTCCTCAAACGATATCTTACCTGCAACTATATCTGCAGTTATGGAATCAAGAACAACCAGAGCACTATCTATGTCTGCTTGTGCCACTTCAGGACGTTTCAAGATGTGTCGGCACTTCATCTTGTCACCGCGCTTGTCGATGAGTTGAATGATGTGATAGCCAAACTCGCTTTGCACGACCTTACTTACCTTCTTGGTATCTGTCAGACTAAATGCTACATTAGCAAAGGCAGGGTCGAGTTCGGTCTTACCCATATAAGGTAATTCGCCACCCTGACGAGCAGAACCCGGGTCTTCACTATAGAGACGCGCTAAAGAAGAAAAGGATGTGGTGCCATTGTTGACTCGTTCCGCATAGTCGCGCAACATGCCTTTGATACGATCTATCTCTGCCTGTGGTATGCGTGGCTCCAGTACAAGTATCTGGACTTCTACTTGCGTAGGGATTAGCGGCAAACTGTCTTCGGGCATATCCTTAAAGTAGCGACGAACTTCGGCAGGCGTGACTTTGACATCAGATGTCAGTTGTTCGCGCATACGCATTGCGGTAAGTTCGTTCTTGTACATATCGAAAAGTTCTTCACGTATCTGCACCATAGGCAGTTTCATGTATTCTTCGAGTTTCTCTTTCGAGCCTGCTGCCATGATCTTATCATTAAGGTCATTCTCGACATACTGGTTAATGTCAGCATCGCTAACATCTATACTATCAATGACAGCCTGATGAAGGAAGAGCTTTTGTATGGCAAGTTGTTCAGGAATAACGCAGTATGGATTGCCTTTTATCTGCGATCCGAATTCCAAACGGCGCTTTTCTACGTCGGAACGCAGTATGGCTTCATCGCCAACGACCCACACTACTTCGTCTATGACATTCTTCTGTGCCAAAGAGAACAAGCAGTTGAGTACTGCGATAAGACAGAGCGTATATCGTTTCCTTACGTTCATGCGTACTAATGATTGTTTACCGTCTTGAGAACTTCCTTGTCGATCTCAACGGAATAGCGTTTGCGAAGTTCGGCCACGAACTCATCTTCCTTAAGACGCTGGTAGTCGCTTACCACTTGATTGCTAACGTCAGTCCATTCAGCAGGACCTTTCTTGAGTACTTTTCCAAAGACATCTATGTTAGGATAGCCTTTTACGGGCTTCAACTCAGCACTCTTATCTTTGAATGCCAGGCGGTCAATATTCACATTATCGCCTTTCTTGAAGACGCGACGCTCTACCCTAACCATGATACTATCCTTGTTGAAAGTCTCGCGAATAGTGCTCATCCATTTATCTTGAGGCAGTTTCTTTACAGCCTTCTTTACCTTCTTGACGTCGGAAGCCTGCTTGCAATAGTACACCATACCGCTGAAGTGAGGATCTTCCCAAGCATAGTTCTTCTTGTTTTTCTTGAAATAAGACTTCAAAGCCAGAGTGTCTTTAGCTGCAGGTTCCCAGACTTTTGTGTTACATTCCTCGAAGAGAAGGAGTCCATCATGATATTCTTGAACCAAATACTTCAGTTCATTGTCCTTTGCACAAAACTCTTCTGTCTTCTCATCAAGTATTTCTTCTATGCTCTTCTGGTTTTCACTTTGGCCGGCAATTGAGTCAAGAACCTGCTGAGCAAGATGGTTTTCGATGCCTTGACCTTCAAGATATTTCATTATCATGTCGTGAAGTTCCTCGTAAGACTCAAGGTCTTTCTTGCCCATAAGCTTGATAATATCGTAACCAAACGGCATGAGGAAAGGCTCGCTCAACTCGTTCACTTCCAACGAATAAGCCACATCCTCGAACTCTTTCACCAATTGATTGGGACCAATCCAAGGAAGCATGCCTCCACGAGAAGCAGAACCTGGGTCTTGCGACACTTTTGTTGCGAGTTCGGCAAAGTCTGCTCCGTCCTTCAAAGCCTGATAAACGGAGTCTATTCTTGCTTTAGCTGCGACGCGATCCTCTTCCGAAGCATTCTGAGGCAGCTGGATTAAGATGTGAGCTGGCTGCAGAAGTGACTTGCCTTCGAGACGTTCGAGCATCCCATCATAGTAGTTTCTGCACTCCTTTTCCTTAGCTCCTTCTGGAACAAGAAGAGGGCGAATCTGCTGATCACGATACTGGCGGAACTCCTTCTGATAGCTTGAAAGCGTATCCAATTTGTCGTCGAGAGCGGCCTGAACCTTGAGTTTGTAGTTCACAAAAAGTTCTGCGTACTCCTCAATGTTCTTCTTATCAATAACGCCTTCCGAGTTGTTCTTGTTGTAATTGTATTCGAACTCGCTACGAGTAACAGGCACACCATTGATGCGCATTACGATAGGATCGTCTTGAGCGGCAGCCGTTAGAGCGATTACTGCCAAAGCAAAGCTTAAAAATATCTTTTTCATATCTTTTCTTTTTCCTTTTCTTTCTTTATTGTGGACGACTGTAGTTAGGAGCCTCACTTGTGATGGTAATGTCGTGAGGATGGCTCTCCTGAACGCCAGCATTAGTGATTCGGACGAACCGTGCGTTCCAGAGGTCCTCTATTGTGCCGGCTCCGCAGTAACCCATACCGCTTCTGAGGCCGCCGATAAGCTGATAGATGACCTCCTGAACTGAGCCTTTATAGGGAACGCGACCTGCGATTCCTTCTGGAACAAGCTTCTTCGTATCCTTCACATTGCCTTGGAAATAGCGATCCTTACTGCCGCATTCCATTGCTTCGAGCGAGCCCATTCCACGATAACTCTTGAACTTACGGCCATTATAGATTATGGTGTCGCCAGGACTTTCCTCAGTTCCTGCAACGAGAGAACCAATCATCACACTATAACCTCCTGCAGCAAGGGCCTTCACAACATCGCCACTATAGCGCAAACCGCCGTCAGCAATGAGGGGAACACCTGTTCCCTTGAGTGCAGAAGCCACATCATAAACGGCACTAAGCTGAGGAACTCCGACTCCAGCAACCACTCGAGTGGTGCAGATACTGCCAGGACCAATGCCGACTTTGATGCCGTCGGCTCCAGCCTCAACAAGCATCTTGGCAGCTTCTCCCGTAGCAACATTGCCGACAACGATGTCCACATTTGGGAACATCTGCTTTGCTTCCTTGAGTTTCTCCACGACAAACTTGCTATGACCATGAGCCGTATCGATGACAATAGCGTCCACATCGGCCTCCACAAGTGCCTTTATACGGTCGATAGTATCAGGTGTAACGCCCACTCCGGCAGCCACGCGAAGCCTTCCTTTCTCGTCTTTGCAGGCCATCGGCTTGTCCTTTGCCTTCGTGATGTCTTTGTAAGTGATGAGGCCGATGAGTTTACCTGCGTCATCAAGGACGGGAAGTTTCTCTATCTTGTTCTCTTGCAGAATCTTAGCAGCTGCTTTGAGGTCTGTTTGAACGTGGGTTGTGACCAGATTTTCGCTAGTCATTACGTCCTCGACAGGTCGGTCGATGTTCTGCTCGAAACGGAGGTCGCGATTGGTTACAATGCCTTTCAAGTGACGTTCATCATCCACAACGGGAATGCCACCAATATGATATTCCGACATCAACTCGAGAGCATCGCGAACGCTACTGCCCAACTTGATGGTGATGGGGTCGTAAATCATGCCGTTCTCTGCGCGTTTCACGATGGCAACCTGTCGAGCTTGCTCCTCGATACTCATGTTTTTGTGGATGACACCAATGCCGCCTTCGCGAGCAATGGCAATAGCCATCGGAGCTTCGGTGACTGTATCCATCGCGGCTGTCACGAAAGGAATCTTCAGTTCTATGTGTCTGGAGAACAATGTCTCGAGCTTTACTGTGCGAGGGAGCACTTCGGAATAGCCGGGAACCAACAGGACGTCGTCGTAGGTGAGACCGTCCATCACAATCTTGTCTGCAATAAATGATACCATAACCCTTTATAATAAATTTTTTGCGTGCAAATATACGAAAAAAAAGCTTAAGTTGTATTGGGCGGAGCAGGATTTTTTCTTAAATCTGCACATTATATATTTATATGTGCGCGAAACGGGTAGTTTGCAGAGACCTGCAAGGTCGATAGAAAACGTAACACAGTTAAAATCCAAACGTAACGTGTTACGTTGGCAAAGTTAACGTGTTAAGTTGGCGAACTTAACGTGTTATGTTTGGCAACGACACTAGCCTCGTTGAGAACCTCTACTAACCTCTTTATTTGACGGACTTAGTGTTTTGCTACTTTTTTTGCAACTTTTCTGCCCAAACTTGCAAGTTTTCTCATTTCTTTTTATTACCTTTGTCCCCAAAGATTGCATGAAATAATCATTTTTAAGTATGCTTCACAACATTCGTTTGACACTCGCCATCATCTTCTGGGTGCTGATTACTTGGCTCTTGGTGGACTTTACGGGAACGGCTCACGCTTATCTCGGCTGGATGGCCAAAATCCAGTTCATTCCGGCTTTGCTGGCTTTGAACGTCGGAGCCCTGCTCTTTGTCGTCGCACTCACCTTGCTGATGGGCCGAATCTACTGCTCCATCATCTGTCCTTTAGGTGTGATGCAAGACGTTATCGCTTGGTTCCGAAAGAAGAAAAACAAGTACAACTATTCTCCTGAACGCACCATTCTTCGCTATACAGTCTTGGTGATTGCTTGCGCATCTCTGGCTTTGGGAGTCGCTTGGATAGGCGGACTCATCTTCCCTTACAGCACTTACGGACGAATAGTCTCAACCATCTTTGCTCCCATCTACAAGCTCGCCAACAACGGACTCGCGGCAATTGCGGAACACTTCGGCAGTTATGCGTTCTACGAGGTTGATGTCTGGGTGAAGAGCATCTCGGCTCTCGTTGTTGCTTTGCTGACTTGGGGCATTATCGCAGTACTTGCTTGGAAGGGAGGACGAACTTGGTGTAATACGATTTGTCCAGTCGGAACGCTTCTCGGACTCATCAGTCGGCACTCTCTTCTCAAGATGACTATCGATACGGAAAAGTGCAAGAACTGTCGTAAATGTGAGCGAAACTGCAAATCAGCCTGCATAAATCTCGACACACACACAATCGATTACTCTCGTTGCGTAGTTTGCGGAAACTGCGGACTGCAATGTGCTCACGACGCTTTGCACTTCACAAGCCTCACTCCAAAAGGCTCTTCCGCAAAGGTTGACGAAGGTAGAAGAGCCGTTATGACTGGAGTGGCGCTTCTTGCAGGCACAGCTTTGGCAAAGGCTCAAAGCAAGGTCGAGCCCAAGACTACTGATGGCGGACTCGCAGACCTTATCAAAAAGAAGAAACCAAAGCGCGAAAAACTTATCACACCTCCAGGTTCACTCTCTATCAGAAACCTTCGAACGCATTGTACTGCCTGCCAGCTTTGCATAGATGCCTGTCCTAACGATGTGCTTCGACCAAGCAGTAGCCTCGATCGCTTCATGCAACCAGAGGTAAGTTTCGAGCGAGGATATTGTCGTCCAGAATGTAATCGTTGCTCTCAAGTCTGCCCCACTTCGGCCATTCAGCCTATTTCGGTAGAAGAAAGAACTGCCATTCAGGTTGGTCACGCCGTTTGGACTCGCGAACTTTGCATCCCTGTAAAGGACGAGAAACCTTGCGGACTTTGTGCTCGCAAATGCCCAGCCGGAGCCATACAAATGGTTCCTCTGCAAGCAGGAGTACATCAAGATGGCTGGCGTTGGAGGGATGCTGACGATCAAGAAATACCAAGAGAGAAAGTTTTGCTCATTCCTGTGGTCAACGAAGAGAAGTGTATCGGTTGCGGAGCCTGCGAAAACCTGTGTCCGTCGAACCCCATAAGTGCCATCCACGTTGAAGGTCATGAGGTACATAAAGAGATATAAAAGACAACGCTATGAAAGATATCAATAGAAGAGACTTCCTGAAAGTCACGGGAACGACTGCTGCGACGGCGGCCTTGGCGTCTTGCGGCATACAAGGCGGAAGCGCAGATGGCGAGGTGGATTACATGGGACATCACGAAGGACCCATCCCTACCGACAAAATGACCTATCGCACAAACCCCAAGCAAGGAGACAAAATCAGTCTTCTCGGCTATGGTTGGATGCGTCTGCCTAACACTAAGGACGACGATGGACGCGAGGTAATCGACCAAGAACAGGTAAATAGATTGTGCAAGTTTGCACTCGATCATGGCGTAAACTACTTCGATACTTCGCCAGCATATTGTAGAGGAAAGAGCGAAGAGAGCTTAGGCATTGCCCTCGAGGCCAGCGGTTACAAGCGAGAAGACTACTTCATCGCCACCAAACTCTCTAACTTCTCGCCCACACAATACGAGTTTGAAGAGGGCAAAGCTATGTTCGAACGAAGCCTCGAATACTTGAAGACTGACTACATCGACTACCTCCTTTTGCATGCCATTGGTGGAGGAGGAATGGAGCCAGTACATCAAAGATACCTCGATAACGGGTTGCTCGACTGGCTTGTGGAGCAAAGAGAGGCAGGAAGAATACGCAATCTCGGCTTCTCTTTCCATGGAGATGTGGCCGTATTCGATTGGGCGATGGCTCATCATGAAGATTATCATTGGGACTTCGTGCAGATACAAGCCAACTATGTCGACTGGGAAAACGAAGACAAAGGACGTTCCGGCAAATATCTTTACGAGGAACTCGAGAAGAGAAACATTCCCGTAGTCATCATGGAACCGTTGCTTGGAGGCCGACTCTCAAAGGTACCCGATCATGTGGTGGCGCATTTCAAACAACGCAAACCTGAAGATAGTGTCGCTTCTTGGGCGTTCCGTTATATCGGCTCAAAGCCTGCAGTCCTTACTGTCTTGAGTGGTATGACCTATATGGAGCATCTTGAGGACAACCTTCGAACTTATGCTCCGCTCGAACCTCTTACTGAAGAAGAGCAAGTATGGCTGGAAGAAGAAACAGCAACACTCATCAAGAGCTATCCCACAATTGATTGCAACGACTGCAACTACTGCATGCCTTGCCCCTATGGACTCAACATTCCCGCCATCTTTGTACATTATAATAAATGTGTCAATCAGGGAAATGTGCCCGAAAGCCAGCAAGCAAAGAATTATCAAAAGGCCAGAAGAGCTTTCTTAATAGGTTACGACAGAAGTGTTCCCAAACTTCGTCAGGCAAATCATTGTATCGAATGTCGCGAATGTGTGAGTCATTGTCCCCAACAAATCGACATTCCTCGCGAAATGCAACGTATCGATAGTTTCGTCGAGAAACTCAAACAAGGAACGCTCTAAACATTGTTCCCATAAAAAGAAAACGTCCCTTCCCGCAAAACAGGAAGGGACATTTCATATTGCGACCTTATTTCTTTTCGCTCATCACGAATTCCAATGTACCTCCTTCTATGAGTTGTTGGTGGGAAAGCTTCCAGTCGGTAATCTTCTTACCGTTAAGTTTGACACCTTTCACATAGATAGCTTTATCCGATTTACGTGGAGCATTTATCGTCAAATCCTTTCCTGTAGGCATATGAAGCACGGCTCGACGGAAAAGTGGAGTGCCTATAACGTACTCTGCAGCTCCGGCATTAAAGGGATAGAAGCCAAGAGAAGAGAAGATGTACCAAGCTGACATTTGTCCGCAATCATCATTACCTGCATAACCGCAAGGCGTTGCATTATAGAATTGGCTGCGGACTTGTTCTACAAGTTCCTGCGTTCTCCAAGGCTGACTAGCAAAGTTATAGAGGTAAACGGTATGGTGACTTGGCTCATTTCCGTGGGCATATTGACCGATGAAACCGCTTGCATTACCATTCACTTCTCCACTCGTTTCCGTTAGAGTGAAGTTCTCATCGAGTTTCTTTATGAAAGGCTTAACACCTCCAAAGAGTTCAATAAGTCCTTGAGGGTTTTGAGGAACGAACCACATATACTGCCAAGCGTTTCCTTCAACAAAGCAAGGATTCTCATAACTCAGCGGATCGAAGGGTTCAATCCAGTTGCCTTTGTCATCTTTCGGCTGGAAGAAGCCTGTTGCAGGGTTGAAGAGATTGCGATAGAACTCGCTTCGTCTGATGAATCGGTCATAGTCTTGTTGCTTGCCAAGCTTCTTTGCAACAGCCGCAACACACCAGTCGTCGAAGGCTTGCTCCATTGTTATGGACACACTAACGTTTTGCTTGTTCTGCGGCATATAGCCATACTCTTCCCAAACCTCGAATGGACTATTGGGATGTGTGCGGGTACTACTCTCCACCATTGCTTTGTAAGCCCGCTCCACATCAAGTCCAGGAAGTTCAGACATTATGGCGTCAGCCACAACAGGAATGGCGTGATTGCCAATCATGCAATAGTTGTCTTGTCCCCACAAGTCCCAAATTGGCAGATAACCATAGGTTTCATGATGCAAGACCATATCTCGAACAAACTGAACTGCGATGTTTGGATAGAGCAAAGTGTAGAGAGGATGGGCTGCACGGAAAGTGTCCCAAAGACTGAAAGTACTGTGATAGGACTGACCTTTCGGCATTTGCTTGATCTCGAAGTTCGTGTCCATATATCGTCCATCCACATCACTTATTGTATTTGGCTGCATAAGAACATGATAAAGACCTGTGTAGAAGATAGTCTTCTGGTCTTCTGTGCCCTCAACATCGATAGTTGAGAGTTCCTTTTCCCATGCATCGTGAGCGGCTTTAGTGTAATAATCGAAGTCCCACGACTGCGCTTCAGCCTTCATGTTCTTGCGTGCTCCGTCATTATCGACTGCCGAGATAGCGACTTTTGCCAACACATCTTTCTTATTATTAGGGAAGCGAAGGGCGGCTCGAAGAGTTCTTCCGTTGATGACATCACTTCCTCCTGCATTTCTTCCACCATCCATCAGGATGCGACTCTCGAAGGGACGCGAGAACTCTATGCGGAAATAAACCTTCCTCAACTTTGCCCATCCAGTCAAGACACGAAAGCCTTCGATGGTCTTGTCGTCGAGGATGCGGATCTGACTCTGGATGATTTGATAGGCGCGACGCCCCGTATAATAAGCATCGCCACGGAAAGTCATACGGTCGAGGTCGAGGATAACTGTCTGCTCCTTTCCTTCTGGAAAGAGGTACTTATGGATGCCTGTATGAACAGTTGCCGAAAGTTCTACGTTAATATTCTCGCCACCAAGCAGATTCACCATATAATATCCAGGCGAAGCACTCTCCTGATCGTGCTTGAAGGGAAGTGCGAAGATGCCTTTGCGAAGCAGTTCTGGGGTAACATGCTTAGTGGTTGGCATCAGGGAAATATCAATCAAATCCGTACATCCAGTTCCACTAAGATGCGTATGAGTAAAGCCGAAGATGGAGTCGCGATTGTAGTCGTAGCCGCAACAAGGGTCCCAAGTTACATATTGCTCTGTTTCAGGAGCAAGCTGAACCATACCTTGAGGCATCGTCGGACCTGGAAAAGTGCTTCCGCTAAGAGCACCTGTATCGTCGGTTTGAGTGCCTATGAAGGGGTTCACATACTTGGTATAATCCGTCGCCACGCTACTTAGAGCAATACCGACGGCAAAACAGATGAGTGATATACGCTTTTTGCCAAACATAATTAAAACTTGTTAATGGTTTGTGCAAAGTTCGGAATTTCTTTTGTCATTTACAAAAAATAGCCTACTTTTGTAGCGGAAAAGACTCGGATTATATGAATCGTGCACTCATTCTGCTACTTGTTGTGTTCCCTTTATACGCATATTCTGCGCCGAAGGGAAACGCTTTGCCGCAAGACACTTTGCGCAGAGACACCTTGAAACAAGTGGAGGTGAAGGGCGACTCTGTGCTTCGAGTCAACGAAGCCATTCGAAGGTCGATTGGTAAAGAGCAGGGAACTCGCATCGGATACCCTTCTGTGAGTGACGTTCTCGGACCTCGAATAACCGATAAGATCATGCATCCATTTGCCGTGAAGGACAGGAAGAAGGACAAAAAGCATGCTCGTGACCGCAAGATTCTGGAAGAATATGAGCGATTGTTGCGTGACAAGACCTTCGAGGAACTGCTCGACGAAGCCATTCGAAAGCAAGCTATCGAGGACGGAAAAGAGCCGCCCACAAAATCAGGAAAGAAATAAAGGAACTCTGTTTCCGCAAGTTCTGAGCCTTATACATTATATATATAAATAAACAAGACGCAGAAAATATCAATTTCGACGACAAATTCATATACGAAAAAATAAGCTTCCCGTCTCCGAACGCACCATTCCTACAGAGAATATCATGCGCGAAGAAGCCTTGCAAGCTTTCCGAGATTGGGAAGAGAAAACCGACAAAATAGAATACTAAAACAGAAGTACGAAGAAACGACTGCAGTTAAGTTGCCAAAGATAACGTGTTACGATTGCAAAGTTAACGTGTTACGTTGGCGATTTTAACGTGTTACGATTGCAAACGTAACTGGGGTCGTTCACAAACTTAACAGCAGACATTTGAAATCATGATTTGGCATAAGTACTCTCCTGCAATCCTGACTGTGCTCGTTTTCCTGTTGGTACAGGGAATCGGCTCTGTTTTTTTCTTTGGAATCGCCATGATTGTTTCGCCAGAATTCGGTGAAGCAGCTCACGCCTATGTAAGTGGCGAAGCACAAAGTCTCCCGTTTCTCGAACTGATACCTGTCTCCGTCTTCTCGATTGTAACTGCAGTTACAGACATCCTCGCAGTATTGATTTGCTACTTTTTCCTCCATTATATCCGCTTCTCCACAGCCTTCAACGCCTCTTCCCTCAAGCTGCGACCAAGCTTGCTGGCAATCTCTGGAAGCATTCTGGGAGCCTTGAGTGTCTCCATTCTGACGGAAAGTGTGGAACTTTCAGATGAAATGATGCAGATTTCAGTCGCTATGTCGCACAACTTCTGGGGCCTGCTCACTGTAGTATTCGTGGGGCCTATCGTAGAAGAACTGCTTTTTCGCGAAGCCATCGAAGGCGAGATGCTGAGAAGAAACGTGAAACCTTGGATAGCAATCCTCGTCTCAGCAATTGCTTTCAGCGTTTCACATCTCAATCTTGCCCAAGGACTCTATGCCTTTTCGCTCGCCATCCTGTTTGGAATCATCTATTATAAGACTGGGAACATCATCCTGACTTCGCTTCTTCACATCCTCAACAACGGATTCTCAGCCGTTCAACTCTATTTTTATGGCGAAGGAATCGAAGATGTTTCCTATGCCGATTTGTTTGGCGGAACACTCCAATCCTACACCTTCATGCTGTTTTCTGGAGTCATTTCCGTAGCCCTGATAACGACTTTTTGCAAAGATAATCCCTCCTACGACGAGTTTGCAAGCGAAAACAACAATATTTAACCAATAAACACAACAAGTAAGGTTAATTTTCTTAAAATACCCCATAAATTATGTTAAAATAGCTTAAACGCCCTCTTCTTGTTGCCTTTCTTTATTTACGAAGTCGTACCTTTGTACGGAATATCAGCTAAAAAAGGGCATATTATGCACTAAATGTAAAGCAACATATTTTATTTTTTAATTCATTTAACACATGAAAAAGAAAATCATTCAAATTCTCATGCTGCTCGTAGTAGCAGTCAGTGTAGGATCGTTCGTGTCTTGTAAAGATACTGACGAAGATTTGTACAATGAGTTGCGCACACAGTACATCAAAGACAACGCTTCTTTGCAGGAAGCTTTTGATGCACAAGTTGCGAAACTGGAGGAGCAGATTGACACTTACAAAGCTGCTCTCGATTCTCTCGAGAAAGCATTTGCAGGTTTCAATTCTTGCGAATGTGACTCTAACAAGCTGAAGGCTGTCATCAATGGCCTGACCGAACAGATTGAGAGCATCAATCGTCAGATTGAGATTCTCACTGAAGGTCTTGAGAAAGCTGCTACTAAGGAAGAGTTGGCTGCTGTTAATCACACCATTGATCTCCTTACCCAACAGGTTAACACCATTGATGGTGCCCTGAAGGAACTCATTGCTGCATTCAACCCCTTGGCTTCTGATGTTGCTGCCGCTAAAGCAGCTCAGGAAATCATGCAAGGCATCATTGATGATCTGCAGGATGAACTTCGCAAGGTTAAGGAAGACCTCGCTAACGTAAAGCAGTGTGAGTGCGACTACAACTATGTAACCAACAAGTTGGTAGAGCTTGAGACAAGAATGAAAGCAGCCGAGGATCAGGCAAAGCAAGCTTTAGAATTCGCAACTGATGCAAAGGCTGCTGCCGATGCTGCTAAACTGGCTGCACAAAGTGCACAGAATGCTGCAGAGCAAGCTCAAAGCACAGCTAATACCGCATTAGAATTGGCACAATCTGCAGGTCTCTCAGCTGATGCAGCTAACCGTCTTGCTAACGAAGCTAAGACTGCAGCAGATATTGCAAAGCAGACTGCATCTGATGCAAAGGATCTTGCAACTGCAGCTAACAATCTCGCAACTCAGACTTGGGAGAAAGTAATGCAGTTTGAAACTCAGCTTACTTCAATCAGTGATAAGGCTGAAGAAGCTCTTAATAAAGCATCTGAGGCTTACGCAAAGGCAGAAAGCAACTCTCAGCTCATCAGCAACCTGACTGCTGATGTTGCAAGCATGAAGTCTGAATATGACGAGAAGTTCGCCAACCTTACAGAAAAAACTAACAAGTTGGTAGAGGATCTCCAGCATCTCACCGAAGTTGTAGGTGGTAACACTGAAAGAATCGGTAAACTTGAGGAGGCTCTCAAGAACTTGACAGAAACCACTCTTCCCGGCCTGACCGAAAAGATTGACGAGATGAGCGAGAAACTCAATGGTATGGAAACCAAACTCGCTGAATTAGAGACTCAATGTGCTAATTTCCTTGAAGAAGCACGTCTCATTGCTCAGGCAGAAGTTGCAACTGCTAAGGCTGAAATCCTCGATTACGTCTTCCAGAATTACGTTACTAAGGAGCAACTCGAGAATTATGCTACTAAGGAGCAGCTGAAGGATTCTGTTACCGCCATCATGGAGAAATTGCTCACTGAACTTGGTAAGGATCGTGAAAGAATCCGCGCTAACGAAGTAGATATTGAATGGCTCAAGCGCTTATGGAGTGAAGCAACATACAAAGATATCTTCGAACGCCTCACTGCATTGGAAGGTGCTACCGAGAACATCAAGAATGAAGTCCTTGAGATAATTAATGAGACACTTACCGAGAAGATTACTGAAGTCATTAAGGAGAATATCATTAGTGGCGGTGACATCGGTGACGAGATTATTAATGTTATTAACAACTTCCTTGAGGATGGTAATTACATTACAGAAGATGACGTTGAGCCTATCGTCGACGCAATTGTTTCTGGTGCAAGCGATGGTGAAATCCAAAGTTTGGTAGAACTTGTTACACTCGTTTCCACCTTGAATGGCACAGTTGAAACTCTTTCTGGTCAGGTTGATACCAACACCTCTGACATTAGCGACCTCAAAGATCGCCTTGATGACGTTGAAGATAACATTGACGGTATAACGGATCGCCTTGATGACGTTGAAGGAAGACTTGACGATGTTGAAGATAGACTTGACGATGTTGAAGATGCAATTGAAGATCTTACTGCAGATGTTGCTGCCATTCAGAATGCTCTTGCAAAGCAAGTAACAGGCATCATCATTCAGGGCACATTCAACCCCTGGTTCGGTACCTTCGATCTTCCCGCAAACATCCAGTCTAACGTCCTCGTTGCATTCTATGGCGTTCCTTATAAGGATGTCGAGTTCCCAACAGACGACGACCAGAACTATATCCGCAAGGATGAGGTTCTTACCGAGAAGGATATGGAGATGCTCGCTGGCGTAGAAAAGTTTGAAGCTCCCGCTAACCTGCCTCTCTTGAACGAAGATGGCAACGCAGGTAAGGTTTACATGACCATCAATCCCAACACAGCTGACCTCGAAGGCCTGAAACTGAGCATCGTCAATACTCTTGACGAAGAGTCTCCCGTCAAACTGAAACCCATCGAAAAGTGCAATGAGAAACTCCAGTTCGGTTACACACGCGCAGATAATGGTTTCTATGTAGCAGATGCATATGTTACACCTAAGATTGTCAGGACAGAAGACAATGGTCTTGCTCTTGAGAGAGATCAAATCATGGAATTGTACAACGAAGTTCACGGCAAGATCATGGACATTGCTAATAACTTCAGCAATCCTGACTATCAAGGCAGTCTGCACAAACTTGCAACCAATCTCTATCAAGTTATCCAAAGCCTGAAAGCTGACAAGACTGGTTTGAAGTGCACTTACACTACTCAGGAAGCTGATGGCTCAGAGAAAGAACACTCTGTATATTCTCAGTACAACATGGCATCCACATTCTTCAAGCCTCTCAACCTGGCTTGGGGTAAGGACTTTAACTATGTCACAATGCCTGGCTACGAGTTCCTCAGCGGTCTGCTCGACGGTATTGCAGCAACACTGAAAGAAAACCTTGAAGTAACTAGCACTAGTGTTACTGGCATGCTTCAGGGATTCGTCAATGGCCTCCAGATTGATGAACTGAGATTCATCGGTCTTACCGAGGACTTTATTGCTAAATTCGAGGCAAGAGTATCAAGTGTAACACTGAATGGCGTTGGTTATGTTATTGAAGCACCTGGTACAGGTAACTTTGAGATTAAGTTCGATAAGGACTTGACAGCAGGTGGTGCTGCAGTTACTGTTCCTGAAGCTGTAGCATTTGACAATGAGAATATTACTGAAAAGAGAGCAACACTTGTTGTCTTCGGCGACATTGTGAATGGATTGAAACTTAAGATGCTCGTTCCTGCAAGAGGTGGTGACGATAAGGTTGAAGCATATGCAACTCTCGTCTTTGATGATTCTTACGCAACAGCAAAACTCATTGATGGCACAATTGTTCTCACAGTAGGTGAAGAGACCTATGCTCTTGCTGCATATGCAGGAGGCAACCTCTCTATCACTTCCGATTGCGTTGATTTCGTCATTCTTAAAGATTGTGTTGGTCGCGATGGTTCTATCAACCTCCCAGTCGTACTTGAATTCACTAACGACGTTCGTGACTTGCTCAACGAGCAGAAAGATATTCTCGATAATCTCGTAACTGAGTTGAATGCACAACTGGACAAGATTAACAATTACGGTGGCGCTGCTTGGGTTGACAATTTCGTTGATGAATATCTCAGAAAGTATTTGGATCTGATTAATGAAGACTATTGCTACTTCTTCAACTCTATTAATCGTCGATTCGGTCCCTTCATCGTAGCAAGCAACAACGGTAAGGGCTTCAAGCGTCTAAGTCTCTATAAAGAATATCCTACCAAGATGAAGAAGGCAAGTCTTGCATTCCATCCCACAACAAAGAATTTGGAACTCATTGTTCCTATCGCAAGAAAGCATGTCGCTGTAACGAATGTCTTCAAGGGTAATGCAAGCGCTCAGGGTGGCGATGCAGATTGCAAGGCTAAGTTGCAGGCAGCCAACACTGGCAAGCTTAACACCGTCGTTGACGGAACAGTACGCAGGATAGATGTAACAGGCATGGTTCCTGGTTATGTTTACGAGGTTGCTTATTCAGTTCTTGACTTCGATGGCAACATCTCTACTGTTAAGTCTTACATCACAATTGAGGAATAAACCAACTTTTAACAGAACAAAGAATTTATAGTTATGAAACTTAAGAGAATATTTATGTCAGCTGCGCTGCTTGCCGGATGCCTTTTCGCATCTGCGCAAGAGCCGCAGGCTGCGGTAAAAACTACTGAGGCATTTGTTCCTCATTGGTATGTTCAAGGTCAAATAGGTGGACAGTACACTTTGGGCGAAGTTGCCTTCGGCGATCTTCTCTCTGGTAATGTTCAGGTAGGAGCAGGCTATAACTTCACTCCTGTATGGGGTCTGCGCTTTTCTCTCAACGCATGGCAGAGCAAGGGTGGTTCCGACCTTAATTATCTGGGACTTGGTGTTAAGACCTGGAAGTACAAGTACATTGCTCCCACTCTTGACGTTACATGTGACCTAACTAATTGGATTCTCGGTTATAAGGCTAATCGCGTTTGCAACTTTGGTCTGTTGGCAGGTCTTGGCCTCAACTTTGCTTGGGACAATGACGAAGCAATAGCATTACGAGATGAGATTGCAAATCAAGAGGTCGCAACAGGCGTAACTGCTCCTGTTGAACACCAAATGACAAAATGGTGGGACGGTTCAACAACACGTGTCGTAGGTCGCTTTGGTGCATATCTTGACTTCAATGTAAGTCGTCGTGTTGCTCTCGGTCTCGAGACTAACTGCAATATGCTTGCAGATTCTTATAACTCTAAGGATGCACGCAACGCAGACTGGTATTTCAATGCATTGGTTGGTATAAAGGTTCGTCTTGGCAAGCTTGCTGCAACGCCTGCACAGCCTATCGTAGTTGAAAAGATCGTTGAAAAGCCCGTTGAGAAGATTGTTGAGAAGATCGTTGAAGTCGAGAAACCCGTTCAGGTTCAAGATCCAATGCGTCGCGACATCTTCTTCACCCTGCGTGGTTCTGACATAAGCAGAACAGAAATGGCAAAGTTGGAAGACGTAGCAAACTACCTCAAGAAATATCCCAATGCCAAAGTTTCTGTTACTGGTTACGCAGACAGAGGTACAGGTAACCCACAGATTAATGTCGGTTATGCACGCAAGCGTGCAGAAGCTGTTACTGATGCGCTGACAAACAAATTCGGCATCTCTTCAAGCCGTATCAGCGTTGACAGCAAGGGTGACACTGTTCAGCCATACGACAAGAACGACCTTAATCGTGTCACAATCTGTATTGCTCAGTAATTATTGATTTTTACAATAAAAACTTACTTCCCCCCGCCATTCTGCCACAAGTGTAGTGTGACGGGGGGATGAATTATCATTTATGAGAAAACACTGTACTTTTTTCTTATTTACCTTGTTTGCTCTGGCAACAACTCATGCACAG
The DNA here is from genome assembly GCA_017548075.1 of Bacteroidaceae bacterium. Classification (GTDB taxonomy): domain Bacteria; phylum Bacteroidota; class Bacteroidia; order Bacteroidales; family Bacteroidaceae; genus Physcousia. The sequence goes on along the minus strand of JAFYNL010000024.1, from coordinate 16,848 downwards.
GAGGTGGATACCGGAACCGGTTTTGTCGGTGACGGATATTACCGTGTTCACAATCTGGCAACACAACGCTATGTTTATGTTACTGACAACAAGGACTATTTCGACATTGCCTTTGACAAGGAAGACTTCCAAGCCATCCAACTTTGGAAAGATGCAGAAAAAGCCATCTCTGATCCTGCCAGCGTTATCTACATTACGAAGATAGATAATACTACTTATGACCTTATGGCCCAGGCTACAGGAGTCCATTCGCTTACCGGTTACTATGTCAATGTCAGCCTGAAAACGGATAACACTTATGAAGTTTCTGCTAGCAAGGGTTCCATAACAAAATACCTCTATGACGGAAAATCAGGTTCAGCTGCACAGGGATATATGGGCACAAGTGGCAAAGACATTTCATATCGTCGATGGATCGTCGACAAGATCGAAACGGATCATGCTATAAATTATGTTGGCATTAAGCCTACAATCGAGCTGAATGGTGTGTATTATCAGCCGTTCTATGCGTCTTTCCCCTTCAGAGCTGTTTCTCCAGATATGCACATCTATTATATCAGCGATGCAGAGGGAGAGTACGCCCTTCTTCAGGAAATTGAGGGCGACATTCCAGCCAGCACACCTGTCATCATAGAATGTGCCTCGCCTAATCCTACCGACAATCGCATTGAACTCCTTACATCAACAACTGCAAAAGTTAAGGGCAACTTGCTTCGCGGAGTTTATTTCTGCAACGGTAAACGCCCCGAAAGGTCGAAAGATGCATACAAGAAGTTTGATCCCGCCACGATGCGAGTCTTCACAGTGGCTAACGGCAAATTGGTTTTGAGCAACCAAGATGAGTCTCGTCTCAATAACATAAAGGTCACCGATTTCGAGGAACTCATTGTTGTTGATGCTTTGTGTCTCTATGCCAACACTAGTTATTTCCCAGCAAATGCTAGCACTCCAGACGTAATAGAGTTGACGGATGATCCTGACGCCATTGGAAGCGTTCTCGCAGAGAACAGGGATAAGACTGAAATGGGAGTTTATTCCATTAGCGGCACATTGCTGCGACAGACAAATGACGTGCAAGGATTGCCTTCCGGCCTGTATATTGTAGGTGGACGTAAGATTGCAGTTAAGTAAATGAAAAAACTTGTTTTGCTGTTTTTAGCCTTGTCTTTGTCGGCAACCTTGTTGGCTCAGGACAAGATGTCACAGTCTTCTAAGCTGGCTCAGAAGGGCATTCTGAACCATTTGGACGTTGGTGTCAATGTCGGGACCTTAGGTTTTGGAGTTGATGTTGCAGTACCTATGGGGGATTATGTCCGCATTCGTGCTGGCTACAACTATATGCCACGCTTCTCCTTCAAGTCCGATTTCAATGTTGAAACTCGCAATGGAAGCATCAGCAATCTTATTGCGAAGGTTGGAAAGATTGATGACAAACTTGCCCAATATGGGATCGACATCAACAGTCCCGCTTTCGCAGAATACAAGGAAATGTTTGACAAATTCCGCAATGTTGAGGCAAAGGATCATGTTACAATGTCTCTTAAACCCGACTTGCATCAGTTCAAGTTCCTTGTTGATGTCCTGCCTTTCAAGAACAACAAGCATTGGAGTCTCACAGCAGGCTTCTTCGTTGGCCCTTCCGTCGTAGGTGACGCATGCAATTTGGACAAGGAAACGTTGATTCTGGAAGGCATCAACGCATACAACGAGATCTATGTCAACTATCCAGAGCATGGAATTAAGGATACTTGGCTACATGACGACGGCAAAGCAAAAGAAGATCCTTTCTACAGATACGGTGTTGCAGGCTTCAATTTAGGCAGATTCGCTGACGGAGACAAAGCCCTTATGGTTCCAGACAAAGACAATAAAGCTCGTGCAGAAATGAAGGTTAGCAAGATACGTCCCTATCTGGGTTTGGGTTATAACACGCATTTGTCTCGCGACCAAAAATGGAATCTGAGCGTCGATGCCGGCGTTTTGTTCCTTTGTGGCTCGCCCAAGGTATATGTTGACAATGTGTACAAGATAGACGATAGCCCGATACGTTTCGACGAAAGCGGAAAATATTTGGGCGGTATTGGCTTCGATGAGGACGATTTCTATTATGGTGATATCGTAGGACGCATTCCTGGGACATACACTTATGGACCTTACGGAGAATTGAGAAATCATGTTGATTTGACTCGCGACCTGCACGATATCCCCGGAAAGGTGGGCAATATGGTGAACACCATCTCCAAGTTCAAGGTCTATCCAAACGCTTCAGTAACCGTTTCTTATCGTTTGTTCTGAAAACGACTGCAGTTACGTTGCCAAAGTTAACGTGTTAAGTTTGCAAAGATAACGTGTTAAGTTGAGCAACTTAACTGCAGTTGTTTGGAAACGAGGCTAGTGTAGTATATTGAGATCCCCAGCCTATTGTTTCTGAGACACTTATAAAAAGCCTCCTTCCTTTCTGGGAAAGAGGCAAAAGAAAAGCCCCTCTTTGACTGAGGGGCTTAGATTTAGGCTTTCTTTAGAATGCCAGTTCAGAACCAGCTTTGAACTTAACCACCTTCTTTGCGGGAATGGTGATAGCCTTCTTAGTAGCGGGGTTGATACCCTTGCGAGCGCCGCGCTTTGCAACAGAGAATGTGCCGAAGCCAACGAGAGCAACCTTATCGCTCTTCTTAACGGCCTTCTTGATAGCGTCCAGAGTAGCATCCAGAGCCTTCTTTGCGTCAACCTTGCTCATGCCAGCGCCCTCAGCGATCTTGGCAACTAATTCAGTCTTGTTCATAAGATAAATGTTAAGTTGTTTGTAATTAGGTTATTTAATACACTATATAATTGCACTTTTGCATCACAAATTTAGCGAAAGTTGCCCTAACCGCAAAGCTTTTCCTTAAAAAAATGCAATAAATAGTGAAAAAACTTTATATAAAGCCACTTTACACCCGTTTCTACGCCTATTTTTCGTACCTTTGTACGCAAATTCATAACATTTAGACATTTAACAATGAACTCGATACCTCCTATCACGAAAAACCTGCTCATCATCAATGTTCTATGTTTCTTTGCGAGCCTTGCTTTTGCTTCGCACGACATAGACTTGAATGAGTTGTTCGGCTTGCACTTCATCTTGGCCAGCCATTTCCGTCCTTGGCAGCTCTTCACCTATATGTTCATGCATGCCAATTGGTCGCATCTCTTCTTCAATATGTTCGCCGTTTGGATGTTCGGACGCATTATGGAGCAGACTATGGGGCAGAAGCGTTTCCTCTTCTACTATCTTACCTGCGGCCTTGGAGCAGGTTTGGCTCAGGAACTTGTGCAGTTAGCAGAGTTCTGGTACGGAGGTTATGCCAGCATTGAAGCCGTGCCAACAAGTGGCGGCATCGTTGCGATGGCAGACTATCTGAATCTTTGGAACACAGTTGGAGCTTCTGGGGCCGTCTATGGCATCCTGCTTTCCTTTGGTATGACCTATCCCAACGAACGCTTGTTCATCTTCCCTATCCCAGTCCCTATCAAGGCAAAGTACTTCGTAATAGGTTATGCAGTCATCGAACTCATGTCGGCACTTTCCCTGAAAGGCGATGGAGTTGCACATATGGCACACTTGGGTGGCATGCTTGTCGGCTTGCTCTTGCTCCTTTATTGGCGAGGAGGAAACGGCAACGGAAAGCGTGGCGGCTACAGTAACTACGATAGAGGTAGCAATACTTGGGACAATTTCCGCTCTTGGTTCACTTCTCTATTTAAGAAAGACGAGCCGCACATCGACGTTACTTATGGTGGACGATATGGGCAAGAAGCAGCCTATCGTCAACAGAAGAAAGAAGAGGAAGAGGAACTGAACCGCATCTTGGACAAAGTGAAGAAGAACGGTTACGAAGGTCTTACTGCAGAAGAGAAGAGACGACTCTTCGATATCACTCGCAAATGAAAGCACAAACCGTCAAAACAGGCCTGAAGCGATTCACAATCAGCCTATTTCTGGGTGCCAACATCTGCACTATCCTCTTATTGTGGCTATGTGTGGGATTGACCTTCATATCGCCAGACTTCATGCCTCGCCTCTCGCTTCTAACGTTGGCCTTCCCTATCTTTCTAATTGTTGACATTCTCTTCATCTTCTTTTGGCTGCTGTTTCATGCTCGACTTGCGTGGGTTCCAATCTTAGGAGCACTACTTGTGGGCGGATACATCCTCGACTATTGTCCTTTGAACTTTAGTGGCAAAAGCGACAAAAACATTGAGGTCTCCGACTCCACACTCACCATAATTACCTTCAATGTGGGTTTTCTGTATAAAGATGAGCAACAGGAAGAGTTCATCAAATTCCTTAATACTAATGACGCAGACATCGTCTGTCTGCAAGAAATCAGCAAGCATTTCATCTCCGACCACAAAGATTGGTTCAACACAACCGCTTTTCATTATCTGCAAAGTGCCAATGTCGCCATACTTTCACGCCTCCCCTTCTTGAGTGATACTCTAAGCATTAACTACCCTACTCGCAGCAATCGAAGTTTTGCATGCTGGATAGATTGTTTTGGAGACAGTTTGCTTCTTGTCAATAACCACCTTGAAAGCAATCATCTAAGTGCAGAAGAAAGAGACGATTACACTAATACCATTACAGATCCGAATCGCCAAGCCATCAAACACAGCTCGGTTTTGCTCATGGACAAACTGAGCGAAGCCGTCGCATATCGAGGGAAACAAGCCGATAGCATCTGCTCTCTTGTCGACAGAAATGCAGAGAAGAATGTGATTGTCTGTGGCGATCTTAACGATACTCCCATCTCCTATACCTATCAACGACTTGCTCGTCGCCTCACTTCAGCCTATCGGGAAAAAGGTTTTGGCCCAGGCTTCACCTTCTCACGACGTTCTTTCCCAGTTCGCATAGATCATCTCTTTTATTCCTCTGGCTTGGAGTGTTCATCATGTTGCATAGATAAGACCATTTCGTGCTCTGACCACTATCCTCTTATCGTCCGTTTAAGCAAAAAAGTTCAATAATCCATCTTTTTTGCATAAAAAAACCTTCTTTTGCTCTTTGTTTAAGGAAAAAGATGTATCTTTGCACGCTATTATGCACAAAAAAGGAAAAATATAACCAAACATTAAATAATTCTACTAACAATGCAAAACAAAGGATTTGTAAAGGTTTTCGCAGTCCTGCTGACACTCGTGTGCCTCTTCTACCTTAGTTTCTCAGTCGTGACCAATCACTATGAGAACAAGGCTGCAGCACTCGCACAGACAGAAGGTCAAGCAACTGCAGACCGCTACTTGGATTCTCTGCTCAACAACAAGGTTTACTGCAATGTATGGACATTGAAGGAGTGCCGCGAAATGGGCATTGGACTTGGCCTCGACCTCAAAGGCGGCATGAATGTCATCCTCGAAGTCAGCGTGCCTGATGTCATCAAAGCACTTGCCGACCACAAAGAAGAGACAGATGAGAACTTCCGCAAGGCCGTTGAACAGGCCACAAAAGAGGCTGCTGCAAGCCAAAGTGACTTTATTACCTTATTCGTCAAGGACTACAAAGCGCTCGAACCTAACAAGGCTCTTGCCGAACTCTTTGCTACACAACAGCTCAGAGATAAGGTGACAACAAAGAGCACAGACAAGGAAGTGGAGAGTGTTCTGCGCGCTGAAGTGAAGAGTGCTATTGATAACTCTTACAATGTGCTCCGCACTCGTATCGACCGCTTCGGTGTTGTTCAGCCTAACATTCAAGCCCTTGAAGGTCAGGAAGGCCGCATCATGGTTGAAATGCCTGGCGTTAAGGAACCTGAACGCGTTCGTAAGTTGCTGCAAGGCAGCGCCAACCTCGAGTTCTGGGAGACTTACAACACTCAGGAAATCGTTCCCTTCCTCGTTAATCTCGACAGCAAGCTCGCTTCTGTATTGAGCGGTATCAAGGACGAAGCTACTGCTGACACCATTCCTGCTACCGAGCTTACTGAGGCAACACCGGTTGAGGAGAAAGCCGATACAGCTAAAGCCGCTGCTGACCTCGCTTCTGTAGTTGCCGAGAATAGCGACGAAACTCCCACAAACGTTTCTGCTGCCGACCTTGAGAAAGCTCACAAGCAACATCCCTTGCTGAGCCGTTTGCAACTTGCTCAAGGTGCTTATGGTTGCGTAGTTGGTTTCGCCAGCAAGCGTGATATGGACGACATCGACGAACTTCTTGCTTCTCCTGAAGCCAAGGAAGTCCTTCCCTCTGACCTCCGTCTCAAGTGGGGCGTTAAGGGCATGGGCGAAGGTGCAAGCGCCAATGTCTATGAACTTTATGCAATCAAGGTGACTGAGCGCAACGGTCGTGCTCCCTTGGAAGGTGACGTTGTGACCGACGCAAGCGATTCCTACGACCAATCAGGCCGTCCTTGCGTCAGCATGAAGATGAATGTTGATGGTGCTCGTCGCTGGGCTGCTCTTACAAAGGCTAACTTGAAGAGAAGCGTTGCCATCGTGCTTGACGACAACGTTTATAGTGCTCCTACAGTTCAAAGTGAGATTACTGGTGGTAATTCTGAAATTACTGGTCACTTCACAGCCGAAGATACACGCGACCTTGCAAACGTGCTGAAGTCTGGTAAGATGCCGGCTCCCGCTAAGATTGTAAGTGAAGAAATCGTTGGCCCTTCTCTTGGTGCCGAGTCTATTCGCCAAGGTATTTGGAGTTGTGTTATCGCTTTCGTCATCCTCATGATCTATATGATTATGATGTATGGCTTCATTCCCGGCATGGTTGCAAACTGTGCTCTGCTCCTTAACCTCTTCTTCACAATCGGAATTCTGACGAGCTTCCAGGCCGCACTTACTATGAGTGGTATCGCAGGTATGGTGCTCTCGTTGGGTATGGCTGTGGATGCTAACGTGCTCATCTACGAACGTACGAAGGAAGAGATGAAGGCTGGCAAGAAAGTTCGCGAGGCTCTCGCTGCTGGTTACAGTAATGCTTTCAGCGCCATCTTTGACTCTAACTTGACTTCAGTCATTACGGCTATCATCCTTTACTACTTCGGTACAGGTCCTATCCGCGGTTTCGCAACCACATTGCTCATCGGTATCTGTGTCAGCTTCTTTACCGCAGTATTCCTGACTCGCGTAGTTTACACCCAAGTTATGGAGAAGGATAAGTGGCTCGGACTCACTTTCCGTACTGCTATTGGCGACAAGATTTCCTTCCAGAACCCGCACTTCAATTTCATGGGCCAATACAAGAAGAGCTTCGCAATCTTCGGCACATTGGCAGTTATCAGCATTGCCTTCATGTTGACTCGTGGCTTCAGCAAGAGTATCGACTTTACTGGTGGTCGCAACTTCGTGGTAATGTTCGAGAACGAGGTGCAGCCAGAGACCGTTCGCGGCTTGCTTTCTGAAGCATTCCCCGAGAGTAACACCTCTGCAATTGCTTTGGGTACAGAAGGAAAGACCATTCGTATCTCTACGAACTACCGCATTGAGGAGGACGATATCGAGGTTGATAGCGAGATTGAGAGCAAACTCTTCGAGACTCTTAAAGGCGGAAATCTGTTGGCAAACGACCTTACATTGGAGAACTTCATCAATCGTGATGAGCGTGCTGGCGGCTCTATCATCAGCAGCCAGAAGGTAGGTCCTTCCGTAGCATCTGATATCACTAAGGGTGCTATCTGGAGTGTCATCCTGGCCTTCATCGCCATCTTCGTTTACATCTTCATTCGTTTCCGCAACCTCTCCTTCTCTATCGGCGCTATTACTGCACTTATCGTGGACATCATCCTTATCCTCGGTATGTACAGTATCTGCTGGGGTTGGATGCCATTCTCTCTTGAGATTGACCAGACCTTCATAGGTGCCGTGCTGACCGCTATTGGTTATTCTATCAACGATAAGGTGGTTGTCTTCGACCGCATACGTGAGTTCCTCCGTTTGCACCCGAAGCGCGACAAGCAAGAGCTCTTCAACACCTCTTTGAATAGCACTTTGAACCGTACGATCAACACATCTGTATCTACGTTTATCGTGCTTGCAGTAATCTTCTGCCTTGGTGGCGCCAGCATTCGCAGCTTCGCCTTCGCAATGATTCTGGGTGTTGTATTCGGCACTTTGTCATCCATCTTCATCGCTGCTCCCACAGCTTACCTCACCAGAGGAAAGAGCATTGTCGAGGAGACAGAGAAGAAATAAACCTTCAGAGGTCTATTAAATAAATTAAGAGCCGCAGCCCTGTTCAATCAGAGTTGCGGTTCTTGATTTAGACATAGCAGGTTATGTTGTCAAACGTAACGTAGTTAAAATCCAAACGTAACGTGTTACGATTGCAAACTTAACGTGTTATGTTGGCAAAGTTAACGTGTTACGTTTGCGAAGTTAACCTGTTATGTTTGGAAAGCTCTCTGCAGAACATTATCAACCATATTAAAATAATTATGAATTCATGGCTATGAATTCTAAATTATTCTTTGTAACTTTGCACCCGTATTTACTGATAAACAACACAAAGCCATGAGTCCCAACGAACTCAACGAGTTGCTGAAACAGACCGTCAGCCGTCTTTCTGATCCGGATTCCCTACACGGTCTTTTCCACGAACACAATGATGGCGACCCGCTTCCTTCGGCTCCTGCACTTGCCGAAATAGTCGATCTTTGCCGAGCTATCCTGTTTCCCGGTTTCTATGGGAAGTCCACATTAAGTAGCAAAACACTCCCCTATCATATTGGAGTCAGTTTGGATCGTCTCAGTCATCTGCTCACACAACAAGTCCTCGCAGGCCTTTGTTTCCAATGTAACGAGGAAGTCCAGAGCTGCCAGCTGACCGAAAAGGCGCAAGACATTGTGGCTGAGTTCGTTAGCCGCTTGCCTGGGCTTCGCGACATCCTTGCTACGGACATCGAAGCGACCTATAATGGCGACCCCGCAGCCGAGTCGTATGGTGAGATTATCAGTTGCTATCCGGTCATCAAGGCCATTAGCGGCTATCGAATTGCCCATGAGCTTCTCTTGCTTGGAGTGCCTCTGATTCCTCGCATCATTACTGAAATGGCGCACAGCGAAACAGGTATCGACATTCATCCGGGAGCTCAGATAGGTCATCACTTTACCATCGATCACGGAACTGGCGTAGTTATCGGAGCGACTTGTATCATCGGAAATAATGTCAAACTCTATCAAGGCGTCACTCTTGGCGCGAAGAGTTTCACCCTCGACAACAACGGAAATCCCGTCAAAGGCATTCCTCGTCACCCAATTCTCGAGGATAATGTTATCGTTTACAGTAATGCAACTGTTCTCGGACGCATCACTTTGGCTAAAGGAACCGTTATTGGTGGCAACGTTTGGGTAACGGAAAGTACTCAGCCAGGTGAACAACTCATTCAGGCAAAAAAGAGAAAAAGCCAATTAGTAAGACCTGAAGACTGGGGCTGCCTGTAGGTCTGTGGATATAAAAACCTTCTTCTATGGAATTTGAAATGATAGCCAAGACCTTTCAAGGCTTGGAAACTGTGCTGGCAACGGAGCTTATCGACCTCGGAGCCAATAACATACAGATAGGACGCAGAATGGTGTCCTTTACTGGAGACAAGGAGATGTTGTATCGCGCAAACTTCCAACTGCGTACAGCTATCCGCATCCTGAAGCCCATCAAACACTTTCGCGCAACCTCAGCCGACGAGGTTTATGATGCAGTTCAGGAAATCGATTGGACCAACTACCTTACCAACGAAACGACTTTTGCCGTAGATAGCGTGGTCTTTTCGAACGAGTTCCGGCACTCTAAGTTTGTGGCTTACAAGGTGAAAGACGCAATTGTCGACCAGATGCGAGAGCGAACAGGAGGTCGTCCGAACATTCGTGTCACCAATCCCGACCTGCAACTTCACATCCATATTGCAGAGTACGATTGTACGCTTTCACTCGATTCCAGCGGAGAAAGCCTGCATCGTCGAGGCTATCGACAAGAGACAGTAGAAGCTCCTCTGAATGAAGTCCTCGCAGCCGGCATTATCATGCTGACAGGATGGAAAGGCGAATGCGACCTGATTGACCCGATGTGTGGAAGCGGAACCATTCCTATCGAGGCCGCTTTGATTGCCCGAGGTATTGCTCCTGGCGTGTATCGCAAGGAATATGCCTTCGAGAAGTGGCCCGACTTCGATCAGGAACTCTTCGACAACATCTATGAAGATGATTCGAAAGAACACGATTTCGAGCATCACATCTACGGCTACGACATCAATCGGAATGCTATCAGTATTGCCACAACCAATGTCAAAGCTGCTGGTTTGAGCAAGGAAATCAGCATCCAACAACAAGATTTTGCCGACTTCAAACAGCCTAAAGAAAAGTCCATCATCATTACCAACCCTCCTTATGGCGAGAGGATTTCGGCTCCAGACCTGCTTGGTCTCTATAAGATGATTGGTTCCAAGTTCAAACACGACTTTACCGGGAACGATGCTTGGGTGCTTAGCTATCGCGAAGAATGCTTCGATCAAATCGGACTTAAGCCGTCGCTCCGCACACCTCTTTATAATGGAAGCCTTGAATGCGAACTTCGCAAATACCAGATGTTCAGCGGAAAGTTCAACGAGATGCGAGCTGGAGGAGGCGACATAAAGACTGCTCAGGAGCGTCGAATGATGGCTGATCGCAAAAGATTCAAGCAACATCGGGACTTCAAGGAACATCTCGAAGACGATCCTCGCGAACGTTTCACACGGAAGAAAGACCGCGAAGACTATCGCAAAGAGAACAAGCGAGGCGACTTCCGCAAGTCCTTCGACAAGAAAAAAGGCAATAATAAATATGGTAAGAAACGCTACGATGATGAAGATTAAATACCTGCTCCTCACACTTCTCATGCTCACAACAACCGGTTCCCTAATGGCTCAGAAGCTCTTCACACTCGAAGAGCTCAACTTCGGCGGGAAGAATGCTTCAAAGTTCTCTCCCGAACGATGGCAACTGCGCTGGGACGATAGCCAACTCATCGATGCGTCTTCCAAACCTGCGGCTGTTATCGACTGCAAGACAGGCAAGGTAATCGAGGGAAAGACCGTTGATCTTGATGCAAAGAAGCGTGCTCGTCACGAAGGAGAACTGGAGTTCTGCAAGGCTTCTGGCGCAGTTGCTTTCCTAAAGGACAGCAATCTTTGGGTTGCTTTGGCAGACGGAAAAGAGTTTCAATTGTCGAGCGACGGCTCGCGTAACATAGTTTACGGGCAAAGTGTACACAGAGATGAGTTCGGCATCTACAAGGGAACCTTCTGGAGCCCCGATGGACAACAGCTTGCGTTCTATCGTATGGATCAAAGTATGGTTGCCGATTATCCTCAAGTTAACACATTTGAAAGAGAGGCGACACTCGCTCCTGACAAATATCCGATGGCTGGAATGACTTCGCACAAAGTGACGGTCGGCATCTTCTCTCTGCAAACGGGACAAACTATTTATCTTGACTTTGGCGATCCAACCGACCGATATTTCACCAACATTGCTTGGGCTCCGGATGGAAAGACGCTTTATCTCTATGAACTAAACAGGGATCAGAACCACACTACTCTCGATGCATACGATACCGCAACAGGCAAAAAGTTGCGCACTCTCCGCGAAGAAAGTTCAGACAAATATGTCGAGCCGCTTCATCCCATTACTTTCTTGCCTTGGGATAGCAGCAAGTTCATCTACTGGAGCTGGAAGGACGGATACAAGCATCTGTATCTCATGGACATAGAAGGCAAGGAGCTGGGGCAACTGACTAGCGGGAAATGGGTTGTAAAGGAACTCGTTGGCTTCTGTCCTGCCACTAAGAGTGCCATCATCATCACTAAAGAAGCAGGTGATTTGCAACGCAACATTTATAGCCTCAACCTGAAGACAAAGAAGAGAACTCTGCTCGATAATGGTCGAGGATGCCATTCTGCGCAACTCTCTGCCGATGGTCGTTACCTCATAGACACTTGGCAAGAGCCTACTTTGCCTCGTGCTTGTGCCGTAACCGATACGAAAACAGGAAAGCAGACCTTGCTTAGGACGGCAAAAGACCCTTGGGAAGGCTGGTATCAACCTATCTTTGAACAGGGCACAATCCTTGCTGCGGATGGCGAGACAACACTTTATTGGCGAATGGTAAAGCCGATGGACTTCGATCCGAGCAAGAAGTATCCAGCCGTCATCTACGTTTATGGAGGGCCTCATGCACATTGTGTGGAGGCCTCTTGGCATTGGGGTTCACGCTCTTGGGAAACGTATATGGCACAGAAAGGCTACATCCTCTTCATCCTCGACAACAGAGGAAGTGAGGACAGAGGCAGGGACTTCGAGCAGGCAACCTTCCGTCATCTTGGTCAGGAAGAAATGAAAGATCAGATGTGTGGCGTGGAGTTCCTAAAGACTCTCCCTTATGTGGATGCCGACAGGCTTGGCGTGCACGGCTGGAGCTACGGCGGATTCATGACAACTTCGCTCATGACAACCTATCCCGATGCCTTCAAAGTGGGTGTGGCTGGCGGTCCTGTTATCGACTGGAAATGGTATGAAGTGATGTACGGAGAACGTTATATGGACACGCCCCAGCAGAATCCTGAAGGCTATGAGCAAACCAGTTGCATCAACAAGGCCAAGAATCTGAAAGGCAAACTGCAGATTATCATCGGCATGAACGACCCTACATGCGTTCCTCAACACAGCCTTCAGTTCCTCAATGCTTGCGCAGAAGCAGGAACGCAGCCAGATTTCTTCGTCTATCCAGGCGAAGGTCACAATATGGCTGGCCATAAGAGTGTCCACCTGCACGAGCGTATCACACAATACTTCGAAGATTATCTGAAATAACTTCTCCAGTGAAGTTGGCAAAGTTAACGTGGGTCGTTGGCAAACGTAACGTGTTAAGTTTGCCAACTTAACACGCTATGTTTTTAATTCAAGGCTAAGATGGAGTAATTGATACCATCACACTCCACAGAAGTACAAGCAGGATCTTCCGTTTCATCGGCAGAAACAGGTTTCGTCAACTCTGAGTCTGCTTTATATTTAATAATGTATTTCTCCTTCTCGACGACTTGTGTAAGGTACAAGGTATCATGAACAGGACGAACAATCTGTATTGTATCCGTATCATGAACATACTTTATCTCAGGCTCTTTATCCACAAAAGTTGGGACAGACAAGCCAAAGATAAGGCCTACGACGGCAGCGGCAGGAGTAGCTATCCAACCCCAATAAGTCCGCTTTTGCTTGAGTGGATTCTGTGGAACATGCAGACTTTTGTTGTCTTGAGCCATAAGACGACGGGCAGACGCTTGGAGTTTATCTTCGAATGTATTCATGTTGGTAGAGTTTTTGCTTAAGTGTTTGGGTTAATGTATAGAGTCGCGACTTGACTGTTCCCTCGGCAAGTCCCATCAGTTCGGCAATTTCAGGAACGGTCAACTCTTCTTCAAAACGGAAAGAGAAAAGCAGTCGGCTTTCCGCAGGCAACATTTCCAAAGCCTTTCTCAAAGCCTGATCAAAAGTATCATTATCCATTTGTTCGATGATATGATTGTCCGCAACCTCTTCTTTCGTTTGTTTGGAGAACCATTCATATTGCTTTTGGTGTTCGTCGTGACGATAGTGATTCTTCAAAAGATTGTAGCTAATCGTGAAAATCCAAGTGCGAAAGTGGGTTCCAGAAAACTTGTCGCGAGCCGCCCAAACACGCATAAAAGCATCCTGCGTAAGGTCAGCAGACAAAGCCTCATCGCCATTCAACTGTCTGAAAAAGAAGACCATAAGCCTGCGAGCATAGCGACGATAGAGCTCACCAAAAGCCCTATCATCGTCCTTAATGCTCACCCTTTGCATCAGCTCATCGTCTGTGAGCGAACTGAAGGGTTTTAACAAAAGTGGTAATGTCATTTTGCCGTTTCTTCTTTGAACTTCTTTACGATTGCTTCTTTTGCGTCTGGATGCTCAAGCAATGGGCATCTCTCAATACATTTACTAAGAATCTTGTGCAGACGCTCTGCTTGAGCCGTTTCCCCCTTCTTCCTAAACTTTGAGATTAGGTTGGAGAGAAGCGTCACATTATTGAGGTCGAGTTGCTGACTCGTTACCCATGAATCATAGACGAGGTCAGGCTGAGACAGATACTCAAGGCTGTAGACTTCCTTCACATTATGCATCGCGACATCAAAGTTGTTGTATTGCTTGGGGCTGTACTTCAGCAGAAGTCCCTCATTATAAATACTGTCTTTATCGAGTATGGTTTGACTAAGGATATCAGTCGAGAAGTAAGTCGGACGTTTAGTCTCTTTTATGAGATACTTGATGATGTCTGCCTCATAGTATTTATACCAGTCTTCTCCGCATTTCCCATAGTCTTGAACATCTATCGCCAAAGGTTTGATGCCCAGACGCTTGTAGAGTGCATCCATAAAGGAATCAGAATGGAAATAAGAGATGGGGATGATTGTGACATCTTGGCGCTCGTCGAGTGCCTCTTGTATCATCTTCATGGGAGCCAGCAGAACATCTCCATTCGCAAAATAAAGCGCTCCAGATTGCATGCTCAAAAGCATGTTTCTATTGTATTGCATAATTCGCGAAGGGAACCATCGCTTTTGATAAGCCTTCGTGAAGAGTTCTTTTACGAGCGGATTCTCTGGGTCGATACTCCAAAGACGGCAAGCAAGATAGTCAACATCCTCAGCCGAAGCATCTTCCGGCATCTGTTCTATTGCCCAATAGATATTGTCGCCCCTTATTGCGGCTTTGTCTGTACTTAAACAGAAACGACATTTACTAAGGTTCAGCACATAGCTATAAGGAATGGCGTCCTGCATCTTGCGAAGGATGTTGGCAGTTCGCGATTCGTCTTTATTCTCGTCCCATCCACCTTTTAGCTGCTCACTATAATATGATGCTCTGAACAGATTCCACCAAGCATCTTGGTCTTTAGGATTCTCATCCACAATCTTTTGCCACAAATCAGCCTGCTGCCCATACCATTCAGGCTCGTGACAATTGGTGATAATGGACTCTATAGGTTCTGCTTTTTGCGCATGAACGAATACATTATATATTAGTGCAAGCGCGATAACTATTGTCTTTTTCATCTTTTTGGTTTTTTATGTTCTTTATTCGAGCTGCTCTCGTTAAGATAAACACCTCAAAACACAAATCGTTCACCAAAGATACAAATAATTCGCATCCTGCCTGTGTCTTTTAACATTATATCAGAAAAAAGTCGTATCTTTGTGGCATAAATAACAGAAAGAAACATTATGAAGATACTCTTGTTAGGAAGTGGCGGTCGTGAACACGCCCTTGCCTGGAAAATCAGCCAAAGTCCGAAATGTGAGAAACTGTATATCGCCCCTGGAAATGCTGGCACAAGAAGTGTTGGCGAAAACGTCAACTTGAAGGTCAACGATTTCGAAGGAATCAAAGATTTCTGCCTGAACGAGGGCATTAATATGGTTGTGGTTGGCCCTGAGGATCCCTTGGTGAACGGTATCTACGACTTCTTCAAGAACGATGAACTGCTCAAAAGCATTCCCGTCATTGGTCCAAGCAAGAAGGGCGCCGTGCTTGAGGGCAGCAAGGACTTTGCCAAAGGCTTCATGCAAAGACATCAAATCCCTACGGCAGCCTACAAGACCTTTACTGGCGAGACTCTCGACGAGGGCAAGGCTTTCCTGCGTACTTTGCAACCTCCTTATGTTTTGAAAGCCGACGGATTGTGTGCTGGCAAGGGAGTTCTCATTTTGCCGACTCTCGAAGAAGCAGAGAAAGAACTCGAAGAGATGCTTGGCGGCATGTTTGGAGGCGCAAGCAGTCGCGTCGTTATCGAGGAGTTTATGAGCGGAATCGAGTGTAGCGTCTTCGTTCTGACTGATGGAAAAAGCTACAAGATTCTGCCCGAAGCAAAGGACTACAAACGCATCGGCGAAGGCGATACCGGCCTGAATACAGGCGGAATGGGTAGTGTAAGTCCTGTTCCATTTGCCGACAAGGAGTGGATGAAAAAGGTGGAAGACCGCATTATTCGTCCCACAGTTGAAGGCTTGAAAGCCGAAGGCATCGACTACAAAGGCTTTATCTTCTTCGGACTCATCAATGTGAACGGCGACCCGAAAGTTATCGAGTATAATGTTCGAATGGGTGATCCTGAAACAGAAACAGTTATGTTGCGTCTCAAGAGTGACCTCGTCGACCTCTTCGAAGGCGTTGCAACAGGAACTCTTGCAGAGAAAGAGGTCGTCTTCGATGAGCGAGCAGCCGTTTGTGTCATGATGGTAAGTGGCGGATATCCAGGCTCTTACGAGAAAGGCTTTCCCATCACAGGCATCGAAGATGTGGAAGGAAGCATCGTTTTCCATGCTGGAACAGCCGTCAAGGAAGGTCAAATCGTCACTAACGGTGGCAGAGTCATTGCCGTGAGCAGTTATGGAAAGGACAAAGCGGAAGCCTTGAAGAAGAGTTTTACTGAGGCTCAAAAGATACAATTCCAAGGTAAGTATTTCCGCAGAGACATTGGTTCCGACCTATGATTCTGAAGAACAGAATCCAATACAATGTAGCTAGCAGCGAGTTTACGCTGCCGTTATGTATCATTTTGGCTGCTGCAATGTGGTGGCTACCACAGCAAATGTTCTCTGTTCGCTGCCTTTTAGGTCTGATTCTCTGCTTGCTGACGACTTTTGTGGTAATGGAAACGAACGCTCAGCAACACATTATCCGCATTCGAACCCGAATGATGTCGTGTGTTTGGCTCGTTTTGGCAGCAAGTCTATCGTTCATGCATCCTTTGGGAGAGCCGATTGTTGCAGCTGCATTCCTTTGCGTGAGCTACCTTTTACTCTTTCG
>JAFYNL010000023.1 GCA_017548075.1 Bacteroidaceae bacterium | reverse complement strand
CTGAGGTTGTTGCCTGAGCAGGTTCAGCAGCGTTTCGCCCTTGATGTTGAAGCAAAGCCAGAAGACAGGGTCTTCGGGTTGGAAGTTGAAGAGATTGCCCTTGATGGGTTGTCCCCAGCCCTCAGCATTCGAGAGAGGAGAATTGGCCAGCGAGGCAGAGAGCGTGATGTCCTTCTTGCCTATGCCAAGAGCCGCGTTGAGTCTGGAATTGGAGAGCTTCATGCCCTTCGACAGACCGCTGACATACTTCTCCGGCAGGTTGTCGAGGGCAGTGTTCACCTTGAGGAAACCGTCCTGCTCCTCCATCTCGTCCAGCACCTTAACGTCCTGCTTGCCCTGCTGCATCAGCTTCTTCATCAGGGGCTTCAGGGCATCCTGCTGCGTGGCAGCCACCGAGAGGAAGAGCAGCAGCTTGTCCTTATCCAGACAGCCAATGCTATTGCCGTCGGTAATCCACTTCAGTCCCTGCTGTTCCATATTGGAAAAGCCCAAGGTGGAAATGGCCTTCACCAGTTTCTCAGCATCTTTCAGGTTCAGCGAGAGGCCCGACTGCCCACTCTCCGTCTGGAAAGCATAGACAGGTTCTGCCAGGTCCACAGCCTTCAGCACCCCTTCGAAGTTAGAGCCCAGTTTCTGCACATCCTCAGCCTCCAGTCCCAGTTCCTGAATCATCTTCTGCGGTTCGAGCACCACCACGGAAGTAGCATCAGCAGGCACCACATCGCGTGCCTTGTCCTTAGGGCGCAAGAAGTACCACGCCGCCCCAGCCCCCACGAGGAGCAGAGCTATAATAGCAATCGCAAATTTCTTCATAACCTATTTCTTTTATTGTTCAATTTCGACTGCAAATTTACGATTTTTTTTTGTGAATTCGTTACACTTGGCAGGAAAAACATCTGTAGAGCACTACAAACGTCCCTAGTGTCATGAACAAACTTCACTAGTGTCGTTGGCGTTTTTAACGTGTTATGTTTGTGATTTTAACGTGGAATATTGACGAAAACGCTACATTACCCCCTCAAAATATAGTCTTAAGACTGAAATTATGCGACGATGAAATATGCACAAAGTACATAGAAAAACATCAAAACAAGCAGCTTTCGCACGTTTTTAAGGCCTAAAGTGGGGGTATTTTGATGCATTCTGTCACGATTTTGAAGTAAAATTCTTAGTAGCAGGACATTCATAAACTTCGTATCTCATTGTAAATCTGCCTCTTAGAGAAAATTAACTTGATAAGACGTTTCAGCGTTTCAGCGTTTCAGTGTATCAATAAGGGGTGTATGTAGGGTATCAGTGTCCATTATAATATATATATAACTATATAATAATTAATTAGTTATATATAATAATAGTGATATGATAATACCTTGTTTTCCCCTTGAAACGCTGAAACGCTGAAACGCCCAGCCTTTATTCTTCACTTTTCTCTATAAGGCCTCTTAGTGATGACAAAGAAAATCTAACAAGCAGCAAAGGCGACAGACTAAAAAATCTGCCGCCTTTGTTTTGTGTCAAAGTCCCTTTCTACAGCGCGTTCTTCAGTTGCATCATGTGGACTGCCACGAGGGCTGCTGTCTCGGTGCGGAGACGGCTCCTGCCCAGACTGACGGCTCGATAGCCATGCTCCATAGCCAACTTTACTTCATCGATACTGAAATCCCCTTCAGGCCCAATCAGAACCGTGCTCGGCACCCCAGGACGAAGTGAAGTGAAGAGTGAAGGCTTGCCTTCCAAGGATTTATCTATCTGTAATTCTTCACTCTTAACTCTTAACTCTTCACTTAAATAGCAGTGGCAGATGAACTTGTCGCCTTCGCGTTCCTGCCGGATGAAGTCGCGGAAGCGCGTCATGCCATTCAATATGGGTTTACAAGCCTTGCGGCTCTGTTTGAGGGCTGAGATGAGGATTTTGTCTATGCGTTCTTCTTTTACCACTCGCCTTTCGCTAAACTGACAATCGAGGAAAGTCAGCTCGTCGAAGCCTATCTCGGTGGCTTTCTCGGCGAACCACTCCACGCGGTCCATCAGTTTGGTGGGCGCCATTGCCAAGTGCAGATGTCCTTGCCAAGCTGGTTCCTGTGGCAGAGTCTCTTCAATCCGATAGAGGCAACGATGGCCTGTGGCAGCGGTTATGATGGCTCGATAGAATGTGCCTTTGCCATCCATCAGCCACATCTCGTCGCCCACCCCAAGACGAAGCACTTTTACTGCATGATGGGCTTCCTCCTGAGGCAACTCACCACTCATCAGCGGGTCGTAAAAGAAACGCTCTTCCTTCACAATCTTAATCTCTTATTTTCTTATTATCTAAATCTCTTATTCTCTTTCATGTTTGTAACGGAAGAAGATGGCGAAGAGCACAGCCACTACAAATGCGTAGGCTGCAAAGATGAACCAGCTGGTCTGCCAACCTGCTACGACCTCTGTTCCTGAGGCTCCAGCTGCTTGTGGCGTGAAGACATAATGATTGATAACTGCCTGAGCCACAAGGGTTCCGACGAAGGCTCCCAAGCCATTTGTCATCATCATGAAGAGGCCCTGGGCACTGCTGCGGATGCTGTCGTCGGTTACCTGATTGACGAAGAGCGAGCCTGAGATGTTGAAGAAGTCGAAGGCCACGCCATAAACTATCATGCTGAGCAGGAAGAGCCATACGCCACCGCCTGGGTTGCCAAGTCCGAAGAAAGCAAACCTGAGCACCCATCCCATCAGGGCTATGAGCACGACCTTCTTGATGCCGAAACGCGAGAGGAAGAAGGGTATGAGCAGGATGCAAAGTGTCTCGCTCATTTGGCTAAGCGAGATGAGGATGTTGGCATGCTGAACGCCAAAGGTTGACTGATATTCTGCGATGCCTCCAAAGCTTGTAATGAAGGGATTGGCATAGCCATTAGATATCTGCAGGCAGAAGCCAAGCAGCATGGCAAACACCAAGAAGATTGCTATGCGAGGGTTCAAGAACAACTTGAACGCATCCAAGCCAAGTGCCTCGAACAGAGTCTTTTGTTTACCTTCATCTTTGTTGACAGGCATGCTCGGCATCGTCAAGGAATAAGCTGCCATTACAAGACTCAAGCAGCCGCTCACCATCCATTGGCCTGGTGTCTTTTGTAAGCCACAAAGGTCGACAATCCACATCGTTACAATGAAGCCTACAGTACCCCAAACACGAATTGGCGGGAAGGCTTTCACGGTATCGTAACCTGCCTTTTCCAGAGCCGAATAAGCCACAGAATAACTCAGAGCGATGGTGGGCATGAAGAAGGCAACCGAAAGCGAATAGAGGGTAAAAAGTGTGCTGAACTGGACTGCATCGCCTGCCTGGTAGCCATACCAAGAAGCGGCAATCATGAAGGCTCCGGCAAGTGTGTGGCAAAGGCTCAAGACTCGCTGTCCTTGCATCCAACGGTCGGCCAGAATGCCCATCAAAGCAGGCATGAAGATGCTCACGATGCCTTGCACGGAATAGAACCAGCCAATGTGCGAGCCAAGCCCCACATCAGCAAGATAAGTGCCCATAGAAGTCAGGTAGGCTCCCCAAACGGCAAACTCAATGAAATTGAGAATGGTAAGACGAATTTTCAGATTCATAGTATTTAGTTTTTGAATTATTCCACATACAAAACCAAGCCTTTCAGGTACTCGCCTTCAGGATGGTAGATGTTGATTGGATGGTCGGCTGGCTGGTGCAATTGATGCAGGATGCGGACCTTCCGCTTAGCCATTGCCGCAGCAGTAAAGACTGCAGTTCGGAACTGGTCTTTGTTGACGGCTTGCGAGCAACTGAAGGTAAAGAGGATGCCTCCTGGCTGTATCTTCTCGAAAGCCTTGGCATTGAGCTTCGTATAGCCTCGCAAAGCATTGTGAAGCGCGTCTTTGTGCTTGGCGAAAGCAGGAGGGTCGAGGATGATGAGATTGTACTTCTCCTGCATCTCTTCAAGGAACTTGAAGGCATCTTCGGCAAAGGCTTCATGGCGATTGTCGCCTGGGAAGTTCAGTTCCATGTTGGCATCCACAAGCTCGACTGCCTTTGCGCTGCTGTCCACAGAATGCACCAACTCTGCCCCACCCCTCATGGCATAAACGCTGAAGCCACCAGTATAGCAGAACATATTGAGCACTTTGCGGCCTTTTGAGTAATGCTCCACAAGTGCACGATTGTCGCGCTGGTCCACAAAGAAGCCCGTCTTCTGTCCTTTCAGCCAGTCGATATGGAAAGCCAGTCCGTTCTCGCGGGCCACATCATCATTGCTTTCGCCATAAAGGAAGCCGTTTTCCTGACCAAGTTGAGCCTTGAAGGGAAGGGTTGTCTCGCTCTTGTAGTAGATGGCCTTGAGGCTCTCTCCCATCACCTCTCTAAGCGCCTGTGCAAGCTCGTTTCGGCAAACATGCATTCCCACGCTATGAGCCTGCATAACGGCTGTTGCGGCATAGATGTCGATGACCAATCCAGGCAGGTTATCTCCCTCGCCATGAACCAGACGATAGATGTCATTATCTGCCCTCCCAGCAACTCCAATTGTCTTGCGCACATCAAAAGCCGCAGCCAAGCG
Source organism: Bacteroidaceae bacterium (assembly GCA_017548075.1). GTDB lineage: Bacteria > Bacteroidota > Bacteroidia > Bacteroidales > Bacteroidaceae > Physcousia. Next base: position 8,159 of record JAFYNL010000023.1, on the reverse strand, counting down.
TTTCTGCCAGAAAGCCTGGTCAATGCGTTGTTTCTTGAAGGTCAGCACACGAACGGCTATGCTACCTATCTGCCAATGTCCGATAGCAAGGAAGCGACCATCGGAGGCAAGCACTTCCACAATATCGCCTTCTTCCAGCTTATCGCCCTCGGTATGATGGATAGCGCCACTGAATATCCAGGGATGGAAACGTCCAAGACTCTCTTCCTTACCCTTGCGAAGTATTATCTTCTTCATCTTTCACAATTTCTAATTCATAGCCTTCCTTTTGCATTCGCTTCATCTCCTTGTAGAGCTGGATGCAAGCCCAAGCATCTGTGGCCGCATAGAGCTTCTGAGCCTCTGTCAGGTTGTCTGCCTCCCAGTTCGAGAGCTGCTGCGCTTTGCTTATCTTCTCGCCAAAGATGATGGCGTAAAGCTTCTGGAGGCTTATATCGACAATGCCCATCTTTGTAGCAATATCCTGCAACTCGACGAAAGTGCCTGCCCTAAACTTTTTCCTGTGGTTCAAGGCTCGCAAGTCATCGTGCCAGGAAAGGCCTATCTTCGTTATCTTCTTGTCCTCGAGCAACCTAATCAGGCATTGCGGAATGTCGATTCTGTTGAGCCTGAAAAGGAAGCAAACTCCTCCGCCGCACACTTGCAACAGAGCCACTTTGTTCTGCTTTCCCTGAGTGAACGAGGGCCGCGTTTCCGTGTCGAAGCCCAAGATGGGTTGCTGTCTCAGATACTCTACTGCTCTCTCAGCATCACTCTCGCTAACGATTACCTCAATGTGCCCAGGGAAAAGCACTCGAGGCAAGTCCGCAATGAGCTTTTTATCGTACTTGCTGACTATCTTCTTCATCGACATTATTACTATATCGAATTCGATGCAGCTGCCTGAGCGTATCGAGCAAAGTCTGTCCCCAATAGAGTTCAAAGTCCTCGCGAAGCTGCCAAAGTGCATCCAGCATGCAAGGCTCAACCCTCTGCTGATAGACAGCCACGAAGTTGCGGAGTGCCTGATAGATGTCGGCCAGACCTTCACTTACAGAGCACCAACGGCTCTCTTCCGTCTGCATATCCTCATCCCAAACGAGCATCTCGTACTCATCGTGCTTGTGCAAGAGGTTATAGACGCCTGCTCGAATGTAGTTGTAATCGTCCTCAGTCACTTGGTCCTTAGGGACAAAAGCCCCGTCAGTATCCACTTCTGGGAGCAATTGCACCTTCATATAGAGCAGAGGCAGCAACTTCAGCAAAGTGCCCACCAAGGAGTCTGTTGTCTGTTGTCCCTCTGTTGTCCTTTCCAGCAAGGCACAATATTCAGCCGCAACTGTGACGAACTCCAGCGTATCGTGAGCATATATAGGGTTCTCAACCTGATTAGCCATCTGAACTTATCGCTTATTTCGCTACAAAATTATATAAATTTCGTCATACTACAAAACAAGATGACTTTTTTCTGCTAATATCTGCCTCAATGCAACGAGGAGCATCGCCCAACTTAACGTGGTTAAATCGCAAACTTAACGTGTTACGTTGGCAAAGTTAACGTGCTTAGTTGCCCAACTTAACGTGCTTAGTTTGCCAAAGACTAACAAGGTTTTCTTGCAACTTTCTTTTTTACTTCATTTCTTTTTCGTACTTTTGTGGAGAAAATATCAATTATGAGGACAGAGAACGGCAAACGAATAGAGTATCTGGACCTGGCAAAAGGGCTTTGCATCATTCTTGTGGTATTCTACCATGCCAAGGGAATTCTTGCTCGCGAATACTGGTTCGACCCTTTTCTGGCATCATTTCGCATGCCGCTCTACTTCTTCCTCTCAGGCCTGTTCTTTCGTGACTATGGAGGCTTCAAACGCTTCTTCACCAAGAAAACAAATCGCCTGCTGGTCCCCTTCCTCGCATTCTATCTGCTGACATCAGTCTTACTTCCAAATGTGATGCATCGCCTTTGGGGAATAGAGTTTGGGACTGTGATGGGCCTTCCGTCGCTCTGGGCATTTATCTGGCCAGGAGTTTTTCCCAACATACCCATTTGGTTCTTGTGGAGCCTGTTCCTGATGAACCTCCTGTTCTGGTGGATTCATAGGGCTGCAAATGGTAAATCGGGAAGCCAAAGCAAGCCCTATGCAGTTTGGATACTGATAATGGCATGCCTTATCTGTGGCTTTGTCGGCCATGAATCGCTGGCCATTAAAGGATTCGACGTGGCATACGTTTTGGGAGCCCTGGCGTCTATGCCTTTCTTCTGTGTTGGCTATTTGTTTAGCAGCTATAATGGTTTGCCAATTCTGAACAATCTGAACAAGGCAACGGCTTTTCCCATCTTCTGTCTTTTGCTGGGAATCTGCTTTACTTGTTCCATGTATCTGTCTTCTGCCAATGTAGAAGTGACTTATTTATTAAAGCTCATTTCAGGAACGACTGGCGCTTTGATGATAGTAACTCTGGCTCGCATGATTGTCCGCATCCCCTTCATTTCTTACATTGGACGCTACTCCATTATCCTCTTGCTGACTCATGGCGTTCTAACTAGAGTCTTAGCTCCACTCTGTCACTCTTTAGCATCAACACTCAATACTGATGCAGCCATACTTATAGTGACTTTGCTTATCCTGCTCTCGCAATTGATTATCATTCCCTTAGCTCGTCGCTATTTTCCTCACATCACGGCACAAAAACCCCTATTCCCAGAGTCTTAGTCGTACAAAAGTCGATATGATTATTGCTGCTGAAGCTGCTTTCTTGCTTCCTCTATCATCGAGTCCTTACCTTCGGCTGCTTGCGACTCGTCCAAAGAACAGGGAACATCAGGCTCTATGCCAAACTCGATATGCTGCATCTTTGCATCAAAAGAAGGACTTGCGCTGAAGCGAACACTCCAACCAATAGGCAACTCGCTCGAGAAAGGCAGACCTGAACCTCCTCCAGTCTGGTCGCCCATAACAGTCACCAAAGGCATTTCCTTCATATTGCGAACAAAGATGTTGGCTGCACTATAACAAGAGCGATTAACAAGCAATACAACCGGCTTCTGCCACCTGATTTCTTTGCTTGGGTTGATGTATTCGGCCTTAGGCTCCGAGAAATCATCATGCCCCATGCCTGTCTTGTGGCACATATAGCCCACCAGCACTTTCTCGTTGGTAAAACGCTGAGACAAGCGTTCTACATTGGTAAGTTCCCCGCCACCATTACCACGAATGTCGAGAATCATTCCATTGCAAAGACGCAGATAAGCAAGCATATCGCTGAGGTTGCCTTCGCCAATTGCATCCGAGAAACTCTCATAAACAACATAAGCAATGTTATCGGGCAAGATGGTATACTTCAAGCCGCTTCCGATATGATAGTCTGTGCCCAGATATTGGTCTCTAAGTTCCCTATCAAGGTTCTCCGGATAATCCTCCTTCCAACTCCAATTCCTGCCCAAATCAAGGCTTGTAGAGATGTTTACATGACCGTCCTTCAGTTCGGAAAGCATCTGGCAAAGCACTTCAAAGAGCTGCATTCTCGACATACTCGGATTGAGCTTTGCGCTATACTTAGCATGAAGTTCCGACCATTTGAAGCCCAATTGCTCCTCCTTATAGGAAAGAAAACAATAACGCTGGTCTATAAGCGTCCACAAAGCATCCAGATTGCCCAGAGGCGTATCGTCGTACTCATAATCACTCCGTTGACAAGAGGTCAGCAGAGCAAGCAGAACAGCTATTATGGGCAGGAGACGCTTCATTTTCTTTTCATCAGTTGGAAGTGACGTACAAAGCCAAACATGAAGGAATGGCTGATGTCGTGATACTTGAGACTGCGAGCATTCGACTGCCGAATATCACAAAGATAGCCAACTCGCAAAGTAATGCGCTTCAGGCAGAAATCCAAAGTCAACAACTGGCGAAGGCTGAGAGCATTTCCTAGATGAGCAAAGATTATGTCATGCCCCACTCCATTCTGCGAAATCTCATAGTAACTCTCGCCAAACTCAGGGCAGAACATCAAACCCACCATCGGCAGGTCTGCCTGGTAGTGAGCTTGCATGGGAAGTTTCCACAAGCTGAAGGAGTAATCAGCACCAGCAGAAAGAGACAAGTCCATGCTAAATTGCCCTTGTGCAGGATTGTTGCCATTCCTGTCATTATAAAGAAAACCTAGGTCTGTGCCTATCATTGCACCACCTTTCAGATTGAAATTGCGGAAAGGAGAATAGTTGTAGTGCCATGCTGCATCGTAGGCAAGACGAGCACCCGTATAAGTGGCTGTCTCGGCTGGATTGTCAGTGGAAGTATATGCTCCAAAGAAAGTGCTCTGGAAAGAGATGTGACGATTGGCAAGATGCGTCATCCTCTCGCTTTGAGTCATAAAACTAACCTGCGTCCCAGTATATTCCATCGGAGAGAGATAGGTGTCGAGTTGATTTGTTCCACCTATGCCCAAGAGGAATGAACTTGCAGTAGGTTTTCTTTCAGCCACAGGCTCCAACTCCGTCTGCGCAAATGAAGAGACAGACAGCAGAAGTAAAGCCGGAAGAAGCAACCGTTTCATGACAGAAGGTTAGAAGTCGAAGCTTAGCTGGCCGTTCATCTCGTCAGCCAAATCCTGTTGGCTCTTGTCTTCGGAAGAGTCAGGCGAAGGTGGTGTTGAGTCATCTGAATTGTTCGAGTTATCTGAACTATCAGGTTCTTCTTGACTGTCATCTACTTCTACGGGAGGCTCTGGAATAGTTTCTTCTGGGAATCGCAAAGGCTCCAACTCCTCGACCTTATCGATATGCAGAGTTGTGATGCGCTTACCAATGGCCTTATAGCCCTTTACGAGAGCAAACTCCTCGACATCAAGCTCAATAGGCTCGCGGAAGCTGTCAGTCCCGCCTAATGTAACAAGTACTCTGGGATAAACGGTATCCGTAACCAGCATAATGTTCTCTGCAGGCATCTCGTTCATGAAATTCTGCATGCGAACCGTTGCCTCCAACTGGAAGCGCTTTATATAGAGGTAATTGCTCTGCTGACTGTTGAAATAGATGCAAGTCCAAACCTTGTGGGCATTATACTTCTCTATGCGGAAGATATTGTCCTCATAGTGATTGTTCACATCGAAGTTCGTCAAGTAGTAGCGTCCATCCTTCAGCATCACAAGTACCTGGTCTTCACCATCGAACTCGCCAAGATACTTTCCTTGACCATCGTAATTGAGTCGCTTGATATCACTATCGAACCAAACCTTGCGACCACCTAATGTACTGCTACCATGACTCTTCAACGTAACTTTGCTGACCTCAATCTTGGTAAGCATATTACCTCTAGTTCCTCTACCCTTGATGGCAACCTCGCTAAAATCTTTATCGAAGAAGACCTTCTTCAGTTTGGGATTAGGCTTGAGGGCAACCTTAATGACCTCAGCTTCTCCATTAGGATTAGCCGTGAAATAAAGCACTCGAGAACCTGTTGTACCTTGTGTAAGGTCATATTCCCTATCGCGGATTATCGCGGTAACATTGAAGCGCTTGATGAAGCTGACACCAGTCTTTCCGTCACGATACACGGCATTATAAATGGTGCGCTCATCATTCTTGCGGAAAACGGCGATATGGATGACTTCAACCTTCTTCTTGTCTTTCTTGCTTCGCTCTGTCTCACCGATAAAAAGCTTGTCTGCAACGCGAACAATCTTGTAGGTGCCGTCTCTGTAGAAGATGATAACATCGTCGATATCAGAACAGTTAGAGACAAACTCGTCCTTCTTAAGCGAAGTGCCTATGAAGCCTTCTTCGCGATTGATATAGAGTTTCTCATTGGCCTCCACCACTTTTGCAGCCGCAATTGTGTCGAAGTTACGAATCTCCGTCAAACGGGGATGTTCCTTGCCATACTTCTCTTTAATGAAGCGGAACCAATCACAGGTCACCTCAACCATATTCTTCAGTTCGCGGTCAATCTGCCTTATCTCACTCTTGATGGCAGCAATGTTCTGCGCAGCCTTGTCCTTGTTGAACTTCAGGATGCGAGCCATCTTGATATCCATCAGTTTCAAGATGTCGTCTTTCGTTACCTCGCGAACCATCTTAGGATAGTATGGCGTCAAGCGCTCATCAATCCATTCGCAAGCGGCATCCATCGTTTTAGCACCCTCAAATTCCTTGTCCTTGTAGATACGCTCCTCAATGAAGATTTGTTCGAGGTTGGCGAAGTGAAGGCTCTCCATGAGTTCTCCTCGACGGATGAGACGCTCTTGACGAAGGAGAGCAAGTGTATTATCTACACTCGAACGTAAGACATCGCTAACAGAAAGGAATTGTGGCTTCCTATCCTGAATAACACAGCAGTTAGGCGAAATACTTATCTCACAATCGGTACAAGCATAGAGAGCATCGATAGTCTTATCGCTTGATGCGCCTGGAGTAAGATGGATGAGAATTTCAGCAGAAGCAGCTGTAAGGTCTTCTACATTACGAATCTTAATCTTACCGCGTTCATTTGCCTTCAAAATGCTATCAATGAAGGTGCTCGGCTTAGAAGCCGTACCGGTAGTTTTACCATATGGTATCTCCGTGATAGCCAGAGTTTTATTATCCCGCTTCTCAATCTTTGCTCGAACTCTTACAGCGCCACCTCTTTGTCCATCATTGTACTTCGAGACATCTATACTGCCTCCTGTTGGGAAGTCAGGATAAAGGTGGAATTCTTCACCATGCAGGTAGCTGATTGCCGCATCGCATATCTCAACAAGATTATGCGGTAATATCTTACAATTCAAACCAACAGCAATACCTTCGGCTCCTTGTGCAAGCAACAAAGGGAACTTGACAGGAAGAGCAACCGGCTCTTTGTTACGCCCATCATAGCTCCACTTCCATTCAGTAGTCTTGGGGTTAAAGACGACATCGAGCGCAAACTTAGAGAGACGAGCCTCAATATAACGACCAGCCGCAGCATCGTCTCCAGTAATAATATTGCCCCAGTTTCCCTGACAATCGACGAGCAAGTCTTTCTGACCTAATTGAACGAGTGCATCCTTAATACTAGCATCACCATGAGGGTGGAACTGCATCGTATGACCTACAATATTGGCGACCTTATTGTACTTGCCATCATCCATTCTTTTCATAGAATGCATAATACGACGCTGCACAGGCTTGAAGCCATCGGCAATGTGCGGCACAGCACGTTCCAAGATTACATATGAGGCATAATCGAGGAACCAGTTTTGATACATCTGGTTCAAATGATGCGTAATACCATCAGTAGGAGTCACATTATCTATCATCAATTTAGAGCTTATTCGTCATTTAATCCGACAAAGATAGTACTTTTCCAAAAGATACGCAAGCGAAAAACGACAAACTTTACAAAGAGAAGATAAAATCACTCATTTTGTCTCACCTATAGAACCTCGGACGAACCTTAAAAGCGTCCTCATAGTGATCAATTCTACTTGCTTCGCCATTATAAACAATGCCAATAATGTCAAAACGATAGTGAAGAGCTATGTGATGACATTTCAAATACGAATCTGCAGCCAAACAAATACGGCGCTGTTTTCTGTCATCCACAGCAGAAATAGGAGTTGTAACAGAGCCTAATTTGCGTGTCTTTACTTCCACGAAAACAACTATATCATCTTTAATGGCAACAATATCAAGTTCCTTGCGTCCCTTGTTTGCCCAATTGCGATCCAGAATACAGTATCCCTTTTGCTGCAAGAATTCTGCAGCCATTTCCTCACCTTTATGTCCTAAGTCATTATGTGCTGCCATTTCTTCAATGATTTTGTAGGCAAAGTTACAAAATTTATTTTAAACTACAACAAGAGGGAAACACAAAAAAGCCCTCCAATCTTTCGACTGAAGGGCTTCGCTAAAAAAACGGCGGCTACCTACTCTCCCACGGGTGTGCAGTACCATCGGCGCGGGCAGGCTTAACTTCTCTGTTCGGAATGGGAAGAGGTGGAACCCTGCCACTATAACCACCTAAATAAGGTTGACATATCTTACGAAAGCAAACTGCTCGGCGTCTCTCTCTTTCAAAAGCTGCAAGTATAATTAACATGCTTTGGAAAGTTTCGGGCAATTAGTAAGGCTCGGCTTTGACGTCACCGTCTTTACACCTGCCTCCTATCAACGTCCTCGTCTGGAACGACCCTCATAAGGAGATCTAATCTTGTGGCCGGCT
>JAFYNL010000022.1 GCA_017548075.1 Bacteroidaceae bacterium | reverse complement strand
TCATGTTATTTAAACAAAAGGACAAAATGATGAAGGATAATAGTTTAGCTTTCAAGGTTTTATTCTTTGTTTGCTCTCTTTCTTACCAAGTGGTCGAGAATAACCTTTCGCATGCGCATGCTCTTGGGCGTAACCTCAACATATTCGTCGGCTTTGATGTATTCGAGCGCCTCTTCAAGAGAGAAGATTGTAGCAGGAATGATGTGCGCCTTCTCGTCTGTTCCGCTGGCACGAACGTTGGTCAATTGCTTGGCCTTGCAGACGTTAATGACGATGTCGTTCTCATGAACGTGCTCGCCCACAACCTGACCAGCATAGACCTGATCCTGAGGCTCGATGAAGAAGCGTCCTCTATCTTGCAAGTGATCGATGGAATAGGCATAAGCATTACCGCTTTCAAGGGCGATAAGGGAGCCATTAACGCGACGATTGATGTCGCCTTTGTAGGGCTGATACTCCTTGAAACGATGTGCGATGATGGCCTCGCCTTGGCTTGCCGTAAGCATGTTTGTGCGCAGACCTATGATGCCACGACTGGGGATAAGGAACTCGATGTTAACGCGTTCGCCCTGACTCTCCATGCTGGTCATCTCACCTTTGCGACGAGTAACCATATCAATCATCTTCGAAGCGAACTCCTCAGGCACGTTAATCGTCATCTCTTCGATAGGTTCGCACTTCACGCCATCTATTTCCTTATATATAACTTGCGGCTGGCCAACTTGAAGCTCGTAGCCTTCGCGACGCATGGTCTCAATGAGGACAGACAGATGCAGCACGCCTCTGCCAGAGACAATCCATCGGTCGGTATAGCCCTCGGGCACTTCAACGCGAAGAGCAAGGTTCTTTTCAAGCTCACGCTCAAGACGTTCTCCTATGTGACGGCTCGTGCAATACTTACCTTCCTTTCCGAAGAAGGGCGAATCGTTGATGGTGAAGAGCATGGACATCGTCGGCTCGTCAATACTGATAGGAGGCAGAGGCTCGGGATTCTCGAAGTCGCAAATGGTGTCGCCAATCTCGAAACGCTCCAAGCCAACGATAGCACAAATGTCGCCCGAACCGACTTCCGAAGTCCTCTGGCGTCCCATTCCCGTAAAGGTGTGGAGTTCCTTTATTTTCGTCTTCTCCATCTCGCCGTTTCGATGAGCAATCGTAATGTTCATACCTTCCCGAAGCGTGCCACGATGAACGCGACCTACCGCAATTCGACCTGTATAAGTGCTATAATCGAGACTCGTGATGAGCATCTGAGGCGTGCCTTCCAGCATCTCAGGCTCGGGAATGTACTTCAGAATACAATCGAGCAGATAGGTAATATCCTGCGTAGGCGTTTGCCAATCCTCAGCCATCCAGCCTTGTTTTGCAGAGCCATAGATGACGGGGAAGTCGAGTTGTTCCTCTGTTGCGTCAAGGTCGCACATCAAGTCGAACACCATCTCGTAAACCTCTTCAGGACGACAGTTCGGCTTATCTACCTTATTAATAACTACGACGGGTTTCAGGCCAATCTGTAAGGCTTTCTGAAGGACGAAACGCGTCTGCGGCATCGGACCTTCAAAGGCATCCACGAGAAGCAGACATCCGTCGGCCATATTAAGCACACGCTCCACTTCGCCACCAAAGTCGCTGTGTCCTGGAGTATCGATAATATTTATCTTCGTGTCCTTGTAGTTGATACTAACGTTCTTGGAAAGAATGGTGATGCCTCGTTCACGCTCGAGTTCGTTGTTATCGAGCATAAGCTCGCCTGTCTGCTGGTTCTCGCGGAAGAGGTTTCCTGCCAGCAACATCTTATCTACAAGGGTTGTTTTGCCGTGATCGACATGTGCAATAATTGCTATATTCCTTATGCTTTGCATACTATTTTCATTTTTCGTGCGCAAAGGTACAAAAAAAATCACAAATCTATTTCCTCATTTCACAAATATTTTATAATTTTGTGCCCGAGAACTAACAACAAACACATATAAAATGAAATATGTATATGGTAAGTTACTTACCGCAATCTTATTAATCTGCCTCATTTGGAGTTGTAAAGAACAAGTGGACACATCTGCGAGATATGTCTTCACCTCCGATTGTGTGATGAGCTATTTGGAGAAGCATAGTGCTTATTCTGAATACGTCAGAATCCTGAAGATAACGCCCATCTCAATCAGGAGCAAGAGTACCGTTGGCGAGTTGCTGACGGCAAGAGGACATTATACCGTCTTTGCTCCCACAAACGAAGCGATAGAGAAATTCCTGCAGCGACTCTGCGAAGAAGAGCCCGCACTGCTGAGCGAACCATCTTGGGATGCTTTCGTTAGCGAGCATAAACGTGACTCCATCTACAAAGTCCTCGTCCTCAATTCAATCATCGATTCTGGCGATAACGAGGAGGCTTATTCTATAAACACTTTCCCTCAAGAAACAGGAACGGAGTTTCCTTTGAGCAACATGAACGACCGCAGGCTCTCGGTCCGTTACAAAGGTGTGGACTCCATCTTTATCAATAATGTCTGTCCCATCAATGAGACGGAAAGAGACATCCTTGCCACAAATGGTGTGATTCATCAAGTTGAGAGAGTTATCGCGCCAAAGGACGTCACAGCTGCTCTCTACCTGCAAAATATTCTTGAGGAAAATAAGGAAGGCTTCCTTGTGATGGCAAAGGCAATCCAGGCTTGCGGACTCATGGACACGCTCAGCAAGATAAGGGATGAAGTCTATGAGAACAAGTATCTGCGAGGCGAGATTCCCGAGAATATGCATCTCTACATCGACGGACACTTCCCGAATGGTGATAACTGGACGCCCAGACATCGACTCTATGGCTTTACCATCTTCACGGAAACCGACGAGTTCTGGCGCGAACAAGGTCTCGACCCAACTGCTCCTTCTGCAACTCTCTTGCCACAACTTATTAATTGGATAGTCAACAATCATCAGTATTCCGATGACGACCACTTTGTGACAGACGAGAACTACGAGAGCGAGGACAATCTCCTCTATCAATGGACGACATACCACATTCTGCCTTTCCGCACTCCTGCCGACCGTCTCGTCTTCCACAGAAATGAGTTTGGCTACGATGCAACCAGACAGACTTTCACCATTCCAATGTACGAACTGTACACGACTATGGGCAAGCGTCGTCTCTTGAAGATTTTCGAGAGTAAGGAGAGTAACGGTATCTACCTCAATCGATTCCCCAACCTCCAGAGAGAGCGTACAGAAGTGCTTTGCGAACTCTCGTGTGACCCCGACAAGGTGGGTTGTTACGTAGATAGAAACCCGGAAAGAGCCGTACTAAACGACATCGTGAATTGCTGCATCTATCCTATCGATGCTCCTCTCTCATATAACGATAAAGTACGAGACAATCTGGCTAAACAACGCCTTCGCTTCGACGGAATGAACCTCTTCCCAGAAGCTATGAACAACGATATCCGCCTGAAAATGTCCGGCGACGAGAAGAATCAGGACGTTTACATTCCTGCAACTCGCATCTACAACTACTTCGAGAACATGCAGATGAACGACCAGACGCTCTTCGTTTACCTGAATGCATACGGCTATACCTGGTGTAACCTCCATAGTGACGAGATGAAAGCAAAGGGACGCTTTGAGTTGACCTTCAAACTTCCGCCGGTTCCTCGTCGCACAACCTACGAATTCCGATATGATGTCCTGCCGAATGGCGACCGAGGCATCCAGCAGTTCTACTTCGGTTCCGACCCAACGAAGATGCCCGCAGCAGGTATTCCTGTCGACCTCACACGTTCCATCAGCAGCATGCCCGTAGGTTGGGAAGCCGATGGTAATGACGAAGACTACAACATTGAGGTCGATAAACGACTCCGCAACAATGGCGTCATGAAGGGAGCTAAAACGGTTACAGCAAACGGCACTAGTGGCGACATAGAACGCAACCGTAGCACCAACCTTCGCTACATCGTTATTCGTCAGACGCTTGACCCAGATAAGACCTACTACATGAGAGTGAAGTCCGTGCTCGACTCCGAGCAGAAAGAGTTCTACATGGACTACATGGAGTATTGTCCGAAGGAGGTCTACGACAATCCCGAGCACCCAGAAGATATCTGGTAAAGAGCGTCGTCTCGAAACGTAACACGTTAAGTTGGCCAACGACACACGTTAAGATTGCAAACTTAACGTGTTATGTTTGTAAAGTTAACTGGTGATGTTTGCAAACGTCACACGGACAGTTTGAGAATTCGCTTTGTTCCTTCGGTAACCCTATAACGGTTATCGCTCCGATGACCTATTAGCCAAATGATGTCTTCGCCACAAGTAGCGACGAACGATTCTGCTTTCTCTAGGCGATTTATCTTGCGGTCAGTCAGGAAATCACTTACCAACTTCCTACCCTTCATGCCGAAAGGCACAAAGGAATCGCCTTCACGAACAAGCCGGACCTCAATCGGAGCAGTCATCAAATCTGCATCAAAGTAGGCAACATTCGGCCCTTTCTCCTCAATAGAAGACACTATCTCCTGCTTGATTTGCGGGACTTTTAATTCATTCGACAAAGGAGCCAAAATCAAAGCCTCTCTATCAAGCAGGATTGTATGACTTTTCGAATGCCACATCTTGCCGACATTACTCTCTGTGGCTCTCATCAACTCTTCCTCTTGAGCCTGATTAAATCCCTTGCCCGAAAGCCATTCATGAAGCAAGGTACGGGAAGTAAGAACACTAAGAGGGAAAGACGTTGCCGTAATACCCAACTCGTCGAAAGCCGCTTCAACTCCCTTAATATAATAAGGTATGCTTTCTCGCACATTATCCTGCGCAAGACAAAGATGCTCGACTGCAGATGGATTGATGCTCTGAAGCAAAGGAATCAGGTCGAGACGAATGCGATTTCTTTGCACAATTCGTTCTAAATTTGTACTATCGGTAACGAAAGATTGCCCTCGAGACTCGAGATATCTCAAAATCTCTTCACGGCTCAAACATAGAAAAGGACGGATAATGCCATCATGCTTCGGGCTCATTCCAGCCAAACCACGCAATCCAGTTCCACGAAGAAGGTTGAGAAGGAGCGTCTCTGCTTGGTCGTCCCGATGATGAGCAACTGCAATACAAGTTGCTTTCTTTGCTTTCATCTCCTCTCGGAACCAGTCGTAACGAAGGTCTCGAGCAGCCATCTCAATACTTATGCCACGCTCTTTTGCAACTTCTTCCGTATTGAAATGACGAACAGACAAAGGCACATCTTGTTTCTTGCAAAGTTCCTCCACAAAAGTTTGGTCGCGATTCGACTCTTCATCCCTCAAATGAAAGTTACAATGCAAAGCCTCAATCTTGTAACCAAGTTCCTTCATCATGAGCAGAAGTGCTGTGGAATCAGCTCCTCCGCTAAGTGCTACAAGAACAAGCGACTCGTCTTCAAGCCCAATCTCACGTTCTATGTATGTACGTACTTTATCAATCATTTGTCCTTCAACAACTGTTTAGCATTCTCCCTCGCAGCATCCGTAACCACACTTCCGCTAAGCATATGAGCAAGTTCTGTAATGCGTCCATCCGAGTCGAGCTGTTTGATGCGAGTTAGAGTGCGGTTTCCCACGTCTTCTTTATATACGAGATAATGCGCATCTCCTTTTGCAGCAATCTGTGGAAGGTGGGTGATGGCAAGGACTTGCTGACTTGCACCTTTGCTCATCTTCGCCATAATCTGCGCCATAGAACTTGCTACTTTACCGCTCACACCTGTATCAATCTCGTCGAAGATGATAGTTGGAAGATGTGTTTGCTTGCTCGTCAAAGCCTTAAGAGCAAGCATTACTCTCGACATTTCACCTCCACTTGCCACATCTGCTAAAGGTCTGGGCGCCATACTCTTATTACCGGAGAATAAGAAGGTTACGATATCTTGTCCAGAAGACTGCAATTCGGACCGAGTGACTTCAGCATTAAAGATGGCAGCAGGAATGTCCATTTGAACAAGAGCCTCTTTAACCAACTTCTCAACTTGCTTTGCTGCCTTTGTGCGACCTGCAGAAAGCTTCTCTGCAAGCTTCTTTGCCTGCTCTGTATCAACTTCTATCTGCTTTTGAAGTTCCTTTATAATGTCCTCAGAATCAGCAAGTAAATCGAGCTGAGAACGAATATCTTCTGCCAAAGCAATGAGTTCTTCTGCCGAACTAACATGATGCTTCTGCTCGAGAGAATAGAGGTTGTCGAGCCTTTCTGTTACTTGTTGCAAACGAGCAGGATTGTATTCCACATCTTCGGAAAGGCTTTCAAGGTCGCCAGCAATGTCTCGAACCTCAATAACAACACTTTCAAGCCGACTCATATAGTCTTCGATGGCAGGATAGACGTTAGCAATCTGTTGCATAGTTTGCGTGGAACGACGGAGCGCATCAATGGCTCCAACTCCTTCATCGTTGTCATTACCATTCAGTAAAGAATCGATTCCTGAAAGCGCGACCTTAATGTCTTCGGCATGAGAAAGAGCACTCTGTAACTGCTTTAACTCTTCATCTTCACCCTCTTGAGGTTTGAACTCATCAAGTTGCTCAAGCTGAAAGCGCAGATAATCCTCGTCGCTTTGCCGCTTTGCGAAGTTCTCCTCCAACTCACGAAGCTTGCGTCGAGCCTCCACTATGCGAGTATAAAGTTCGCGATACTGATTGAGTAAGTCCTGATGGTCTGCAACAGTATCAACAATACCAAGTTGGAAGGCAGGATTTTCGAGCAACAGATTGCTATGTTGCGAGTGGATATCCAAGAGGCGAACGGCAATCTGACGAAGGACTGTCACATTAACAGGAGTGTCATTCACAAAGGCGCGACTCTTGCCATTTGCAGCCACTTCCCTTCGAAGAATACATTCCTGAGGCTCGTAATCCAGCTCGTTCTCCTCGAAGAGACCTTGCATATCATAGCCTTCGATATTGAAAATGCCCTCGACGGTACACTTCGCAGAACCAGGCATAATACTTCCCGAGTCTGCTCGCTGCCCCATAAGCAGGCTTAAAGCACCAAGGATGATGGACTTTCCTGCACCCGTCTCGCCAGTCAGAACCGAGAAGCCAGGTTCCAAGTCTATGTCGAGAGACTCGATAAGAACGTAATTATTGATGGTCAGATGCTTGAGCATAGTTTCCTATTATTTATTTGTTTCAAGAGTTCAACTGCTTCGCCGATAGTATTCACATCATCTATGAGGAGGCTCTTACCTTTGTCGAGTTTGAAATGACAACGATAAGCGTTGGCCGTAGCGAAGTCCAATATCTGTCCGAAGATGCGGCCAGCATAGAAAGGATTATCATCGTCGGGACCAAAGAAGAGGCGTGCATGACCAGCTTTTAGCACGACACGTTCACAACCGAAATGCTTTCCAAGCTGACGAAGAGTGACGACTTTTAAGAGGTCTTCCGCTTCTCTTGGAAGAGGACCAAAACGGTCTATCAGTCTTTGCTTGAAGCGTTCCACATCTT
Source organism: Bacteroidaceae bacterium (assembly GCA_017548075.1). Classification (GTDB taxonomy): domain Bacteria; phylum Bacteroidota; class Bacteroidia; order Bacteroidales; family Bacteroidaceae; genus Physcousia. The sequence continues at coordinate 107,742 of JAFYNL010000022.1, read as the reverse complement.
CGTCCCTTTCCATTCCATCAAGTTCGCGATAGAGAAGCATACGTTCACTCGAGGTAGGAACATACTCTTCGCTGAAGAACATGGGCAAGTTGCTATCAAGTTGGCAATCGTCTACCACGTCTGTACTCTCCACAACATTGCCTTCGCGAACCTCCTCAGCATAGAGTTCGTGGAACTCTTCATTGCGAAGTTCGGTAACGGCTTGCGAGAGAATCTTCTGATAAGTCTCGTATCCGAGGTCGGCAATAAAGCCACTTTGTTCTGCTCCAAGCAGGTTTCCGGCTCCTCGAATATCGAGGTCTTGCATGGCAATATGTATGCCGCTTCCCAAGTCGCTGAAGTTCTCGATGGCTTGAAGGCGGCGACGGGCATCAATATTGAGTGCAGAAAGTGGTGGAGCAAGCAGGTAGCAGAAGGCCTTTTTGTTAGAACGACCTACCCTACCTCGCATTTGATGCAGGTCGGAAAGACCAAAGTTATGGGCTCCGTTGATGATGATTGTGTTGGCATTTGGAATGTCGAGTCCGCTCTCGATGATGGTTGTGGAGATGAGGACATCATAGTCGTAGTTCATGAAGTCCACCATAATCTTCTCCAACTCTTCAGGATGCATTTGTCCGTGAGCGATTGCTACTCGAGCATCAGGCACATGTTTGCGGACAAGTTCGGCAAGTTCAGGGAGTTGGCTAATGCGGTTATTGACGAAAAAGACTTGCCCGCTTCGGCTCATTTCAAACTCGATGGCTTCGGCTATGACTTCCGCATTAAACTGACAAAGCTGCGTCTGGATGGGATAACGATTAGGCGGAGGAGTTTGGATGACACTCAAATCCCTTGCTCCCATCAGGCTGAATTGCAAGGTTCTGGGAATCGGAGTAGCCGTCAATGTAAGGGTATCGACATTCGTTTTCAGTTGACGAAGCTTCTCTTTGGTAGAGACGCCGAACTTCTGCTCCTCGTCAATGATGAGAAGGCCCAAGTCCTTGAAGCGAACGCTCTTGCCGATAAGTTTGTGCGTACCTATTATAATATTGACGGAACCTGTTTTCAGTCCCTCGAGAATCTGTTTCGTTTGCCCAGGAGTACGAGCCCGAGTGAGGTATTCTATCTTGACGGGAAAGTCCTTGAGACGGCTTGTGAAAGTATGAAAATGCTGATAAGCGAGGACAGTTGTCGGCACAAGAACTGCAACTTGCTTGTTATCGACACAAGCCTTGAAAGCAGCCCGAATCGCAACCTCCGTTTTGCCAAAGCCCACATCTCCGCAAACAAGCCTATCCATCGGCCTTTGCCTTTCCATATCTGCCTTAACATCTTGAGTGGCTTTAAGTTGGTCGGGCGTATCTTCATAGAGGAAACTTGCCTCGAGTTCGTGCTGCATGAAGCTATCGTGACTGAAGGAGAAGCCTTTCTCTTCACGTCGACGAGAGTAAAGTAGAATGAGGTCTCGCGCAATATCCTTAATCTTCTTCTTGGTTCGCTCCTTCATGCGTTCCCAAGCACCCGTGCCAAGATGGCTGATGCGAGGAGGTTCGCCTTCTCGACCTTTGTATTTCGAGACCTTATGAAGCGAGTGAATGGAGACATAGACGGTATCGTCGCCAGAATAGATAATCTTGATGACTTCCTGCATCTGGTCGCCGTTTTGCATCCTGACCAAGCCTCCGAACTTGCCCACGCCATAATCTATATGGACTACATAATCGCCGACCTCGAACTGTTGCAACTCTTTGAGAGTCAACGCAACCTTTCCTCCCATCGCCTTTTCGCTTCGAAGATTGTACTTGTGGTAGCGGTCGAAGATCTGATGGTCTGTAAAGAAGGCAAGATGAAGGTCGTCGTCGCTGAAACCTGCATGCAGAGCATGATCGACAGGAGTGAACTGAATGCCCGTTTCCTTATCGTGGAAGATGCTCTCGAGGCGGTCCGTCTGCTTCTGGCTATCAGCCAAAATGTAGAGTTCTGTGCCTTCGTCCTGCAACTTTTGGAAGGCTGAGATGAGGAGGTCGAAGTTCTTGTGGAAGACGGGCTGCGAGTGGGTATGAAATTGGATTAGAGAATAGGGATTAGGGATTTGAGAAGTTGTGGACTTCAGCTCGATTCTGCGGAAGTCGAGGACCTGCTTTCTGAAGTCTTCAGGCTTTACCAGCAAGGAATCTGCCGACAAATCAACCGAAGCCTCTTCCTGTTGAACGGTAATTGCCGACTGACTGAATCCGTCCTTATAACTTTGCTCAACAATATCGCAAAGGAACACTAAGTCCTTAAGAATGAGCAAGGTATTCTGCGGAAGGAAACTGAGAAAACTCTCTCTGCTCAAGTTCTTCCCATCCATTTCGGGCACGATTGTGATGCTTTCTTGGCGGTCACGACTCAATTGAGAATGTACCTCGAAGGTTCGGATACTATCGACTTCATCTCCGAAGAAATCGATTCGATAAGGGAGTTCGTGCGAGAAGGAGTAGACATCGATGATGCTTCCTCGAACTGCAAACTGCCCAGGTTCGTAAACATAATCAGTCCTGTTGAAGCCGAAACTGAGCAAAGTCTCCTGCACAAACATGATATCAACCCGCTCTCCGACTTTGAGAGAAAGGGTTTGTTCGCTAAGTTTCTGCTTCGTTACCACAAGCTCGGAAAGGGCCTGAGGATGGGTTACGACAAAGAGCGGCAGGCTTCCTGACGAAAGACGAGACAGGACTTCGGTCCTTAGAATCTCCTGTCCTGCATTCCTTTGCCCGAACTTGATGGCTCTGCGAAAGCTGCTTGGGAAGAAGAGAACTTGCTGGTCGCCCAACATTCTGGTGAGGTCGTGATAGAAATAGCCAGCTTCTTCCTCATCATCGAGCACGAAAACATACGGAGAGCCCAGCACTTCGGGAGCCTTCTCGGCAAGCGAAGCGAAAACAAGAGCAGCCGAACTCCCTTGAAGTCCGGCAAGCTGGATTGTTTTCTGGGAGCCTTTCTGAAGCTCGGCAGCAAAGGCTTTCACGCCTGGATGCCTGGCATAGAGACTCTGCAGTTTCTGTATCTCCATTTTTATCGCCTAATGCGAAATGTCTATAACCGTCTGCAAAGATACAACAAATAATTCGAAATTCATAATTTCTTAATTTCTATTTTTCTCGTTTAGCGAGTTAAATTTGTGCCAAAAACACGACAAAATAACGAACAAAGCGAGTTAACAATTCAAACGCGAAATGGAGCGAGGAGAAATTAGGTGTGTGAACTCTCAAAACTTAACCTGTGAAGTTGGCAAACTTAACACGTTAAATCGACCAACTTAACACGTTAAAATTGCAAACGTAACACGTTAACTTTGGCAACGTAACTGGGGTTATTTTGGAGCTTAACAAGATGCATTTGTATCTATCTCTGTATTAGCTAGTTAGCACAACCCTCGAAAAGCACTTAGAAAACACATTCTATTAGTCCACTTTAAGAGCTTCGAAAGTCAACTCGGCCTAAAGTTCGAGGGAACTCTGCTAAACAAATCACATCTGACAACCCATCCAAAATCTTTACATTTCTCATTCATTACACAAATTAAACTCACAAACTCGGAAATTCAAATTAAGTTAATTTGCTCAAATTATTCCCTCTTCTTCTTCGTTAATTGCCATTTTTTTCGTAATTTTGCGCCCATATTTCGCGTATATAAATAAGGTATTCACACACATGGACGCAAAGAAGAGCGTAAGACAATATAAGCCTGCAAGCAAGACGACTGGCAGACGCAAGAAGAAAAAACAGTCGGGCTGGATGCGTTCGCTGAATTGGTTCCGTTCCAACATCAGCGACAACGAGGAAGTCGACCCTCAGAAGAAGGGCGAACACGGAGACAACCTTCGCTTCGTATGGGGTGCAGTTCTCTTCATTCTCTCGTTGGCAATCCTCATTGCCCTCGTTTCGCATGTTTTCACAGGAGCCGAAGACCAGAAGTACGTAACGAGTGAGTCGTATACGGCGGCAAATTGGTTGGGCAGATGGGGCTACGAAGTGGCACATTGGCTAATGGATAATACCTTTGGTGTATCGAGCATTCTCATCCCTGTCTTCATGTTAGCAGCCAGCATTCGCATCATGGGATTGGCTAAAGTAAGACTTCACATCTGGTTCCTTAACTGCATGATTATCATGGCTTGGGCATCTGCCTTTGCCGCTTATGTAGTTCGCTATTTCCCTGGAGCCCAGGATACTTATATCATCTGGGGCGGAATGATTGGCCAGAACGAATTGGACTTCCTGCAGAACAAAGTCGGAGGTCTGGGAACACTCCTCATTTTCATCCTCTCTGCCCTACTCTACATCTTCTATCTTAGCGACGAAGCCATAACGGCAATCCGCAAGGTTCTCACTCCCAAGAAGAAGGAAGAAGAGCCCATAGAAGAGGAAGAACAGGAGGAAGAGCCAGAGGTTTCCTATCCTCTGATGCCCAATAGCGAGGATGAAGGCCCGCAAGAGGAGGAAGAAGAGCCTGATGAGAAGCCGATTCCATTCTCCGACGAAGCTGCTCAAACCGCGACTACCATTGACTTTGCTAACGATCCGTTGGCAGGTCTAAAAGGTCTCGACGAACCTGAAAACACAGATGATATTACTGTAGTCGTAGGTCATGACCCAGAGCAAGCGAACCTGACTGATGGTCGAACCTTGGAACCTTACGACCCCAAGCTCGATTTGGAGAACTACAAATATCCCACTCTCGACCTGCTTACCCATTACGATAACACCACGAATGCTATCGATATGGAGGAGCAACGCAACAATAAGGAGCGAATCAAAACGGTTCTGAGCAACTTCCGAGTGGAGATTATGCCCAACACAAAAGCAACTATTGGTCCGACAATCACGCTCTATGAAATCACGCCTGCTCCTGGAATTCGAATCAGTACAATTCGCAACCTCGAAGACGACATTGCCCTGAGCCTCAGTGCCTTAGGCATCCGAATAATCGCTCCCATCCCTGGCAAGGGAACTATCGGCATAGAAGTGCCGAACCTGAAGCCTCAAATGGTTTCGATGGAGAGCATCCTGAACAGTCGTAAGTTCCAGGAAACGGACTATGAATTGCCGATGGCTCTTGGAAAGACGATTACAAATGAGGTTTATATTGCGGACCTCACCAAGATGCCGCACTTGCTCGTGGCTGGTGCAACTGGTCAGGGTAAGTCCGTCGGCCTGAATGTCATCATCACTTCCCTGCTCTACAAGAAGCATCCTTCTGAGTTAAAGCTGGTTATGATTGACCCGAAGAAGGTCGAGTTCAATCTTTACGCTCCCATAGTTAACCATTTCCTCGCACAAGTTGAAGGCAACGAGGATAAGGAAGAGCCTATCATTACGGACGTCAACAAAGTGATTCAGACGCTCAAGAGCCTTTGCATAGAGATGGACAATCGCTATGATCTGCTCAAGAAAGCCCACGCAAGAAACGTCAAGGAATACAACGAAAAGTTCCGCGACCGTCAGCTGAATCCGCAGAATGGGCACAGGTTTATGCCTTATATTGTAGTTGTAATCGACGAGTACGGCGACCTCATCATGACTGCAGGCAAGGAGATTGAGCTTCCGATTGCTCGTATCGCTCAGCTTGCAAGAGCCGTCGGAATCCATATGATTATCGCAACTCAACGCCCAACTGCAAACATCATTACTGGTACCATCAAGGCAAACTTCCCTGCAAGAATGGCCTTCAAGGTAACGACTGGTGTCGACAGTAAGACGATTCTTGATAGAACTGGAGCAAATCAGCTTGTTGGAAAGGGCGATATGCTCTTGATGACTGGCTCCGAACCCGTTCGAATCCAATGTGCATTCATCGATACAAACGAACTTGAAGACATCGTTCACTATATTGCAAAGCAGCAAAGTTACACCTCTCCCTACCTCTTGCCGGAAGTTCCTCTTGAAGGCGATGAGGAAGGAGGCTTGGGTGATGTGGATTTGACGCATCTTGACCCAATGTTCGAGGATGCCGCCAGAATGATTGTTAACGAGCAAAACGGCAGCACAAGCATGATTCAGCGCAAGTTCGCAATAGGTTACAATCGTGCAGGCCGCTTGATGGACCAGCTCGAAAAGGCAGGCATCGTAGGTCCCGCAAAAGGCAGCAAGCCTCGCGAAGTGCTTTGTGTAAGCGAAGAACAACTAATGATGATAATGGATAACCTTAGATAAGAGATGAGAAAGATACTGACTTTGCTGGCATTTTTGCTCAGCATTTCCATACAAGCTCAAGATGCCATGAAGGTGCTCGACATTACTGCCGACCGCATTCGAAAGGCTGGTAATGTAAAGATAGAATACAAAGCGAGCATCTTTTCCGGCTCAACTGAAACCGCTTCTTCAACTGGAACAATGTGGTTGCAAGGCAGCAAGATGAAACTCGACGCAGATGGAATCAAGACTTGGTACAACGGAAAGACTCGTTGGTGCTACGTTCCTGAGGCAAACGAAGTGAACATCGACGAGCCCTCGAAGAAGGAAATGGCAGCCATGAATCCCTACACCTTCATGAACATCTACAAGAAAGGATTCAAGATGACTGTCAAGGAAACCGTCTTGCGAGGTGAAGCCGTTTATGAAGTTTACCTGAAAGCCCGATATGCAAAGATGGAAGTGAAAGAGGTCTATGTAGATATTCGTAAGAGTGACTACCAGCCCCTTTGCATTCGAGTGCGCGAAAATAAAGACTGGCAACGGGTTAGCGTCCTTAGCTTCAAGGGAAATCTGCAGCTTAGCGACAATTTCTTCGTCTTCCCAGAAGCCGATTATCCGAATGTTTTCAAAAATGATATGAGATAAAAATGAGTCACACAAAACTTCTAATTATAGGTAGCGGTCCTGCAGGCTATACCGCAGCCATCTATGCAGGTCGCGCCAATCTCTCTCCCACCCTGCTCGAAGGACTTCAGCCTGGTGGGCAGTTGACAATCACAACTGAGGTCGAGAACTTCCCTGGTTGGCCTGATGGCGTGGATGCAAACGAGCTGATGGACAATATGCGTAGACAAGCTGAGCGTTTCGGCACTCAAATGCTTCCGAATGTCGCTATGAAAGTTGACCTCGACGCTCGTCCTTTCAAGGTTTCTCTCGATGATGGGAGCGAATGGACGGCAGACAGCCTTATCGTCGCAACTGGTGCAAGTGCCAAATATCTTGGTCTGAGCGACGAGCAGAAATACATGGGGCAAGGCGTAAGCGCTTGTGCAACTTGCGACGGCTTCTTCTATCGCAAGAAAGTGGTTGCAGTTGTTGGAGGCGGAGATACTGCTTGCGAAGAGGCTTCTTACCTTGCAGGTCTAGCCTCGAAGGTTTATCTTATTGTTCGCAAGCCCTACCTCAGAGCAAGTAAAATCATGCAGGAACGCGTCTTCAGCAACGAGAAGATTGAGGTTCTTTTCGAGACAAACACACTCGGACTTTATGGCGAGAATGGTGTTGAAGGAGCACATCTTGTTCATCGTAAAGGCGAAAGCGACCAAAGAGAATACGACCTTCCTATCGATGGCTTCTTCCTCGCAATCGGACATCACCCCAATAGCGAACTCTTCACTCCTTGGCTCAAGACCAACGAAGAAGGTTACATCCTGACCGAAGGCGATTCTCCTTGCACAAATGTTCCTGGTGTCTTTGCTGCCGGAGATGTGGCTGACCCGCATTATCGCCAAGCTGTCATAGCTGCGGCAAGTGGAGCAAAAGCTGCTATGGAAGCAGAAAAATTCCTTGCACAATGAACAAGTACCAACTCTATAAATTGATTTGCAAGAATGCCGACTTGAAAGAGAAGCGGCATCCTATGTTCGACAAGAACCGCTTCATGAAGTTCCTGATGATTTTCATGTGGCTGTATTATGCTGCCATCCTTATCTTTATGGGAGTTGTGATGGCTTTGGGCATGAAGAACAGCTATAATGGAGTAGCCGGATATCATGTTTTTGACGGCGGTTTGATTTATCTACTGATTTGCGACTTCTGGTTCCGATTCATCCTTCAGGAAACGCCGGCACAACAAGCTCAACCCTATGCTTTGTTGCCAGTCCGCAGAAGTTTTCTGATGAATGTCTATCTTACGCGCTCCGGCCTTGCTTGGGGAAATCTTTACTGGTTCTTCCTGCTTGTTCCATTCGGACTTATAGCAATCGCAATTCCTGTGGGTTGGATTGCCTTCTTCGGCTGGTTGCTTGGTTGGTGGCTGCTTTTAGTCATGAACGGCTATGCATATCTCTTCTGTCGAGCACTTTGCTTGAAGCACTTATTATGGGTTCTTCTTCCTGCTGCAATTCATGGAGGCATACTGGCTCTCATGCTTTTGCCCGACAAGAATCCGCTCGATATGCCTTGCACCATATTAATGAACGACTTCCTTCATTGGAAGTTGTTGCCCTTCCTGTTTGTTGGCACCATTATTGCCGTCCTTTATTGGGCAAACTACAAGCTGCAGATGGGAATGGTTCACGATGAGGTAGGCAAGAAAGAAGAGAAGGAAATCAAGCACGCCACGCAGTTCAATTTCCTGAATCGATATGGGCGACTTGGCGAATACCTGAAGCTCGAGGTCAAGCAAAGAATGCGTAACAAGACCGTTAAGATGAGCTTCTTCGTAGGTCTTGGCTTTATGATTTTCCTGAGCGCCATCTCCTATTTCACCCCCGCATACGATGGCAGTTTCATGCGCTCTTTCATCTGTCTCTACAACTACATTGTTCTCGGCATGATGACGCTTATCACGATTATGTGCTACGAAGGCAATTACATCGACGGACTGATGAGTCGAAGGGAAAGCATTCTGCAACTGCTGACTGCCAAATACTACTTCAATGTTCTGTTGCTCATCATCCCTCCCATCATTTTGTTGCCCTTGATGATTATAGGCAAGATGTCCGTCTGGATGAACATCGGCTACTTCTTCTTTACAGCAGGAGTTCTTTATCCCCTACTCTTTCAGTTAGCCGTCTATAACGACAACACCTTGCCAATGAATGCGAAGTTGACGAGCAGACAAGGCAACACGACTCAGCAGATTGTTAGCCTTGTCATTCTCTTCCTGCCTATAGGTTTCGAGAAAGCTGCAACTGCCCTTCTTGGTGACCCTTGGGGATACATTCTGCTCGCCATTATGGGAATAATTGGAATCGTTAGCCATAGGTATTGGCTCCGCAATGTCTATACTCGCTTTATGGCACGAAGATATAAGAATATGGAAGGCTTCCGAGCTTCACGAAATTCATAAAACATTTATCATGGATATCATTGTAAAAGACCTTAGAAAGACATTCGGCGAGAAAGTTGCCGTCGATATAAATGAGTTGACCATCCATAGTGGTGAGATGCTTGGACTTGTTGGTAATAATGGTGCAGGCAAGAGTACGCTCTTCCGCCTAATCCTCGACCTCATCAAAGCCGACACAGGCACAGTCCACATGGTTGGTAAAGATGGCGAGAATTCTGTTGACATCAATGTGGCAGAGACAGAGGAGTGGAAAGACTGGACGGGTGCTTTTGTTGATGAGGGTTTCCTTATCGACTACCTCACTCCTGATGAATACTTCCAGTTTATTGCCCGCCTTACCGATACCAGCAACGAGCAGTTGCAGGAGTTCCTCTCTAAATTCGAGCACTTTATGGCAGACGAACTGGCTGGGCAGAAGAAACTCATCCGCACGCTCAGTGCCGGTAACAAGCAGAAAGTCGGCATCATGGCAGCAATGCTTTTGAAGCCTCAAGTGCTCATTCTCGACGAGCCCTTCAACTTCCTCGACCCAAGTAGTCAGAATGCCATCAAGCATTTGCTGAAGAAGTACAACGAAGAGACTGGTGCCACGATTCTGGTCAGCAGTCACAACCTCCAACATACTGTCGATATTTGTCCTCGAATCGTGCTCCTGGAACACGGAAAAGTCATTCACGACATCGACAACAAGGAGAAGCAAGCACAAACCATCCTCGAGAACTATTTCGAGATTAACGACTAAATACAGCCTCGATGAAAAAGACAATTCTGGCATTTGTGGCAGCCTTCATGATGCTCACTACGGCATCGGCTCAGAAAGACCTGCGCCTTCTCAACCATCTCTCCATTGGAGCAGAAGTAGGAACTATGGGATGGGGAGTTGATGCCAGTATGCCTGTTACGCCTTTCTTCGATGTTCAAGCTGGTTTCAATATGTTTCCGAAAGTCAACTTCAACACAAAAATCAGCATGAACAAACCTTATGAAGGCATAAAGAAAGTTCCCGTCAGAGGAACACCTTTGATGAAAGGAGGCAAAGTGCTCGTCAATTTCATGCCTGTTCCGATGATAACGAGTTTTCATGTTACTGCAGGAGCCTACTTCGGTTCAGAGGAAGTTATAGGACTTTACAACACAGAGCTTATGCCTGCTGAGATTGCGGCCTATAACAAAGCAAATCCCGACGACAAAAGAGGCTTGGCTTTGGGCGACTATCTGCTCGAACCAGACGAGAACGGCAACATCGATAGCAAGTTGAAAGTAAAGCCTGTAAAGACCTATTTGGGCATCGGCATTGGGCGAGCTGTTCCCAAGAACAGAGTTGGTTTCAAGATGGACCTCGGATGCGTTCTCTGGGGCAAGCCTTCCGTCTATTGCAACGATGTAAAAGTTGAAGATACAAATCAAGACGGCGATGGTGGAGGCATCATGAAAGTCGCCACGAAACTTAAAGTCTATCCTGTTTTGAACTTCCGCATTTGCGGTAGAATTTTCTAAGAGATGAAAAAGATTCCTCGCGGCATTCCATGCCTGATAGTTGTTGTAGTGCTCTTCGGCTACCTATCCTCCGTGATGGGTTTTACGAATGTGCTCAATACTATCATGAGGACGGCTCACGACCTTCTGCTCAACACCGTTTTCTACCTGATGGCAATGTGTGTGTTGACGGCTGCTTTGAGCAGAATCTTCAGTGTCTTCGGAGTGGTCGACCTGTTGCAAAAGATACTCAAGCCCGTGCTCAGGCCTCTTTTCAACCTGCCTGGCGTTTCTTCCGCCGGAGCTTTGATGACGTTCCTGAGCGATAAGCCTGCCATCATTTCCGTAGCGAAGAACCCACTTTTTGCCCGCTACTTCAAACGCTACCAGCACATTAGCCTCGTGAACTTCGCAGGCAGTTATGCAATGGGCTTGCTCGTCATCATCTTCATGATGGGGCACGGATTCTATACTGAACCGCTTTACGGACTTGTGGGAGCCATTATCGGAAGCATTATTGCGACAAGACTGATGCAACGATTCGTGCTCAAAGAGTTCCCCCAATACAAAGATGAGGATGTTTTCTCCCCCGAAGGAGAAATGGAGAGAGGCAGAACGCCTTACGAGACTGTCCCCGATGACACAAGGCAGGGGCTTTTCGTTCGCGTGCTCGATGCCCTGCTCGATGGCGGTAAGACTGGTGTAGAGGTTGGTCTCGCCATTATTCCTGGAGTGCTCATCATTTCGACATTTGTCATGATGTTTACCTTCGGCGCAGACCCAGAGACGGGCACTTATACAGGCGGCGCTTATCAAGGCACAGAACTCCTTCCGCTCTTGGCAGGAAAGGTGGGCTTCGTCTTCAAGTGGCTCTTTGGCTTCAATGCGAGCGAACTCGTTGCCTTCCCCATCACGGCTCTCGGAACAGTTGGTGCCGCGCTTGGTCTCATACCCGAGATGATGAGCAAAGGCATCATAGACAGTAACGCCATTGCCGTCTTCACAGCTATGGGAATGTGCTGGAGCGGTTTCCTGAGTGCCGATGCAGCCACGCTCGACTCACTCGGCTATCGTCACTTCATTTCCCGCAGCTTTACCTGCACCTTCATCGGAGGCATCATGGCAGGCATCATCACACATTGGTTATACTTTTTCATAACATATATAATAGAAAATTTAATTCTTCACTCTTAACTCTTCACTCTTAACTTTTTAATATGGAATTAGCTACGAAATACAGCCCCGCAGAGGTCGAGGCGAAATGGTACGAGTACTGGACAAACCATAAGCTCTTTGCGAGCAAGCCCGACAATCGCGAGCCCTATACAATCGTCATTCCGCCACCCAACGTGACTGGCGTGCTCCACATGGGACACATGCTCAACAATACCATTCAGGACATCTTGATTCGTAAGGCCCGCCTCGATGGTAAGAACGCTTGCTGGGTGCCTGGAACCGACCACGCCTCGATTGCTACTGAGGCAAAGGTGGTGAATCGTCTGGCCGAGCAGGGCATCAAGAAGCGCGACCTGACTCGTGAAGAGTTCCTCAAGCACGCTTGGGCTTGGACGGAAGAGCACGGAGGCATCATCCTGAAACAACTCCGCAAGCTAGGAGCAAGTTGCGATTGGGATAGGACTGCCTTTACGATGGACGAGAAGCGTAGCGAGAGTGTGCTGAAAGTCTTCTGCGACCTCTACGACAAAGGTCTCATCTATCGCGGCCTCCGCATGGTAAACTGGGACCCGAAGGCTCAAACCGTGCTCTCCACCGAAGAGGTCATCTACAAGGACGAGAAGAGCAAGCTGTATTATCTGAAATATTACCTTAACGACCCTAAGGACCTTAAGGACCTTAACGCCGAAGGCTGTGTTGTTCACAAAGATTCCAAGGGCTACTATGCTGTTGTTGCTACCACGCGTCCAGAGACGATTATGGGCGATACGGCGATGTGCATCAATCCCAAAGACCCGAAGAACCAGTGGCTTCGCGGACAGAAGGTTATCGTGCCTCTGGTGGGTCGCGTCATTCCTGTCATCGAGGACCGCTATGTGGACATCGAGTTCGGTACAGGTTGCTTGAAAGTGACGCCTGCCCACGACGTGAATGACTATCAGCTCGGCAAGACGCACAATCTCGAAACCATCGACATCTTTAATCCCGACGGCACAATCTCCGAGCAATCGCCGCTTTATGTTGGCATGGACCGCATGGCTTGCCGCAAGCAGATTGTAAAGGACCTCGATGCAGCAGGTCTTCTCGAGAAAGTTGAGGACTACGAGAATAAGGTGGGCTACAGCGAGCGCAATCAAGATACAGCAGTCGAGCCGCGCCTCTGCAAGCAGTGGTTCCTCTCCATGAAGCACATGGCCGACATCGCTCTGCCTCCTGTGCTCGAAGGCAAACTGAAGTTCCACCCAACGAAATACGTCACGACTTATCGCAACTGGCTCGAGAACATTCAGGACTGGTGCATCAGTCGTCAGCTTTGGTGGGGACACAGGATTCCTGCGTACTTTATCGAGGGAGAAGACGAAGAGCGTTTCGTAGTGGCTCTCACACCAGAAGAGGCTTTGGCAAAGGCTCAGGAGAAGTTCGGCAAGGACATCACCATGGATATGCTCCATCGCGACGAAGATGCCCTCGACACTTGGTTCTCCTCTTGGCTCTGGCCTATCTCGCTCTTCGACGGCATCAACAATCCGGGCAACGAGGAAATCAGCTACTACTACCCCACCAGCGACCTCGTGACTGGTCCCGACATCATCTTCTTCTGGGTGGCTCGCATGATAATGGCAGGCGAGGAATACATGCATGACATTCCTTTCCGCAACGTCTATTTCACGGGCATCGTGCGCGATAAACTCGGACGCAAGATGAGCAAGAGCCTCGGCAACTCGCCCGACCCGCTGGAACTCATCGAGAAGTACGGAGCAGACGGTGTTCGCATGGGCATGATGCTCGCCGCTCCTGCCGGTAACGACATCCTCTACGACGACGCGCTTTGTGCTCAAGGCATGGCTTTCTGCAACAAGATGTGGAACGCTTTCCGTCTCGTCAAGGGTTGGGAAGTCAACGCAGAACTCGCTCAGCCTGAGGCAAATAAGGCTTCCATCCAGTGGATGCAGGCAAAGCTCAACGCCACCTATGCCGAGATTAACGACCTCTACAGCAAATATCGCCTGAACGAAGCACTGATGGCAGCCTTCAAGCTCTTCACCGACGAGTTCAGCGGCTGGTACCTCGAGATGATTAAGCCCGCCTATCAGGCTCCTATCGACGCCAAGACATTCTCTGCCACGCTCGACATCTTCGACCAGCTCATGCACATCATACATCCCTTCATGCCGTTCATCACGGAGGAATTGTGGCAACACATTGCCGACAGGAAAGAGGGCGAATCGCTCATGGCTTCTGTCTTCAAGACTGCCGCTCCGACGAAGGAAGATGCCACACTCATCGCGAAGGTGGAGGAGATGAAGCAGATTGTCAGCGGCGTTCGTGCCGTGCGTCAGAGCAAGAACATCTCGCCTCGCGAACCTCTGGCCTTGCAGGTTGTGGGAGCTGCCAAGAACGGCGTCACCAGCATCCCTGCCCTGGCCGACATCATCGTGAAACTCGCAGGCTTGAGCCAGATAGAGCAAATTGCCGAGAAGGGCGAGGGCACGCAAGCGTTCCTTGTTGGTACCGACGAGTACGCAGTGCCCATTGGCAGCCTGATTGACGCCGATGCCGAGCGCGAGAAAGCCGAGGCTGAGATTAAGCGTCTGCAAGGCTTCATGGCAGGTATCGAGAAGAAGCTCGGGAACGAGCGTTTCGTACAGAACGCCCCTGCTCAGGTTGTCGAACTGGAGCGCAAGAAGCTCGCCGATGCCCAGAGCAAAATCGCAGCCCTCGAAGCCACCATCAAATCCCTCGGATAAAAGGATTTAGCAATCATAAAGCAAGACAGGATGAGCCACAAAACCCATCCTGTCTTTTTATCTTCAACATCGTTCGCAAACGACACACAGGTAAATTGCAAACATAACGTGTTAAGTCGGGCAAGTTAACGTGTGTCGTAGGCAAACTTCACGTGTTAAGTTTTCAGATTACCTTAGACACATTCTTTCGGAGTACAAACCTTTTTCGTACAGACTGACGAGCCTTTATCTCATGAAAAGAGGATAAGCGGAAAAGAGGAAAGTAGACATAAAGGTATTTCGGGGGCGGTGCGAAAGCGGAAAGAGGACTTTTCTTAGTAAAAGTTTATTTATTATTATATAATATAATAATATAATTATATATCCTAATTATTACCTACTTTTACCGTTTCAAAATGTATTAATGTCTACTTTCCTCTTTTCCGCTTTAACTACTTTCTTTCTACTAGTTATTCGTAATTAGAAAATATTTCGTATATTTGCAGCAGAAACATCCAGATTATTAACTAAATAAAGAGCAAGTATGAAAAAGATTTTGTTTTCCATTGCGATGCTTTGCTGTGCCATTGCGGGAAAAAGTCAGAGCGATGTGTACACCGCAACTCTGCAGCACGGCGACGAAGTGAAGGTGTTCTATGGCACAGGGGCGCTCAGTGAGGCTATAAATGCGGCCGAGGATGGCGATGCCATAAACCTATCGGCTGGAAATTTCGGTGGTGTAAATATAAACAAGGCTGTAAGTGTTTATGGTGCCGGTTTCGAGGAAGACGAGGAAACGAGCACAGCAGTTACACAAACTGGCGGATTGTCAATTAACAGTTCCAACGTACATGTTGAGGGAATTTATGTGAATGGTAACATAAGCTTTAATGCTGTAAGCAATGTGGTAGTTACGAAATGCCGTTGGAGTAATTCCGATTTCTACAATCCAACATCTGCGATAGAGATTTCCAAATGTGTAATTATTGGCAATCTCAATTGTAGAAACGTGAATCATCAAGGCTTGCGAGTGCTCAATAGCGTGTTAGGTTCACTAAGAAACGTAACACTCGACAGCCGTATACAGGTTGACCACTGCATTGTTTACGATGATTACAGCGGACCATTGCTCTATACCAACTCTCTGCTGGTAAATGGTTTTGTGTATTCTTCGGCAATTGCAGAGAACAGTACTGTCTACAATTGTGTCATCATAGCCAATATACCTGCAAATCGTGTCGTTGAAAACTGCTATGTAGTACCCTTGGCGGAAATATTTACCGATGGCGAGAACTTCAACTATACTCCAGAACGCACCTATGAACTGCAGCATCCTGAAGAATGGATTGGTACCGATGGTACGCAATGCGGTCTGTATGGTGGCGAGGGCTGGAGCAAGGTTCCTGCAACCCCAGTCCTGAAGAACATGACGGTGGAGGTGGACGGCTCTACTTTGAAGGTTAACTACGAAACTCAGACGAGATAGAATAAACTAACAAGCAAACGACATGACTGTAAGAATTAGATATTTATCTGTTGCGGCCGTGTTAGCGATATGCTCGTCTGCACTTGCACAGAAAACCGTCGACCGACAGGAATACTGGATTGACGGCAATGTGGCAGGTAGCGCTACGATTGCTGCGGGAGCACAGATTGACTTGACTGAGCAGAATGTGGGGCCGCATACCTTGACCGTTCGCATCTGCGACAGCGAGGGAGTGTGGAGTGCACCCGTTACCCGATACTTCGTGAAGGCTCCCGTTGCAGGCCCTTCGGCTACAGCCATTGCTCAATGCGAGTATTGGATAGACGGCAAGGTGGATGAACGTCAAACAGTATCCGACGGAGCTATAATTCCAATGGAAAATCTGCTTGCTGGTCCGCACACCATAACGGTTCGCATAAAGGACGACCTCAATGTGTGGAGTGCACCCATCACTCGTTACTTTGTGAAGGCTCCCGTTGCAAGCCCTTCGGCCACAGCCATTGCTCTGTGCGAGTATTGGATAGATGGTAATATAGATGAACGTCAAGCCGTATCCGACGGGGCAATCATTCCTTTGGACAATCTGCTTGCTGGTCCGCACACCATAACGGTTCGCATAAAGGACGACCTCAATGTATGGAGCAATCCTGTCACTCGTTATTTCGTAAAAGCTCCCGTTGCAAGCCCTTCGGCTACAGCCATTGTTCAATGCGAATACTGGTTCGACGGTAATACTGCAGAACGCAGAAGTGTGGACGATTTTGGCGAACTGGTGCTCGAAAATCTTGAAGCTGGCGTTCATACTATCACACTTCGTGCTAAAGACGACCTCAATGTGTGGAGCAGTCCTGTGACGCGCTACTTCGTTATTACGGCGCAGAAAGTCCCGGCAGAGCTAGCACGATGCGTATATTGGTTCGACAATGATGCTGAACACATATATTCTGCACCCCTGAGTGGTAGCATAGGTATGATGGAAATATCTGTTATCGACTTAATGGATAGAGGCGAACACACCATGACTTGGGCAGTTGTTGACTCGGAAGGACGTATGAGTAACACCATGACCGAGACGTTCTACATCATTGTTGATGGAATGAAGACTATCGACAACGGACAATTGACGATTGACGATGAATCGTGGTACACTCTTTCCGGTGTGAAGTTAAACGCCAGACCTACGGAAACCGGTATTTATATTTGGAAGGGAAGGAAAATGATAGTCAAGTGATTATCCTAAACCTCTAACTGCTAAACAAAGAATAAAGCCCTGCTCGAAATGAGTGGGGCTTGCTTTTGTATCATCTTTTCGCTGTTATTCAACTTTTTCGGAAGTGAACTTCAAGGTGCCGTTCTTTTGCTTGGTAACGACGAAGATTTGACGAATAAGGGCGTTGTTGGCGTGGTCGAAGATGCGAGAGGAATCGAATGGTCTGCCCTTCACTCGCGTTTCGAAATGCAAATGTATGCCTGTCGCTCTGCCTGTCTGCCCTTCAAGTCCGACGGGGTCGCCTGCCTGCAACCACTGCCCTACCTTAACAAGATTGCGGGAATGATGGCTGTAAAGCGTCTCCAAGCCGTTCGCATGACGCAAAATTACGCAGTTTCCGTAGGCATAATAGGGGCCCGAAAGGATGACTTCGCCCGGGAAAGCAGCCCTCGTGGTATCGTTGCCGAAGGTCTTCAAGTCGGTTCCTCCATGATGACGCGCTCCGCCAAAAGGACTGTTCACTTTGGCTCCAGGAAGGGGATAGCACCACTCCTCGACGGTATAGTTGGCAAAATTGATGGTAAACTGGTCGCGATTCTCAAACGGGTCTTTCGCCGCCTCTACCTTCATCACCTGCCACTCGTCAATATCAACAGGGTCGTCCTGAGCATAAACAGCCCCTCCGACCCACTTTAGGGGAAGCAGGAGAAAAAGGAAAGCAAGTATCTTGTTATTCATAGTTTAAATTCTTTTATATAGATACCATTGTAATTACGTCCTGTGTTGATGGTTTCGCGACGAGCACTGTAGAAGTCTTCCGAAGTGCGGGTGCAAGTGCCTTCAACGAAGATATCTTCGACGCCCAGTTCTTCAACTAGCCAGCGATTTGCCTCCCAGAGGTCGATGTGCCAGCGCTCGGCCTTCCTCGCGATGCGTTCCATTGGGAATCCTACTTCACGAAATGTCTCATAGACTTCGTCGCCCACCTCGAATTGCTCGAGCGAAATGCCTGGACCGATGATGGCGTGCAGGTCTGTAGGATTGAGAGGTTGCATCTGCTTGACAGTCTTCTGGACAATGCGAGAGACTGTACCTCGCCAACCTGCATGAACAGCTGCCACGATGCGTTTGTGCGTATCATAGAGCAGGATGGGAATGCAATCTGCCGTCTTCACACAGACACACAAGCCTGGCTGGTCGGTAATGACGGCATCGGTCTGCTCAGGGCGGCCTGCTTCCTTCATCCATAGGACATTATCGGAGTGAACCTGACGAGGCAAAGCCAAGTCCTCGAGGCGAAGTCCAAGTGCCTCTACCCCACTGCCCTTGCCCGTCGTGAAAGCAGTGAGCCAGGAGGGAGTGTTATAAAGGATGAGGTTATTCATCGTCCTCGTAAACGAAGTCTTCAAGGTCGTCCACATCCTCTATTTCGTCGGCATCGAGGATTTCTATTTCTTCGTCCTCGCCCTCGTCGAGCATCTCCTGACGGAAAGCGGCAATGTCCTTGTTCTTATGCACGATACGCTCTTGCTGCGTGATGGCTGCAATCTTGTTGCTCTCGCTGTTTAGAGCCGTCCAAAGCAGATCCTTGAGTCTGTCGATACCGCTGCCCGTCACCGCACTGATGAAGACATAAGGCAGGTCGTCTGGAAGGTCTTCGGAGAGCATTTGCTGCAGTTCGTCGTCGAGCAGGTCACTCTTCGTTATGGCGAGAACCCTTTGCTTGTCGAGCATCTCGGGATTGAAGTTGCGCAGTTCGCCAAGCAGCACCTCGTACTCGTGCTTGATGTCGTCCGTATCGCCCGGCACCATGAAGAGCAGCAGGGAGTTGCGCTCAATGTGTCGCAGGAAACGAAGTCCCAAGCCTCTGCCTTCTGAAGCACCTTCTATGATGCCAGGAATGTCGGCCATCACGAAGGATTGTCCGTTCCTGTAAGGCACAATGCCAAGCGAGGGCTCCATCGTCGTAAAGGGATAGCCTGCAATCTTCGGCTTTGCACTCGACAGAGCACTCAGCAAGGTGCTTTTGCCCGCATTGGGAAAGCCTACGAGTCCGACATCGGCAAGCAACTTCAACTCGAGGATAACGGTTCGCTCCATCATAGGTTCGCCAGGCTGAGCATAGCGTGGAGCCTGATTGGTAGATGTGGCAAAGTGCTTGTTGCCCATTCCGCCTCGACCTCCCTTAAGGAGCATCACAATCTGCCCGTCATCGGTAACATCGCAGAGATATTCGCCAGTCTCGGCATCATAGACAACGGTTCCGCAAGGCACATCGATATATCTGTCTTCGCCATCTGCTCCTGTGCTTCCGCTTGGACCTCCATTGCCTCCGTGACCGGCAAAAACATGACGCTCATAACGGAGGTGCAGAAGTGTCCAATAGTTATGGTTCCCTCGCAGATACACGTGTCCGCCACGCCCACCGTGTCCGCCATCAGGTCCGCCATTGGGAACATATTTGGCTCGGTGCATGTGCATAGACCCGCGTCCGCCCTTACCCGAACGGCAGCAAATCTTGACGTAATCTACGAAGTTGCTCTCTGCCATTATTTCTGAGTATCGAGGAACTTGAAGATGGAGGCAATCATATCCTCCTTATTGGGAGTGTTTGCCCAGTAGAAAGTATTGCGGATGCCTTCCTTCTCGAACCACTCAATCAGGGGAGCAGTCTGGTTCTGATAAACCTGGAAGCGATTCTTGATGGTCTCTTCGTTATCGTCTTCTCTGCCTTGCTCCTTGGCACGACGCAGCAGACGGAACATCAGAATGTCCTCCTCGACTACCAACTCAATCATGATTCCAAGCTCGTGACCTCTCTCGGCAAGCATCTTCTTGAGAGCCTCTGCCTGAGCAATAGTGCGAGGGAAGCCGTCGAAGATAACGCCCTTGCCTGCAGGCTGAGCATCGTAGGTCTTTGCCAAGATGTCAATCATGAGTTCATCGGGAATGAGCTGACCTTTAGAGATATAGCCCTGAGCAATCTTGCCCAGTTCTGTTCCATTCTTGATTTCTGCACGAAGCACATCGCCTGTGCTGATGTGTCCCATTCCATAACGTTCTACAATAGCATCGCTGTAGGTTCCTTTGCCCGAACCTGGGGCACCGAAAATGATGATATTCTTCATTATATTATAGTATAAATGTCCTTCGTATTTCTTCCAAAGCCGTCGTAATCGAGGCCGTAACCCACCACAAAGTCATCGGGAATCTGCATGCAAACGTAGCGAATGTCGAGCTTTACCTGCAGTTTTTCAGGCTTGAGCAAGAGCGTGCAAATGTCGATACTTGCAGGATTCTGCTTTTGCAAAGTCTCGAGCATGTGAGCCATCGTAAGGCCTGTGTCGACAATATCCTCGACAATAATGACTGGTCGGCCGGTAATGTCGATATTGAGCCCAATCACTTCGCGGATACTTCCCGTAGAACTCGTGCCCTCGTAAGATGCCAACTTCACGAACGAGATTTCGCAAGGCAGGTCAATCTCCCTCAAGAGGTCGGCAGCGAAGATGAACGAGCCATTGAGGACAGCCAGAAAGACTGGTTCCTGACCTTCGTAGTCGCGATTGATTTTCTCGGCTATGCGCTTAATTTGACGCTTTAACGCTCTCTCGGAAATGGAAACAGAAAAAGTCTTGTCCTTGACTTTGATGGTTTTATTTCTTTGCATAGGAACTATGTTTTACTTCAAATTTGTTTCTGCCCACCAAGCTCCGTTCTGGTCGCGAGGCGTAGTATTCTTTGCAGCTCCCACACTTGCTCCGCGAACTCGGCTAAGCGTTTCGGGAGTCATCTGCAAGAAGCTGGCGATGTGAACCATTGGAGCCCTGAGAATGATTTCGGGCTTCTCCCTCAAAAGACGGTCGTATCTCTCCGCAGCATTCTCAAAGCGCTGACTGTCAGCATGTTCTTGGCTGCTGATGGCAACGTGCTCCAGTATCTTTCGGTAGAGCATTTCCATCTCCTGATTGCGAACCATAAGCGTATGGAACGCATCATAAGGAATGGCATAAAGAACAGTGTTTTCGAGCGCTTCGACTATGAGTCTGCTGGGTTCTTGCTTGAGAAAACTCTCGATGCAAAAGACGATTCGGCCCTCGAAGGAAAAGTGCTCTGTTACATCTTTCTTGTTCTTGTAGTAATACTGCCGGACCATACCCTTCTCCACAAAGTAGAGAGCGCGGCATACTTTACCTTCCTCCAGAATGGTGTCGCCTTTCTGGAACTTCATGGGCACAAGGATGTTGCCCAAAACCTCGATGGCCTGAGGCGTTAGAGGGCAGTAGATTCGGGAGATTTCCCGAGCTATGTCGCGGCGTTTGTCCATAGTGTTTTTTAGTTTTAGCTTTTTACCTTTTAATCTAATTTCAGCACAGCAAGGAAGGCTTTCTGCGGAACTTGCACATTGCCTATCTGCTTCATGCGTTTCTTGCCTTTCTTCTGCTTTTCGAGGAGCTTGCGCTTACGACTCACATCGCCTCCATAACACTTTGCGAGAACATCCTTTCTGACCTGCTTAACCGTTTCTCGAGCAATAATCTTTGCTCCGATGGCAGCCTGAATGGCAATATCGAATTGCTGACGAGGAAGGAGTTCCTTGAGCTTTTCACACATCCTTCTGCCAAAGCTTTCTGCATTATCGAAATGCGTCAAAGTGGAGAGCGCATCCACAGGCTCACCATTCAGGAGAATATCCATCTTGATGAGTTTGCTGGGACGATAGCCCGACTGATGATAATCGAACGATGCATAGCCTTTACTGATGCTCTTCAGTTTGTCGTAGAAGTCAATCACAATCTCGCCCAAAGGCATTGCATATTGCAGTTCGACGCGGTTTCCGCTAATGTATTCCTGCTTTAGAAGCTCGCCTCGCTTACCCAAACAAAGCGTCATAATAGGGCCGATATAGTTCGCGGTCGTGATGACAGAAGCGTGAATGTATGGCTCCTCGATGTGGTCGATAAGCGTCTGGTCGGGCATTCCGCTTGGGTTGTGGACTTCCTGCATGTTCCCCTGCTTGTCGTAAACGAGGTAGGAAACGTTCGGAACGGTTGTGATGACGTCCATATTGAACTCTCTATCGAGCCTTTCCTGAATGATTTCCATGTGCAAGAGGCCAAGGAAACCGCAACGGAAACCAAAGCCAAGAGCCACAGAACTCTCGGGTGTAAAGGTCAGGCTAGCATCGTTGAGCTGCAACTTCTCGAGCGAAGCACGCAGATTCTCAAAGTCTTCTGTCTCAATAGGATACACACCAGCAAAGACCATCGGCTTTACTTCCTCGAAACCCGAAATGGCTTCCTTGCAAGGATTCTCAACCGTCGTTATCGTATCGCCCACCTTCACCTCTGTCGCCGTCTTGATACCAGAAACGATATAACCCACATCGCCGCACTTCAAGACATTTCGCGGCACCATATCCATCTTGAGAACACCTATTTCGTCGGCTTTGTACTCCTTTCCCGTATTGATGAATTGCACTTGGTCTCCGCTTCTCATCGTGCCATTTACAATCTTGAAGTAAGCAATTATGCCACGGAAAGAGTTGAAGACAGAGTCGAAGATGAGAGCCTGAAGAGGAGCTTTCTCGTCGCCTTTCGGACTTGGAATGCGCTCCACAACTGCCCTCAGAATGTCCTCCACACCCATTCCCGTCTTGCCGCTAGCACGAATAATTTCCTCGTGTTTGCAGCCAATCAGGTCCACAATTTCGTCCTCAACCTCTTCCGGCATAGCATTCGGCATATCGCATTTATTGACGACAGGAATGATTTCAAGGTCGTGATCGATTGCCATATAGAGGTTGCTAATCGTTTGAGCCTGAACACCTTGCGTGGCATCTACAACCAAGAGTGCTCCTTCGCAAGCCGCTATGCTTCGGCTCACCTCGTAGCTAAAGTCAACGTGGCCCGGAGTATCGATAAGGTTGAGGATGTATTTCTGCCCCTCAAGCGTGTATTCCATCTGGATTGCGTGGCTCTTAATCGTGATTCCACGCTCCTGTTCCAGGTCCATATCATCGAGCATCTGCCCCTTTGTCACGGTTATGGTCTTTGTGTACTCCAGCAAACGGTCTGCCAGAGTGCTTTTTCCGTGGTCTATATGGGCAATGATGCAGAAGTTTCGTATGTTTTGCATTTTTAAAATCGATATATTGCGTTGCAAAGTTACAAATAAGTGACGACAAAACAAAATAAAGACCTTTATTTTTGTCGCTTAATTTAATTCATGAACTAGGCTAGTGAAGTTTTGTAACTTCACACGTTAAGATTGCAAACGTAACAGGTTAAAATCGCCAACGTAACACGTTAACTTTGCCAACGTAACTGGGGTTGTTTGACTACGCAACTAGGCTCGCCAGAAAATATCGCAAAGAATAGCTGCGAACGGGCAATGGAAGGAAGCCTTCTTTGCGGAGTTCCTTCATGCGTTTTCGAAGCTCTCGAAGGCTATGAGTAAGCGTCCAAGTCTTCTGAAGATAATCGACAGTCAACTGCCTTATCCTGCGTTCAAGTACAGGTTCATCTAAAGACTTTAATTCACTGAGTATGAATTGGATATCATTCAGCCTTTTTTGTATTTTCTCAGAAGACATCGAGCTTGTAATCGTGCCCGAATGTTGACGATAGAAGTAGGCTTTCGCATCAAGTTCGAGAAGCGTTTTTGCCTTCAAGAAAAGCTGAGGCGTGAAGAGTTCATCCTCATGAAGTAGACCAGGTTGGAAGCGTAAATCGCCCAAAATCTCTCGACGAAAGACATTGGCACAAGCCGAAGCTCGAAGATTGTGGTTCTGAAGGAAATCAACTCCAGAACTTTTTCGAGGAGCAGCCCCCATTTCGTATACATTATTTATATTGCTAATCTTGAAGAGCAAAAGGTCGGGCAAACCCTTCCTCAAATGCTCGAGAACTGCTTCATAAACAGGAGGAATCAGACAATCGTCTGCATCCACAAACTGAATATATTGGCCTTGAGCATGACTGAGGCCAGTATTTCGAGCCATAGAAAGACCAGACTGCTCTTGATGAACATAAAGAAAATCCCCTTCTGGCCGTACTTCGCTCCCATCATCAACCACAATAATTTCCGCTTCATTCCCAGCAAGACGAAGTGCCCTAACACTCTCCAAACAAGCTTTCAGCAGGGCTTCCGGCTCATTATGATAAGTGATGATGAAAGAGATGAGTGGCTTCATATTCAGTGCAAAGGTACAAAATAATTCATAATTCTTAGTTCACTATTCGCAGTTTTTTTGTATATTTGCAGAGAAAAACGAACGACAAATGATAGTTTGTATCGCCGAGAAGCCTTCTGTGGCTCGCGAAATAGCCCATGTTCTGGGAGCAAATACGCAAAAGGACGGTTACCTGGAAGGAAACGGATATCAGGTGACTTGGACTTTTGGCCACCTTTGCGAACTGAAGGAACCTCATGAATATACGCCTGTTTGGAAGAGTTGGAGTCTGGGACAATTGCCTATGATTCCTCCTCGATTTGGCATAAAACTCAAGCAAGACAAAGGTGTGGAGAAGCAGTTCCACATCATCGAGAAACTGATGCAAAGTGCCGATGAAATCATAAACTGCGGCGATGCTGGGCAAGAAGGTGAGCTTATCCAAAGATGGGTGATGCAAAAGGCTGGGGCAAAGTGTCCAGTCAAGCGACTTTGGGTAAATAGTCTGACAGAAGAAGCTATTCGCGAAGGCTTCCAAACCCTCAAAGACCAGAGTGCTTATCAAGGGCTTTACGAAGCAGGACTGATGCGAGCTATCGGAGATTGGCTGCTAGGAATGAATGCGACGCGACTCTATACGCAGAAGTTCGCTGCAGGAAAGCGTCAAGTTCTCAGCGTTGGTCGAGTGCAAACCCCTACCCTCGCCCTTGTTGTGGCTCGTCAAAGGGAGATAGACAACTTCGTTCCGCGTCAGTCATGGGTGCTTTCAACTCTTTATCGAGACACCAAATTCAACGCGATTGAAAGGGATGAAGAGGCTGAGGCGGAAGATGCTGCGAATGTTGCCGCTGCCGCCGAGAAGGGCAAGAAACAGAAGCCAAAAGGCATCATCTACAAGCCTCTAGAATATGCCACAGAAGCCGAAGGTAACGCCATCCTAGACCTCATCAAGGAAAAGCCTTTCACAGTTCTTTCCGTCGAAAAGAAGAAAGGCACGGAAGCCCCGCCAAGACTTTATGATTTGACTGGACTTCAGGTGGATTGCAACAAGAAACTTGGGCTTTCAGCCGAGCAGACATTATCTATCATACAGAGTCTTTACGAGAAGAAAGTTACGACTTATCCTCGAGTTGATACGACTTTCCTGCCCGATGATGTGTATGCGAAATGTCCTCAAACGATGAACGGACTCTATCAAACCAAGTTTGCTGGAATAGCGCCTTACGCAGACCTCATTCGTCCGCTTGGTGGAGGAAAGCCTTTGCGCAAGTCGAAGAAGGTTTTCGACAACTCGAAAGTAACGGACCACCACGCAATCATCCCAACCGGCGTCATTCCTCAAAGCCTCACAGAACTCGAGCAGAAAGTCTTCGACCTTGTTGCAAGAGCCTTTATTGCAGCGTTTTACGACGATTGCAAGTTCGAGACGACAACCGTGATGGGCGAAGTGAAGAAGGATGAAAAAGAGAGTATTCTTTTCCGAACCACAGGCAAAGTGATTATCGAGGAAGGTTGGAAGGTCGTCTTCAAGAAGAAGGTTGAAACGAATGAGGACGAAGAGGAACAAGACTCGCTACCCATCTTCGAGAAGGGAGAAAGCGGACCTCATATTCCTTCGCTTTCCGAAAAATGGACAACGCCTCCCAAGCCCTATACCGACGCCACTTTGCTGCGAGCAATGGAAACAGCTGGCAAGTTTGTGGAAGATGAGGAACTTCGTGATGCCCTCAAGGAGAATGGAATCGGACGCCCAAGCACAAGAGCTGCCATCATAGAAACACTCATTCGTCGACACTATATTCGCAGAGAACGTTCTTCGCTACATCCTACCCAGACGGGCTTTGAACTCATCGACCTCATTCAGGAAGAACTACTCAAGAGCGCAGAACTTACAGGTAGATGGGAGAAGAAACTTCGTCAGATAGAGCGTCACGAATACGAAGCCAAAACCTTCCTCGACGAACTCAAGCAAATGGTTTCGGACATCGTTCTTGCCGTCCTGAAAGGAAACAAGACTGCATCCACAATACAATAAAAGAAGTCTTTATACGTTATATATAATATGAAGACTCTTCTACGATACATTCTTCTTGTACTCCTTATCTCAGCCTGCACCCCCGAAGTGCACGTAAAGAAAGGCGACCAGTTCTATTCTATTGGCGAATATTTCGATGCTTCTGCCGAGTACAAGAAGGCCTATTCACGGACTCAAACGAAGGACAAAGAAAAGCGAGGACAGCGAGCATGGAAGATGGCTCAATGTTATCGTCGCATCAACTATACCGCAAAGGCTATCGGAGCTTATCAGAATGCCGTTCGCTACGGTTATCCCGACTCGATGGCTTTGCTTTATCTCGGACAACTTCATCAAAAGAATGGCGACTACAAGAGTGCCATTAAGGCCTACACAGCTTTCCTCGAGAAGGTTCCTGGCGACACTCTTGCCACAAATGGATTGCTTGGATGCGAACTTGCGCCAAAGTGGAAGAACACATTTTCGCTTTACTCAGTTAAGAAGGAACCTATCCTGACAAGCCGTAGAAGCGATTTCTGCCCTGCCCTTCTTGGCGATGATAGCGACATGCTTTACTTCACCAGCACTCGCAACGAGTCAAAAGGCAACGAGATAAGCGGCATCACGGGAACCAAAAGCGCAGACATCTTCTTTACTAAGAAAAACGACAAAGGCAAATGGGAGCCAGTCGAACCTGTTGAAGGCGACTTGAACAGCGAATACGAAGAGGGAACCTGTTGCTTCTCACCTGACGGAAAGACAATGTATCTGACCGTTTGCACCTACGATGCTGATTATCCGCGTTATGCTCAGATTTACACCAGTTCTCGTAGTGATGCTTCTTGGAGCAAGCCACAACTTCTGCAAATCAGTAAAGACACACTTTCCAGCTATGCTCATCCAGCCGTTTCGCCCGATGGACAATGGCTTTACTTTACGAGCGATATGCCTGGTGGGCAAGGAGGTTTCGACATCTGGAAGATTGCGCTTACCGACCACGGATTGGGAGGCGTAGAGAATGCTGGATACCCTATCAACACGCCTGGCGACGAAATGTTCCCCGTTTTCCGTCCTAATGGCGAATTCTACTTCTCGAGCAATGGTCATGTAGGTATGGGCGGGCTCGATATCATCAAAGCAGAATGCGATAGTCTTGGAGTTTGGACGCTCGAGAACCTCAAATACCCGATGAACTCCAGCGGCGACGACTTTGGAATGACCTTCGAAGGACTTCACAATCGAGGTTACTTCTCCACAAACAGAGGCGATGCAAGAGGCTGGGACCACATTATGTCGTTCGAGCATCCAGAGGTCATTCAAACCGTCAAAGGCTGGGTTTACGAGAAAGACGGCTACGAACTGCCTGAAGGCCTCGTTTATATGGTGGGCAACGATGGCACTTATCTCAAGTTGAGTGTGCGAGGCGACGGCAGTTTCGAGCAGGAAGTGAAGCCAAATGTCGATTATGTCTTCCTCGGAACTTGCAAAGGTTACCTCAATCATAAAGAGGAGCTGAGCGTCGATACAAGTAGTGTGAGTCAGGAGTACGTCTTGCAGTTCCCATTGGCAAGTATCGAGAATCCTGTGCTCATTCGCAACATCTTCTACGAGTTCGACTCAGCAGCTTTGTTGGAAAGCTCTTGCCTGGCTCTCGATAGTCTCGTGGACCTCCTGAACGAAAATCCCAACGTCACCATCGAACTCTCCTCGCATTGTGACTTCCGCGGTAAGGATGAGTATAATGAAAAACTCTCGCAAAGGCGTGCTGAGAGCGTCGTCAACTACCTCATAACTCACGGCATCGACACCCTTCGACTCACGCCAAAGGGTTATGGCGAGAAGCGCCCCAAGATAGTAACACGCAAGATTGCTGCCACCTACGACTTCCTCAATGAAGGCGACACTCTGACCGAAGCTTTCATCCTCGCCCTCGACAACGAAGAGAAACAAGAGATTTGTCACGCACTCAACCGCCGCACAGAGTTTAAAGTGCTGAGGACAACTTACAAACTTTTCGACTCAGAAAAGAAACCACAAGAATCTGAGCAGGCTCCCAGTGCAGGAGGCAAGGAAGAAATTGAGAAAGAATTAGATGAAGCCGGCCAAGCTGCAACTCAAGGAGGTTCGGAAGCGGCAGCCTCTGAAAAAGAGCCTGAAGTTAAGGTGGGACAAGAAACAGAGCCAAAGGAGAAGAAACAGGTTGCAGAAAAAGTACAAAGGCCAAGGGACGAGAAACAACGACCAACAGGACCTCGCGAGAAACAATCTGATGCAAAGCAAGGCGAAGGACCAATCAAAAAAGAGATTGGCAAAAAATTAGAAAATGCCACTAAAGAGTCTCCCCAAAAGATTGGCGAGCCCGAAATAGACAAAGAAAAAGAGAAAGAACAAGAATAAAGAGTCGTCCAGAAATTGTTGACTGGCGTCGAACAAAAACTTCACGTGTGTCGTTGGCAAACATCACACGTGAAGTTTGCTTTTTATCCACGTGAAGTTTACAATTTACCCTAGCCTCATATTGTCGTCAACAAAGCGAAGGGGAAGCAAGGGGTTAATGCCGTCGGAAACAAGGACACCATCTGTGCCGTAAAGCAGGATGCGAATGGGTTGTCCGTAACGGTCCTCCACTCCTGAAATAACTTGCCTGCAAGCTCCGCAAGGAGAGATGGGCTGAGCGAGGTACTGACGGCCTTTCTGAGCTGCGATGGCCAAAGCTACGACGGGCTGGTCAGGATACTGGGCATTTGCTGCAAAAAGAGCTGTTCGCTCGGCACAAAGTCCTGATGGAAAGGCTGCATTCTCCTGATTTGCACCACAAACGATTGTTCCATCCTGCAAACGAACGGCTGCCCCTACTCGAAACTTGCTATAAGGTGCATAACTTCCAGCAGTTGCGCGCTTGGCTGCCTCTACCAACTCTTGGTCTGCTTTGCTCAATTCTGCCATCTCAAAGATGCGCATCAGAGCCTCAATCTTGTATTCTCGCATAAAAGAAATGTCTTTTTCTGCCACAAAGTTAGACTTTTTTTTCGTATAGTGACAAATTTTATCTAATTTTGCGCACGAAATGAAGAAATTACGCATACTATGTTGCCTGTTGTCCGTTGTTTGGTGCCTCTTTTCATGGGGACAGAGGACGAATCAGGCTTTTTGGACTTACATCGACAAGTACAAAGATTGGGCCATCGAACAGATGAACCAGTATGGCATTCCTGCGAGCATCACATTGGCTCAAGGTTTGCTGGAAAGTAACGCAGGAAGAAGCAGGCTAGCCACAGAGGCCAACAACCACTTTGGCATCAAGGTGGGCGGCTCTTGGAACGGGCCTTATATCATTCAAGCGGATGATAGGCCTAACGACAGATTCCGCAAGTACAGAAGTGCTCGCGAGAGTTTCATAGACCACTCGAAGTTCCTGCAACAAAAGCGTTATCAAGGTCTCTACAGACTCAGCAAGACGGACTACAAGGGCTGGGCAAGAGGACTGAAGGCTGCGGGCTATGCAACCAGTCCGACCTATGCGGAGGCTTTGATTCGCGTCATCGAAATGTACAGTCTCAACCAGTTCGACACAGGCAAGTTCCACTCTTCGAGAAAGGAGGCTATTCTAACTGCAACAGAGACTGCTGACGACTTCTTCGAACGCCACATTATTTATAAAGCAAACAAGAACTACTTCCTCATTGTCGAGGTAGGCGACGATATGGCAACCATCAGCAAGAAGACTGGCCTGAGTCTGCGTAAACTATACAATTACAACGACTTACCTCGCGACTATGCTCCAACTGCAGGCGACATTATCTTCCTGAAAAAGAAACGCAAATGTGCATCGAAGGAGTTCAAGAAGAACCCGATTCATATTGTGGAAGCGAACCAGAGTCTATTCGACATCGCTCAACTCTACGGCATCCGTCTCGAGTCGCTTTGCAAGCTGAACAAGTGGGACGAGCCGCATGCAGTTCAAGTAGGTGAAATAATAAGAATAAGATAAATATGATAACCTTATCCAATATCGCCGTACAATTCGGCAAACGCGTTCTTTATAAGGACGTTAACATGAAGTTCACAAATGGCAACATTTATGGAGTCATCGGAGCAAATGGAGCCGGTAAATCAACTCTTTTGAAAGCCATAAGTGGTGAACTCGAGCCCTCGAAAGGTACAGTTGAACTCGGACCTGGCGAACGTTTGAGCGTCCTTTCGCAGGACCACTTCCAATACGACCAGGAAACTGTCCTCAACACAGTCTTGATGGGACATACCACGATGTGGGACGTAATGAAGGAACGCGAGGCTCTCTACTCGAAATCGGAGTTTACGGACGAGGACGGCATTCGTGTGGCTGAGCTTGAAGAAAAGTTTGCTGAGATGGGAGGCTACGAAGCAGAAAGCGATGCAGCTGCCCTTCTCTCTGGTCTCGGCATTAAGGAAGCGAAGCATTATCAACTGATGGGCGAGCTTTCGGGTAAGGAAAAGGTGCGAGTCATGCTGGCAAAAGCCCTCTTTGGAAACCCTGACAACCTCCTCCTCGACGAGCCTACGAACGACCTCGACCTTGATACCGTTCAATGGTTGGAGCAGTACTTGAGCGAGTTCGAACATACTGTGCTCGTAGTCAGCCACGACCGTCACTTCCTCGACTGCGTTTGCACCCACACCATCGACATAGATTTCGGCAAGATTACCATGTTTGCCGGCAACTATAGCTTCTGGTATCAGAGTTCTCAGCTTGCTCTTCGTCAGGCTCAAAACCAGAAAGCAAAGGCTGAGGAGAAGAAGAAGGAACTCGAGGAATTTATTCGTCGATTCTCTGCAAACGTGGCAAAGAGCAAGCAGACTACAAGCAGAAAGAAGATGCTCGAGAAACTCAACATCGAGGAAATCAAGCCTTCTACCCGCAAATATCCTGGCATCATCTTCCAAATGGATAGAGAGCCTGGCAATCAAATCCTTGAAGTTGAGGGCTTGAAGGCAGTCAGCGAGGACGGAACAGTACTTTTCGATAACGTCAGCTTCACGGTTGAGAAGGGAGATAAAGTGGTCTTCTTGAGTCGCGACCCAAGGGCTATGACTGCTCTCTTTGAGATAATCAACGGAAATCGTGAGGCTCAGGCAGGAACCTACAACTGGGGCATCACCATCACAACCGCTTACCTTCCGCTCGACAATACAGAATTCTTCCAGAGCAACCTCAACCTCGTGGATTGGCTTAGCCAGTTTGGTGAGGGTAACGAAGTGTATTTCAAAGCTTTCCTGGGACGAATGCTCTTCTCAGGCGAAGAGGTCCTAAAGAAAGTGAATGTGCTTTCAGGAGGCGAGAAGATGCGTTGCATGATTGCTCGAATGCAGCTAAAGAACGCGAATTGTCTCATTCTTGACACGCCCACGAACCATCTCGACCTCGAAAGCATCCAGGCTTTCAACAACAACCTCAAACTCTTCAAGGGCAACATTCTGTTCGCAAGTCACGACCACGAGTTCATCGAAACAGTCGCAACCCGCATCATAGAACTCACTCCGACTGGCACCATCGACAAACTTATGGAGTACGACGAGTACATCAGTAGCGAGGCCATCAAGGAGCAAAAAGACAGAATGTACGGCACAACCAACTGACAAGTCCTCGATTGGCACGTTTCTTGTAGAGAAAGAAGCGGAAACAAAACCCTATCAAAATGAAAGAAGAAAAGAACGAAGAAATAGAAAAGAAAGAAACTAAGCAGAATGTCGAGGAGACAACTCCAGAAACGGAACAGGCTGCTCCTGAAGAGGAGAAGGAACTTACCGTTGAAGAGCAACTGGAAGCTGCAAACAAGGAGATTGCAAACCTCAACGACCAACTGCTGCGAAAGATAGCAGAGTTCGACAATTACCGCAAGCGTACCATCAAGGAAAAGACTGACCTTATCCTCAATGGCGGCGAAAAAACCATCATTACCATCCTTCCTATCATCGACGATATGGAGCGTGCCCTGAAGAACATGAAGGGCGCAGAGGATGTTAATGCAGTACTTGAAGGTGTCGAGCTTATCTATAAGAAATTCATCGACATACTTGGTAAGCAAGGAGTCAGCATCATCGATACCAAAGAAGCCGATTTCGA
Source organism: Bacteroidaceae bacterium (assembly GCA_017548075.1). Lineage (GTDB taxonomy): Bacteria > Bacteroidota > Bacteroidia > Bacteroidales > Bacteroidaceae > Physcousia. Next base: position 75,142 of record JAFYNL010000022.1, on the reverse strand, counting down.
TGTTGACCTTCACGAAGCAGTTGCCCAGTTGCCTGCTCCCACACCCGAACTCAAAGGCAAAGTGATGGACTGCACTCTGACGGGTTATAAACTCAACGAGAAAGTCATCCGTCACGCTCAAGTTGTTGTTGGCGTCTAAGAGGATTGGATTATGGCAGAGAAGAGAGATTACTATGAAGTGCTTGGCGTCAGCAAGACTGCCAGCGAAGCCGAGATAAAGTCCGCCTACAAGAAGATGGCCATCAAGTATCATCCTGACCGTCAGACGGGCAAGAGTGATGCTGAGAAGAAAGAGGCCGAGGAGAAGTTCAAGGAGGCAACAGAGGCTTATTCCGTATTATCCGATAAGGAAAAGCGTCAGCACTACGACCAGTTTGGTTTTTCTGGCGGAGGCTATGGAGGCTTCGGTGGCGCTGGAGGTATGTCGATGGACGACATCTTTGACGTCTTCAATTCCGTCTTCGGCGGAGGAGGTTTCGGTGGAGGCAGTTTTAGCGGAGGTTTCGGCGACTTCTTTGGAGGAGGTAGCAGAGGCGGCAAGCGAGTCGAGAAAGGCGCAGACCTACGTCTCAAAGTTCGCGTCAATCTGAAGGAGGTCGCTTCTGGCGTCACAAAGAAGTTCAAGATAAACAAATACGTCACCTGCCCTCATTGTCACGGAAGTGGTAGCGAAGACGGCAAGAAAGAGACTTGCACGAAATGTAATGGTTCTGGCGTCACCTATCGCTCAGTAAACACAATGTTCGGCCACATGCAGACGCAAACCAGTTGTGATGCTTGTGGCGGCACAGGTTCTGTGATTCGCAACAAGTGTAAGAACTGCGGCGGAACGGGTATTGTGAAAGGTGAGGAAATCGTCGAAATAAAGATTCCTGCAGGCGTTCAGGAGGGAATGGTGGTCAACGAGAAAGGCAAAGGTAATGCAGCTCGTTGGAATGGTGTTCCTGGTGACATTCACGTCTATATTGAGGAAGAACCGCATCCCGAACTCCTTCGCGACGGACAGAACCTGCAATATCAACTCTTGCTTGATGTTCCTACGGCTATTCTTGGCGGAAGTGCTGAGATTCCCACCATCGACGGCAAGGTGAAGATAAAGATTGAACCAGGCACTCAACCCGGCAAGACTATGCGTCTTCGCGGAAAAGGCCTGCCTGTCGTGCAAGGCTACGGCTACGGAACTGGCGACCTCATCGTGCAGATTGGCGTTTATATTCCAGAGAACTTGTCTCGCGAAGAGAAGGAAATGTTCGAAAAACTCCGTACAAGCGAGAACATGAAGCCTGGAGCAACGGCAAAAAGCAACTTCTTCAACAGATTCAAAAAGATGTTCGAATGACCTACGAACAAGCCGTACAATACCTTTTCGACTCTGCCCCTATGTTTCAGAATGTGGGGGCAGCGGCGTATAAAGAGGGGCTCGGAGGCACGCTTGCTCTTGATGAGTACTTCGGCCATCCGCATCGCAACTATCGTACTATTCATGTAGGGGGCACGAATGGTAAAGGCTCTGTCTGTCACACCCTTGCAGCCATCCTGCAGTCACAAGGCTATCGTGTAGGTCTTTATACAAGTCCCCATCTCGTTGACTTCCGCGAAAGGATTCGGGTCAACGGCAAAAAGATAAGCAAAAAGCGCGTCATTGAGTTCGTTCAAGCAGTTAGAAAAGAACCATGGGAAACGGGATTCTCTTTCTTCGAACTTGCTACAGCCCTCGCTTTCAAGTACTTCGAGGAGCAGAAGGTTGACTTCGCAGTTATTGAAGTTGGCTTGGGAGGCAGACTCGACTGCACAAACATCATCCAGCCCGTACTTTCCGTCATCACAAACATCAGCTTCGATCACGTTCAATTCCTTGGTGACACGCTCCCAAAGATAGCCTCGGAGAAGGCAGGCATCATCAAGTCGGGCATTCCTGTCTGCATTGGCGAGAACGTCAATCCAGAAGTCAAAGCCGTATTCCAGAACAAAGCAAAAGAAGTAGGAGCACCCATCACCTTCGCTGAAGACGAAGCCTTCCCAAGGAAAGGTTTGGAGGGAGCCGCTCTTCAAGGCCTTTGCCAAGAGAAGAACCAGCAGACCATCCTCACATCTGTTCGTCTGCTTCGAGAGCGAGGAATTGAGATTAGCGACAAAGCCGTGAAACGAGGTTTCAAGGAAGTCTGCACGATGACTGGCTTAATGGGACGATGGCAAATACTCAGTAAGAAGCCCCTTACCATTTGCGACACGGCCCACAACAAAGGCGGACTTGAGTACATCTTCCGTCACCTTGCTACCCTGCCCCATCAACGATTGCATTTTGTTTTTGGAATGGTAAGCGATAAAGATGTTGACGCAGTACTTTCCATGATGCCGAAGGATGCGGTTTATTATTTCACCCAAGCCTCTGTGCAACGCGCAATGCCAGCAGAAGAAGTTTGTAAGCGAGCCATAACTCACAACCTTCATGGCAAGGTATTTAACGATGTTAAGACGGCTTTTCTCGCAGCAAAAAAGGAAGCTTCAAGCAAAGACATTATTTATATAGGAGGTAGCACCTTTATTGTAGCGGATCTGCTCACGTATCTCGGATACTAAGGCCTCATCTTAAAACATCACGTGTGTCGTTTGTAAACTTAACGTGTTACGTTGGCAAAGTTAACGTGTTATGATTGCAATCGTAACGTGTTACGTTTGGCATCGTAACTGCATATGTTTTTAAGCACAAAGAATTGTGGCGTCAAATCCTTCCTGCTTATGCTCTTTAACATCTTTTAATAGGCAAGGATGTAAGATTTCTACATTTTCCTTTGAAGCAATTGTTTTTTTTGCTATATTTGCAAGGAAAAATGCAACTTTAACTACATTATACGCCTATGGACAACGTACTCATTTCCGGATTGAAGAGAGAAAACTTCCAAGCTGTGGTGCAAGGCAAGGAGACTGACCTCTACACCCTCACTAACAGCAATGGAATGGAAGTAAGCATCACGAATTACGGTGGTGCAATAATGGCCATCATGGTTCCCGATAAGGAAGGCAAGATGGCCAATGTTATTCAGGGACATGACTCTATTCAGAACATGATAAACAGTCCCGAACCGTTCCTTAGCACGCTTGTTGGTCGCTACGGCAACCGCATCGCTAAGGGACATTTTGTAATGAATGGCAAGGATTATAGTCTTGCTATCAACAATGGCCCCAATCATCTTCATGGCGGTCCTACAGGCTTCCATGCTCGTGTTTGGGATGCTGAGCAAATCAACGAACACGAACTCGTGCTTCGATACATCTCAGCTTATTACGAGGAAGGCTTCCCTGGCGAATTGCACATGAATGTGAAGTTCAGCCTGACGGAAGACGACGAACTCATCATCGACTATCGCGGCACTACCAATAAGAAGACTCCAGTCAATATGACGAGTCACGGATTCTTCTCCTTGGCAGGTATCGCAAACCCCACTCCCGAGGCTCTTAACAACATCCTCACCATCAACGCCGATTTCTTTATTCCCATCGACGAGACGAGCATTCCGACGGGTGAAATCCTGAAGGTAGAAGGCACTCCATTCGACTTCCGCACACCTCATGCAGTAGGTGAGCGCATCGGCGACACAAGCAATCAGCAGATTGTGAACGGCACAGGTTACGACCATTGCTTCGTGCTGAACAAGAGAGAGCCAGGCGAACTGTCTTATGCAGTTAAGTGCGTAGAGCCCAATAGTGGCAGGAAGATGGAGATGTGGACTACAGAACCTGGTGTTCAGTTCTATTCGAGCAACTGGCTCAACGGCTTTACAGGCAATCAGGGCGCAACCTATCCCAAGTACTCAGCTCTCTGTTTCGAGGCTCAGCACTTCCCCGATTCTCCAAACCGCGCTTATTTCCCCAGCTGCATTCTGAAAGCCGGCGAAATCTACAGGCAGAAGACCATCTATAAGTTCGGCATAGAGTGGTAAGAACAAGAATTCAAAACAACTAAATTCAAAATAACTTAATTCAAATCATTATGGCACAAACAAAATCGAATAGCAATCTTGTTGCTATCATCACAATGTGTTTCATCTTCGCGATGATTTCATTCGTAACTAACATGGCCGCTCCATTCGGAACCATTTGGAAGAACCAGTATGAATGGGCAGGTATGACTGGTAACCTCATGAACTTCCTTGCTTATCTGTTCATGGGTATTCCCGCAGGCAAGATGCTCCTCAAGATTGGTTACAAGAAGACCACTCTCGCTGCCCTCGCAGTTGGTTTCATTGGCATCTGCATTCAGTACCTCTCCAGCTTCGAGTTCCTGCAGGGCTCAGCCATTTACGTTTATCTGCTTGGTGCATTCGTTTGCGGCTTCTGTGTTTGTATGCTCAACACCGTTGTGAACCCCATGCTGAACATGCTTGGTGGTGGTGGCAACAAGGGTAATCAGCTTATCCAGACTGGTGGTACGCTGAACTCTCTGACTGGCACGCTGACTCCTCTGTTGGTAGGTGCTCTGGTTGGTACCGTTACAGACAAGACTGCTATGTCCGACGTTTCTCCTCTGCTCTTCATCGCAATGGCAGTATTCGGCATCGCATTCATCATCATTGCCAGCCTCACTATTCCCGAACCCGCTCAGGAGCGCAACACAAAGGTTTACGAGCACAGCGCTTGGAACTTCCGCCACTTCGTACTTGGCGCAATCGCTATCTTCTTCTATGTAGGTATCGAGATTGGTATTCCCGCACAGGTTATCTTCTACCTCTCTGACGCAAGCGAGAAGGGTGCAGGTATTGCAGTAAATGGTGCTGCAATCGGTGGTGCAATCGCAGCTATCTATTGGTTGCTCATGATGGTAGGACGTTTCAGCAGCACACTTGTTTCAGGCAAGATTAGCAGCCGCGCTCAGATGATTACCATGAGCACAATTGCCATCATTTTGATTCTCATAGCAATCGCAATTCCTAAGACCACAACAATCAGCATGCCTGGTTATAGCGCAGCCGACGGCTTTGCAATGTTCCAAGTTCCTCTGAGCTGTCTGTTCCTCGTTCTCTGCGGTATGTGCACCAGCATTATGTGGGGCTGCATCTTCAACATGGCAGTAGAAGGACTGGGCAAGTACACAGAACAGGCTTCTGGTATCTTCATGATGCTTGTTGTCGGTGGTGGTGTAATGCCTTGGATTCAGGAGAAGATTGCAGAAGGCTTTGGCTACATGAACAGCTACTGGCTCGTAATTGCAATGCTTGTTTACATGCTCTACTACAGCGTGATTGGCTGCAAGAACGTGAACAAGGACATTCCTGTTGAGTAAACACTTGAACTTTAATCTCTTAAACTTAGAAAAATGAAACTTACAATTGACGATGTTCGTAGTCGCTTCGTAAAGCACTTCGACGGCAGCACAGGTTCAGTTTATGCCTCTCCTGGTCGCATCAACCTGATTGGCGAACATACTGACTATAATAATGGCTTCGTATTTCCTGGAGCAGTAGAACAGGGCATCATTGCCGAGATTAAGCCTAACGGCACTCGCACTGTGGATGCTTATAGCATCGACCTCAAGGACCGCGTTCAGTTCTCTCTTGACGACGAGAAGGGCCCCAGCGCAACATGGGCTCGCTACATCTTCGGCGTTTGCCGCGAGATGATGGCTCTGGGTGTTCCTGTAGAAGGCTTCAACACAGCTTTTGCTGGTGATGTGCCTCTTGGTGCAGGTATGAGTTCAAGTGCTGCTCTCGAGAGCACATATGCTTTCGCTTTGAACGATTTGTTCGGCGACAACAAGATTGAGAAGATGGAACTCGCTAAGGTTGGTCAGCGCACAGAGCACAAGTATGTTGGTGTAAACTGTGGCATCATGGACCAGGCTATCAGTGTTCTCGGCAAGAAGGGTGCTCTGCTTCGTCTCGACTGCCGTAGCGGTGAGTACGAGTACTTCCCCTGGAATCCCAAGGGCTATCAGCTCATCCTTGTCAACAGCTGTGTGAAGCACGAACTGAAGGGTTCTCCCTACAACGAACGTCGTCTGCAGTGTGAGCATGTTGCTGAGGTTATCGGCAAGACGCATCCTGAGGTGAAGAGCCTTCGTGATGCAAACTACGACATGCTCGAAGAAGTAAAGAGTCAGATTACTGAGGACGAGTACAAGCGTGCCCGTTACGTCATCGGCGAAGTTGTTCGCGTGCTTACCGTTTGCGACGCCCTCAAGAAGGACGACTACGAGACAGTAGGCAAGATGATGTACGAAACTCACTACGGCCTGAGCAAGGAGTATGAGGTAAGCTGCGAAGAGCTTGACTTCCTCAACGAAGTTGCTAAGGAAGAAGGCGTTACAGGTTCTCGCATCATGGGTGGCGGCTTTGGTGGCTGCACCATCAACCTTGTTGCAGACGAACTTGCTGCCAACTTCAAGAAAGTCGTTGTCGAGAAGTTCCAGAAAAAGTACGGCAAGAAGCCTATCGTCATCGACGTAGTTATTGGAGACGGCTCTCGCAAACTCTGCTAATCACTCGCATTTACTTACTTATGGAGTCCTGGACATCCAACGTTCAGGGCTCCTTTTTAATAGTAAATTAATATGGCATTATTAGACTGGATTGTCATTGGCGTCTTCTGCTGTGCGCTAATCGGCATCGTACTTTGGGTCGTTTCTCAAAAGAACGACAACTCGGCAGACTATTTTCTTGGCGGCAAGGACGCAACATGGATAGCCATTGGTGCAAGTATCTTTGCCTCGAACATCGGTTCAGAGCATCTTATCGGACTTGCAGGAGCAGGTGCTTCATCGGGTATGGCAATGGCACATTGGGAGATTCAAGGATGGATGATTCTTATTCTCGGCTGGGTATTCGTGCCCTTCTATTCTCGTTCTATGGTTTACACCATGCCCGAGTTCCTCGAGCGTCGTTACAACACACAAAGCCGCACCATCCTGAGCGTCATTTCTCTGATTTCTTACGTGCTGACGAAAGTAGCCGTAACGGTTTATGCTGGCGGACTTGTGTTCCAGCAAGTGTTTGGCATTAAAGAACTTTGGGGCATCGACTTCTTCTGGATTGCAGCCATCGGACTTGTGCTCATCACAGCGCTCTACACCATTCTTGGAGGTATGAAGTCTGTGCTCTACACCTCTGTGCTGCAGACACCTATCCTGCTGCTTGGCTCACTCATCATCCTCGTATTGGGAATGAAAGCCTTAGGCAGCTGGGACCAGATGCTCCAGCTTTGCAACGTAAAGCCCAACTACGAAGGCGCCACAGGCACCATGATTCACCTGATGCGTTCGAATAGCGACCCGCAGTATCCTTGGCTGGGAGCACTCGTTGGCTCTGCAGTCATCGGCTTCTGGTATTGGTGTACCGACCAGTACATCGTGCAGCGTGTCTTGTCTGGCAAGAACGAGAAGGAAAGCCGTCGTGGTACCATTTTCGGAGCTTATCTGAAGCTGTTGCCCGTGTTCCTATTCCTCATTCCAGGCATGATTGCCTTTGCCCTTCATCAGAAGTATGGTGGCTTCCTGCCTCTACTTGAAGACGGTACTCCGAATGCCGATGCCGCCTTCCCTACCCTCGTGGCTAAGATTCTGCCTGCAGGCGTGAAGGGTCTTGTGGTTTGCGGTATTCTTGCAGCTTTGATGTCTTCACTTGCATCTCTGTTCAACAGTTCCGCTATGCTCTTCACCATTGACTTCTGGAAGCGACTGAAGCCACAAACGTCTGAGAAGAGTTTGGTTCGTATCGGACAAACGGCAACTGTTGTCATCGTGATTCTCGGCATCCTTTGGATTCCCATTATGAGGAGCGTAGGCAACGTGCTCTACAACTATCTGCAGGACGTCCAGAGCGTGCTTGCTCCTGGTATTGCAGCAGCATTCCTCTTGGGTGTTACGTGGAAGCGTGCTTCTGCCAAGGGCGGTCAGTGGGGCTTGCTCTCAGGCATTATCATTGGCTTGACTCGTCTTGGTGCAAAGGTGTACTATAGTAACACGCCCGATGCCGCTGATAGCTGGTTCAAAGCTGTGTTCTACGACTTCAACTGGTTGTTCTTCTGCGGCGTGATGCTTGTTGTCTGCTGCCTGGTTGTAATTCTTGTTTCCCTCTTCACCGAGGCTCCAAGCAAGGAGAAAATTCAGGGACTGGTCTTCGGCACATCCACTCCCGAGCAAATTGCAGCAACTCGTGCCAGCTGGAATGGCTGGGATGTATTCCACACCATCATCATCCTCGCCATCACCGTAGCATTCTACATCTACTTCTGGTAAAGTTCTGCGGAGATAAGACAAGAAAAGGGCGCTGCCAATCGGTAACGCCCTTTCTTATTTTCTTCCGTTCCTATCTTCTCAACGCAACGCCATCTTTTTGCCATTCACGATGTTAATGCCCGACTGCGGCTCTGCCAACTGCTGCCCAAGAAGATTATAAACGCCCCTGTCGACGTTAAGGTTAACGTTAACGTTTTCCATTCCCGTTCCGTCGTCTTTTAGCGAGAGCATATAGGCGTAGAAGATGCCGCCAGTCTTTGTTCCAGTGGGTGAAGTGAGGTGGATGCGGACACTTTCCTTGCCGCTTGTTCCCTCTTCGGGAATCGGATAGCAGCGCATCATGAAACGCCCCGGGTCGTTATGGCAAAGGCTTTCGCTGGCCACATACACATCGTCGCACATGATGTCGAAGTTGCGCACATCGCCCTCGTCGCCCCAATACAGAAGCATCAGGTAGTTGCGATGCGTCTTGTCCACCTTCATTGTCCAAGCCTGCCCCGTTGTTCCCGAACCGTCGAGCCAAGTCCTATTGCGGAAAGTGCCGTTGCCGCCGTTGCTTGTATAGCGATGGCTCGAGCGAGAAGCAGCCTTCGTGGTCCACATATAATCGACTGTCACAGAGCCTTCCGGAACGTCTTCCGAGAGCGCGGTATAGACGCCAAACAGGCCGCCCACATTATTGTCGCCGTCAATTGCCTTCATTTTAATCGTCACCCTCTCCTTGTCTTTCGTGAGGTCGAAGGGAATGGGATGCCGCATGTAGTAGTACTCGTTGGGCGAGAAGTTATCGACGTGTTCGTAGGAGAAGACCGTTCCGTCGCAATAGATGTCGAACTTGCGATTGCCTCCATCGCTGCCCCACAGCTTCAGGACGAGGTCTGTAGGACGCTCCGAGTCAACCTTCATGACGTAGCTAATCCAGCCTCCGTAAGCGTCTCTCCATCCCAAATCCGAGCCTGTTCGCATGTTCTCGCCTTGCAGATTGTGAGCCTGCTCGCTTGCGCTGTTGCAAATCTTCACTTCGTCGATGAAGTCGATGGGTTGCTCCATCTTCGAGGCATCCGTAGGAATCCAGACCATCATGGGCGAAGCGGCACGATTGGCTCTTGCAAAGTAAGGAATCAGACGCACCACCCTGTCTGCCGTCTCCACTTCCGTGCCATTCTGAGTGCAAACCTTGCCGTTCATGCGAAGTTGCTGAATACCGCCTTTGAAGAGCGACGAGATGGGCGAAGGAGCAGTAGAATTCGTTCCTGTAGCCCCTTCCGGAATGAAGAGGTTGTCCAGCTTGCCACTATTATCCACGCCCTCGGCACAATAGACAATCGGTCCGCGCTCGTAGGAACAGAGCCCTGCATTTGTCTTCAAATTCGGGTTCGAAACAACCTGATGGATGTCCATCGGAAGCGAGATTTCCACATAATCGCCCTCTGCCCAATCCTTTTGCAAGACGGCATATCCGTCCTCAACAGTATAGCTCACCTCCTCGCCATTCAGTTTGATGACGACAGGCGTAGTCGTCGGGTTCGTATAAGAATAGAGGTCGCTCTCCACAGGTTTGTTTACTGCCCAACCAGGAATGCGAACCTTCAGGCTCTTGCCGCTCGGATTGCCTTCTACGGAGTTAAACGTTAACTTCATCTCCCCTTTATAAGGATATGAGCCAGTGATAGTTATGCCGAACGATGTATCACCCACTTTTGCCGTTGCCGTGCTTGCCACAAAGAGGTTCCAATAGAGCGCATCGTCGTCTGTGGCATAGATGTAGCCGGGCACCGAAGGGATGAGTCGGCAGAGGTTCGTGGGGCAGCAACTTGTGCCGAACCACTCCGGGCGGGCATCGCCTCTTGCCGTCGAAGCCAAACGATTGGGATAGTAGAACGTCTTGCCCGCAATGCCGTAGCCGTCCAATACCGTATTATATAACGCGCGCTCGAGCATATCCACATATTTGCCATCGCCATGGAGGCGGAACATGCGCAGATTGAAGAAGCTGGCTGCCACCGAAGCGCAAGTCTCGCAATAGGCCGAAGCGTTGGGCAACTCGTAGTCCTCGCCGAAAGCCTCGTTGTTGTCGCGAGCCCCAAAGCCACCCGTAATGTAGCACTTCTTGCTTGCGATGTTGTCCCAGATTGCCGTCACAGCCGTCTCGTAAGCCTGGTCGCCCGAGTAGCGCACCCAGTCCGCCATGCCGCTGTAGAAGTAGAGAGCACGGACCGCATGCCCCTCGGCAGTCCTTTGTTCTATGGCAGGCAGATGGTCTTGCCAGTACTTGCCGTTCACGCGCTGGTCGCCGCTTGTAGGATCGAACTTGCGGATGCCTCGGCAGTCCAGGAAGAACTTGCAGCCCTGCAGGTAGCGCTCGTTTCTGGTCAGTTCGTAGAGACGGACGAGAGCCATCTCCACCACAGCGTGCCCGGGAGCCATCTTGATGCCGTCCTCGTTGAAGTAGTCGAGCATATTGTCCGCAGCCTTAATGGCGCAGTTCAGCAGCTTGTCCTTGCCCGTCGCCTGATAGTAGGCAATCGCAGCCTCGATGAGTTCCGCCACATTGAACGTCTCGTGCGAGAGGTTCCAGTCGCTCGTCCACTTCTCCCCGTTGTACCACGGATGCAGAGGGTTATGGATGGTGAAATTCGTCTGGATGTAGCCATCAGGTTCCTGAGCCGAGCAGATGAGGTCGATAACGCCGTCGCAATACTCCTCCAGACTTGCATTTGCCTGAGTAGTAAGCACATACGAAGCGCCCTCCAGCACCTTATACACCTCCGCATCGTCGTATGGATTGCCCGACTGGAAGGTCAGGTCGCCCACCTGAGCCTCGCCGCTCACAATCTTGCCAGCATACTCGAAGTTGCGAATCTGACCGGCGTCCGTACACTTCTGGAAGGCATAGCGGATGGTCGTGTTTCGCATCACATCGAGGCGTTGTTTCCAGAACTGGTCCTTCACCTGCACATCGGTAAACGGCACCTGCCTTATCTCGCCCGCAGCCCTTGCGCCAAGGCCCACAGCAAAAAGAGCAACACATAGAAAAGCAATCTTTTTCATAGGACAATAATACTATTTTGCGCTACAAAGATAGGAAAAAAAACGCAGCCACCCAACAGAGCCGCTGCATTTTTTCAAATTAGTTAACGTTTAGCGGGTGGAGTTTTTTTCTCTCTCGTGAAGTTGTCAAAGATCTCTCGTGAAGTTGCGAAACGTCACGTGTGAAGTTGGCCATTTTCACAGGTGAAGTTTGCAAAGAACTCTGCAGTAGTTCTCTTTTCTTTCACATTGCAAAGGTACGACATTCTGGCTGCGCTGCCAAATTTCAGCACCTCAATTCAGCCGATTTTCAGCAGCAATTGATATGATTCTCGGCAAATGGTTTGAATTGTAGGCTGGCAGGGCGTTAAGCAATTAAGCAAGTTAAACTTTGCTTAAAAAGAGACAAAGGGCTTCCCTTATATTTATTATATTACCTATTACATATGAGTTAATTATAATAAATAATATATAGTCGCCGCCTTTCTCTCAAAAATCAATGTTTAATTTGCTTATTTGCTTAAAATTTTCGTAGCTAAGCAGAATGGTAGATGTCGTTGTATAGGTAACATACAGATTTTCAACACTTAAGCATTTAAGCAAAATAAGCATGCTTAAAAAAGAGGCAAGGGGCCGTCCTCAATCTCATGGCAGAGCAATAAGGTTTTGCTGAAGTAAATCGCAGAAGATAATTGCAAACAAATTGAGGGCGCTCGCTGGTTGTGGGAGCCCTCTTTTTCTTTTAACTTTCTGGCAAAACTTTATTGTCATCTCGGGAATAAAGTGTAAATTTACACCCGAAAACCTATAAAATATGAAACTCGCTACTCGTTTTCTTATGCTTCTGGGCCTGTGGATGGCTGTAGGCGCAGGGGCTGCAAAGGCGCAGGGGTTTGTCTCTGTGAAGTCTGTGGGAGTGCTCCCAAACAATACGCCTCAGGAGAACCGCAAGAACCTGCAGGCTGCTATCGACATGATGAGTCCGCTGGGCGGTGTGCTCTATCTGGAACCTACGGAGGGCGGCTATCCGATGGATGGAGGTCTCGTTTTGCGACGCAATGTCACGCTGCTGGGCGCGCATGGTCCTACGGGACGTGGCACTGCCCTGCCCGACCGCTCTGGCCCTACGGGTTCGCTCTTCGTCATCACGGACAAGGAGCAGCCTTTCCTTACCGTTGAATCGGCCACTCAGGTTCGCGGCATTCAGTTCTACTATCCCGAACAGTCGTGGAAGGACGAGGGTCTCATCATCCCCTACCCGCCTACCATCCGTGTGGCTCCCGACCAGAGGGTGCTGGGCGTTACGCTGAGCCAGCTGTCGTTCTATGGCGAGTATATGGCGATGGACTTCCGTGCCACGGGGCAGAACTACGTGGAGCAGGTCCTCTTTGAGCATTGTTATGGCTATCCGCTGAGCGGTCAGTTTATTGCCATCTGCCATTGTACCGACGTTCCGCGCATCTTGCATTGCCACGTGAATCCCGCCAACATGAGGGAGTTCGGGCGGACGTTCAAGACCAGTGTCATCGACTCTGTGTTGCGCAGGAAGACCTACTCGTATTGGATTGACTATACGGACAACGCCGTGCTGATGGACCTCTTCTGCTTTGGCGTCTATGGCGGCGTCTATCTGGGCAAAGAGAGTTACGGACAGCTGACCAGCTTCAACTTCGACTGCGTGACTAACGGCATCTACAAGACGGGCAGCAACTGGAAAAACCGCAACTGGCAGATTGCGCAAGGCAGCATCATAGCTAATGCGGGCGAGCGACTGGAGGACGTGCATCCCATTCTCATCGAAGGCATAGGACACACCTCTATCTCGAATGTGGAGTGCTTCTCTGGTCCGAATGGCGCCCTCACGAATCTGGGCGAATCGTGGGACTTCATCACCGTGACAGGCGGGGCTACCGTCACCCTAACAGGCTGCCGCATGCAAGGCTACAAAGCGGATTCTCCCATCAACGCTAGTCCAGCTGCCAAACTGCAAGTGATTGGCTGCTTCGACAAAAACAACAATCCGATAACGTACGGACAATAACGAGGGGCTGACAGGGGCGTCGAGACTTATTTAACGAGTGTCTTCTTGCCTTTGCGAATCACTATGCCCTTCGAATTTTTGCCTGCTTTGCGTCCACTAAGGTCATAGACATCATTGTCGACTGCCGATTGTCCACCGTCAATTGGAATGATTCCGTCGTAGAAATCGGGAGTAGCCTGATAGTAGAGCGCAAAGTTGTCGAAGCAACACCAATTGCTGTTGCCGCCAGAAGCGCTCTTGAGGCCGAACTTGAGCGAACCTTTCTCGGGCAAAGTGCACGAAACCTCGTTCGGATAACATCCTTCGGCAAAGCGAATGCCTGCAGCTCGCATACTGTGCGGATAGCCGTTCTGATTGTCGACGCCACCATATTGCGATGCCTCGGGCCATTCCTCGGAATAGAGCGACTTCAGTTTCACCTTTTCATCGTTCAGATAAAGATACGCCTGAATGTTCTCTCTTCCCGCCTTGTAGGCCGCTCCGCCATCGTTGCCCTTGGGTCTGTAGAACGCATTGCACGCCACCTTATAGACTCCAGGCCTCATATCGGCAATGGTCTGATAGAGGTCGAACGCCTTGTTGAATTCCTCGCCGCAGCCGTCTCTGTAAGTCGGTTCGCCTTGCCATCCTTCTTTGGTGGAAAAGTCATAGTTCACGACAAACATCGTCATATCGAGGTATTCGCCTTCTTTGGGAACGGCGCCTTCAGCTTTCAGATACGTCGTTATTGCCGCCTTCAAGGTGGTAAGGGCGCTGTTTGCTAAGTCATAAGTATTTGCTTTTGAGAGGTTTGTATCGCTTCTCTTAATCTTAGCGATGAACGAAGTGAGAGGCGTTGATTCCAGACTTGCATCCACATTCTTCTGAGCATAGTTTCTCCAGAACTGATACTCTTCGCAGACTGGGACAACCTGACTGATGGCGTTCTGAAGGTTCTTCGCCTCTGTGAGCAAGGACTTTATCTTGGCAGCGGTAAGGCCGTCGGCTTGGGCTCTCTTCAAAAGACTTTCTACGCTTTGGCGCAGTTTGTCCGTCAGAAGGCTGTTGTGGCTCATCGTTTCGAGGTGCATTATCATCTCTTCCAACTGACGATTCAGGACTGTGCTCTCCCCCGCTTTCTCTATGCTCATGTAGTCCATATTCGGCATCCAGCCGCTTTCGTTGTATAGCTCGATGCTGTTGGAACCAGCCTGCAAGTGAAGCGTCATATTGTACTCCTTGAAAGTGGTCCAACTACCAGTCGAGACAGTAATCTTCCCTTTCTCCTCGCCATTCAGCACGACATTGAAGGGACGACTCTCGGCCGAAGTTGCACAGAAATGAACGGTATAGTCGGCCTCTTCCACAACATAAACATCCTTCCAGAGCAGAGAGTTGCTGCGCTTTCCACCAAGCCAGCTGACATAAGCTCCGCCGCTGGCCGACGAGTTCTTCTCGTAGATGGCAGAGCCGACAGACTGGTTGTTGTAAATCTCCTGATAGTCGTGCAGGAAAGCCGTCTCAGCCTCGTAGATATAGCGTTCCAACCTCTCCTCAGCCTCCAACTTGTAGATGCGGGTTCCATGAGGCGGCACAACCACAGACAAGCCTCCCTCCATCTCTCCCAAGTCCTGATGCTCGAAAAGGTCGCGCACCTGAACCTTGCCGCCCAAGTCAACCTCGCTGAAGCTGACACACATCTCCTCCTCCCTGTCCGAAGGATTATAGAGAGCCACCGCTCTGGTGTTGCCGTGAAGCGTCAGGATGTCTTTTGCCAAGACATAAGTCTCGCCGATATGCTGCACCACATAAGCCTGCAAGCCCAGCGGATCTTGGTTCAAGGCGATGAGTTCGGGGTTCTTCAGCAAGGCCAATGGCTCTTCCCTGAGGGTTGCCATGTTGCAACCAATGAGCAGAGGGCTCGACATGATGCACCACATACCAAAGTGCGTCTTGTCCTCCTCTTCCGACATAGAGCGCCCTACCTCCAGCATGTCCATATCGTTGTAGCAACCATCGTAGCAATAAGCCGACAGATAAAGGTTCTCATCCAAGATACCCTTCACCGATTTCCAACCGTCGTAGATGTCGCCAGTCGTTCGCCAAGAAGTCGAAATATCGTGGCACCAAGTCCCCGGATAAGCCCATCGGCAAAGGTTATAGCGCACATTCTTGCCTGTGTTCACAATGGCGTTGTGGATAGCCGTATATTGCTCCTGCTCGTTCAATCCGGCATGGTTGCCGCCACAATAATCCACCTTGATAAAGTCGAACTCCAACTCCTTGAAATAGTAGTCCGCATCCACCTGCTCGTAGCCGTAGAAGCCCACATTCGTGTTCTGAGTGTCGCCATTGCTGATACTGCCGCAAGTGCAATCGCCCGCATCGCTGTAGATGCCTGCCTTCAAGCCCTTCGAGTGAATGTAGTCGCTCACCACCTTCAGGCCATTTGGGAACCGCTGAGGATGGATGCGCACTTTCCCCTCGGAAGTGCGGCCATACTGGAATCCGTCGTCGATGTTGATATACAGATAGCCCGCATCCTTCAGTCCTTGCGAGACCATAGCATCGGCCTGTCCCTTGATGATGTCTTCCGAAATGTTCACAGCGAACGTGTTCCACGAACTCCAGCCCATAGTAGGTGTTTCAATCTGAGCATTCAGGCAAAAAGCATGGCACAAAAGCGCGCCAATAAAAAGTATTTTCTTCATTATCGAATAGGATTATCAGTAAATTCTTATAGTTTCATTCTTCTCCAAATCCAGCGAGGAATGAGTCGCCAGAAGAACGTCAGGATGCGGTATCGGCAGTCAATTACACGAACATGACGATGATGATATATGGAACGGACTATGTCGCGAGCAACCTTTTCAGGGCGCATAAGCATCGGATAAGGGAAATCGTCATTGAGCAAAGCCGTATCGACAAAACCAGGGCGAATATCGGTGAAACGAATCTTCAAACCACGCTGATGGGCTTGTTGCTCAAGTGCTTGGATATAAGTGGCTTGCAAAGCTTTTGTGGCAGAATAAGCCGGTGCAGGTCCCAAGCCCTTTGTCCCCGCAATGGAGGTGATGGCAGCAATGTGTCCCTCTCCTTTTTCTGCAAAATATCTGTAAGCCGCGCCTATCATTCTGGTAAAGCCCACGGCATTGGTCTCCATCGTACCGAGTTCGATATCCTCTTTCAAAGCACGATTTTGCTTGCCTATCCCAGAAGCATGGAAGTAGAGGTCCATCCCTCCAAGCCGCTCGATAAGACTCTGCAAACGCTCTCCTGCATCAAGCTTCGTCACATCGATAGTCATAACCTCCACACTCTCAGGGGCTTTTGCTTTCAGTTCCATGAGAGGTTCTTCTCGTCGAGCCGCAATGCCAAGACGCCAACCATCTGCAAGCAACAACTTGGCAACTTCTTGCCCAATCCCCGAACTGGCTCCAATTATAATGGCGGTCTTATTCATACTCTAATCTCTAACGTCATGCAAGCACATGATTTCACCCTTCTGTTGATTCTCTGTAGATGATGTCGGCATCGATGATGACTTGCTCGCTCTTGCTGGAGGAAGGATTCGCTATGTGCTTGATAATCAGTTCCGCAGCCTTCTGCCCCATCTCAAACTGTCGGGGTTCTACAGTCGTCAACTGCGGACTTACAATCGTGCAGAGGTTTGTCCCCGAAAAGCCTGCTACCGCGACATCCCTCGGGACGTTTCTCCCGATTGATTTCAAGCGATTCATGGCTCCAATTGCAAGGGTATCGGTGAAAGCAAAGATGGCATCGGTCTTTTCGTGCCGCAACTTATCGACCGCCGTTGCTCCGTCGCTATAATTCAATCCTTCTGTTTGAACGACGATATTGGGATTGTACTCGATGCCATATCTCTGCAACGCCTCGCGATATCCTTTGTGGCGGAGCACGGAGTTGTAAACCGTATCGAAATTGGCTCCGATATAAGCAATGTTCTTCCTGCCAGACCTAATCAGGTGCTCAACGAGGAAAAAGGCCTTCGTTTCGTCATCGACAATCACCTGCGGAGCCTCTATATTATGAGGAATGCGGTCGTAGAAGACCAGGGGGATATGCTGTTCCTGGATTTTCTTATAGAGTTCGGTATTCTTATTGTAATCGCAGCGGCAAGCGATGATTCCGTCAATCATAAACTGCATCATGATGTCGAGATTCTCCTTCTCCTTGTCGGCATCCTCACTCGAAGAGGCGATGATGACCTTATAATTATTGTGATAGCAGATGTCCTGAATGCCATCGATGACTTTTGCGGCATAGGGAGTGGACATTTCCGGCACAATGACGCCAATCGTCTTGGTGCGGCCAAACTTCAGATTCGTAGCAACAGGATTCGGCACATAGCCCATTCTTTTAGCCGCAGCCTGTATCTTCTCGCGGGTTTCCTTGCGTATGCTTGGGTCGCCCCTCAAGGCTCTCGATACGGTGGAGACAGACACCACCAGTTCGCGTGCAATATCCTTGATTGTTACGTATTTCATGACGGAATCGAAGTTTTCGCCCTCAAAATTAGGCAATTTTTCATTCCCAACCAAATATATCTCGCAAAACATTTTCCTTTTAGTCGTTTAATTCATGCAATCGTTACAAAAAATTTCAATCGTTTGCAGAAACACTATAATTATAAAATCTTCTCATTATTAATAAGGAAAAACTATTTTTGCAGAAGAAAACGCTAAAAAAAAAAAATTATTATGAACGCAAATCTGATTTCTTATTCCTACAATCGAGACGAAGTAAAAGCAGGCATTCTGCACTTTGGCGTCGGCAATTTCCATCGTGCACATCTGGAGTATCTAACCAACCTCCTTCTTGAGAACAACCCCGACCAGAAGAACTGGGGCATCTGCGGAGCCATGATTCTGCCGCAAGATGAGCGCATCTATACTGCCCTTCATCAGCAGAAAGGCGAATATACGCTGACCGTTTGTGGTCGCGACGGCAAGGACGAGGCTTGGAAAATTGGTTCTCTTGTTGAACTTTATTGGGGCATGAACGACCAGGAGGCTATCCTGAACAAGATTGCAAGTCCCGACATCAAAATCATCACCATGACCATCACCGAAGGCGGCTACAACATCGAAAAGAGCACAGGCCGTTTCATGCTTGAAGATGAGTTGGTGAAGCATGACCTTGAGAACCCGAAGCATCCGTTGACGGCCTTCGGATATGTGGCAGAAGGTCTGCGCCGTCGCCGTAATGCCGGAAGCGGAAAGATAACCATCCTGACTTGCGATAACCTGCAGCACAATGGAAACACTTGCCGCAAAGCCTTCGGCACCTTCATTGAGGCTCAGGATAAGGAACTTTATGCTTGGCTCCAGGATAACGTGACTTTCCCCAATAGCATGGTTGACCGCATCACGCCTGCCACAAAGCCAGAAGACGTGAAGCGCCTTAACGAACGCAACGGCACTCATGATGCTGCTCCTGTCTATGCTGAGGACTTCATCCAATGGGTTGTAGAGGATAACTTCGCAGCAGGTCGTCCCAACTGGGAGAAGGTAGGCGTAGAGTTCACGGATGATGTGACGGCCTACGAGAACATGAAGCTCTCGCTCCTGAATGCCAGCCACACGTTGCTCTCCTACCCCTCTTTCCTCAGCGGTTACAGGCGGGTTGACGAAGCTATGCACGATGAGCGAATCGTCACCTTCGTTCGCGATTTCATGGAGAAGGATATCACTCCATACGTGCCAGCTCCAGGAAACACAGACCTGTCTCTGTATAAGCAAACGCTGATTGAACGCTTTGCCAACAAGAGCGTGAGCGACCAAGTGGCTCGCCTCTGCATGGATGGTGTGAGCAAGTTCCCCGTCTATGTGGTGCCCAACCTCATCCACATGGTTGCCGACGGGAAGGATTTGACGCGAGTTGCCTATCTGATTGCCGCTTATCGTCATTATTTGAAGTATCAAGTGGACGACAATGGCAGTAAGTTCGAGATTGATGAGCCTTGGCTGACCGACGAAGACAGAGCACTCCTTGCAAAGGACGACCCCATTGCAGCCCTGCATCTTTCGCCCTTCCAAAGCACCGACCTCTCGAAATCGGAAGCTTTCGTAAGCCTTTACTTGAAGTTTGTTGAAGCCATCAAGAAGGATGGGGCGATGAAAGTGCTGGAAACAATCATCTAAATAATTCATTATGGGACAGAAAAAGAACTACGGCTTAGGCCCCTTTGTCTTTCTGACTTTCATATACTTCCTCGTCGGATTCCTGACGACCATCAATGGTCAGTTGCAAGGGCCTTTGAAGATTGCATTCCTTCAGGATGCAGGAGACATGAAGAACACCTTCACCACGATGCTCTCCCTCTTCTTCTTCCTCGGCTACCTTTTGAATAGCCGTCTTGCAGGAAAGTGGATTGACAAGAAGGGCTATCAAACCACGATGGTGAGGGCTTTGGTGTGCATGGTAGCGGCTTTGCTGTGCTATGGTTTGTCAGCAAGCCCGTTATCCTTTATCAATTATCAATTGCCTATTGCCGAAAGCTGCTCGATTCCTTTCGGCTTCGTGGTCTTCCTCTTAGGCTCGTTCCTGATGGGTACGTCGGCAGCCATCTTGCAGGTTGTCATCAACCCATACGTTTCTGCCTACGAACTCCCAGGAACTCAGCCGGCACAACGCCTGAACATCGTTACTGCAGTCAATTCCTTTGGTACGACAATAGCTCCATTCTTTGTGACGCTGGTCATCTTTGCAGGTGTATCACTCGATAATGTTACGGCTTCGCAGGTATTCATTCCCTTCATGGTGATGGTGGTAGCAGCTGTCTTGGTAGCGTTCTCGGCAGGAAGGATGTCGTTGCCCGATTTGTCGGCCACTCGAGCAGAAGGCGGCAGTAAGTTGGAGCGCAGCGTTTGGTCGTTCCGTCACTTGACTCTCGGCGTTATAGCCATCTTCTTCTATGTTGGTACTGAGGTGTCGATAGGCTCCAACCTGAATCTGCACGCAATGGAACTTATAGAGAAAGGAAACGGACTTTCATTTTTCGGGATGAAACGTTTGGTGATAGCCGGCATGGATATGGGCATTCCCGCGCTTCTGGCAACGCTCTATTGGGGCGGCTTCCTGGTGGGACGCTTCGTATCGACGTTCTTCAGCAACTTCAACCCTCGTAAAGTGTTGATTGCCACAACCATCGTAGCTACTCTTCTCATTCTGGCAGCCATACAAACCGAGAACCTGTGGCTTCTGTCGGCCGTCGGACTTGTGCATTCCGTGATGTGGAGTTGTATCTTTACGCTATCTATACGAGGACTTCGCGAATATACCTCCAAAGCTTCGGGCGTCTTTATGATGGGCGTCTTTGGTGGAGCCGTATTCCCCTTCCTGCAAGGCGTCTTCGCGGACATCCTGAACAGTTGGCAATACACTTGGGTGATTGCCCTCCTCTGCGAACTCGTGATGTTGGCATATGGCCTTTATGGATATAAAGTTAAAGACCAATGGTGTCTGGAAAATATTGAAAAAATGAAAGAATGAAGGAATGAAAAAGATATTGATATTTATATGCCTCCTTGAAACTGCCCTTACGGCTTTTGCTCGTGAGTTTCAGGTAAATATCACACCTGATGGGGAAGCATCTCTTACCGTTTTCCTTCCCTCTACTGATGTGGCGACAGGAAGAGCAATTGTATGTTGTCCAGGTGGCGGATATTCCAATCTAATGATGGATTATGAGGGAACCGATTGGGCCGACTATTTCAATAATAAAGGTGTCGCCCTTTGTGTGCTGAAATATCGTATGCCGGAAGGCAATCGGCAGATTCCCATCTCCGATGCTTATGCGGCTATGAAAATGGTACGAGATAGTGCTGAGGTCTGGCACATTAACGCTCACGATGTAGGTATCATGGGCTTTTCTGCAGGAGGTCATCTGGCATCGACGGTATCAACACATGCTCCGATGGAGTTGCGCCCCGATTTCTCCATCCTTTTCTATCCCGTCATCACCATGCAGTATAAGCAGACGCATCATGGTTCTGTAGATAATTTCCTCGGCAATGAGAAAGATAGTACAAAAGTGGTCAACGACTTCTCTAACGATAAGGCTGTGCGAAAGCATCTAACGCCTCCAGCTGCGGTATTCTTGGCAAACGACGACGACATCGTGCCTATTCTGGAGAATGGTGTAGCCTATTTCTCAGCTATGCACAAAGTCGGCAACCACTGCGCTCTATATGCTTATCCAAGTGGCGGTCACGGCTTCGGAATGAAGAAGAACTTCCGCTATCACGAGCAGATGCTCAGCGATTTGGATGATTGGCTTGCTTACTTACCTTCGCCCAAGAATCATGCTGTTCGAGTGGCTTGCATAGGTAACTCCATTACCGATGGCTCAGGCATTTTCATGCGCGATATATTTGGCTATCCCGCTCAATTGCAGAAGAAACTGGGCAACGGATACATTGTGAAGAACTTTGGAGTAGGCGGAAGAACCATGCTACAGAAGGGCGACTATCCTTATATGAAAGAACAGGCGTGGAAGGATGCGCAGGGATTCCTGCCTGATATCGTAGTCATTAAGTTAGGTACCAACGACTCGAAGCCTAAGAATTGGAAGTATGGCAGCGAGTTTGCAACCGATATGCAGAGTATGCTCGACACCCTGAAAGCATTACCTTCGCATCCACGAATTATCCTCACTACACCTATCCCAGCATTGAACGCAACTGGCACCATCAGTCAGGAGGCTCTTACGGCTGAGATTTGTCCTATCATCAAAAAGATGGCAAAGAAGAATAAGTGTGAGCTGATAGACTTCCAGACATTGTTCCAACCTACAGAAGGAATGATGTCGAATGACGGCATTCATCCCACTACAAAGGGAGCAGGACAGATGGCAGAGATTGTATATCAGCATATTACATCCAAAAACAAGAAAATCAAATGAAACAGTTAATCGTCGGATTGGGAGAAATCCTGTGGGATTGTTTGCCCGAGGAGAAAAAGCTTGGCGGAGCGCCTGCTAACTTTGCTTTCCATGCGCGTCTCTTCGGAGCAGATTCCGTAGCGATAAGCGCTATTGGAAATGATGAGTTGGGCGATGAGATTCTTCGTGAATTGAATCAGAAGGAACTCAGGTATCTGCTGCCACAAGTGGAACAAGAGACGGGAACGGTGCAAGTGACGCTTGATGGCGAAGGAATCCCTACGTACGAGATAAAGACCGGCGTTGCTTGGGACAATATTCCCTTCACTGCCGAGATAAAGCAACTTGCCGAAAAATGCGACTGTGTGTGCTACGGCTCGTTGGCTCAACGGAGTGAGGTAAGCCGAAACACCATAAAGGAATTCCTCAAGCATACGCCTGAGAATTGCCTAAAAATCTTCGACATCAACCTCCGTCAGCAGTTCTATACAAAAGAACTCATTCACGACAACCTGCTTGCCTGCAATGTGCTGAAGATTAACGATGAGGAACTGGAAATCGTCTCCGAAATGTATGGTTTCTCCGGCCTTTCAGTCGAGGAGAAGTGTCGTCGTTTGCTCGAACAGTATCATTTGGATATGGTCATCTTGACTTGTGGTGTGAACGGCAGTTACGTTTTTGCGCCAAGCAAGAAGAGCTTCTTGGAAACGCCCAAGGTGGAAGTTGCAGATACAGTAGGGGCTGGCGATAGCTTCACAGGCGCATTTGCCGCTTCTCTGCTTGCAGGAAAATCTATCGAAGAAGCGCATCAATTGGCTGTAAAGGTAAGCGCATTTATTTGTACACAGAAGGGAGCAATGCACGAATATTATGAAGAAAAATAGATGGACATTGTTGATGCTGTGCTTCATTTGTGGCTTTAACGCGAAAGCGCAGCAGTTTGTGGAAGACTCTGTGAAAGTGGATGGCTATATGCGTCGGTTTGACGTCTTCCTTCCTGAAGGAATAAAGCCTGATGCTCCGCTGGTCTTCTACCTGCACGGATATGGTGGCGGCATATATCGCAAGAATCCGATGGTTGAGACAGCCTTGCGAGAAGGTTTTGCCGTGTGTATTCCTCAAGGATTGAAAGACCCTAAAGGGAAGCCGAGTTGGAATGTTGGCTATCCTTTTCAGGAGGGTTGGAAAGTGGATGATGTGAAGTCCCTCAGCAAGATAGCTGCTTATGTACAGAAACGCTACCATTTGAGTCGAGAGAATACCTTCCTGACAGGAATGTCGAATGGTGGCGAGATGTGCTATCTGATGGCCTATTCCAAGCAGAAGGCCTTCAAGGCAGTCGCTCCTGTTGCGGGTTTGACGATGGTGTGGATGTATCGTGACTTGGAAGCCTGCAAGCCCATTCCTCTTTTTGAGATTCATGGGACAGAAGACCGCACTTCCGAATGGACGGGCGACCTCGATAACAAAGGCGGTTGGGGAGCCTATATGCCTGTGCCGCTTGCTGTTGGTTACTGGGTGGCAAAGAACCGTTGTATGAAGGAAGAGACAGAGCGAGTGGAGAGCCTGAACAAGGAAAACGGGCACTACATCATCAAGCACCGCTTCACTGAGAGCGAGACTGGTTGCGACGTTTGGCTCTACGAAGTCGTTGGTGGAAAACACTCTACGCATACCGAAGACATCAAGACTGGCGACGAGATTTGGAGTTTCTTCAAGAAATATGTGAAATGAAAAGATATTTACTCATTCTGCTTGCAATACTTATCTTCCCTACTTTATTGTGGAGTGCGGACAGATATATTAAGCGTGAAGTACGCGGAGTTTGGATAGCAACCGTCTATGGTATCGATTGGCCTAGCACAACTGGCTACACCACAAACATCCGCAATAAGCAAAAGGAAGAGATGACTCAGTACTTGGATGTGCTGCAGGAGAATAACTTCAACTCCGTCTATTTTCAAGTCCGTCCGATGTGTGATGCTTTTTATAAATCGAGTTACGAGCCCTGGTCCAGTTATCTTACAGGAGAACGAGGTAGAAATCCCAGATGGGACCCCTTGGAGTTCGTGGTTGAAGAATGTCACAATCGCGGACTAGAATGTCATGCATGGGTAAATCCTTACAGATGGTCTAGCACAGCAGAAGGTTGGAGTACGACTCAAGACCGCAGACTAAAAGCTGCCAATATGCTGCTCAGCTACACTAACTCAAGTGGCACAACTACGATTATTCTCAATCCTGCACTTGAGGCGACCAACGAACGTATTGTGAATGTCTGTCGAGAGTTGATAGAGAACTACGATATCGATGGCATCATTTTTGATGATTATTTTTATCCTAGCGGCATACCGACCACAAGCGAAGCTGGCGACTACAGTGATTGGCAGTCTTCCGGAACGAATTTGAGCTTTGGCGATTGGCGACGAGCCAACGTGAACAGAATGGTGGCTGATGTGTACGGGATGATTCAGGAAGTAGATCCGTCGTGCAAGTTCGGCATCTCGCCAGCAGGAGCAGCTTGTACCGATGCCAATGTGGCAGCAAGTCATGGCGTCAGCAAGATGCCTGTGGCTAGCGATTGGCAATATAACGGCATCTTTTCCGACCCTGTGGCTTGGCTTGAGGAGGGCACCATCGACTACATCTCACCACAAATCTACTGGAAGACCAACCATAGCACCAATCCCTTCGGACCTATGACGCAATGGTGGTCAAACGTTGCAAAGCAATTCGGACGGCATCATTATGCCAGCCATTCGTTGACCTTCCTGCAGTCCAGCAACACCACCTCCGACTGGAGTGAAGTCGGTCAGCAAATGCAGTATTCCCGTCAATATACCGCGAATGCTGCTCCTGGTCAAATCTATTATTCCGCTTGCGACATCGACGGCAAGAAGGTAAGTGGACTAGGAGAATGGCTCAAGCGGAACAAATACCAGCGTCCTGCCCTCACTCCTGCCATCAATTGGAAGGAGGCTCCTCCTTACGGGCCAGTAGAGAATCTCCGATGGGAGAACGATTCCCTCTTGTGGGACTCGCTAAGTCGAGTACGCTTTGCCGTCTATGCCATTCCTGATAACATCAGCGATGCAACTGCAGAACGAAGCACAGCTGGCGGAATCCTGTCCACCTATCTGTTGAAAACCTGTTACACCAATTCTTTCTGCATTCCCGAAGATCGTCTAAGCGGCTATCGCTTTGCCGTTTCCGTAGTGGATAGGTACGGCAACGAATTCCCACATGCATACGTTCGTGAAGAAAGTACTGGTCTTATCGACATAGCTGGTGGTACACTCGACGTGAAGTTCGAAGGCTGGGAACTGGTGGCTAGTAGCGAGGCTGATATAGAAGTCTTCAGTACTACTGGTGTGAGGATGTTAAGTGGAGAGAACTGCACCACCCTACCCCTTATTGGACTCCCAAGCGGCATATACATCATAAAAGCCCACAATCGCTCCGCACAAGTAACGAAGAAAATATACATCAGATAACCTCAAGTAAAAGTACACATGTTAAGATGCTCAACATAACGTGTTACGTTAGCGAACTTAACGTGTTACGTTGAGCATTATAACGTGGAGTCCTTTTTATCGCCCCACATTTACACTTGTGTATAGACGAGCCTGCTATCACTACACTCCTATGTATTCGAGAATATAGTGACAGAAGCTTTTAGAGTTGAAACTCATTCAATTACGGGCACTTCAATCTGAGATCCGTAACGATGATACTCGTTTGCAATGGATTGCTCCTTGATGTAATGCGTGAGTTCTATGCGGCCATCGCGGACAGGAAGTGCTTGAGCGATGTACTTATCGTGATTGGCGGCAGCCTGGAAGACAATGTCGGGCACCTCATTCGAGATGGTTCGAATGCGTTCGTAATCCTTGATACGTTCGCAGAAAGCAGCCAGATTCTCGCTTGCGGTCTTGGCTCTGAAACTGCGAGCAGCATCGAGCAGAGCATTGCCGTCGTCGGCAGAAACGGTGAGAGGCGTGCCGACGGTCTTAGCTGCCAGGCAAACCATTTCTAGTTGTTCCTTGGTCTCGTTGCCAAAGAGTCGCAGAACCATTCCTCCTGCAAGAGGCAGATAGCGGAAGACGTTCTGTTCGCCACGAATCTTGGGTTGAATGTTGCGGGCATGACGGAACTCGCGCTCATACCATTCGGCATAAGATGTTCTATAGTCCGTGGTTGTTCCTTCTTTATCGGTAATTGTCATAAATTGAGCTACATAGTTGGGGCCGCCTGCTTTCAAGCCTGGACCAAAAGCGGAGAGCTTCATGCCACCAAAAGGCTGACGGTTGACAACGGCGCCCGTGATGCCTCGATTGATGTAGAGATTGCCTGCTTGAACATGATTCTTCCAATAGCGTTGCTCTTCTTCATCAAGCGACTGAAGACCAGAAGTGAGTCCGTAGTCGAGTCCATTGACGAGATCGACAGCTTCTTCGAGTGTATCGTATGGAGCTACGGCAAGAAGCGGAGCAAAGAGCTCTGTGCGGAAAGTGAAGGAATCAGGTTTTACATCCACTTTGACGGTAGGTCGAAGGATGTAATGCTTCTCGTCGACGAACTCTGGAGCTATCAGCCAACGTTCTCCTGACTCGAGCTTAAAGGCCTGTTCAAGTTTATCGTTCTTGTTGGTAATCATCGGGCCAACGATATTTCCTGCATTCCAGACACCACCTACCTTAAGCGAAGAAGCGCAATCCTTGAGTTTCTCGAAGAACTCAGGATGATTGTAAACGGAACGTTCCACGAGCAAGAGAGAGCAAGCAGAGCACTTCTGTCCTGCGTTGCCGAAAGCAGAGCGGCAAGCATTCATGATGGCATGGTCGCGGTCACTCTTTGCAGAAATAATCATGACGTTCTTACCTCCCGTCTCAGCAGACAAAGGCTTGCGAGGATTATTATGTGCAAGCGTTTGCGCAGTCTCCGTTCCTCCAGTCAGAATGACATGTTTGATAACGGGAGAAGAGGTGAGCAAAGGTGTTGCTTCGCGGTCAGCAATAATTACCTGAAGGGCTTGTTTGGGAACGCCAGCATCCCAGAACGCTTTCGCGAAGAGCCAAGCAACAGGAGCCGCAACTGTGGCGGGCTTCAGGATACAGGTATTGCCGGAAGCAAGGGCAGCCACTACGCCGCCACAAGGAATTGCACATGGGAAATTCCAAGGAGAGAGAACCAGCACAGTTCCCTTGCCCTTCATCTCGATATCGGGCAGAGCTGCGAACTTCTTCATCGTGGTCGTGTAGAAGCGGCAGTAGTCGATACCCTCGGAAACTTCAACATCGGCTTCCTCAACGGTCTTGCCTGTAATGGCGCACATCGAGCCAATCAGGTCGCCACGCATCTGGCCTAGAATGTTTGCTGCTCGATACATTATTTGATGGCGTCCTTCGATGGAAGTTTCGCGCCACCTGCCTTCGTCGGCTTCGGCTATACCAAGGATTTGCCGCATCTCGGGCACTCCGGCTCTCGACATCTCGCAAACAAGCACATCACCGTCTTGACTTCTATCGAAGTATTTCACATGATCGTCGGTATAAACCAACCCGTCGCCAATTTGCGTCGGCAGCAAATCGCCAGGTTTCCAATCGCCCCACTCTGCTTTCTCGCCCGACACATTGCCGTTGGGTTTCCACTTCGCGAAAATCTTCTCCACCCATTGCTGATTGCAGAAGCGATCGAAGTCCGTATCCGGCTCATTAATCATCTCATCTTGAGGCTCTTGTCCTATATATGGCTTATTGCGATCTTGTGTACGAGTAGGTGTATGATTCAGGTTATCCTTCATGTTATATGCCTTGATGAATTGCTCCTGAAGTTCCTTCCATTCCTTTGTGTCAGGCTTGAGCGAGAAACTGTGAGTCAGGAAGTTATCGGGAGCGGTATTCTCGTCCATTCTTCTTACGAGATAGGAGATGGCGTTGAGGAAATGCTCCTTCTTTACAACAGGCGTATAGAGGATAACATGGTTGCCGAGCTTTTTTTGAGCTCTCCAAACGTGATTGGCCATGCCCTCCAGCATCTCGAAGCAGAAGCAATCCTTTGGCGTCTGATACATCTCGCTCAGCAAGTAAGCGTAGGAGATGGTGAAGAGGTTATGCGAGGCCATTCCGATATGCAGCACCTTCGCATTCTCGGGCTTCAAACCACGCTCAATGATGTGCAGATAGTTGGCATCCACTTCTGTCTTGTTGGGACGAACAGGATTTGGCCAACCGCGCAGGTCGCTCACGATGTTCTCCATATCCAAGTTACAGCCTTTTACAATACGCATCTTAATTGGCGAACCACCTTCCTCTACGCGTTTACGGGCAAACTCCAAAAGCTCGCTCTGGAAGCCTTCGGCATCTGGAAGATAAGCCTGCACTACGATACCAGCCTCATAGTTCTTGAACTGTGGCAGAGAAAGGACATCCTTAAAGAGCTTCATCGTCAAATGAGCATCCTTGTACTCCTCCATATCGAGGTTGATGAACTTGGGCTTCGTCACACCATTGACGTCTGTATAGGGATAGTCGATAGCCGTCTGATAAAGCTCCGACATGCGACGAACCAACTCTGGAAAGCATTCCTTATAATTTAATGCGTGCGTCTGCGCATAAATACCTGAAATCTTCACCGAGATATAATTGATGTCGGGTTCCTTCAGAGCCTCCAGGTAAGAGAAATAACGCTTGTCGGCTTCACCATCGCCAAGTACCACCTCACCCAAGAGATTTACGTTCTGGCCAATGTCTTGCTGGAAACGTATAGCAAGATGTTGAGTCAAACTGGGACGAGCTGCATCGATGATAACACGACTGGTGTCGCGACGTAAACGCCACTTGATAATAGGCACAGCAGCCCAATTGAAAAGAGGAAGATAGGCAAACTTCTGGTACATCCAGAAAAGCAGATGGTCGAACCAGTCGAGGAACTTGGGAATGCCGTATTGGCCGATAAGTTCTTTTACACGGATAGCCAACTTCTTGCGATCACGAATCTGACTGGTTTCGTCGAGCATACGCACGATGAATTTCTTGTCATTTGGTGTTGTCACCATCGTGCCATACATGTGTTGCTCACTCTTCTCCGTCTTGGTAAGGCCGGAATAACTCTCGTCGTAAAGTTTGCGCATCCAGGAGAAGACCTCCTCAATGGTAGGTAATTGCTGTTCGGTCATAATAATATGTTGTTTGTGTTAGTTTCTTGCGCAAATATACAAAAATGAAATAAAAGTTAAAAATTAAGAGTTAAGAAAAATAGATAATTTGAAAAGAATATTTCATTCTTGAATATTTTTTGTACCTTTGTGAAACTTATCATACATATTTCAATATGGCAAAGGTTATCAATCAAGCTCTTCAACAATATATCGAGGAGAATATCCTGCCGCTATATGACAATTTCGACGAAGCACATAAGCAGCATCATGTTAATATGGTAATTCATCAAAGCTTAGAACTGGCTGAGCATTTGGATGTTAACATCAATATGATATATGCTATTGCTGCCTATCATGATACTGGGTTGTGTGAAGGCAGAGAGCATCACCATGAGGTTTCTGCCAAGATTATTCGAGAGGACGCTAATCTGCGCCATTGGTTCACGCAGGAACAAATTGACGTTATGGCAGATGCGGCAGAAGACCATCGCGCTTCTTCCTGTCATGAGCCACGCACCATCTACGGACGAGTTGTGGCAGAGGCAGACCGCTACATAGAGCCTCTGGATATTATAGAGCGTACCATTCAATATGGACTTGAACACTATCTCGAACTAAGTCGCGAGGAGCATTTCGAGCGCATGCTCACACATCTGCATGAGAAATATGGTCGCTCAGGCTATCTAAAGTTATGGCTTACTGACTCGCCAAACGCGCATCGTCTTGAAGAACTACGAAATATAATTGATGACGAGACGTTACTTCGTAAGCTATTTGACCGATATTTTACAAGGTAGCTACGTCTATATCATTGTATAAATTAATGTGCGCCGTAGACCTCGATATCGCCGATACGGACGCGCCCATCTGTACCACCGTTGGTGACAGCCACTCGTAAGTATTGCGCTTCGACAGGAGTGATGGTAACGTCAGTCACGGGTGCTGTGTTATCAACGTGGGTGCCAACCGTGGTCCACGTCTCGCCATCGAGACTTATCTCGACTGTGAAGTCGCGACTATTAAGTTCAGGCTCCAGACCTCCAGCCTCTGCATGTCGCACCACATATCGGCTAATCTGGTAAGTTTCCTTAAAATCCAACTGCACCCATCCTGTTCCGTCGGTAGTTCTGGAAATCCACATATTTTCCTGAGAGGGCGACCCGTCAGCGGCGTACTTGATATAAGCAGATGTTTTGGCAGGAGACGATGTAATCTTCATATCCTGCAACATGGTGAGGTTGAATGGTAAATGGTGAGCCTCGTTGTAGTAGCTGAACCAATGGTCAGCTCGAACAATTTTAACGTTGTTCGGTGAGAGTGCGTTGAGTGTTGACTTCAAGGCGATGAGCTTGTCGGGACCTAAGTTCCAGACTTCAGCCTGACCTGTTACGAACATCGGCGCCGTACCGTTGAAGTTCTTGATGTCGCGGTTGAAGAAATCGGTTATCCCATCTATGTCGCCGCGATAGCAGGGGAACTGAGGAGCGATGGGCAGCCAACCAGATTGTACGGCATAAGGCAGCCTGCCATCTTGCCTTTCGTAGTCGTTGATGGTAAGTCCGTATAAATATGGGCAGTAGTCGGCATAGGCTTTGCGTTGAGCCTGGCTGATATTGTCCCATATAGTGATGACTCGCAGTCCAGCCTTCTCGATGTAGCGTTGGGTTAACTTGATGTAAGGAGTAATTGTCGCACCTGAAGATGTGAAGTATGTACCACTGCCAGAGCCCAGTCCATTGAACGGCATAGCATAGCCCATACCCGAAGGTCCACAGACAAAGCAATCGTTGGTCGTTGCCTTACCGTAATAGTAGTTCAACATCGAAGGCGAGATATCGACAAGGGCAGGGCTGATGGTCCAGTTCATAGCCATCTGGCCGCGTCCACTCTGCTCGAAGATTTTCGCCATAGCATGCTGGCAGTACTGGATATTGTCTCCGTCACTAATATAAATGGCAGCATATACTTTGTTCTCCAGTTTCGGACGCTTGGGCACAGGCGGAATCTTGATGTTTTTGCTGACAGCAGAATAGATGGAGGCATTCTCGAAGAAGTCGCCAGGCACGGTAGAAAGACCGTACTTGGTAGTCTCGCCCACACCGGAGCGTTCTTCTGGCCACCAGCCCATGACAAAGTCGCGTCCGCGCGTCATACCCCTGAGGAACTTGTCGAGCAGCGTGCGTTCGTTTGAGTCTCTGGGGTCGAGCCATAAACATGCCGAACCACAGGCGACACCGATGTCGTGCACATATGGTATTTTAGGACGCTCGTTGATGAGCAGACGGTGGTTGCATCGGCTCCAGTAGTTGTTGTAGAGATAATTGTAAACCCCCACTGTAGTGGTCATCGCAAGCGAGGTAAGGTCCACTACAACAGGAAAGTCCATGCCGTTGGCAACAAGCTTGGCCTGAATCTCAGCAGTCACAGGAAGTAAGCGGTCCAGTCCGGCAATAGTGACAGCCAAGTTGGCATAATGTTCGGACTTCTCAGTACTGTAAAGCACCAAGCCATTGATTTCTTCTTTAAACTGCTTTACCAAAGCATAGGGAGCGGAGGTGGATATGGCTGTTGTAGTGAGGTTGTGGGCCGTTGGCCAAGTGCTTTGTGGTTCCTCGTTGTGGTTAAAAAGGATAATGCGTGGACGAGTGCGATTGATAATACCCTGCAACGTACAGAACATGACGCGCTCTTCATCGCTGAGCGAGGCTGCTCTCATATCCAGTGATTTGATTGTGGGTGCTGGTGAGAGAAATATGGGCAATAAGCGGTCTTCTGGCCAGCATAAATCGTTGGCCTCGAGGATGCGGAAGCCTGAACTATTGAAGTTATACGTTGTGTCGGAAAGTGTTATCTCTTCCACCTCGTTCACATTAGTACGGAAAGCAGCACCATTGGTATACTTTTCCAGCATCACATCGTCCCCTTCATTCACGGTATAAAAACTGATATGCTTTAGATCAGCCACGCGGGTCTGTGCTCTTGTTCCGTCCGTCTTCATAACGTTCATGACCTTTTCTTGAGCCTGCCCCAACAAAGTACCAAGGAATAGAGTCGCTACAACAATAAACTTTCTCATTTTACCTTAAAATAACAAATACACATGGCAAAGGTAAAAATAAAAACCGAGAAACTTACAACTTTTGCCAAGAAATTATAAAAAAAGAGCCTCACAACCCTTAAAGTTATGAAGCTCTAATTCTTCAAGTTAGTCGTTTTTTCGTGATCCGGATGGGACTCGAACCCATGACCCACAGCTTAGAAGGCTGTTGCTCTAATCCGACTGAGCTACCAGACCAACCTCATTTGCGGGTGCAAAGGTACGAAGAAATTAAGAATTAAGAAAGAAGAATTGAGAATTATTTTTCTTATTCTCTCATTTTCTTATTCTTTTCCTGTCTTCAAGTTAACCTTCTTCACTGTTGATGAGCCGACTGCTGTATATGCAAAGTCGCTGCATTCGCCACTTAGAGTAACATTGGCAGCACCTGAAGCAGAGACACGAGCCTGCTGGCAGTGGATGTCGAGTTTTCCATCTCCTGCTCCGCTCATCTTGAGCTTTAACTTGCGGCACTCTATCTTGCCATCTATGTTTGCAGCTCCGCTCATCTCGATTTCCACATCTTCGGTACAGATGAGGTCGTTCATCTTCACTTCGCCTGCGCCGCTGATGGTCATATCAAGCTCTTTTGTCTTGAGCGCTCCGATATTGACTTTGCCTGCGCCACTTATGTTAACATCCAGTTCCTTGTCTTGAACGATGCTATCCATAAGAACAACATCGGATGCTCCCATCGCTTTTATTTCTGTGAGGAAGGGAGATGTGACACGAAGCGTGATGGCTGGGGTGTTCCTATTTACCGAACTACTACCGCTTTTTAGTGATACTTCGAGTTCTTGGTCTTCTGATGAGATGGAATAGGCCTTGATGGCTTTCTCGTTGCCATAAACTTGTACCGAGTAAGCGCTGTCTTGAGAGTATTCCAGACGAACTGCACCGCTGAGTTCAACCTCATTGAAACTGAATGCTGGAAGGTCAACGGTGACGACTTTTCCCCATTTCTCGGAGTCCTGATAGTCATGATTGAAGGCATTCTCCATCATAGCCTCCATTGCCTTATTCAT
Organism: Bacteroidaceae bacterium; assembly: GCA_017548075.1. Lineage (GTDB taxonomy): Bacteria > Bacteroidota > Bacteroidia > Bacteroidales > Bacteroidaceae > Physcousia. The sequence continues at coordinate 41,676 of JAFYNL010000022.1, read as the reverse complement.
AACCTTGTCGCAAGAGACGAGACAAGTTGTACTTGCTATAATAATAGCTGTAAAGATGTTACGAAATTTCATATTCCTTATAATTTAATTAAATGATTAAATCGAATCCTTTGTCGCTTTATTCTCTATTTCCTCGATAGCTTTCTCTATGACAAGTCTCAAGGAATCTGCCTTGCGATCAAGGACGCTGTCACGCCCGGAAGCCACCATTTTCAGGTAATGCTGTGCGGCGTATGGGTCGCCTGCCTCCAGAGTGTCTTTGGCACAATAGTAGTAAGACCAAGCTATTGTTCGCGGATTATCACAGGAACTGAGTAATGCTGTTGTTGCCAGAGCTGCAATGAAGGCAATCTTGATGATACGTTTTGTTTTCATATTTCCTTCTTATTATTTTACTTTAATATCCAAAATACTTTTTGCAATAGGCACTCAATGTGCTGTCATAGCGCTCACTACAATTTGTCGCGTTTCACGTCCTGCCAGTCTTTGTTACGAATAATTTCGGCATCCTCACCAACGAAGCACTTCCCTGCCTCCCTATCTCCGCAAAGCCAGTAGCACATCCATGCTGTCATGTAAGCATCGCCGCGTGGAAGTATGTCGCCATGGTCAGTGGCCTTGATGCGTCCCATGACACGGTGTTCCGAGCCAATGCACTCGTAGCTTTTCTGCAATTCGTCCAGCTTGCAGAGTGCCTTGGCATCGAAGTCGCCGCATCCACCCATCAGCAGCATGGGAGCCTTAATATCCTTCAGAAATGCTTTGCCAAGGCTATCAACAAGCATTGTCGCGGTACCACTTTGGGTACAAAGAGCTCTGTACAGGCGGCTGTTCTCGAAGAGCGAGGCAGCGGTATAAACGCACATGCCTCCCTGCGAATGTCCTGTCAGACCGACGTTTGCCGTATCCACCTTCTGATAGAAGATACTTGACGAGTCTGAATTCGCTTTTAGTATGATGTCCAGCGACTTGCTGATGGACTTGCCGTCCCATGTCCATTCGTCCTCGTTGCCTACTACGATGAAGCCCCATGAGGCAAGATGACGGAAGATGGCCCCATACTTCGAAGCCCGAACACCTGTACCGTTAGCCATGAGAACCAGGGGGTATTTTTTCTTTGAAGTTCTCAACTCGGCGGGGTAATACACCTGCAGAAGTTTGACTCGCTCGTCACTATCTTCCTGAGTATACAGTTCCACCTGATACTCACCATTGTAAGCATACGTCCTTTCCAGAACACCCTGATAGCTGAATCTATCCTGATAGCCCTCAGATACCACTGTTAGATTCTTCCAAGAAGATACATCGCATCCTATGCAAGCTATCAATATTGCGCCAATGAGAAACGCAAATAATAATTCTTTCTTGTTCTTTTGTGTTTTCATTCCTTCTTTATTACCGTTCTGCCTTGAGGGCTTCTTCTACTTCCTCGACTTTTATGTCGAGCTTTTCCATTTGCTGGGCGAACTCAGGAAGTGTTTCCTTGAAGAATGCTTCGCGCAAGCCAATGCGGATGCTTTCCTTTGCTCCTTCGCTGACGAAGTAGCCAAGACCTCGACGGTTGAAGATGATGTCCTTCTGGCTTAGCCACTCGAAAGAACGAGCTACAGTATTGAAGTTTACCTCCACTTCCGCCGCATACTCGCGAACGCTTGGTAGTCGTTCGCCTTCAGGGTAGCGTCCCCCGAGTATCTCGTCGCAGATATGCTCGGCAATCTGCAGGAAGATAGGTTTATGATTCTTGAATTCCATAGTCTTAAGGATTACGTTTGGTTGTCAGTTGTGCTCTGGTATAGAGATGGTATGTCAGGTACAGAATGCCGCAATAGAGCAAAGCAAAGAAGACATACAGACCGACGATGATTACATCTGGGTTCAATCCATCGAGTTTCTCAATGAACTCCATAAATGCTCTTGAATTAGCAAATTTGCTGGTCACGAAGATAATTATAATCAAGCCCAGAACATTATTGAGCACGAAGTGCAGCAGTACAGTCAAGGGTATGTTGTGCTTATACTTCCAGGCATTCACAAGGGAGAAGGTTCTGACGAAACAATACACCATCAAGCAAATGAGCGGCATCATGTAGTATCCGTGTAATTTGAACTCCGTCCAGTTGAAATATTCGCCGCTAAAGCATATTGCAGTTATCGAGCGTGTCTGGCTTGAGAGACCTAAGAATTTGGGGAAATCCAAGCGGAAGAAGCTATGCAACAGGTCGGCACAAATGACTCCTGCGAACCAGACAATCTGTGTGCCGATGGCTATCACGAGGAAATGCCAAACGAATTTCTCGAGGTTTGTGGCAGGCAAAGTGAGTTCGTTGATGCGGCCTTGCTTGGTGACAAGGTTGTGGAACATATAGCCAGAGGCTATTACGCAATAGGCACAGCCTACGAATGAAATCAATCCAGCAAAATAATCCGTATTGTATTTAACCTCTCTTGAAACATCGTAGTTGCCAGAAAGAATGGCATAAAGGTCGACCAAGAGGATTGGGAAACAACACAGGGCTACCACAAGAAGTGAGGAGCGGAGATAGAATCTGCTGTTGATGGTGAGATCCCAACGAGCAACATTTATAAAGCGGTGGAAATTAAACTGTTTCATGACTTTGGCTAACTGTTTTGATGAATAATTCTTCGAGGTCGATTGACGACTCTTCATTCTCTACGAGAGGCTCGTTAAGGAGCACTTTGTTGCGTTCGATGATGCAAACTTGGTCGAGCAGACGCTCTACATCATGCACTTGATGAGTGGAGACGATGATGGTCTTCTCGTCGTTCATGCCTTCGATGACGGCTTTGCGAAACTGACTCTTCGAGAGGATATCAAGTCCGTTAGTAGGTTCGTCCAGGAGCAGATAGCGAGTGTTAGCTGCAAGAGCGATACTCATATAGACTTTCTTTTTCTGTCCCATCGAGAGCGAACCAAGGTCGATGTCCGAGGTCATCTCGAAGTTTGCCAAGCTCTTCTCGAGCAACTCGTCGCTGAAATGAGGATAGAAAGGCTTGATGGACTTCACATACTTCTTAAGAGAGATGCGAGGAAGGTCGTACTCCTCAGGCACGAGGAACATTTCCTGCAGAACTTCAGGCTTGCGCAGAGAGGAGGAGATGCCATCGATTGTGACGCTACCCTTCTGCGGACGAAGCAAGCCCATCATCAGATAAAGTAATGTACTCTTACCTGTGCCGTTCTTGCCAAGCAAGCCATAGATGCCGTTCTTGGCGAAGTCGAGCGAGAAATCATCCAGCACTTCCTGGTGACTTCTGTAGCCGAATTTGACGTTTTGAATGCTAATCATAACTAAAATTTAAAGTTTATAATTTAGAGTTTAAAGTGATTGTTTTTGCCCTTTATTAGTGTCATAGTTAATTAGTACACTGCAAAAGTATGACGATTTCGTGATATGTTCCAAATTTTTTCTGGTTTTTAACATAATTTTAACACTTCAGGGCGAACAAAAGTCCTAAAGTAGTCAGAAAACGACTGCAGGGTCGTTGGCAAACTTAACGTGTTACGATTACAAAGTTAACGTGTGATGTTGGCAAAGTTCACGTGTTAAGTTTGCAAACTTCACGTGTGATGTTTGCGATTTATCCACGTGATGTTTTGAAACACTCCAACATACGTTGAGAAACAAAAAGCGCCGCCCCTTTCAGGACAGCGCTATATAATAATAAATAATGTGTAGAGCCTATTCCTTTATCTTGCGAAGGACACAAGCAGTTCTTGTGGGAAGATAGAGCTTGAGCCAACCCTTGTTATCACGAGCAAGATGGTGGTCGTAAACGGTATAGTGAATCATCTTGTCATCGTTGAATCCATTACCACCAAAGGCAACATCGTCCGTATTCAGGAGATACTCGTAAGCACCCTGCTCAACCATAAAGCCGTAGCCCGTATAAGAGTTGTTGGGGCTGAAATTGAAGAAGAAGAGAAGGTCGCCACGACGGAACGCAAACACTTGGTCGCCATCGTTGTGCCATATCTCTACCACATTCTGCTTTTCGAAACTCTTATGCTTCTTGAGGAGTTTGAGCATTGCTGCGTCGAAGTCACCCAAGTAGTGGAAGCACAGTTCCTTGTTGTCGACAAGATTCCACTGACGACGGGCGTACTTATAACTCCAGCCGTTACCTTCGCGAGGGAAGTCCACCCATTCAGGATGTCCGAACTCATTACCCATGAAGTTCAGGTAACCTCCATTGATAGTACCAATTGTGGCGAGGCGGATCATCTTGTGCAGGGCGATTCCACGGTTGACGTTGGAGTTCTCGTCGCCCTTCTTGAAGTGCCAATACATATCGCTGTCGATGAGTCGGAAGATGATGGTTTTGTCCCCTACAAGAGCCTGATCGTGACTCTCGCAATAAGAAATGGTCTTCTCATCTTTGCGACGGTTCGTCAGTTCCCAAAGGATGCTGCTCGGCTTCCAATCCTCATCGCGCAACTCCTTGATTATCTTAATCCAATAATCAGGAATGTTCATCGCCAAACGATAGTTGAAACCATAGCCGCCATCCTTCATCGGAAGAGCAAGTCCGGGCATTCCGCTCACCTCTTCAGCAATGGTAATGGCGTTCTTGTTGACTGCATGGATAAGTTCGTTAGCAAGGGTAAGATAGGTGATAGCATCGCCGTCTTGGTGGCCGTTATAGTAGTCGCCATACGACATAAAACTCTCTCCAAGTCCATGACTATAGTAGAGCATCGAAGTCACGCCATCGAAGCGGAAACCATCGAAATGGAACTCCTCGAGCCAATACTTGCAGTTTGAGAGCAGGAAATGCAGAACTTCGTTCTTGCCATAGTCGAAACAAAGGCTATCCCAAGCTGGATGCTCGCGACGGTCACCCTTGTTGAAGTACTGATAGGGATCGCCAGCAAAGTTCGCAAGACCTTCCACCTCGTTCTTTACAGCATGGCTGTGAACAATATCCATCACGACTGCAAGGCCCAAGCTATGAGCCTTATCAACTAAGGACTTGAGGTCGTCTGGCGTACCAAAACGACTGCTGGGAGCAAAGAAACTGCTTACGTGATAGCCGAAGCTTCCGTAATAGGGATGCTCCTGAATAGCCATAATCTGGATACAATTGTAGCCATCAGCTGCAATGCGAGGCAGGATGTTGTCGCGGAACTCAGCATAAGTGCCGACAGCCTCTTTGTCCTGAGCCATTCCAATGTGGCATTCGTAAATGAGCAACGGATTAGTAGTAGGACGGAACTTCTCCACCTGCCACTTGTAAGCTTCTTCTGGGTTCCAAACCTGTGCACTGAAAATGTGTGTATCAGGGTCTTGCACAACGCGAGTTGCCCATGCAGGGATGCGTTCTCCCTGACCTCCATCCCAATGCACAATCAGTTTATAGAGGGAGCCATGCTTGAAGCTCTTGTTCTTAATCTTGATTTCCCAGTTTCCGACGGTTCCCTTGACACGCTTCATGGCATATCGAGGACCTTCCTTCCAACCATTGAAATCGCCTACCACATAAATTTCTGTGGCATTAGGAGCCCATTCGCGAAGCACATATCCATCTTCTGTCTTGTGAAGACCGAAGTAGAGATAGCCACTAGCGAATTCATTGAGATTGTTGGTACCGTTTGTAAGTTCAGCCATCTTGCGAACAGCCTGGTCGTGACGGCCGTTGATGGCATCGGCATAATCAGCCAATCCATTGTCATTCCTGATAATCTTTAACACCGTAGGTACTGGTGCGACGTTCTTCGCTTCCGATGCCTTTTTCTTGGTGCTTTTCTTTGCTTCCTTTGTGGAAACCTTTGCTTTTGTACGAGCCATATTGTGTGATTTAATAATTATCAGTGCTCACGGGAATGCCATACTCATAAACGACCTTTCGCAAGAACTGGCCGTTTTTGTCTTTCTCTATGAATTCGCCGTGTTTCTTATCGCTACTGAAGTTGCCTTCGTAGCGTATGCCGTCAGCATCTTCGAGGATGCCTTTGCCTTCTTTCTGTCCTTTGCGGAATGTTCCTTTGAATCTGACGCCATCAGCTTGACGGAGGATTCCTTCGCCATCCATAAGTCCGTCATTCCATTGGCCATCGTATTCGTCGCCATTTGCCCAGCGATATTTGCCTTGACCATGTTGCTTGTTATGGCGCCATTGCCCTACATAAGAGGCTCCAGTATGCCAAGTGAAAGTACCCATTCCGTCTTGTTCGCCTCCGCTGAAATGACCTATATACTTGTCACCATTCGCAAAGGTATAGATACCTTCGCCTGTACGCTGGCCATGAACATATTGTCCTTCGTAACGATTGCCGTCTGCAAAGATGAAGATACCTTTGCCATGTTGCTGGTCGTCAGCCCAATCGCCTGTATAAGAATCGCCAGTAGCATAGGTGAAAGTGCCTTTGCCGTGCTTTTGATTCTCTTTCCAATAGCCATCGTAACGGTTGCCGTCGTTCCAATCGAAGACGCCGTGACCGTCCTTCATGTCGTTCTTCCACTGCCCTTCGTAATAGGCTCCGCCATCAGCATAAGTATAGCGACCCGTTCCTTCGCGCTTGTCTTGCATCCAAGCGCCAACGTAAGTATCGCCATTGTAATAGTACATCGTACCAAGTCCCTGCTGAAAGTCCTTGAACCAAAGGCCTTCGTAGCGATTGTTATTGGCAAAATAGTAAGTGCCTTTGCCGTGTTGCTGGTCTTGATACCACTCGCCCTCATACTTTTCGCCATCGGCAAACTGGTAGATACCCCTACCCTGTCGCTTGCCTTTCACGTACTCTCCCTCGTGCCAGTCGCCATTAGGATAGACAGTTTTGCCTGTTCCATAAGGCTTACCTTTGAAGAGTTCACCTTGATATTCGCCGCCACCCGTAAAAGTATAGTTGCCTATCTTTATCTGCTGAGCTTGCAGAGAAAAAGAGAGGAAGCAGAATAATATATAGAGAGCAAATGCCTGATGCTTCATTATGCTTTATTATCGAACGGGCGCAAAGGTACGAAATTATTCCCAATCTTGCAAATAAAGCCACGAAAACCTTTTGTTAATCGCAAAAAGCTGTACAGCATTAGCACAAATAAGAGAAGGTTTTATGACATCCTACTCAAAGCTAAGTTGGAGCTTAGTAACCAATTCCCCAACTGAAGCGTTCTGCTTCTTCATAGTTTTGAGCATTTCCGAAGGGCTGTAACTCTTGGCAACCTCCTGCACATCCTCGAGTCGGGTTTCCAATTTGAAATTATGGTTTTTCAAGGACAAGCGCATGGAATGAAGGATTTGAGGCATCAAACCTTCTACAGTCTGCTGCACTTGCGGATTGCTAACCGTCAACAAGGCTGTATCTTCGTCTTTGCAGGATGGCTGAAGGCCTTTGAAACGCTTGGCAAGGGCAACACTTTCGTGTGGCAAACTATCGATAAAAGCGAACCAAGCTGCAGTAAGTTTTTCGGAATTGATGGGCTCTACAGTATGCTCCTCAGGCTCTTTTACTTGTACTTGCTCTGCTTCTTCCTGTTTCTTTGTTCCACCAATATGCTTGAAGGAAACCTTAGGAAGTTTCTTGGGAGCAGAAGCAAGAGCTTGTTGCTTTGGTTCTTCTGGAACAGAAACCTTTGGCAGAGGAACGGGAGCTGGTTCTGAAGCTGGAGTTGGTTGTGTGGCAGTTGCGGGCTTAACCTTTTCCTCTTTCTTGATTGGCTTAATAACTTCTGCAGGGCTATGCCCAGAAGCATCCGCATTCTCCACATCCGAGGCCTGACAACTCTGAATGAGACAAAGCTCTACCTGCAAGCGTTTGTTATGACTCGTGCGATAGGCCTGGTCACAATCATTAGCGAGCTTCAAGACCTTATACACAAAGCGAACGGGGCATCGCAGTGCTTGCTCCTGATAGCGGGCACGCATCTTCTCGCTCATCTCTAATAGAGGTAAGGTCACAGCATCACGACTGACGAGCAAATTACGCATGTGAGTAGCCAATCCTGCTACAAAATTACCGCCATCGAAGCCTTTCTGAAGCACTTCATTCAGAAGTAGCAGACAATCCGAAACACGACCTTCAAGGAAATGGTCAACGAGTTGGAAATAATATTCCTGACTTAAAACGTTCAGGTTCTTGCAGACATTCTCGTAAGTTATGTCTCCTCCTGAGAAGCTGACCATCTGATCGAAGATGGAAAGGGCATCGCGCATTCCTCCATCAGCCTTTTCTGCGATGAGAGCGAGTGCCTCAGGTTCTGCCTTATGACCTTCTTTCTCAGCCACATACATCAAGTGGTCGATAGTATTCTTAGTGGTCATTCGCTGGAAGTCATATACTTGGCAGCGGCTCAAGATGGTAGGCAGAATCTTGTGCTTCTCTGTTGTGCAAAGGATGAAAATAACATAGGAAGGCGGCTCTTCCAATGTCTTGAGGAAAGCATTGAAGGCAGATGGAGAAAGCATGTGCACCTCGTCGATGATGAAGACCTTGTACTTGCCCGTCTGAGGCGGGATGAGCACTTGTCTGCAAAGCTCGCGAATGTCCTCGACAGAGTTGTTGCTGGCTGCATCAAGTTCGTGGATGTTGAGGGAACGCTGCTGGTCGAAAGCCTGACAACTTTCACATTCGCCACAAGGTTCCCCACCCTCCTGCGGATTATAGCAATTGATGGCCTTCGCGAAGATGCGTGCACAAGTAGTCTTGCCCACACCTCGAGGGCCGCAGAAAAGGTAGGCATGAGCCAACTTCCCGCTGCTGATAGCATTCTTCAGCGTTGTTGTCAAAGCACGTTGACCTACAACTGAGTCGAAGTTGAGCGGACGATATTTGAGCGCAGAAACAATGTATTCTTCCATTTACCTTATATATTTTTTGCAAAGATACAAAATTATTCATAATTCATAGTTCATATTTCATAGTTTTTTTGTACTTTTGCGGAAAATTACAATACAGACATCTTATGAGCAAAATACATTCCGCTTGGTTGTTTATGTGCAAGCATAAATACCTTCTTACCTTTCTCCTTATTATACTGATTGTGGGAGTTGTGGATGAGGACAGTTTCCTGAACCGCCATCCTCGCAGAGTTCGCATCGATACGCTTCGCCAGGAGATTGCCAACTACAAGCAGCAATACAACGAGGCCGACGGCAAGATTCGTGAGTTGGAAAACAATCCGAAGGCCGTAGAGAAGATTGCTCGCGAACGCTATCACATGAAACGAGCCGACGAAGATGTGTTTGTTTTCGTTGGCGAAGAGGAGAATGACATTTCTGAGGAAGAAACAGAATCGAGCAAGGAATGAGAGAACTTACCCCACTTCAGAACCTTTGTTTCCGCATTGGAGCTGTGCTGATGCTTATCGGAGCAGCCGCCTTCATCCTTTCTCCAATAGTTGGAATGTGCGTTTACGGTATTGGAACGCTGATGTTTTCGCTCATGCAAATCAAGACAGAATACCTTGGAAGGGAGATTACCCTCATTCGTCTTCGCCGTCAACAATTGCTTGCTTGTTGCTGCTTTGTGTTGGCTTTGGTAATGATGAGCATGCAAGTTCACGGATGGGGGCCGTTCCGCAGACAAGAATGGGTGGTTGCCCTCACTATAGGCTGCGTCCTCGAACTATATACCAGCTTTAGAATTCCTCAGGAACTGAAAGAGTAAAGCTACGGCAACATATTCTTAAACTTCTGACACAACTCGCCATCCGTCTCGCCCAAAGCAACGAAGAGATTATAGATGGCTTGAGCGTGCATGAAGCGTATCTTGCCGTTAAGTTTCAGTTGACAGAAACGCTGAATCAACCTTCGTGCCTCAGTTTCAGAATCTTTGCTCAAAACTCCCGTCTCTTCCTTTTCTGCAAGCAGTTTCTCGCTATCGGCAGTTAAGGTCCGAACCTTTTTGTAAGCCCTCGAAGTATAGGAGCCTGCACCCAAATCGGACACTCGAGCGAGGTCGAGAAGCTGAATTTCATTAGCCGAGATTCTTGGAGTTCTGACTGCCAAAACATCACCTAAAGGCACGATAACGCAACCTCCTTCGTGACCTTTCACACTCTCGAGCACGCCTTTAATACCCGCGAACTTGCCGTCAAGAATGCAAACGCTATCGCCCACAATAAGTTCTTTGCTCGACGGAACGAAGTATTCCACCTGTCCCCCAAGCAAATCTACGGCTTTGCGAATCATCTGAATCTCCTCTTCAGCGATGTAAATGCACCCCATCGGATCGGAAGCTGGATGCAGAAACCTGAGCGTGGCATCGAAAGGCGGCTCTTGACGGAGGCGGAGAATGTCTTCCTTAGCCGCTTTTATGAAGATATAATTGCCTGCTATGAGGCGGGTTGGGCTATCTACTGAAACATCGAGGGGCACGAAGAAGTCGAAGATTCCTGTCGTTTCGCACTTTTCCTGCTTCTCTTTCAAGTCATCTAAAATGCTGATATCGCCACTGTTACTATAACAAACCAGCCATTCCAACGACTGCTTATCCATTATATGTGTGTCGGTATTAGGTCTCATCTCACATGTTTTTGTACTGCAAAATTACAAAAAAGAAAGGAGAAATGCAAATTTCCGACCGAATATCTTCACCCTCTTAATGCAAAAATATTCATTTTGTTCGCAAAAATGCAAAGAAAAGACTATAGAGGCATCGGCAAACACCTCTAGGGTCGTTCTTGCGCTCCTTCGGTGCTCAGGCGCAGGCGGAAGGCAAAGTTAACGTGTTACGTTGGCAAAGTTAACGTGTTAAGTTGGCGAACTTAACGTGTTATGTTTGCAATCGAAACTGGGGTTGTTGGAAAAATTCTAGTTCGAGAGTTTGATGGGTTCCGTTAGAGCCTTCTCGTAGAACTGTCTTGGAGTAATGTGAACGGGCTCTTTCATAAGCTCCGGACGACTCCAGCTTCGCAAGAAAACGCGGAAGAACTCAGGATCTTTTGCAGGCACTTCGAAAGGCTTATGAACTCTGCCTTGCTTGTCGAAATAAGCGAAGTAGGTTCGCGTATAGTTCCCATCGTCTCTGCGACTCTCGAAGAGAATCCAACGACTGTTCGAAGAGAAGGAAGGATAGCTTTCAGGCAAAGGACTGTTCATTGCTTTGGAATCGACAAGTTGACTTTCCCTTCGGCCGTCGAGCGTTGCTTCGCCAGTCTCGAGGTCGAGAATCTGAATGTCCGCACTCGTGTGCCAAATGTGGAAAAGTCCCCAAGGCCCTTCTGCAAAGAGCACATAACGACCGTCCCCAGACACTCTTGGCTGCACAGCACTACGATTCTTGCTGGCGGCATCATAGATAAGCTCAGGCTCTCCAAAAGTCATCGTCTCAGCATCAAAAGAGAGTCGATACAGATTGTATTGCAAAGACTTGTATTCGTTGAGCAACTCATCTGTGTCCTCGTACTTCTTCTTATATTCGTGATGGGCCGAGCAATAGTAAAGCCACTTTCCGTCGGGGCTCCAAGAGGGGAAGAGTTCGAACTCGAGAGAGTCGTTGAGAACTGTCTGAACGCGATTCTTCTTGACGTCGTAGATGATAATATCGCTAGCCGACTCCATCACCTCGACCTTCGTAATCTGTCGAGTATGGAAGCTCTGCATCGTATGGTCGGTACTGAAAGCAATGATGGGAAGGAAAGGATGCCAGTTGTTGTAAGCGGCAGCGGAAATCATGCTATCGTTCTTGAGGTTCACGAAGATAAGCTCGCCATCGCTCACAATCATGGTTCCTGCATTTTGCAAACGCATGTGGAACATCATGTTATCCGTTCCGTAGTTCTGATAAGAGTGACAGTTAATGCATTGTCCCTCAACGCCTTCCGTAATCTGATGATTGTTGTAGATAGTCGTCTCGTCGAAGTTTGTGAGGTTGCGTTGCTTGAGAATAAGTTCATCGAAACCCACAAAAGTTGGGGGCAGAACACGATAAGAGACATATGGATCGATGTCTTCCTCTGCAACATGAATCTTGAAGGGTTTGTAGGCCTGCCACTTGCCGTCCTTCTTCGTATAGACAGTTACAGAAAGGCTTTTGCCCTTCGCTGAAGCAAGCATCTCGTGCCACTCGTTCTCATCTATCTGAACTTTGTTCTTTTTGCCGCCGAAGGTTTGTCCTTCAATCTCTGCAACCACATCATCCACGCTATCAACAAGGAAGTTGAGAGGAGCGATATTGGGCGGAACAGTCACACCTGCATAGTCAGGCCAAATGCTTGGTTCGCTATCAGATTGCGTAAAACTTGACGGCAAAGAAGGATGCTTGCTGCAAGCAAAGCAAACGACAAATAACAGACAACAGACAACCGCCTTTTTCATTTTATCATTCTTTTTCATTCCATCAGTTCGTTTGTACTTCTCTCAATACACAATAGTCCCACATATAAGTGTCGCCGAATTCAGGACGAAGAGCCCTGCCTATCTCTTTCTCGTTCATGCCTTGAGATGCATACTGCTTCATCCTTTCCCTAAAGGCGTTGAAGCGGTCCACAACTCGCTGATCGAACTTCACGAAAGAGAGGTTCACACCTTCCATTCCAAGTTCATATACGCCGAAGAGCATAGCCTCCTGCACATGAATGGGGAAGAGAGTTTCGGGATTGATATTGTAGTGCTGCTGCACTTGCGCCCAGAAGCAGTTTTTGTCTCGCATAATCATGGCACAACCAAGCGCAACTTCCTGAGCTACAGGGTCGTTCGTGATGTTATACATCCACTTCTTCATGATGGTCAGCTCTACATACTTATCATCAGTTCCCACAAGTTCAGAGCCTTCGTTATAGAGCTTTAAAGGCATGCGGAAGTGTTCATCCGTCAGCAAGAGCCTCTCGTCGTCCAAAATGCGCTTCATTTGCTCTGCCCACTTCTTTTGGAAAGTCGAGCGGCTCAATATGCGGAGGTATTTGTGGGCATTATCCAACTCGCCATTAATGAGGGCACATTGCGTAAGCACTCGCATCGTGTAGTAGGAATAGCCGTAGTGCATGCAACGCTCTATAGCTCTGCGGATTGCGAAGATCGTCTCGCCAAAGTTGTAATAGATGAGGTCGCCTGCCTGATCGCAAATGCGGATATGGATGGAGTCGCTAACCGTAACAGGTTGGACGCTTTCGTTGTTATAAGCATAACGACTGGAGCAAAACTTGCCTGTGTTGATGAGGGCAATGTCGCGGAACATCACCATCTCCCTTGTAACGGGGCCTTTCACCATTCCTGCTTCACGAAGCACATCGTTCCATCGGCACTCCTCTACCCCTCTTTGCATACGCATCTCTGCGTGGAAGTTGTAATCCGCAAAGTCGCGAGATGAAAGGCAGAAGTACATCAATCCTGCCACAATCACCATAACTCCAAGACTTAAAAGGGATTTCTTCAACTTAATCTTCTTAATGAAGGGGAAGAAAAGAGGTGTGACGAGAGCGATGTAGAAAGGAATTTCGAGGGAATAATCGCGCAAATCATCGAGTTCGAACTTGCGGAAGCCATACAACCAAGGTTGGTCCGGTCGCATTACTGTTGTGCCCGACGTCTCGAGAAGTGGCACAAGCCAAAGCGTTAATGCTAAAACAAGCAAAGTGAAGAGTGAAGAGTGCTCCGCCTGCGCCTGACCGTAGGGAAGAAGAGTGAAGAATAATCTTCTAACGGAAACAAGAGTTGCTGCAAGCAAAGCATAGACGCCAAGCGGATAGTAGAACAAAGCGGCAACAAGAGGCACCCAAGCGAAAGCAATCCACTTCTGAACCTTTTCATTTACAGGAAGATATTGCCAGAATGGTAAAGAAAGGATGAAAGCGAAGAAAAGTCCTAAAGAATGATAGAAAACATAGTCAACATCCTTCAGAATGTACACCCAATATCCCAGTTGAATGATGCTGCAAAGCAAAGCTGCCATGGGGATGAAAAGCAGGAAACTCCACTCGTTCGGCACCTTGAACGACCACTTTGCCACCCCAAAAGTAGCAAGCCACAGCGCGATAAGCATCACACAACCAATGGCTGGATAATAGAAGAACTGCGTCAGATAAGCTCCCGCCCAAGAGAGGAAGCCTCCAGGAAACCTCATACAATCGTTCCAGAAGAGTGCAGTACTGTTCCACCATCCTCTGTCTTGAAGGAAATACATCGTGTCGGCATTCCTCATATAAAGGAAGTACCATGCCAACAAGACGAAAAAGACGATGAAGAGAATCGGGAATGCAAAATGCACAGCCCTCCTCATGTTTTCCCCATTTCTTTTCTTCTTATTTTCCTTTTCCTTTAGAATCTTACGTACGCTTGTGCCCATATTTCATGATAATTGCGATCTGCGGCCGTTCGGTCGTTAACATAGTTGTATTGTGCTTGAAACATCAAGTTCTTGTGAAGTTGGAAGTTCGGACAGATGCTGTAGATGCTCTTCATCGTGCCCCAAGAAGCATCCTCGCGATAGACATCGTAGCGACCATAAATCTTCAGCCAATCGTTAACGGGCACACCTACGAGAGCGTACCAACCGTCTGCTTTGTTCAAGGCTTCGAGGTCGTTCACATTGCTGCCAGTATGATGCGCATATTCAGCGCGGAAGTTCCAATCGTTATGCTCGTAAATGCTGCCGAGAGCCCATCTGTTGCGCCTTGCAGAGACGCCATTCGTGCCCGTATAAGTGCCTGTCCAGCCGAAGAGTCCGATGTAGAGGTCCTTGATGGGTTGCACCTGAATGTTGCCCATCCAGTCCTTCTGCTTGTTGTTGTCCTTCTTGTTTTGTCCGTTTCCGTTGAAGACGGCAGCCTGATAGCGAACGAGCCGATGTTTGTCCTTGCCTACAGGAAAGAGGTCGCCTTGCAGTTGCAGACCTAAGTCGCGCCCGTTCTGAGCCGTTTCTCCGCTGCAATCTTCTATGCCCAAAGCTGTCATGTGCCTTGCCACCTGCGAGAAACTTCCCAGGCCTACGTTCCAAGGATTCAAAGGATTGTCGTAAGTGAAGCAACGTTTGAACTGACCGCCTTTTATCTGAAATTCCTTGAAGCGCACCCACTCCAGCGTATAGTCGCGCATTGCTGGGTTCTTCAGCTCTAATTGAACACGATACCTGAAGTCGCGAAGGATAGTTCCCGAGACGTAGAACCTTACCATTCGGCACTCAAAGCCATTCCGATCTGCATTATCCTGAGTGGAATATGAATAACTTCCCACGAAATAGCCGCCAAACTGAGGAGCAGAGACGTATTTCGTGATGTGGCGACCATAGCGAAGAGGTTCCGTTCCAGCCCCCTCCTCAGGCTTATCCATCGCCTTTTCTATCGCACGATTCAGATACGAAGTCAGGAACCCTTCCTGATACTCGTCTTCTTCAGCAAAGAGAGGAAGGGCAACTAGAAATGAAGAAATTAAGAGAATTAGAGAATAAGATTTTTTCTTCATTTCTTATTTTCACATTTTCTTATTCCTTACATACTCCACAATCCACGCTCCCACTTCCTTTGTGCCGTACTTTGCGCCGCCTTCAACCTGAATTTCGGGCGTGCGGACGTTCTGGTCGAGCGATGCGTTGACTGCTTCACGAATGAGTTTGCCTTCTTCCTTCAAGTCGAAGTACTCGAAGAGCATGGCTACGGAGAGAATCTGAGCAAGCGGATTGGCGATATTGAGGCCTTTTCCTTGCGGCCAACTGCCGTGAATGGGCTCGAAAACGGGCGTAGAACTGCCTGTAGAAGCACTTGGGAGCAACCCCATACTGCCTGTAATGCAAGAGCCTTCGTCGGTCAGAATGTCGCCGAAAGTGTTCTCCGTCACCATCACATCGAAGAACTTGGGGTCTTGAATCATCCTCATCGCAGCATTATCCACATACATGAAGTCCGTCACGACATCAGGATACTCGCCCATCATCTCCTGAGCCACCTTGCGCCATAAACGGCTGGAAGCCAACACGTTAGCCTTATCAACAACTGTCAGGTGTTTTCTGCGCTGACGAGCATACTGATAGCCTACGCGAAGGATTCGCTCCACTTCGGGACGGCTGTAGTAGTTCGTATCGAGCGCATCTTCCACACCTTCTGCATTGACCGTCGGCTCCTGCTTCTTGCCGAAATACATGCCGCCTGTCAACTCGCGAATGCACACGAAATCAGCACCTCGAACCAGCTCGTCTTTCAGGGGAGACTTGTGCACGAGGCAGTCGAAAGTCTCTACAGGACGGATGTTGGCGAAGAGCCCGAGCTTCTTACGCATAGCCAGCAGACCTTGTTCTGGACGCACCTTAGCCGAAGGATTGTTGTCGAACTTGGGGTCGCCCACGCTTGCAAAGAGCACCGCATCGGCTTCCTTACAAATCTGATAAGTCTCTTCTGGGAACGGATCGCCCACCTCGTCGATGGCATGAGCGCCGCAAAGCGCCTCCTTATATGTTACTTCGTGACCGAACTTCTCAGCAACAGCACTAAGCACAGCCACACCTTGTTCCATTATCTCCGGGCCTATTCCATCGCCCGCCAACACTGCGATTTTGAGTTTCATATATTTGTAACGTTATTATTTACGACTGCAAAGATACAAAACATTTTCCACAAATTCCACAAACTCCACAACTAATTTTGAGAGAGATGCGACGACTATATAATATTTATTATAATTAACGAATGTAATTCGTAATAATATAAATAATAGTGAAAACGACATGTCTTATTTTCCACTTGTGAACTTTGTGGAAATTGTGGAAAGGGAAATTTTCCACAAATCCACAGATTCCACAAATTCCACAACAAGTTTTGAGAGAAGTGCGAGCACTATATTATATATATTATAATTAAAACATGTAATGATTAATTAATAAAGATAGCGAACAGCGTGTGTCTCATTTTCCACTTGTGAACTTTGTGGAATCTGTGGAAAGTCCAGAATCGGAGTAAATCGTGCTGGAAATCAATGCGTTGCAAAAATCGCTCAAATTGGTGCTGAAAATCGGCCCAATTGAAGGGGTGAAATTTGGCGGCGCAAAAAAATTGCCGTACCTTTGTGCTGTGATTCGAAAGCACAATGCCGGACGCGGCATACAACATATACATAAGGACACGCAGCGGCGCATCCTTATCCAAAAATGAAAATTTGACTTATTGAAATACAGGCAGTGTAGATAGCAAACGACACGTGCTAAAAGTGGCCACAAAACACG
Source organism: Bacteroidaceae bacterium (assembly GCA_017548075.1). Lineage (GTDB taxonomy): Bacteria > Bacteroidota > Bacteroidia > Bacteroidales > Bacteroidaceae > Physcousia. The sequence continues at coordinate 24,569 of JAFYNL010000022.1, read as the reverse complement.
TTAAGTTCGCCAACACCACTGGGGAAGCCGGCACTATCCTTTGTTGACTAGCGTCTACCTAAAGGTTGACTAACGTCAAACTAAATGGTTGACTTGCGTCGACCTAAAGGCTGACTTGCGTCGACCTAAAGGTTCTCGTCTTCGAGGAGGTTGAGCATCTTGATAGTACTCTTGATGGCGGCTTCGGTCTGGTCGGCATCAAGACCGCGAGTACGAAGGATGCGGTCGTTCCAGTTCCAAGTGATGACGGTCTGCACAAGGGCATCGGTGCGGCCTCCAGGCGGAATGCTGACGGTATAGTTGGTCAACCACGGGAACTCGCGTCCAAGGCGGTTCTTGTAGATGTGACGAATGGCTCGCACAAAGGCATCGAACTGACCATCGCCCTTCGCACTCTCCTCGTAGGTCTGACCGTTCACTTCGAGGCGAACACTCGCAAGAGGCTTCAGTCCGTAAGCCGTCGTTACGACATAGGAAAGCAGCTTCACATGCTCTTCAGGAGCGCCATGCTTGAGGACGTCACTCACGATGTAAGGAAGGTCTTCCTGAGTCACCAACTCCTTCTTGTCGCCCAACTCGATGATACGCTCAGTCACGCGTTTGGTCTGCTCAGGAGAGAGTTCGAGTCCCAGCTCCTCGAGGTTCTTCAAGATGTTGGCTTTGCCCGAGTTCTTACCAAGCGCATACTCACGCTTACGGCCGAACCGCTCGGGCAGGAGAGCATTCTGATAGAGTCCAGCCTTATTGTCGCCATCTGCATGAACGCCAGCAACTTGCGTGAAAACACTCTCGCCCGTGATGGGTTTGTTTGGCGGAATGGCGATGCCGCTATAACTCTCCACAAGTCGGGAGACCTCGCCAAGACGACTCTCATCAATATGCGTGGAGACATGAAGATGGTCCTTCAGCACGGCCTGCACGCTTGCAAGAGGCGCATTACCAGCCCGTTCGCCCAAGCCGTTGACGCTCGTGTGGATACCTTGACAACCAGCCGTAACTGCCGCCAGAACATTGCTTATCGCGAGGTCGTAATCGTTATGAGCATGGAAGTCGAAACGCTTGTCGGGATAGCGCTCAATCATCTCTCCGATGAACTGCGACACTTCGATGGGATTGAGAATGCCAAGCGTATCGGGCAACATGAAGCGTTCTACAGGCATCTTCGAGAGCCCGTCCATCAAAGTAAAGACATAGTCGGAACTCTCCTTTATGCCGTTGCTCCAGTCCTCGAGATAGACATTCACCTTGATGCCCTTCTGCTGAGCATAGTCAATCGTAGATTGAATGTCGGCAAGATGCTCCTCGACGGACTTATGGAGTTGGCCTTCCAGGTGCTTGCGACTGCCTTTGCAGAGCAGGTTCATACGCCCGCAACCGCTCTCGGCAATCCAATCCACACTCTTCGTTCCATCCACGAAACCAAGCACCTCTACCCTATCGGTCTTGCCTGCCTGATTCGCCCATCGCATGATGCTCGCCACGGCTTCTTTCTCGCCTTCGGAGACACGCGCGCTCGCCACCTCGATGCGGTCCACATTGAGGTCTTGCAGCAAGGCACGAGCAATCATCAGCTTCTCGTGAGGCATGAAACTTACGCCGCTGGTCTGCTCACCATCGCGCAGCGTAGTATCCATTATCTCTATCGTGCGGTCTTTTCCCATTGTTCTATTTTATCCGTGTTTGAAAGCAGGAAATCTATGTCGTCGTAGGCATTCATCAGGCAGTACTTCTTGTAGCTGTTGATGGGGAACTGCTCGCTATGTCCTGTCGTGAGATTGGTAACGGTTTGGTTGGGAACATCCACCTTCACCTCAGCCTTCGGATTCTCCTTTACCGTCTGGAAAAGCTCTTGCTGAAACTCGCGACTTACCACGACGGGAAGCACGAAGCAATTCAACAAGTTGTTGCGATGAATGTCGGCAAAACTGCTGCTAATCACCACTCTCGCGCCATAGCCTGCAATCGCCCAAGCCGCATGTTCTCGGCTTGAGCCTGAACCCCAATTCTGTCCACCTATAATAATCTCGTGAACGCCTTTCTTCGGAGCCTCGCTAAAGTCAGGCTGGTTCATCACAAAGTCCTCTACAGGCTTCCCTCCAGCATCGTAGCGAAGGTCGTGCATGAAAGCGTCGCCGAAGAACTTAGGGTCGCGAGTCGTGCTTGCAAGGTAGCGAGCAGGAATGATGAGATCCGTGTTGCAATTGTCTATCTCGATAGGCAAGCAAGTGGATTGTATGATGTCGAATTTCTGTTTCATAACTTACGAGGGTCTGTGATTACACCTGTGATTGCCGAAGCTGCCACAACAAGAGGCGAAGCGAGGACAGTTCTTGCGCCTGGGCCTTGACGACCAACAAAGTTGCGGTTGCTCGTCGAAATGGAGAGTTTGCCTGCGGGAACTTTATCAGGATTCATAGCAAGACAACTTGAGCAGGAAGGCAAACGAAGTTCGAACCCTGCTTCCTCAAGCACTTTGTCGATGCCTTCGTCGATGATTTGCTGACGAACCAACCAACTGCCTGGAACAAGCCAAGCCACCACATTCTCAGCCTTCTTCTTGCCCTTCACTACAGAAGCAAAGGCACGGAAGTCTTCGATGCGGCCATTCGTGCAAGCACCTAAGAAACAATAATCTACAGGCGTCCCTTCGAGTTTCTGTCCAGGCTTGAACTGCATGTAGTCAAGCTGAGCAAGGAACTGCGCTTGGTCGGCTTCGGGAATGCTTTCAAGGGTAGGAATGCATTCGTCAATCGCAATACCTGCACCTGGATTTGTGCCGTAAGTGATGCGAGGCTTGATGTCCTCAGCCTTGTAAGTCACTTCCTTATCGAAGACTGCATCATCGTCGCTCTTGAGCTTCTTCCACTCCTCCACAGCCTTGTCCCATGCCTCACCTTTCGGAGCATATTCGCGACCTTTCAGGTAGGCAAAAGTCGTTTCGTCGGGAGCAATAATGCCTGCACGGCTGCCCATCTCAATTGAGAGATTCGAGAGCGTGAGTCGGCCTTCCATCGACATATTGCGAATGGTACTGCCAGCATATTCCACGGCATAACCTGTCGCTCCGCTCGTCGTCATTTGCGCCATGATGTAAAGGGCAACGTCCTTTGCCGTAACGCCCTTCTGAAGCTCGCCCTCGATGTTGATGCGCATCGTCTTTGGCTTGCTCTGAAGAATGCATTGAGAAGCGAGAACCTGAGCCACTTCGCTCGTTCCGATACCCATCGCAATAGCACCTACAGCCCCATGCGTACTTGTATGCGAGTCGCCGCAAACAATCGTCATTCCAGGCAAAGAAAGCGCCTTCTCGGGACCAACCACATGAATGATGCCGTTGTCTTTCATTCCCATTGCAAAGTGACGAATGCCAAACTCAGCACAGTTCTTTGCGAGCGTCTCAACCTGCTTGCGTCCAATCGGATCGTCGATGCGTTCCTGTTGATCGCTTGGCGTGTTGTGATCGGGCATAGCAAAGATTTGCTCAGGGCGGAAAGCCTTGATGCCTTTGTCGCGAAGCGTGTCGAAAGCCTGCGGACTTGTCACCTCATGCGCATAAAGGCGGTCGATATAGAGTTGTGTCGGGCCATCCTCAACGTTTTGCACAACATGAGCGTCCCAAATCTTGTCAAAGAGAGTCTTCATTTATTTGAACTTATTTATACAATCGATATAAGCCTCAACCGAAGCTGTGACGATGTCTGTGTTTGCGCCAAATCCGTAGTAAACGCGGCCGTCATATTCCACTTGCATGTGCACCTTACCCATATCGTCGGAACCCTTCGAAATGGCTTGAATGGTGAACTCGCGAAGCAACATCTTGCGCTTGATAATGTTCTTCAAGGCATTGATGGCTGCATCGACAGGACCATTACCTGAAGCTGCACTCTCGAACTTCTCGCCTCCAATGATAAGGCCGATGCTTGCGACGCTGCGAACGCCTTTACCAGTCGTGACTTGCAGATAGTCAAGCTTGACATTATGCGAAGCGGTACGATCTGCTCCAGCCAATACGAGAATATCGTCATCCGTAACCTCCTTCTTCTTGTCAGCAAGGGCGAGGAAGTCCTGATAAACCTTATCCAGACGTTCTCCGTCAATATCTACACCATTCACGCTCAAGCGATGCTTCAAGGCAGCTCTGCCGCTTCTTGCAGTCAGAACGATAGCGTTATCATCAATGCCCACATCCTTGGGATTCATAATCTCGTAAGTCGAAGCATTCTTGAGCACGCCATCCTGATGAATGCCGCTGCTATGAGCGAAAGCATTCTTGCCGACAATAGCTTTGTTGGGCTGCACAGGCATATTCATCAAAGAACTTACCATGCGGCTCGACGGATAAATCTTCGTCGTGTTAATGTTCGTCTCGATGCCGAGGTCGGGATGAGTCTTGAATATCATCGCAATCTCTTCAAGAGAGGTATTGCCCGCTCTTTCACCAATGCCGTTGATGGTCACCTCCACTTGACGAGCGCCATTCAGCACACCTGCCACCGTGTTTGCTGTCGCCATTCCGAGGTCGTTATGGCAATGCGTCGAAAGGATGCTCTTACCAGCAGCAAAGGCATCCACGTGCTCGTAAAGATACTTTATCTTCTCGCCATACTCGTAAGGCGTGCGGAAGCCTGTCGTATCGGGAATGTTGCAGACAGTTGCACCAGCCTTCGTAACGGCTTCTATGACGCGAGCAAGGTATTCGTTATCCGTTCTGCCGGCATCTTCAGCATAGAACTCGACATCCTCGACATACTTCTTCGCATACTTCACTGCAGCGACAGCCCGCTCGATAATCTCCTCAGGAGTAGAGTTGAACTTGTAGCGAATATGGCTCTCACTTGTACCAATACCTGTATGGATGCGCTTGTGCTTGGCATACTTCAGAGCCTCGGCAGCGCAATCAATATCCTTCTCAACAGCACGCGTCAGAGCACAAATGGTTGGCCAAGTCACAGCCTTACTTATCTCAATTACACTATTGAAGTCGCCAGGACTGCTGATGGGAAAGCCTGCCTCGATGACGTCAACGCCAAGAGCCTCGAGTTGCTTGGCAACCTGAATCTTCTCAACAGTATTGAGTTGACATCCAGGCACCTGTTCACCATCGCGAAGAGTTGTGTCGAAAATAAATAATTTCTCCATTATATCTTGATTTAATCCGTATTCCTTTTGGGGCGCAAAGTTAACACATTCCTTTCTTTTAGCCAACAAAATGCCACATTATTATATATAATATGCAAAAATTAGCGCTTCAAAGAATAAATATGCTATCAAAACAGCAAAAAGGTCTGTCACTTCAAATGCGACAGACCTTTTCTTCTTTTTTACTGAGGACAAATGATTGCCTTCTAGAAAGTTGGTCTTTTACTCGACTAAAATTTTCTTGCCCTGAACAATATTAATGCCCTTCTGCATGTTACTTAAACGCTGACCCCAAAGATTGTAGATGGCTGAACTTCCATTTTGAGTATTAAATCCTGAATCTTGTATTTCAAAGATTCCATTTGGGTCGTCAGCATCTTCTAGCATCTTCTCGCGGAACGTATTAATGGATGTATTAGGGATGCCTATATAAGAAACCAGATACTTGCGGAACTTATCCTCTAAAGTCTCCCCTTCCATTTCCTCCACCGCAGCGAACATATCATCGAGTTGCTTTTTGTTGCATGGCGTATTGAAGTAGGAGAAGTTGGTCAACTCGTAGTCCTTATAGATGTCGCTCTTGCTCATGCCGAGCACTCCCTCGAGCAAGAAGGCAAGGGTTCCTGTACGGTCACGACCTATAGCACAATGGAAATAGACGGGTTTGTCGTTTCTTACACAGGTCAAAACATACTGCAGGGCTGTCTTGTAGATTGCTTTGGAATTAGTGAGACCTTCCATATGACTTTGAGTCTGTCCAAGAGGTGTGCGCTTATATGTGACACCACTGCCTAAAACCGACCTTGTGATGTCCTTTGCCTCACTATCGGTACGTAGATCAAGCTCTGCTTTAATGCCCGCAAGACGCAGTGCCTCAATACCTTCCGGCTCGAGGTTGTGACCTCCGTTCCATTCAGCACCTCTAAATACCTTACCGTACTTGACTCGAAGTCCGCTTTTGGTAAGCCATCCTCCTAAGTCGCGCACGTTGGCAGTACCTTCTGCTTTAAGATGACGCATCTGTCCTGTAGTAATGAACGAGAAGTTGGCAAGTTCCTTTTGCACTTCTTCCCCACTATCCGGCATGGTGGTAGTTGCTGTTACCTTGCAGTAATATTTGTGCCCAGGAATGAGATTGTATATTTCATAGGAGGCTGCATCAGTTGATACATTCCGAGTCACAGCATCGGAGAAGTCGCGCCTTTCACTCCATGTTATCCATTGCGCTTCAGCTGTGGTATCCTGTGTCCAGAAGACTTCCACAGGTACAGGCCAGTCGCGACGTGTTGGCGGACTTTGGTTGTAAGTACTCACTTTGCTGGCATCGCTTTGGGTATACTCGAAGTCGTGAACGAAGCCACGCACTCTACCATTCTCCAGATTATAATCCATGCTGAACATGCCTGCGGGTGCAGGATGCAGATGCCACATCTGGCGAGGTTCAAAACTACCGCCAACGGGATAGTTGTATACCTTTACCCTTCCATTTACACAGCTGTATGGATAGGTCGATTCACCTTGTATCTTAAACCGTCCACCGCCGACCCACGTTATAACTTGCTCATAAAGTTCGTCTTGTGTCAACGAAATAAGTTTGCCATTAACATTGCCACCTATAGCAGTTCCTATATACATTCCGTTATCGGCACACTGTATCACCCAACCTCCATTCTTTCGAACCAGCTTGAAATAAGGTGGAGTCTCTATTTCTTCCAGATTTACAACTTTGAGTCCCTCCTTGTTAGCTGTTTCAGCATCGCCCTGAAGGATACTGCCAGGAAACGCCACATTCTCAATGTAATAATAGCCCTCATGAAGCGGATAATAGTAGAGCGAATCGTAGGCGACCAATATGCCGTTGATGGCTTTGTTGAGTTGCTCCAAAGTGGCATCTTCGTCCAACGCTTGGGCATTGGCAACTGCATCACTCAGAGCCTTGGTGGTACCGATAGAATAACAGCCTGGATCGGTTCCTACGGCATCGCCTGTCGGCACTTTCGGAAGATAGTCGTTAATAACGCCTTGCAAGTCTTCATAAGTGAACTCTACCCAAAGGTCGCCGATGATGTCATAGTTGCTCCACGCAGCATCTTCCTTGAAGGCCGTATACATGGAAGGCCGCACGTGCACGTTAGCCCCCGTAAAATCGAAGGTATAGGTGCGCAGCGTAGGCACGGCGTCGCAATTCATATACACTTCATACTTCTTGCCACCATAGATGCAGAGCTTGTCGCCCCAAGTATTGGCCGCAATATTCTCGCCAAAAGATATCTTTTCCAGCACCTTATTGTAGGCAAGCGCCTCGTAATCCATCAAAGTTACGGAATTCGGCACCACTATCTCGGTGAGTTGCGTCTGATAAATAGCCTTGTAGCCGAGATGGGTAATGCCTTCTGGAAGATTGAGCGCCGTAACGGCTGCATAAAAGAAAGCATAATCGCCAATTTCAGTCACGTTGAAGGTCTGGCCTTTTATCGTTATTGTAGCGGGAATTGTTACCTCGCCACTATATGGACATGGATCGCTTGAAGATGGTTGCGCTGCATTCGGATAGGTTACAGCCGCGGTGTTGTGACCTGTAATCATGTATTTAATGCCGTCCACCGTCAAATCGTCTTCGGTAATCTGGCTGTCGTCGTACGGAATGGGATAGCTCTCGCCTTGTTTCCAGTTATAGATGCTCAGCAACTCGGGCAATGTGCCGTCGGTAAGTTGTGCCGTGGTTACCTCGGTAACGCTCGGAATCTTGGTCGTTCCAGAACCTGCAGCAGGCTGCCCCGCGAGAATGTAGTTATTAACATAAGCAGAAACGTCGGATGTATTGTTGCCAACCAACGCTCCGCAGCGCGTTGCGCCACTTGGGGCTGTAACGGTGCCGATGCTCAGGTTATTGACAAAAGTCACTCCCGTTCTAGCACTACTGCTATAACCTACAATACCGCCTTGATATGCACTATTGCTGCTAGTGCCTGTGGAACTAAGAGAACCAGCAAAGAGGCAGTTGCTAACCGTTGTGTTGTTGGCATCGGTCCATCCAACTATACCTGCCACTTGCAAATTTGTGGCCTGACCATTTATAGTGCCGACGTATGCGCATCGATTAATGGTACAACCTTCAGCTCTGGTCACGATGCCAGCCATGCGCTGCGATACTTGGGCCGTATTCGGATTGGTAATATTGACAGAGCACCAAATGTCGCGTATCTGATGGTTTCCTGTAGATTGAGCCACTACACCAGCTGCAAAATGGTCGTATGTAGTGCCGGAAGCTGTTACTGAGCCTGAAATGCTGAAGTTGTGGACATCTTGTGTGCCGCTATGAACGCCGATAAATGCAGAGAAGTTGGTCGAAGCATCAGTCGAAATTTTAAGGTTACTGATGCTATGTCCCTGTCCGTCGAACTCGCCTGTATGCATGTTTTTGCCGTTGCCCATCGGCTTCCACAAGCGATTCTCGAGGTCGATATCAGCCGTAAGACGCGCATTAGCAGTAATGTTGCTATTGTTTACCATATAGGCCAACCAGAAGAGCTTGCCGCCATTGTCAATCTCATAATAGCCGTCGCTATCCTTCTGAGCAGGTTCATAAGGCATAAAAGAACAAGTGCAGAAGCCATTGACGTAGTTGTGCTCGTGTCTGGGAGTCGCAACAATAATGTTCGGAACTGTACGAACTGAGCCGCCACTTGGTCTATTAATTACTCCAGCGCCATTTACCCAAAGTGTTGACGAGCCGCCACCATCGAGATTGATAGCATCTGTCATGTTGAGGTCTTCCGCAAGGGAAACCATATTTGCAGTCGAGAAACCAGAAGCGCCTTCCATTCGGCCTTCCATCACAACCATATAAACAGTGCCGTCAGCACATTTGCCGAGCATCGTTCGCGGGTGTGGTCCATAGAAACCTTCTCCACCAACATTTGCATCTACACTCCTGCCATTCTTTCGAAGGATTGGTCCACAAGCAATAAAGCCATCGTAATACTCACCCCAAGCAGCAAGTTTAGCAGCTGTAGTGGAAGATCCATAATTCTCTATCGTAAAGTCTCCGTCCTTGAAACCTATGACGCCATTACAACGAGCAAATTCATCCGAAACAGTAGTAGCAACTTCAGCGCCATAAAGCCACAGCGCCGTGCACGAGGTCAGGTTACTCATGTTAAAGTAGCTGCCGTTGATGGCAACGGTTGCACCCGCTTCAGCTGCAAGTCCGTTAGTTCCCATCGTGGAATGCTCCTTATCGTAAATCATGGTACTAAACGCCGAAGACGAGTATTTGGCAATCGAAACCATTTGAGCATTGCCATACAAGTCATCGAAAGTTGCCTTTCCGTAAGTCACTCCATCACGGGTCTGCCAATTCCAATCGGCATTTGCCAGTATCGAGGCATAATTTGTTCCGCTTTGCGCAGCTGCCGTTATAGCAAAGAGAACAAGCAGAAATGAGAAATAGGATTTGATAGTTGTTAGTTTCATGTGTATTTTAATTTAAGATTATCTACTCCATTTCGGGTTCTGGAAGGGTAAGTTGTTGAAGGTCTTCGAATGTTCCGTTGAAGATGTTGCAATCAACGAAGCCCTTTATACCCGAGACTTTGCCGCAATCGGTATGCTGCCAGAAAGTCCACTTTCCTTTATAAGCGAGCTTCTCAACATAATAATGCGCAATCCAATAAGGATAAGCATCAAATTCAGGGGTGTTAAGATAGTCCACTTTGAACTTGTAACCCGTATAAAGAATTGGTTTTACGCCATACTCTTTCTCAATCAGATCGAGCCAAATCTTTACATCTCGACGCAATTGCTGGGGAGTTAAATCGCCCTTCTTTTCAATGTCCAAGACTGGAGGAAGGTCGCCTGGTTCAAGCTGAGCAATATTCAAATAGAAGTCCGCTTGCTTTTTAGGATTAACTCCTGGTACAAAGAAATGATAAGCGCCTCTGATTAAGTCGTTTCGCTTAGCATTGGCAAAGTTCTTGTTAAAGTTGTCGTCGAACAACTTTTCACCTTCTGTGGCCTTGATGAAAACGAAGCTAACAGGAGCATCTCCTATGGAAGCATTACGGAGTTTCTCCCAGTTGATGCGTTCTTGATAGTGGCTAATGTCGATGCCTCGAACTTCGTAGCCTTCAGGATAAGTCGGTTCGCCATAAAGAGCACGCCAACGAAAACTGAAAGGTCCAACAAAAAAGTAGTAGAAAAAGCCAACATAAGCCGCAGTTATAAGGATGCCTCCCAGCCAAAGAAGCCAGGCAGGAAAGCGGCGAAAGAAATGCAAGAGCCCCCAGCCTCCCTTAGAGGAAGCCTTTTTCCTTCGTTTCTTCGAAGTCTTTCGTCTTGCTCCCTTTGAAGGAGACTGAGAGTTCTTCATACAATTTTACTTGCTCTGTTCAAGAGCGAGGGTCTTTGTGCATTGGTCGCAAACCTCGCTTGGACCCCAATACTGAATGGGGCCTGGGTAAACGTAACAGGTGTTCTTTGCCCACTCTTCACGCTTGCTTGCGAAGTACTTGAAGGGCGCGCCGTCGAGTTCCACGAGAGCCTTGCGAATAACGGGTTTCATGGCACCGTTTCTGCGCTCCATATTCATCATCATCGTGATGGGCACACCACCTGCAATCCACTCTGCTGCAGGAGCCGTAGTGTTCTTGATGACACTCATATAGCCGGTCTTTCCGTTTGCAATCAAGCGACTTGCGTTGTAGCCAAGACTGTAGCAATAGTCGGCATCATAGTTGCTTGGAGCGGCGCAACGACCTTCGTAACCGAAGAAGTGGTGCTGAGGAGAGAACTTCCCGTTGTATTTGCCTTCCTTCTTCCAAGCTTCGAGCTTCATTGCAACCATTGCAGAGAGGAGTTTCTCCGTTTCGATAAGGCTGACCTGAACGTTTCCGTGAGGGTCTCTGTCGAGGCAAAGCTGACGCTCTACATCCTTTGGCAGACTCTCGAGAACTGCGAGGTTTTCAGGAGCGATGTGGCTCTTCACGAAAGCAACCTGAGCATCCTTGCTCTCGAACTCGCGGCTTTCGCCAGTTGCAGGGTCAGTCAGAACTTCATTCAGCTCGGCAATCAGCTTCTTGATGGCAGGAATGAACTCAATCAGACCTTCAGGAATAAGGACAGTACCGAAGTTGTTTCCTTCAGCGGCTCTGTCTGCAACAATCTTTGCGAGGTAAGTAACGACGTCATCAAGGCTCATAGCCTTCTGCTCGACCTCTTCGCTGATGAGGCAAGCATTAGGTTGCGTCTCAAGAGCACACTCGAGAGCAATGTGACTTGCGCTGCGGCCCATCAGCTTGATGAAGTGCCAGTACTTGCGAGCACTATTGCAGTCGCGCTGAATGTTGCCAATCAACTCGGAATAGGTCTTACAAGCCGTATCGAAACCAAAACTGGTCTCAATCTGCTCGTTCTTCAGGTCGCCATCGATTGTCTTGGGACAACCAATCACCTGAACGCCGTAGTTCTTGGCTGCGTAGTACTCTGCGAGGACACAAGCGTTAGTGTTGCTGTCGTCGCCACCAATGATGACCAGAGCCTTGATGCCAAGCTTGCGAAGAATCTCGATGCCGCTCTCGAACTGTTCCACCTTCTCGAGTTTGGTACGACCAGAGCCGATGATGTCGAAGCCACCGGTATTGCGGTACTCATCGATAAAGTCGTCCGTGAACTCCACATACTTGTGGTCAACCAAACCGCCAGGTCCCATCAGGAAGCCATACAGCTTGCAGTTCTTGTTGAGGGACTTCACGCCATCGTAAAGACCACTAATAACATTATGACCACCAGGGGCTTGACCGCCTGAGAGGATAATGCCGACGTTGAAAGGCTCGAGAGCCTTCTGCTCGCCAGCCTCGAAGGTGATGACGGGCATTCCGTAGGTGTTTGGGAACATAGCCTTGATTTCGTCCTGATTGCCAACGCTCTGAGTTGCAGCGCCTTCAACGGCTACAACAGGACCTTGCAGGGCTTTGGGGAGTTTTGGCTGATAGGCAGCGCGAGCCACCTGTAGTGCACTTTTCTTCATGATTCTTGAATTTATGAGTTTTAATGTTTAAAGTTTTCGCGTGCAAAGGTACAAAAAAATGAGCGAAAAACCAAATCTATTTCATTAAATCGCGGATAGTTTGTCAACTCGTCAAGTGTAGTTTGCAAACATAACACGTTAAGTTGGTCAACGTAACACGTTAAAATCGCAAACGTAACACGTTAAGTTTGCCAACGTAACTGCAGTCGTTTGAAAATGCTCCACACATGGTTTGGAGAAAGGCCGTTTCGAAAAATGCAAAAAAAGCTGAAAGTTTTGCCGCTTTTGTTTGTAAACTCAGAAAAAAAATGTAACTTTGAAGTCTGAATGCACATTATATATTTATAATAAGATGAAACGCAAAGACCTGAAAAAACACATCAACTATCTGTGCGGCGAACTGCTGGCAGAGTGTATGGCTGCGGCAGACTACTCGGGGAAGGACAACAAGCAGGACGTAGAAAACGTTATGCTCAGCATCATGAAGATGCAGAACGACTGGATTACCCGTCTTTCGCATGTCGAGCCAGGAAGCACAGACCTCTTCTTCAAGAAAATGAAAGAAGACATGCAGAAGCGTACAGACGAGATTATTGACCAGATTCAGAACCTGTAATGCTAAAGAAACTCTGCGAAAAGGTTCTCTTCGGATGGTTCCACTTCACGGAAGAAGTTACGGAGCCAATGCCCGAAAAATGCATCATTGCCCTTGCTCCACACACGAGCAACTGGGACTTCATCGTCGGCAACCTCTATAGTCGTGCTCGAGATTTCCATTGCGACTTCCTGATGAAAAAGGAGTGGTTCTTCTTTCCCGTGGGAATCCTGATGCGAAGGCTTGGCGGCATCCCCGTCTATCGAAGCAAACAGATGCATTCTACGGACATTATTGCCGAGCAAGCAAAGCAGGCAAAGAAGTTCCGACTCTGCATCACTCCAGAAGGAACCCGTCAGGCCCAACCCGAATGGAAGAAGGGCTTCTACTATATTGCCCTCAAAGCAGAAATCCCCATCCTGCTCTACGGACTCGACTTTGCCAAAAGAAGAATCGTCTGTACCAAGACAATCATTCCAAATGGCGACATCGAAACCCAAATGCAGGAGATTAAAGAATACTATCAAAACTATCAAGGACTACACCCAGAAAAGTTCAAAGTATGAACAAGAAACACATTATCCTCTCACTCGCAATTGCCCTTTCCTCGCTGAACATCTCGGCTCAGGACAAAAACTTCGCTAATCTGAACGAATATTTCACCAATTTCACGAACCCTAACTTCCCGAATCTAAAGAAGATAACGGTAGAGGACATCATTCCCAATACTCGAGACAAGCACCTCACCATCGTGCTGAGCGACAACTTCATAGCACAACCGCTGACTCCTCTTGTTGTTGGTGACCTATATACAGACGTTAAGCGGCTCTTACCGATGCCCTACAATACCTACGACATAAGCATCTTCGCGAAAGACACTCCCATAGAATTGCTCATCCCTACAAGTATGATGGACAGAGGCGACACGGCTCGAGTCTACAAACGCGAACTTTATAAAGGCAATCCTTGGGTAACCCCTCTCAGCAGACCTTATAATATAAAGAAAGGTCTTCAAGGCCGTCACCTCGCAGTTGGACAAAGTCACGGCAAATACTATAACTTCGACAAACAGGAATGGGTTTGGCAACGTCCACGACTTTTCTGTACTACGGAAGATATGTTCACGCAAACCTTTGTCGTTCCTTACTTGATTCCGATGCTCCAGAATGCAGGAGCCGTAGTCTTCACGCCAAGAGAACGCGACTGGCAAAAGCATGAAATCATTGTCGATAACGACTTCATCTGGGACGGAAGCCGCTACGAGGAACGAGTAAGCAACTACCATTGGCAATATGGAGGCGTGGGTTTCGGACATAATGAAGAAGGCTACGAGAATGGCGAGAACCCCTTCAAGAAAGGAACTTACCGCATGATAGAAGCCATTCAGAACAAGAGAATGACAAGCGAAGTCGTGTGGTTCCCTGAAATAACCGTCGAAGATGACTACGCGGTTTATGTTTCCTATCAAACCGTACCCAGTAGCGTTTCGGATGCTAACTATACAGTCAAGCACGGAGGCATAGCCACTCAGTTCCGCGTAAATCAGCAAATGGGTGGAGGTACCTGGGTTTATCTCGGAACATTCCACTTTACGAAGGGCAAGAGCGAAGACAACTGCGTCATTCTCACCAACCTGAGCAACTACAAAGGAGTTGTGACAGCCGATGCCGTAAGACTTGGTGGCGGTATGGGCAACATTGTTCGTGGCGACTCTACTATGGCTTTGCCTATTGGAAGCGACTTGCCCAGATGCCTTGAAGCTGCTCGTTACTCCGCTCAATGGTATGGAATGCCTGATAGCGTCTATTCCCCTCGAGGCAATGATGACGGGAGAGACGACGTCAACACACGACCTTTTACTCTAAATCATGTAACTAAAGGAACCAACTACCTTAGGGGCGACAGCGGACTTTGCGTGCCTCTCGAACTTTTTGTTTCAGTTCATAGTGATGCAGGCTATCGTACCGATAACACCTTAGTCGGTTCGCTCGGCATCTATTCTACAGATTTCTATGATGGGAAGACTGCAGCAGGACTTTCGAGACTCGTCAGTCGTGACCTCGCAGATATGGTGATGACGCAAGTCACAAACGATTTGTCAAGGGAACTTGGCTATTGGAATCGTCGAGACCTATACGACAGAAACTATGGAGAGACTCGCGACCCACAAGTGCCTGCCATCATCTTCGAGATGCTTAGCCATCAGAACTGGGCAGATATGCGCTTTGGTCACGACCCCTACTTCAAGTTCCTCATGGCTCGCTCAATATATAAAGGTATGCTTCGCTTTGTTTCCACCATTCACGGAGGCAAGGATGTTGTTGTCCAGCCTTTGCCCGTTGCAGGTCTAAGTGCTGAGCCTAACAAGGAAACAAACGAGATTACTGTGCGTTGGACACCTACTCAAGACCCTTCCGAACCAACGGCTAAGCCCGATGGTTATGTGGTTTATATGAAGAAAGCAGGTAAGGATTTTGACAACGGACACTATGTAAGCGGGCACGATTGCACGTTCAAGACTGAGGCCATTCCTGGTGTGCTCTATAGTTTCCGTGTTGAAGCCGTCAACGAAGGTGGAGCAAGTTTGCCAAGCGACGAGGTTTGTGCCGTTATTGCAGAAACTCCGGATGCTCCCTCCATTCTTATTGTAGATGCTTTTCAAAGGTTGGCAAGTCCACTTCCATTTGATAATGAGACAACCGGAGGCTTTGATTTCGATTCAGATCCAGGCGTGATTGATGTAAAATCTCCAGGCTATTGTGGTCGTCAGTTGAGTTTCGATAAGAGTCAATACGGCAAAGAGGTAGGCGAAGGCATGGGTGTGAGCAGCGATGAATGGGAAGGAATGTTCCTTGCTGGCAATACTCATGACTATAGTGTTCGTCATGCTTCAGACATCCTCGCAAAGCACTACGATTGCAATATCAGCAGTTCCACTCCTGTTCAACTTCCCAATCTCGACCTTCGCGGATATCGTATTGCCGACTTTATCCTTGGTGCTCAAAAGGATGACGGTTATTCTCTGACTCGCAGAAAAGCCTTTACTCCTGAAATGCTCACGGCTATCTCACAACTTACGCTCCAAGGTTCGTCCATCTTGGTAAGTGGAGCCTTCATCGGAAGTGATGCTCATAATGCCGAGCAAGATGCTTTCGTGGCAGACAAACTAAAATATCGCTTCATTGGAGCCTCTCCAACAGATAGCATCTGTACTGTTCAAGGACTGGACAATACGGCAACCATCTATAGCAGACCTAACGAGCAGAACTATTGGTTGAGCACTACAGATGTTCTTGAAGGCGTAGGAGGCGCATTCAGCACGATGACATACACAACAGGGAACTACTCTGCAGCCATCGCTTATCCAGGTCCTGGCTATCGAGTTATCGCATTTGGTTTCCCGCTTGAATGTATCACAGATAAAGAAACTCGACGCAGCATCATAAACATTTCCGTTGACTTCCTGTTAGGCAAATAAACACTACTATGTACACCATACTATGTAATATGAAAGGTTCTCGGCAGTTGTCTGTCGAAGAAACCCATCTTAATACAATCGAACGCTATGCTCTCTTCTCCGATTTGCTTGATAGCAATGGTATTGTAGAAGAAAGTGTTCTCGAGAAGTTGCGACTGAATGTCCGTTCCTTGCTTGCTTCAGGAGAGCCCGACCCTCAGTTGCTCGACTTCTGCGAACGCATTCTTTTCCATAGCGACATGAAAGCTTTCGGCTTGCATCAACTCATTATGCTCTACATTGAATGGGAGAAGGAAAAACTCGATGCGTTGAAAGCTACACTTAAAACAGATACAGAGGTTTGAACACCACTTCATCTCTTCAATTGACCGACTGGCTGCCGACCACCAAGAAAGAGATGGAGTTGCGGGGCTGGGAACAGGCTGATGTGATTCTCTTTAGTGCAGATGCCTATGTGGATCATCCTGCTTTCGGAGCTTCCGTGATTGGTAGATTGCTGGAGGCAGAGGGATTGCGAGTCGCCATTGTTCCTCAACCTGATTGGCACGGGGACTTTCGCGACTTTAAGAAGCTGGGAAGGCCTCGTCTCTTCTTTGGCATTTCACCTGGAGCAATGGATTCGATGGTCAACAAATATACTGCAGCCCGTCGCCTCAGAAGTGAAGATGCTTACAGCCCTGATGGACGGCACGACCTAAGACCAGAATACCCCACAATCGTCTATACGGACATCCTTCGGAAGCTCTTTCCAGATGTGCCGATTGTGCTTGGAGGCATAGAGGCAAGTTTGCGAAGAGTGATGCATTACGACTATTGGCAAGAGCGTTTCCGCCCAAGTATTCTATGCGACTGCGATGCCGACCTCATCACTTACGGAATGGGCGAGAAAGTAAATCTGGAACTTGTTCGTCTTCTTGTCGAAGCCATCAACGATGCTCATCCTTTGCTCCATTACGACGAGAACGGAGAGCCATGTATTACCAGAGGCTTGCTTCGGGATGTAACAAAAGAACTTCCTCAAACTGTTTCCCTTTGCAAAAAGGAGGAGATTCCTGGTGGAATTAAGGCTGACGACATTGTCTTGCACAGCTATGAAGATTGTTTGAAGCAGCCAAAACTTCATGCCGAGAACTTCCGACACATTGAGGAAGAGAGTAACAAAATGCATGCTCAAAGGCTTTTGCAACAGACTGGGAACAAATGGGTTGTGGTGAATCCGCCCTACCCTCCTCTTTCTTCCGATGAGTTAGACAAGAGTTTCGACCTTCCCTACACCCGATTGCCTCATCCTAAATATAAGGGCAAACGCATTCCTGCCTATGAAATGATTAAGTTCAGCGTGACGCTTCATCGAGGTTGTTTCGGCGGTTGTGCCTTTTGTACTATAAGTGCTCATCAAGGCAAGTTTATTGTTAGCCGCTCGAAGGAAAGCATTCTTCGTGAAGTGAAAGCCATTACCAAGATGCCTGACTTCAAAGGTTATCTGAGTGACTTGGGTGGACCGAGTGCTAACATGTATCAGATGAGAGGCAAGAATCAGGAGGTTTGCGAAAAATGCAAGCGGCCTTCGTGCATTCATCCTGCCATTTGTCCCAATATGAATGGCGACCATCGACCTTTGCTCGACATCTATCGGTCTGTAGATGCTTTGCCTGGCATCAAGAAGAGCTTTATTGGAAGTGGCGTTCGCTATGATATGCTTTTGCATGACTGGAAGGATGAAGCCCTGAATCGAGCGGCAAGAGACTATACTCAGGAACTCATTACGAAGCATGTAAGTGGTCGTCTGAAGGTTGCACCCGAGCATACAAGCGATAAAGTATTGAACTTAATGCGAAAGCCTTCGTTCAGTCTTTTCAGGCAGTTCAAGAGTATCTTCGATACGACTTGTAGGAAAGCAGGTTTGAGGCAACAACTCATCCCCTACTTTATCAGCAGCCATCCAGGTTGTACTGCTCGAGATATGGCTGAGCTAGCTGCAATCACAAAACAAATGGACTTTAAGTTGGAACAAGTTCAGGACTTCACGCCGACGCCTCTCACAATGGCTACGACCTGCTGGGCAACGGGTTATCATCCTTATACGCTCGAACCAGTTTTCAGCGCAAAGTCGCCTAAAGAGAAACGAGAGCAAAACATGTACTTCTTCTGGTACAAAAACGAGAACAGAAATGATTACAGAAAGAATAAAAGGAATTAAGCAAACTTTGCCTGAAGGCGTTCGCCTTGTGGCTGTGAGCAAGTTTCATCCAGCCTCGATGATACAGGAAGCCTACGATGCCGGGCAGAGAATCTTTGGCGAGAGTCATGTTCAAGAAATGGTTGCAAAGTATGAAGTCATGCCAAAAGACATTGAGTGGCATTTCATCGGACACTTGCAAACAAATAAGGTGAAGTACATCGCTCCCTTTGTTAGCCTCATTCATGCAGTCGATTCGGAACATTTACTCAAGGAGATTGACAAGCAAGCAAAGCGATGCGAGCGTGTTATTCCTGTTCTGCTTCAAGTTCATGTTGCTAAAGAAGAAACGAAGTTCGGCTTTGCTCCAAACGAGTTGCTTGAATTCATGAAGAGCGAAGTATGGAAACAATACGAGAATGTCAGCATTTCTGGCCTAATGTGTATGGCGACGAATACTGATGACGAAGTACAGATTGCGTCAGAGTTCGAGCAAGCAAAAGAGCTTTTCGATACAATTCGGGATTCAAACTTCGACCTTCAGAACTGGAAGACTTGTTCTTGGGGAATGAGTGACGACTACCCTATTGCGGTCAAGCACGGAAGCACAATGGTTCGAATAGGAAGCCTCATCTTTGGAGAAAGAATCTACTAACCTAATCATAATAGAGAAGCCCCTCCCGAAAGGAAGAGGCTTCTTGTTTTCCGCTCGATATCCTAAGTGTAGAGGAATCGTTTAATGCTCTTCTTAGGTGTCTTTTCAAACTCGTTCTCCATCACTTTAATGCTGATTAACTGAGCATAGCTGGGCAGATTCGGATTGATTTCCTTACGGTTCTGCTCCATGATGGACTCAATTTCATCAGGCGAAAGACGGAGTTTCTTCACTTGTTCTTGGTCGGGATAAACAAGACCTACAAGTTTCTCATCCCTTTGAACAACGAGACATTCGCTAACAAGCATCATACCACTCAGCTTGTCTTCTATCTCTTCGGGATAGATGTTTTGTCCGTTCGGACCGAGTAACATATTCTTCGAGCGGCCCTTGATAAAGAGGTTGCCTTCCGAATCAAGCACGCCGAGGTCGCCGGTATGATACCAGCCGTCCTCATCAATAGCAGCCTTCGTGGCTTCCTCATTCTTGTAATAACCGAGCATCACATTCAGGCCTCTCGTAAGAATCTCGCCAGGAATTTGTTCCGGGTCGCGACTTGCAATACGAAGTTCCTGATGTATGACACTCTTTCCACAACTGCCTACCACCTGATCGTGCCAGTCATTATAAGTAATGATAGGAGCACATTCTGTGGCACCATACCCAACAGTATAGGCAAAACCTATTTCGTGAAGCAGTTGCTCAACTTCCTGATTGAGGGCTGCTCCGCCGATGATGACCTCGTAGAAGTTGCCTCCGAGAGCTTGCGTCAAACCGTCGCAAATTCTCTTCCTGATGCGGTCTCCAATGATGGGGACATTCATCAGCATTCTCACCTTCGGGTCTTGAATGCGTGGCATCACAGCTTTTCGAACCACCTTTTCTATAATAAGAGGTACGACAACCAGGATGATTGGCTTCACTTCCGCAAGTGTTCGCATCAAGATGGTTGGCGAAGCCACTTTCGTGAGGAAGTTAACGTGAACGCCCTTCATGAACTCGTAGGTGAACTCGAACGCCATTCCATACATGTGAGCCATTGGAAGCATCGAGAGCACATTGTCTCCCGCCTTGAGGATATCGCCGAGCACATGGTCTGCGAAGTCGCAATTGCTCCAAAGAGCCCGATAAGGAAGCATCACACCCTTTGAGTTGCTGGTTGTTCCAGAAGTGTAGTTGAGCACAGCCAACTCGTTAGGTTGGTCCTGATAATAGCTCAGAAGCTCAGGCAAGAAACGGCTCGGGAACTTCTCACCAAAGAGGAGGTTGAGGTTTTCGCGAGCATAAGTCAACTTGTCATTGCGGGAAACCAAGAGGCTGTAGTCGGTCAACGAGATAATGCCCTCAAGGGCAGGCATTTCGTTGGCATCGAGCGCAGGCCAAACCTTATCGCCAACAAACAGAAGTTTCGATTCCGAGTGGTTGATGATGTCGTGAACCTGCGAAGGATGGAACTCGTGAAGAACAGGCACAGCCACAGCTCCGTAAGTAAGGATGCTGAAGAATGCAGCTCCCCATCGGCTGAGGTTACGGCCACAAAGAGCAATCTTATCGCCTGGCTTAATTCCAGCTTGTTCGAAAAGGATGTGGAGTTTCTCTATGATGCGCGCCACATCTTTATATTGTAAGGTAAACTGCCCATAATCCGACATTGAATCCAGGAACCAATGGTCCTGAATACTCTTCAATATCATCTGATTATATGAAGGCACTTGTGTTATTTCCATTTGCACATTTTTGTTATTTCTGTGCAAAGATACGGCAAATTTTGGTATGTTCCAAATATTTCGGTAACATTTTTTGCACAAAAGTTGATTTTTCGTGCAAATTCTTATTGTCCTGCTACAAATGCCTCTGCTTCGGACAGCGTATCGAGTTTGCCTACATCCATAAGTTTGAGACCAGGCTGAACAAAGCCATAGATGGGCTCTTCTGCACAAACTTTCAGGTAGAAATCAATTATTCCGAACTTATCGGGCCAGCCTTCGAAGTAGCTGAAAAGCTTTGGATTCATGTAATGAATGCCTGCAAAAGCATACTTATGATAGAGCTTGGGATCGAGATTCGGATAAGGGCTGCGGACCTCACCAGTACTGATATTGGTCCAACCCACAAGCCTCATATCATCATCAAACAGAAGATAGCGCTGAGTCTCGCGTTTGCTCACCAAAAGTGTCGCGGCTCTACCCTTTCCAGCCTCAGCAAAAGCCTGCAAATCGACATTGCTCAGGATATCGACATTATGGATGAGGAACCCTTCTTGAGCATCTCGAAGAAGAGGAGCAGCATGCTTGATTCCGCCACCAGTCTCCAGAAGTTCTGCCCTTTCATCAGAGAAATAGATGTGCATACCCTTCGGATGTGCCTGACACCAATCTTCAATCATATCGGCAAAATGGTGGACATTGATGACCACATCGTAGAAACCTGATGCCTTCAACTTGTCGAGAAGGTGTTCCAAGAGCGGCTTCCCAGCAACAGGAACGAGGGCTTTAGGCATAGTATCTGTGAGGGGTTTCAGGCGAGTGCCAAGTCCTGCGGCAAATATCATAGCTCGAGCAGGTGCGAGAACTTGCTCTATCTTTTGCTCTCGATGGCAGATGTGAACCTCTATGCCGAATTTCTTGTGAATATGTTCGCCAAGATGCTGAGCAGAATAAACACTTCTATGCTGACCTCCAGTACAGCCAAAACTGAACATCAGACTCGTGAAACCTCTTTGCAAATAACGATGGACATGAGCATCTGCCAGTTTATAAACACTCTCCAAGAAGGTCAGGATTTCGCCATCATCTTCAAGGAAACGGATTACAGGCTCATCAAGTCCAGTCAGTTGCTTGTAAGGCTCATATCGACCAGGATTGTGCGTGCTTCTGCAATCGAAGACATAACCGCCTCCATTGCCACTTGTATCCTCTGGAATGCCCTTTCCATAAGAGAAACTGAACACGCGAACCACCAACGGACCTTGTGCATCATAGCGAGAGAAAGTGGCTGGACCGTCTTGTGGATGCGAGGTATAAGGGTTGAGTTCTGTAGTCTTCAGTCCATCTGCTCGCTTGACCGATTGCTTGGGCTCTGGCGCAAACTGGGGCATGGAGACAAGAGCCGAGAGCACTTCATGCAGATAAGGATAGGGACATCCGCCTTCAGCAAGCAAGTCGCGAAGGCTTTCCATTGCTGGCGGAATGCTCTCGAGGAAATGTTTCTTGCGTTCGAAATAACCTCTGAAACCATAAGCGCCAAGTACTTGAAGCAACCTGAACAAGACACAAAGCTGCAAGCCTTGGCGGAATTGCTTCTCGCTGACCTCCTGATATTGCTTCAGGTTTTGCAGATAGACCTTGATGAGTTCCTCGCGAAGTCTCTTCGGATAGCGCGCCGAAGCCTGCCAAAGGAAGCTGGCAACATCGTATTGGACAGGACCACGCCTGCCTCCCTGGAAGTCTATAAAGTAAGGATTGTCCTGACTGTCGAGCATCACATTCCTTGCCTGAAAGTCGCGATACATAAAGGCTCCGCCAGGTATGCTGACAATATCGCGAGCCATCAGTTGGAACGAGGCTTCGAGCTTCAACTCATGGAAGTCGAGACCTGTGGCTTTCAGGAAGCAATACTTGAAATAGTTGAGGTCGAAAAGGACATTCGTCTCATCCAGAGCTTCCTGCGGATAACATTGACTGAAGTCAAGTCCAAGCGCTCCTCGAATCTGCATAGCAGGCAAAGCAGCAATGGTCTTGCGAAGCAACTCACGCTCGTGAGCATTATAACGCCCTCCTGCCTCTCTACCTCCCTTCAAGGCATCGAAGAGAGACTTGTCTCCAAGGTCGTTCTGGAGGTAGCGCAAACCATCTTCGCTCTCTGCAATTACTTGAGGCACAGGAAGTCCTGAGGCAGAGAAATGTCGAGCCAGATAGCAAAAAGCATGATTCTCGTCCCTGCTTGTTCCGATGGCTCCAATCAAGGTACTGCCATCAGTTCCCTTCATTCGATAGTACTTTCGGTTGCTTCCTGCTCCAGGAATAGCCTCCACATTTGCCACATCCAGGCCAGTTGCTTCCTTATATAGTTTCCTGAGTTCTTCCATTTAATCCTTGTTATTCCATATTCTATTGATGCGTCGGCGAACCACGATGCAATTTGCGATACTGACGATAATGAAGAGCACAATACCAAGCAAAATGGCTGGCAGAATGCTTCCATCGCTCATCTTGGGGAAGACGCTCCAGAGCTGTTTCATATAGAGCGAGCGAAGGCAGATGAGGGCAACTATCGCAAGCAAGAGGACGGCTGCATTGATGCCGATAGTGAGCAACTGATAAGGCAAAGCCACCCTTGCCGGACTGTAGCCGATGAGCAGGAGAGTTCGCATCTTATCGCTGTTCTTCTCGACAAGCAGATAAATTGAAAGCATCAGGATGTAGAAGCTCAACAAGCTGATGAGCAAGCCTATGCCCATCACAATGGCTGAGGTGAGACGAAGGAAGAAGGTTACTCTGCCTGCATCCAGCTTGTCATCCTCCAGTTCATAGCCCCTGTCGTTTATGTAGTTCACTATGGCAGCATCGGCAGGATTCTTAACTTCCAGAATGATGCGGGAAGGCTCTGTCTGGGCTTCAGGAGCATAGCGCTCGTTACTCCACTTAATGAAACTCTCTGGCGCAAGAATGGTGTTGAGCCTCGTGCTGAAGCCTATCACACGTCCTTTTATGTATTCGTTCAATCCATTACCTCGCATGGAAATCGTCATCTCCACCATGCCCGCCACGCCTTCCGAAATCTTGGGAAGATTCTGGCTTTGTGCAAAGCCGAAGTTATAGATGGCCAGATAAGTCTTGGGCAAGATGATGGGCACCACATCGTCGTTTTCATCGAAGTGCCACTTGCCCAGATCAACATCCACAAAAGCATCAGGCACACTCTCGAAAAACATCTCTGTGCCGAACTTTGCCACGCCGTCAATGCCCATACTGCAAGAGACTTTGTACTGACTGGCAGTAAAGGCCCCCACTCTCTTTGCAAAGGGCTGCGAGGCCAACTCGTTCATCTCCCTTTCGGAGAAGGTGCTGACAGAGCCCAGACCTATGGTGTTGAGGGTTGAGATGCGTTTGCTCAGGATGAGGTAGTCGGGACGAATGAAGCCATCCTCCTCGCTGAAGATGGGCTTGACGTCCTTGTAGAACTGAAGGCTGAGCAGGACAATGAGCATGCCCAGCAGGTTGGCAAAGAAGAAGCCTCCAAGCTGTGGCAGACTGATGTGCCTACGAAGGAGTTTCCAAACCAGTTTCATAGGCTAAATGTTTTATCGTAGGGCAAATCCATGTGCTTGCCGATACTGGTTATGATAATGCCTGCGCCCTGGCGCTTGGCTTCCTCAGTCATGATTTCTGCCATTGCCTTGGAGTTCTCGTCGTCCAGATGCGAGATGGGTTCATCTGCGAGCAGGAAGTCGAAAGGCTGCACCAGAGCACGAATCATGGCCACTCTCTGTTGCTG
>JAFYNL010000021.1 GCA_017548075.1 Bacteroidaceae bacterium | reverse complement strand
GGTAAGGCTATGAATGTAACTGTTAAATAATAGGAGATGTAAATAATGGCAAATACTGCAAGCCTTAAAAAAGAATATGCCGAGCGTATTGCTCCTGCACTGAAGAAGCAGTTCAACTACTCTTCTGCTATGCAGATTCCCGTATTGAAAAAGATTGTCATCAATCAGGGTTTGGGAATGGCAACTGCTGACAAGAAGATTATTGACGTTGCAATCAATGAACTCTCTGCTATCACTGGTCAAAAGGCCGTTGCTACAGTATCAAAGAAAGACGTCGCTAACTTCAAATTGCGTAAGAAGATGCCGATTGGTGTTATGGTAACACTGCGTCGCGAGAGAATGTATGAGTTCCTTGAGAAACTCGTGCGTGTTGCTTTGCCCCGTATCCGTGACTTCAAAGGCATAGAAAGCAAGTTAGATGGCCGTGGTAATTATACCCTTGGTATCCAAGAGCAGATTATCTTCCCCGAAATCAACATCGATACTATCGATCGCATTCTCGGTATGAACATTACGTTCGTTACTACTGCGAAGACTGATGAAGAAGGTTACGCATTGCTCAAGGAGTTCGGCCTTCCCTTTAAAAACGCTAAAAACGACTAAACAATATGGCAAAAGAATCAATGAAGGCCCGCGAGGTCAAAAGAGCTAAACTCGTGGCTAAGTATGCTGAGAAGCGTGCAGCGTTGAAGAAGATTGTGAACAGTGGTGATCCTGTTGAGGCATTTGAGGCAGCTCAGAAGCTGCAGGCAATTCCTCGCAACGCTAACCCCATCCGTCTTCATAACCGTTGCAAGCTCACCGGTCGTCCAAAGGGTTACATCCGTCTGTTCGGTCTTTCACGTATTCAGTTCCGTGAAATGGCTTCAAGCGGTCTCATCCCTGGCGTAAAGAGAGCTAGCTGGTAAGTTTTATTTTAATATTGTCGGGAGAGTCCCGATCAATTAAATTTTAAATTATATGACAGATCCAATTGCAGATTATTTGACAAGATTGCGCAATGCAATTCAGGCCAAACACAGAGTAGTGGAAGTGCCTGCGTCAAATCTAAAGAAGGAAATCACAAAGATTCTCTTCGAAAAGGGCTATATCCTGAACTATAAGTTCGTGGAAGATGGTCCTCAAGGAACAATTAAGATTGCCTTGAAGTATGATGCCGTTAACAAGGTGAATGCTATCAAGAAGCTAATCAGAATATCCACACCCGGTATGCGTAAGTACACCGGTTACAAGGATATGCCGAGAGTTATCAACGGATTGGGTATCGCTATCCTTTCCACATCCAAGGGCGTAATGACGAACAAAGAGGCTGCCGATCTCAAGATTGGCGGCGAGGTCCTTTGCTACGTTTATTAATTGAAGGAGGAATACATTATGTCAAGAATAGGTAAATTGCCCATAAGCATTCCTGCCGGAGTGACTATTAATGTCGGTGAAGACAACAAGGTTACTGTAAAAGGCCCGAAGGGTGAAATGTCTCAGGTTGTTGATCCTTCCATCAAGGTCAACATTGCTGATGGCGAGGTAACTTTCGAGATCGTTGAAGAAAACGACACAGTTGAGACGAAGCAGAAGCAGGCTTTCCACGGCCTCTATCGTTCTCTCATCAACAATATGGTCGTTGGTGTTTCTGAGGGTTACAAGAAGCAACTCGAGTTGGTAGGTGTCGGCTATCGTGTCTCCAATCAGGGCAACCTCCTGGAGTTCGCGCTCGGCTACACACATCCCATCCTTCTTCAGCTTCCCTCTGAGATTAAGGTTGAGACTAAGTCCGAGAGAAACCAGAACCCCCAAATCATTCTGGAGTCTTGCGACAAGCAGCTTCTCGGTCAAGTATGTGCTAAGATTCGTTCTTTCCGTAAGCCCGAGCCTTACAAGGGCAAAGGCATTCTGTTCCTCGGCGAGCAGATTCGCAGAAAGTCCGGTAAGTCGGCTGGTGCTAAGTAACATCTAAAACTGTAAGATTATGACAACAAAGTTAGAAAGACGAATCAAGATTAAGTACAGAGTTCGTAATAAGATTTCTGGTACTGCAGAGCGTCCCCGTATGTCTGTCTTCAGAAGCAACAAGCAGATATATGTTCAGATAATTAATGATATGAATGGAACCACTTTGGTTAGTGCTTCTTCTCTTGGCATGGAGTCATGTCCTAAGAAAGAACAAGCTGCCAAGGTCGGCGAATTGGCTGCCAAGAAGGCTCTTGAAGCTGGTATTACAACAGTTGTATTCGACCGTAATGGTTACCTCTATCATGGTAGAGTGAAAGAAGTTGCTGATGCAGCACGTAACGGTGGACTTAAATTCTAATGAATTATGGCAAATAAAGTTAAGATAAACAGCGAAATGGAGTTGAAGGATAGACTCGTTGCTATCAACCGCGTAACCAAGGTTACCAAGGGTGGTCGCACATTCACCTTCGCCGCTATTGTAGTTGTTGGTAACGAGAATGGTATCATCGGCTGGGGCCTTGGTAAGGCTGGTGAAGTCACCGCTGCTATCGCCAAGGGCGTTGAATCAGCCAAGAAGAATTTGGTACAGGTTCCTGTTTATAACGGAACGGTTCCTCATGAGGCTGCTGCCAAGTTTGGTGGTGCGAGTGTGCTCATTATGCCTGCTTCTCATGGTACTGGTGTTGTTGCTGGTGGCGCTATGCGTGCAGTCCTCGATAGTGTAGGTATTACAGACTGTTTGGCTAAGTCAAAGGGGTCTTCTAATCCTCACAACTTGGTTAAGGCAACTATTGCAGCTCTTTCTGAGATGCGTGATGCAAAGGCTGTAGCTGCTAACCGTGGTATCAGTGTAGAAAAAGTATTTAGAGGATAAGGAGGTAAAGTATGGCAACTATCAAAGTACAGCAAGTAAGAAGCCGCATTCATGCTCCTCGCACTCAGAAGGCCACATTGGACACGCTGGGTCTGAGAAAGATGAATCAGATTGTCGAGATTGAAGACAACGCCTCTAATCGTGGCTTGATTAACGCAGTTCATCATCTGGTGAAGGTGGTAGGCTGATAGTATTATGAACAATTAACTTCGATTATATTATGAAATTGAATAATTTGAAACCTGCTGCCGGATCAACTCATAGTCGTAGAAGACTTGGTCGTGGTCCTGGTTCTGGCTTGGGTGGAACTTCTACTCGTGGTCATAAGGGAGCTAAGGCACGTTCCGGTTACAAGAGAAAGGTCGGTTTCGAGGGTGGTCAGATGCCTTTGCAGCGTCGTCTACCTAAGTTCGGCTTCAAGAATATTAACCGTGTAGAATATCAAGTTGTTAATCTTTCTTCAATTCAGAAACTCGCCGAGAAGACGAATCTGGAGAAGATTACTATTGAAGACATGGTTGTTGCAGGATTGGTTTCTGCTAAGGGACTGGTTAAGGTTCTTGGTAACGGAAAACTGACCGCTAAGGTTGAGGTCGTTGCAAATGCCTTCTCAAAGGCTGCTGAAGAAGCTATCCAGAACGTAGGTGGTACCGCAACTAAACTTTAATTCTAATGAAGAAGTTTATTGAAACATTAAAGAACATCTGGCATATTGAGGATCTGCGAACCAGACTTCTCATTACGTTAGCATTTGCTGCGATGTACCGATTCGGGTCATTCATTGTCCTCCCGGGTATTAATCCAGAGGCTTTGACTGCTCTTAGAGAACAGACTAACACGGGACTTATGTCTCTGCTGAATATGTTCTCTGGTGGTGCATTTTCCAACGCATCTATCTTTGCATTGGGAATCATGCCTTACATCTCGGCATCTATTGTCATCCAGCTTTTTGCTTTTGTTGTACCTTATTTCCAAAAGATGCAACGTGAAGGCGAAAGTGGACGTCGTAAGATGAATCAATATACACGTTGGCTGACCATGGCAATCCTGCTTGTTCAGGCTCCGTCATATCTGGTTAACTTGAAGATGCAGGCTCAGGGAGCGATTAATCCTAATATAGACCAGACATTGTTCTTCATTGCTAGCACGGTTATCCTTGCAGCAGGTAGTATGTTCATTCTGTGGATTGGCGAGCGCATTACAGACAAGGGTATCGGTAATGGTGTATCACTCATCATTATGTTAGGTATCATTGCTCGTCTGCCTCAGGCATTCGGTCAGGAGGTCGTTTCTCGCTTGAACAATCTGTCAGGTGGCGGTTTGGTAATGTTCATTTTGGAACTGTTACTTCTCTTCGTGGTTATTCTTGCAGCTATTATGCTTGTACAAGGCGTTCGCAAGGTGCCCGTACAGTATGCTAAGAGAATGGTTGCAGGACAGCAAGTTGGAGGTGTTCGTCAGTATATCCCCTTGA
The DNA here is from genome assembly GCA_017548075.1 of Bacteroidaceae bacterium. GTDB lineage: Bacteria > Bacteroidota > Bacteroidia > Bacteroidales > Bacteroidaceae > Physcousia. Next base: position 17,051 of record JAFYNL010000021.1, on the reverse strand, counting down.
AGGTGTTTGCTGCTAACGTGATGCCTATCATCTTTGCACAGGCTATTATGTTCATTCCCATCACTCTGCTTGGTCTCCTTTCCAATGGACAGGCAGCATCGCCAGTACTCATGGCACTCTCTGACCACACGAGTTGGGCATACAACATTGTCTTTGCTCTGTTGATTATTGCATTTACATATTTCTATACTGCTATCACTCTGAATCCTGTTCAGATGGCAGAAGATATGAAGCGTAATAATGGTTTCATCCCTGGCATCCGTCCTGGAAAGGAAACTGCAGACTTCATTGACAAGATAATGGATCGCATTACATTGCCTGGTTCTCTGTTCCTGGCTGTAATTGCATGTATGCCTGCCTTCGCAGGATTGCTTAATGTAAAGCCTGAGTTCGCTCAGTTCTTTGGCGGCACATCTTTGCTCATCCTTGTAGGTGTGGTTCTCGATACTCTCCAGCAGATTGAGAGTCATCTGCTCATGAGGCACTATGATGGTCTGTTAAGTTCCGGCCGTATTCATGGCCGCTCTGGTATATCTTCACATTAAGAAATAGTCACCAGCGGATGATATTTCTTAAGACCGAAGACGAGATAGAATTAATGCGAGCTGCCAACCAGCTTGTTGCCAAGACCTTGGCTGAAGTGGGGAAACATGTTAAGCCAGGTGTCACGACAAAAGAATTGGATAAAGTGGCAGAAGAATTTATACGCGACAATGGTGCGGTGCCTACTTTCAAAGGGTTTCCTAATCCTTGCGGAGGTACACCGTTTCCTGCGTCGATTTGCACCTCAGTTAATGATGTTGTGGTGCATGGTGTTCCCAATGACACGCCGTTAGTGAACGGAGATATCGTGTCGGTGGACTGCGGAGTGCTTCTGAATGGCTTCAATGGCGATTCTTGCTACACTTTTAGTGTGGGAGAGGTAACAAATGAAGTCGCTCAGTTGCTCGATGTCACAAAGAAATCTCTTTATGAGGGAATCGCTAATGCCCAACGTGGTAAGCGTATTGGTGATATCGGATATGCAGTGCAGACACTTTGCGAGTCTCATGGCTATGGAGTTGTTCGCGAGTTCGTTGGCCATGGCATAGGCCGTAAGATGCATGAAGATCCTCAAGTTCCTAATTATGGGAAGAAGGGGAATGGTCCGATGATAAAGAGTGGCCTTTGCATCGCGATAGAGCCTATGATAACGATGGGCAGTCCGAAGATTTATATGACGGACGACAATTGGACCATCAAGACACGCGACGGTAAACCTTCAGCCCATTTCGAGCACACAATAGCTGTGCATAATGGAGAGGTGGAGATTCTGTCTTCCTTCGAAGATATAGAAAAGACAAAATAGATAAATATGGCAAAACAGGCTGTTATAGAACAAGATGGTGTAATTGTGGAATCGCTTTCTAATGCGATGTTCCGCGTTGAGTTGGAGATTGGTCAGAAGATAATCTGCAATATCTCTGGAAAGATGAGGATGCATTACATCAAAATACTTCCTGGTGATAAGGTTAAAGTGGAGATGAGTCCGTATGACCTGACCAAGGGACGTATTGTGTTTAGATACAAATAAAAACAAGAATATGAAAACAAGAGCTTCTTTAAAGAAACGCACCCCCGAGTGCAAGATAGTACGTCGCAAGGGTCGTTTGTATGTTATTAACAAGAAAAACCCTAAGTACAAGATGCGCCAGGGTTAGTCATTATTGCAAAACAAGAAAAGTATAGTATATGGCAATTAGAATTGTTGGTGTAGATTTACCTCAGAACAAAAGAGGTGAAATCGCTTTGACCTATATATTCGGTATAGGTCGCAGTAGCTCCGCCAAAATCCTGGAGAAGGCTGGCGTAGATAAGGACAAGAAGGTTACAGACTGGACTGACGATGAGGCAGGTAAGATCCGTGAGATTATCGGTGCCGAGTATAAGGTTGAAGGTGACCTCCGCTCTGAGATTACGATGAACATCAAGCGTCTGATGGATATTGGCTGCTATCGTGGAGTTCGTCATCGTAATGGTCTGCCCGTTCGTGGTCAGAGCACAAAGAATAATGCTCGCACACGTAAGGGTAAGAAGAAGACTGTTGCAAACAAGAAAAAGGCTACTAAATAATAATTGATATGGCAAAGAAAACAGTTGCTACAAAGAAGAGAGTAGTGAAGGTTGACGCAATGGGTCAACTCCACGTACATAGCTCGTTCAATAATATCATTGTCTCTTTGGCCAACAGTGAGGGCCAGGTTATTTCTTGGTCTTCAGCTGGTAAGATGGGTTTCCGTGGCTCGAAGAAGAACACTCCTTATGCTGCTCAGATGGCTGCTCAGGACTGTGCTAAGACTGCATACGACTTGGGTTTGCGCAAGGTAAAGGCATACGTGAAGGGCCCAGGTAATGGTCGTGAGTCTGCAATCCGCACTGTTCATGGTGCTGGTATTGAGGTTGTTGAGATTATCGATGTAACTCCACTGCCTCATAATGGCTGCCGTCCTCCGAAGAGAAGAAGAGTTTAATATGAAAATTAGGTCAAACATAAAAGTTAGAAAGAAAAATGGCAAGATATACAGGACCTAAGAGTAGGATTGACCGTCGCTTCGGCGAGGCTATCCTGGGTAATCCCAAAGTACAGGCTAAGCGTAACTTCCCTCCTGGCCAGCATGGCAACAATCGCCGTCGTAAGACTTCCGAGTATGGCATCATGCTTGCTGAGAAGCAGAAGGCTAAGTACACTTATGGTGTGCTGGAGAAGCAGTTCCGCAATATGTTTGAGAAGGCTGCTCGCACCAGTGGTATTACTGGTGAGATTTTGCTTCAGAACTTGGAGAGCCGTCTGGACAATATCGTTTATCGTCTGGGCATTGCTCCTACCCGTCGTGCTGCTCGTCAGCTGGTGAACCATAAGCACATTGTGGTTGACGGTAAGGTTGTAGGCATTCCTTCTTACAGCGTTAAGCCTGGTCAGATTGTAGGTGTTCGCGAGCGTAGCAAGAGCCTTGAGGTAGTAGAGGCTGCTTTGGCAGGTTTCAACCACTCTAAGTATCCTTGGATCGAGTGGGACGAGAGCCAGAAAGCAGGCAAGTATCTCCACAAGCCCGATCGTGCGGACATTCCCGAGACCATCAAGGAACAATTAATTGTTGAGTTGTACTCTAAATAAATGATATAATGGCGATATTAGCATTTCAAAAACCCGATAAGGTTATAATGTTGGAGGCGGATGACAAGTACGGCAAGTTCGAGTTCCGCCCCTTGGAAGGTGGTTTCGGTACTACCATTGGTAATGCTTTGCGCCGTATCCTTCTCTCTTCGCTCGATGGTTTTGCCATCAATACTGTTTCTATCTCTGGCGTTGAGCATGAGTTTGCTACTGTGCCTGGAGTGAAGGAAGATGTCACCAACATTATATTGAACCTGAAGCAGATAAGATTCAAGCAAGTTGTAGAGGACTTCGAGACAGAAAAGGTTGCCGTTACAGTTGAGAACGTTACCGAGTTCAAGGCTGGTGACTTCAACAAGTATCTGGTAGGCTTCGAAGTGCTGAACCCTGAATTGGTGATTTGCCATCTGGATGCTAAGGCATCACTTCGTATGGAAATCAACATCAACAAGGGTAGAGGCTATGTTCCCGCTGATGAGAACCGCATCTTCTGCACTGATGTGAATGTTATCCCTATCGATTCGATTTATACCCCTATCAGGAATGTCAAGTACGCAGTAGAAAACTTCCGCGTTGAGCAGAAGACTGACTACGAGAAGCTCGTGCTTGAGATTACCACTGATGGTTCCATTCACCCGAAGGACGCGCTGAAGGAAGCTGCTCGCATCCTCATCCATCACTTCATGTTGTTCTCTGACGAGAAGATTACTCTGGAGAATAGCGAACTTGATGTGAACGAGGAATTCGACGAGGAAGTTCTTCATATGCGTCAACTCCTGAAGACCAAACTGGTGGATATGGATTTGTCTGTACGTGCACTGAATTGCCTCAAGGCTGCCGATGTGGATACCCTTGGCGATTTGGTACAGTACAACAAGACCGACCTCCTGAAGTTCAGGAACTTCGGCAAGAAATCGCTCACGGAGCTTGATGATTTGCTCGAGAGTCTGAATCTGTCGTTTGGAACTGATATTTCTAAGTACAAATTAGATAAAGAATAAAAAGTCATGAGACATAATAAGAAATTCAACCATTTGAGTCGTACTGCATCTCACAGAAGCGCTATGTTGAGCAACATGGCTGTCTCTTTGATAATGCACAAAAGAATCACTACGACTCTCGCCAAGGCAAAGGCCTTGAAGAAGTATGTAGAGCCTCTGATTACTAAGTCAAAGGAGGATACTACCAATTCACGTCGTGTAGTGTTCAGCTACTTGCAGGATAAGCACGCTATTACAGAGTTGTTCAGTGTAATCTCTGAGAAGGTTGCTGATCGTCCAGGCGGTTACACTCGTATCATCAAGACTGGCTTCCGTGCCAGCGACAATGCTCAGATGTGCTTCATCGAGCTTGTTGACTTCGATGAGAATATGGCAAAGACTGCTAAGAAGGCAAAGCGTACACGTCGTTCTTCAAAGAAGGCTACCACAGCTGCAGAAACTCCCGCAGAAGCTCCTGTTGAAGCACCTGTAGCCGAGGCACCCGCAGAAGAAGCTGCAGAGACTGCAGCTCCTGAAGAAGCTCAAGCCGAATAATTCTTAATTGCAATAATGAAAAACCGCTTCGTCCGTGAAGGATGGAGCGGTTTTTTTGTGTTTGGTTATTTCGCTTGTTTCAGTCCTTCTGAAAACATGGGCAGTGTCGTTGGCAAACATAACACGTTATGATTGCAATCGTAACACGTTAAGTTGGGCAACGTAACACGTTAAGTTTGGAAAGTTAACTGGCGTTGTGTTTAAACGTCACACGCTAAGTTGATAATCTTCCTTACTGTCGATAGAGGAGATTTTGTCTTTTGAAAGAAGAATTATGGTGTATGACTTGTTACTCTCACCTTTTTTGCGTAAATTTGTACCCAAATTCGCAAACTAAAACAAACTATACGATGAAAAGTAAACTCATTCCCCTCGGCCTCTTGTTTGCCGTTACGGCGCAGGCCGAAAACTATGTAGAGTATGTGGACCCCAGAATTGGTACTGGCGATCACGGACATGTGTTCGTAGGTGCCAACGTGCCTTTTGGCATGGTCAACGCAGGTCCGAACCAGATTGAGACTGGCTGGGATTGGTGCTCAGGCTATCATGAATCGGGCAAGAAGATTATCGGCTTTGCTCAGATGCACTTGAGCGGAACAGGTTGTGGCGATCTTGGTGACATCGGTCTGATGCCTGCTTATGGTGACATAGAACTTACTCGCGAAGGTATTGCCAGCGAGTATCGTCATGAAACGGAAGCCATGTGTCCTGGCTACTATCGTGTTATCCTCGACCGCTTCCACATCTTGGCTGAGGTGACGGCTACTGAGCGTACTGCTCTCTATCGTTTCACCTTCCCCAAAGGCAGCAACAATGCTCGCATCATCATCGACCTTGAGAACACTATCGGCGATCGTGCAACAGATACTCGCGTTATTCCCATTGACGACTACACTTTGATGGGCTATCGTCGTAGTAGTGGTTGGGCAAGCGATCAGATTGTGTATTTCTGCATGAAGTTCGATAAGCCTATTCACAACTGGCTGAGCGAAGGTCCTAACGCAAAGTATGGAGAAGCAACTTTCGAGGTTGGCCCTGGCGATCAAGTGCAGGTTAAGGTGGCTCTTTCGCCTACGAGCGAGGCAAATGCACTCATCAATATGAATGTTGAGCAACCTGATGGATTCGATTTTGACGGTATTGCCGATGCCGCTCTGCAAGCTTGGAACAAGCAACTCTCCCGCATCAAAGCAACTTTCCGCACAGAGCGCGAACGTACCATCTTCTATACGGCTATGTATCACTACATGGTAGCACCTCAGTTGTGGAACGATGTGACAGGCGATTATATGGGTGCCGACTTCAAGGTTCATCGCGGAGCAGACTATAATACACTCACCACTTGGAGTCTTTGGGACACTTATCGTGCCGCTCATCCTCTTGCAACCATCATCATGCCAGACCGTATGCGCGATTATGCGAAGACGATGCTCGCCATCTATCGCGAGTGGGGCGAACTGCCTGTATGGCATCTCGTTAGCAACGATACTTATTGTATGGTAGGCGAACCTGCAGTTCCTGTTCTCGCAGACATCATTTTGAAGGGCGAGGCAGAAGACATCGACATCGATGAGGCTTACGAAGCTGTTTGTGCAAGCATGCTTCCTACTGAATTCGGAAAGATGCGTCGTGTTCCTCTTCGTGGCAAAGACTATCTGGCAGAGCTTGGTTATCTGCCTTATGATGGTCGCGAGAGCGAGGTTATCGGCAAGAGCATGGAGTATTACATCGCTTCTTGGGCAGCTGCTCAACTTGCAGGAAAGCTAGGTCACAAGGAAGATAGCGTTCGTTTCTACGACCTCAGCATGAACTACAAGAGACTTTATGATCGTCGCGTCAACGTGATGCGTGCCCTCGACATGAAGGGTGAGTTCCGTCCTCTGCCTCCTAACTTCAATCCCAATCAGCAGACTCGCGACTATACAGAAGGCAATCCTTGGCAGTATACCTTCCTTGTTCCTCACGATGTGAAGGGTTTGGCTGAAGTGATGGGCGGCGACAAAGCGCTTGAGAAGCGTCTCGACGACCTCTTGGCAGCAAGTAGCGACTTGGGTGCTGGAGCAGCTCCAGACATCTCTGGTCTTATCGGACAGTATGCTCATGGCAATGAACCAAGCCACCACATCCTCTATATGTATAATTATGTGGGCCAGCCTCGCAAGGCTCAGAAGTGGCTTCGTCAGGTTATGGACGAGCTTTATACAGACCAGCCTGCAGGTCTTTGTGGCAACGAGGACGTAGGTCAGATGTCTGCTTGGTACATCCTCTCAGCTCTTGGCTTCTATCAGGTTGAGCCTTGTGGTGGAGTTTATCAGTTGGGCTCACCTATCGTAGAAGAGGCTGTCATTCCTGTAGGCGAGGACAAGACCTTTACTATCCGCACTCATGGCGGTAGCGACAAAGCTATTTACGTTAAGAAGTATGTCCTGAACGGCAAGCCCATCAAGGGAACTACCATCACTCATGAGCAAATCATGGCTGGCGGCACACTCGATGTTTATATGACTAAGTAATTAGAACAATCAGAAATATCACCCGTTATGAAACACCTCATTCTTATTCTCCTATTGGCAGTTTCTGCAAGTGCTATGGCTGTGCCTGTGCCTGCAAAGAAACAAGTGGCGGTACAGAGCACAATTAAGGATCTTCGTCCTGCAGAGAAGGATCGTCTTTTCCGTAGCGAAGCTGTTGAGAAACAAATCCTCGACCTCAAACAGAAACTTACTGCAATTGATCCGAAGTTGTATTGGATGTTCGTCAACTGCTTCCCTAATACGCTCGACACAACTGTCTGGTACAGCAACGAGAGTGGTGATGACGACACCTTCGTCATTACTGGCGACATCGAGGCTATGTGGCTTCGCGATAGTGCAGCACAGGTTTGGCCCTATCTTCGCTACGTGAATCAGGACGAGCCGCTGCGTCATCTTATTCGTGGCGTTATTCGTCGTCAACTGGCTTGCATCCTTATTGATCCGTATGCTAATGCCTTCAACATCAAAGCCATCGAGAATGGTCATTGGATGTCGGACAATACGGCAATGAAGAAGGAGTTGCACGAGCGCAAATACGAAATTGATTCTTTGTGCTATCCTCTGCGTCTTGCCTATGCTTATTGGCAGAAGACAGGCGATACCAGCATCTTTGATGAGAAGTGGATTCAGGCTATTCGCGAGATTCTGCATGTCTTCCAAGACCAGCAGAACTGGAATGGTCCCATCACAAATTATCGTTTCACTCGCAAGACAGAGGCTTTGCACGACACACGCTCCAATAGAGGTTATGGCCATCCAGGCAAGCCTTGCGGACTGATTGCAAGTGCCTTCCGTCCCAGCGACGACAGCACAATCTTCCCCTATCTTGTGCCTAGCAATTTCTTTGCAGTAAGCGTTCTGCGTAAGGCTGCCATCATTTTGAATGATGTGAACAAGGAATACGGACTGGCAAGCGACTGCCGTCGAATGGCAACCCAAGTGGAGGAAGCTCTGGAGAAGTATGCCGTTGTGGAGCATCCCAAGTATGGTAAGATATATGCCTTCGAGGTTGATGCCTATGGTTCAGCCCTTTTGATGGACGACAGCAACGCGCCAAGTTTGCTTTGTTTGCCTTATCTGACAGATGTGACAATTGATGATCCCATCTATCAGAACACACGTCGCTTCGTTTGGAGCGAGGATAATCCTTACTTCTTCAAAGGCAAGGCAGGCGAAGGCATCGGTGGTCCTCATTGCGGACTCAACAAACCTTGGCCTATGTCTCTTGTAATGAAGGCCTTTACAACCAATGATCGTGCTGAGAAAGAATGGTGCGTGCAGCAAATCCTTAAGACCGATGGCGACACAGGTTTCATGCATGAGTCGTTCAACAAGGATAATGCGAAGGACTTCACACGCAGTTGGTTTGCTTGGGCTAACACGCTCTTTGGCGAACTTATCGTAGATATGTATGCAGAATAAAAGCAGAAAAATACTGCATGGAGCCCTCTTCGTGGGGCTCTTTGCTTTTCTTGCAGTTCTCATGTCGGCTTGTACAGACAGAGAAACTGCTGAACAAGAGGACGCACTCGACTTCCTCTATGCCAATATGCCGCTGCCCGATAGCGTGGATTATCCTCGTGAATTCTGGGAAGCAAATGTAGCTGTGACAGTTCGAGCACGACACGAAATGCCATGGGGTGAAAAGATTCCAGGCAGAGAGTGGCGGCACTTTGTACTTCCTTTACGCGTCAACAACGAGGATCTCGACTCGTTCCGTATCGTCTATTATGATGAGTTAAAGGAACGTGTGAAAGGCAAGACGATGTATGCTGCTGTGTTGGAAGTGAATCATTGGTGTCACGAGCATGTCTCTTACCAACCCAGTGACAGTCGAACCTCCTCGCCGATGAACACACTTCGTTCTGCCATAGGACGTTGCGGAGAAGAAAGTACTTTCACAGTCTCTGCGCTTCGTGCCATTGGCATTCCTGCCAGACAGGTTTATACGCCTCGTTGGGCACATACAGACGACAACCATGCATGGGTGGAAGCATGGGTCGATGGCAAGTGGTTCTTCTTAGGTGCTTGTGAACCAGAGCCGTTGCTGAACCTCGGATGGTTTAACGATGCTGCAGCCAGAGGCATGCTTATGCACACGAAAGTCTTTGGAACTTATACTGGTCCTGAGGATGTGGTGAGTAAGACGGCGTGTTATACAGAGATTAACGTTACGAAGAACTATGCCGATGTGGCTTCCATCATCGTTACCGTGTTTGGCAAAGACAGTCTTCCTGTCGAGGGTGCTAAGGTCGATTACCGCCTTTACAACTATGCGGAACTCTATCCGATTGTGTCGAAGCAAAGTGATATAAAGGGCCAGTCTTCTTTGACTTGTGGCAAGGGTGACTTGATTGTTTGGGCAAGCAAGGACGGTAAGTTCGGCTTCAAGAAGGCAAGTGTCGGCAAAGATGCTTTGGTGACTGTAGTCCTCGACAAGGATAGCACCTATACCGCTTCGCTTGAACTCGATCTGATGCCGCCTATAGGTAAGGAAAATAAACCTGAAGTGAGTGTTGAAGCAAAACGTGCCAACCGTCAGCGTCTTGTTCAAGAGGACAGCATAAGGGCAGCCTACATGAAGCAGACCTTCTGTCAAGATGCTGAGCCTAACAGCCCAGAAGCATTGGCACGAGCCAATTGGCGAACCATCGTCGAGTATAAGAATAGCCCAGCCGCTAAGTCTTGTAAGGGCGATATACTCTCGACACTCTCTAGGAAAGACTTCCGAGATGTCACAATGGAAGTGCTGACAGATGCTGCGGAACATACTCCATTCCTCGACAATCCGCTTTGGAAGGACTATGTGCTCGGCCCAAGAGTTGCCAACGAACGTCTTACACCTTATCGCGAAACGCTTTCCCAATACTTTAAAGGCATAAAGGCAGAGGACCTCATTCAATGGGTGAAGGATAGTGTGACTGTTGATGAAACTCGCAATCCGCAACATCTTTGCATGAGTCCGCTTGGCGTATTCAGTCATCGGACTTGTGATGTTCACAGTCGCGACATTTTCTTTGTGGCTGCGGCTCGAAGTGCAGGCATTATTGCTCGCATTGATGAGGTGACGGGCAAAGTGCAATGGGCTGATGAAGAGAGTGGTGCTTGGAATGATGTCCTGTTTGGCTCTACCCAAGAACAAACGGCTCCGCAAGGCACTTTGCGTCTTTCGTATAACGACCAGAAAGTAAAGGAGAATCCTTCTTACTATTCGCATTTCGCTCTTTCGCGTATTAAAGATGGTTGTCCGCAATTGCAAGAGTTCCCAGAAAACGCGACTTGGAAGGATACTTTTGCTGAAGATGTGAGTGTAGATGCGGGTCAATATATGCTTGTTAGCGGCACTCGTTTGGCGAATGGAGGAGTTTGGGCAAACCTCGAATTCTTTGGAGTTGAGGCTCAAAAGCAGAAGAGTGTGCCCCTTCGACTTCGTGCAGACGAAGAGCATCTGCATGTAATCGGCAACTTCGACTGCGAGCAGTACTTCACTAACTCAAAAGGAGTTCACAAGAAGATACTCGAAACTACTGGTCGAGGCTTCTATATGATAGCCCTTATCCGTAGTAATCATGAGCCAAGCACGCATCTTCTTCACGATATGGAAGCGGCTAACATCCATATTTCGCAATGGTCGCAATGCTATTTGATGCTCTTCCCGAGTCAAGAGGACTTTGATAGTTTTGACCGCAAGGAGTTCGACGAACTACCTGACAACGTGCTCTTCGGCGTTGCTGACCCGGAAACTGTTGAAGCGTTGCACATTCAGGAGCTCACTCACGGCAATGAAGAGTTGCCAATTCTCATGCTTTGCGACACATTCAACCGAGTTGTTTGGTTCCGCCAGGGATACAATATCGGACTTGCAGACCAGTTGATGGATGCCCTTCGAAAGGTCATCTTGGGAGAGTAGATTGCAAGCATCTTTCAACTAGGCTCGCTTAGTTTCAAAACGTAACACGTTAAGTTGGCAAAGTTAACGTGTTACGTTTGCCTTTTTAACGTGTTATGATTGCCAACGTAACTGGGGTTGTTTTTGATTGACCTTAGTTGGCTGGTTTCTTCCTCAGTTCCTTCCAGTAGATTATGCCTGCGAATGTGAGGCAGAGAACTGTGCTGATAGCGAGATAAATCCACTCGGGCCATTCCTTCGGAACCATTGCCATCACCCCATAGAACAGGGCTGCTGTGATGACGTAGAACGCCATCGAACGAATCGGGTAGGGGATGGGATTGAGTTTCTGCCCAACAAAATAGCTGAGGAGCATAGCCGTTCCGTATCCCGCAACACCTCCCCAAGCACAAGCCATATAGCTGAATCTGGGAATGCCCCAAATGTTGATGGCAAGAAGCACGATGCATCCTGTCATAGAGAATAAGGCTCCGTAGATGGTTTTGTCGATGAGTTTGTACCAGAATGACAGGTTGAAGAAGATGCCCATCATAATCTCGGCAGCCATCACAATTGGGATGACTTTCAGTCCCTCCCAGTAATCGGAGCCAATCATATACTTCAAAATGGGCAGATAGCCCATCACTCCGAGGAAAGCAAGCAGGGTGAAGATGACGAAATACTTCATTCCGAGAGCATAGTATTCGTTCTTGTCGGCATCCTTCGACTTTGCAAAAACGATGGGTTCGTAGGCGAAACGGAACGCCTGAGTTATCATCGCCATAATCATCGCAATCTTACCGCAGCCCCCATAAACGCCTAACTCTACGTTCGCTTGAGCCTCGTCTGGATAAACCTTCGGGAAGAGAATCTTATCGGCAACTTGGTTGAGGATTCCCATCACACTCAAAATGAGTATCGGCCACGAGTAAGAGAGCATCCTTCGAAGCAGTTTCCTGTCGAAATGCCAGTTTATCTTGAACAGATCTGGGATGAAGAAGAAGGTAATGAAACCTGTGCAAAGCAGGTTAATGAAGAAGACATAGAAGACACTTGTCTTGCCGAGAAGGACGAAGAAAATGATATTGAGCGTAATGTTGAGGAAGATGAAGAGCATCTTCAGCGACATGAAACGAACGGGACGATGTTGAAAACGAAGGAAGCAGAAAGGCAAAGCCTGCAAGGCATCCAAGGCAACTACGGAGGCCATCATCAGCAAGTAATCTGGATGTTCTGCGTATCCGAGGTAGTTCGAAATGGGTGTAATGAAGCCGAAGACAAGCAAAAGATAGATGGCTGTGAGGCTTCCCACCATCGTAAAGCCGGTAGAGAAAACGGTATCGGGTTTCTCGCGTTCATCGTTGGCGAATCGGAAGAGCGTCGTCTCCATGCCAAAAGTCAATATGGCGAAGAACAAAGCTGTGTACGCATACATGTTTGTGCTCACACCATAGTCGCCAGAAGCCTTGGGCATATAGTGTGTGTAGAGTGGAACGAGCAAGTAGTTGAGGAAACGTCCCACTATGCTCGAGAGTCCGTATATGGCCGTATCTTTGGCCAGAGCTTTGAGGTTTGCCATTGTTCAAGTTAGCTTTTATTGCTTGCAAAGTTACGAAAATCTTTTTGCAATACAAAAGAAAAGTTGTATCTTTGCACTCAAATGATAAAATACACCTTATGAAATACGTCAGTTGGAACGTCAACGGCCTTCGGGCAGTTGTAGGAAAGAACTTCAAGGAAGCGTTTGCTCAGCTCGATGCCGACTTCGTCTGTCTTCAGGAAACTAAGTTGCAGGAAGGACAGCTCGACCTGAGTTTCCCAGGATATCAGTCCTATTGGAATTATGCTGAGAAGAAAGGTTATTCAGGAACTGCAGTTTTTACGCGACAGACGCCAGTTGCAGTAACTTACGGGCTTGGCATAGAAGAGCACGATCACGAGGGTCGCGTCATTACACTCGAAATGGAAGACCACTATTTGGTTTGTGTCTATACGCCTAACAGTCAGGATGGATTGCGCCGACTCAGTTACAGGATGGATTGGGAGGATGCTTTCCGTGCCTATCTTCTCTCGCTCGACAAGAAGAAACCAGTCGTTGTTTGTGGCGATATGAATGTGGCTCACAAAGAGATTGACCTGAAGAATCCATCGACGAACCACATGAATGCAGGCTTCACGGATGAGGAACGCGAGAAGATGACCACGTTGCTCGGCAGCGGATTCATCGATACTTTCCGTCACTTCTATCCTGATGCCATCAATCGCTACAGTTGGTGGAGCTATCGTTTCCATGCTAGAGAGAAGAACGTAGGCTGGCGTATCGACTATTTCCTCGTGTCGAATCGTCTCGCTTCGCGTTTGAAATCGGCCGAAATCCACGATGATATCATGGGTAGCGACCATTGTCCTGTGTCTTTGGTACTCGAGTAGTTTACACATTATATATTTATAAAGATGTGGGGTAAAACGTGGGGAATGACTGAAGGCAGTATTGTCTGCTGTGGATTGGTTGCCGTTGGCTTGCTTTTGCAGCAGTTGATAGGGCCGATTCGCTGGGACATGATGGCTTGGCCAATGAATGTCCTTGTTCTAGTTGTTCTGTTGTTCGGCATCTTGATGATGCATTTGTGTAGAAGGGAAGTGCGTCTCTTCCGTTGGATGGGAACGCTTCAAGCAGGCATTCCAGCAATGGTGACGTGTGCTATGCTGACCATCCTGATGGGCGTCACAAAGCAAGTTCCCTCTGGACATCAGCCTACGGAACCCTTTGGCATCACTTCTATGCTCTCTTTTTGGCCGTTTGTGCTTTCATATCTTTGGCTTATAATACTTGTTGGAATGGTCTGTCTGACCAGACTTCGCCTGCCTCTATGGCACAATATCCCTTTCCTTCTAAATCATTTGGGGCTTTTCATCGCCCTTGTCACAGGTACGCTTGGCAATGCAGACATACAGGACTTGCGTATGGCGGTACAGGAAGGCAAGACGGAATGGCGGGCTATTGATGCCAGACACAAAGTGTATGAGTCGCCCATCACCATAGAACTTCATGACTTTTCCATCAAGTTTCATGACTCTTCTACAGAGCCTCAAAGCTTTACATCTGATGTGACGGTCTATACAAAGAGCGGTCTTAAGGTTCGTGACACTATTCGTGTCAACCAACCTTTAGCTGTGAGCGGATGGAAGATATACCAATATAATTACGAAACAAGGGAGGATATGGGTGACATTAGTGTCTTCGAACTGGTGCGTGACCCGTGGCTGCCATACGTTTACCTCGGCATCTTTATGATGTTGGCAGGTGCGATCAGTATGTTTGTAAGGACTCCTTCTAACAAAAGCAACAGGTAGAATGGTAAATTGGAATGAACTTTGGCTCTTCGCGCTGCCCGCTTTGCTATGCTGGATGGCGGGTGCATTGCTCTCTCTTCGTGGGAGATGGCAAAAGATGGCCTGTCTCATGACCATCTGCGGCTTGCTTATCTTTGGTGGGTACATAGCTTTGATGTGGCACTCGTTAGAGCGTCCGCCTATGCGTACAATGGGAGAAACACGACTTTGGTATTCCTTCTTCCTTCCTCTGGTAGGTCTGATTACCTTTATCCGTTGGCGTTATCGATGGATTCTCTCTTTCAGCACACTCCTCAGTGCAGTTTTTATTTGTGTCAATCTCTTGAAGCCCGAGATACATAGCAAGGAGATGATGCCTGCCTTGCAGAGCCCCTGGTTCGCTCCTCACGTTATTATTTATATGTTTGCCTATGCCACAACAGGTGTCGCAACACTTCTGGCTCTATGGCAACTCTGTCGTAAGCAAGACCAGTTGGCAGCCATTGACAACCTGATCCGTGTAGGTATTTCGTTCCTTACCGTAGGAATGTTGTTTGGAGCACTATGGGCAAAGGAGGCTTGGGGAACGTATTGGTCGTGGGATCCTAAGGAAACATGGGCTGCAGCCACATGGTTATGCTATCTCGTTTATGTGCATCTGCGCAAAAGCCGTCCAGCTATGGTACGTCCTGCTTTACTTTGGCTAGTGCTTTGTTTCCTATGTTTGCAGATGTGTTGGTGGGGAATAAACTATCTTCCCTCTGCTCAAGGAGTGAGTGTACACACTTATGGAGGTTGATTTATGTCTTCTAAATTTGGAGATGTCGGCAAATCTTGTTAACTTTGTCCCACGATTTACACATTATTAATTTATTGCTGATTATGGTGAAGCACATTATATTATGGCGATTAAGGGAAGACCTTACGGCCGATGAAAAAGCAAAAGTAAAGCAGGACATCAAGGCTGGATTGGAAGGTTTGGCTGGTCGCATACCCGGATTGCTCAGTATCGAAGTCAATGTTGACGGGCGTTTGGATTCGTCGAATGCAGATGTGATGCTCGACAGTACATTCGTAGATGAGGCTGCACTTAAGGCTTATGCAGTTCATCCTGAGCATGTGGCAGTTGCCGACGGTAAGGTTCGCCCCTATACTTGCCAGCGTACTTGCCTCGATTATATTGTTAATACATAATACTACAAATATGAAAGGAATTGTTTTGGCAGGCGGTTCAGGTACACGCCTCTATCCTATTACGAAGGGAATCAGTAAGCAACTGATGCCCATCTACGATAAGCCGATGATTTATTACCCGATAAGTGTGCTTATGCAGGCAGGCATACGTGAGATTCTCATTATCTCCACGCCCTTTGATTTGCCAGGTTTCAAGCGCTTGTTGGGTGATGGGAGCGACTATGGAGTACGTTTCACTTATGCGGAACAACCGTCTCCAGATGGATTGGCACAAGCCTTTACCATCGGTGCAGACTTCATTGGTGATGATTGTGCCTGCCTTGTTTTGGGCGATAACATCTTCCAAGGAAACGGATTCTCTGCAATGCTGCGGGAAGCTGTCCGCACAGCAGAAGAGGAAAAGAAGGCTACGGTGTTCGGTTATTGGGTGAATGATCCTGAACGATACGGCGTTGCTGAGTTCGACAAGCAGGGCAATTGTCTTTCTATAGAAGAGAAACCTGCCAATCCTAAAAGCAATTATGCAGTTGTGGGACTCTATTTCTATCCTAACAAGGTGGTAGAAGTTGCAAAGAACATCAAGCCAAGTGCTCGTGGAGAGTATGAGATTACAACCGTCAACCAACGTTTCCTTGAGGATGGCGAACTGAAGGTTCAGACGCTTGGACGAGGCTTTGCTTGGCTCGACACAGGTACTTTTGATTCACTTTCCGAGGCTTCCACTTACATTGAGGTACTCGAGAAACGTCAAGGACTCAAGGTAGGATGCTTGGAAGGCATAGCCTATCGCAAAGGTTGGATAGATGAGGAGCGAATGAGACAATTGGCTCAACCGATGCTCAAAAACCAGTATGGGCAATATCTGCTCAAGGTTATAGATGATGTGAAACGTTTCGGCGAAGCAAGTATCGACCTTTAGTTTATAAAGTAAAACACCCTGCGGAACTCTGCAGGGTGTTTTATTATTTCTTTAGCTTTGCGTCACTTACTTGTGCGGGAAACGCTTCCTTCTACGATGGCATCATCATTTTCATGCACATAAACGCTGTTTTTGCTTAATCTAATCGGGTATTGATATCTGTTGGTTTTGGTCACTTGGACATGACCATGGTCGACAATGAAGTTACCCTTTATCTTGATGCCGCAGCAATAGGATTCATTCTCGTCGTCATCCTCATCTTCCCAAGTGTCGCCTAAACACCTTACTTGTACGAGAGGATAACTGGTGTCTTTATTGATGAGCACGTTGCCGGAAACGGAGATGCCTTTGGTTCCATCGCCCACAGCTTCGACGCGTAGCGTATCACCCGTAACTGTCATATCTCCAGGAACTTTGATGCCCTTTGTACAATCTTCGTATGCCTTAATGTAGAGCTTGCCTCCATTATAGAACATTTGTCCGTTGAATTCCT
>JAFYNL010000020.1 GCA_017548075.1 Bacteroidaceae bacterium | reverse complement strand
GTTTCTGCCTTGCTGCACGAAGACACTATTGTATCGAGTGCAGAGAAGATGCGTCTCTTCTACTTCATAAAGGCTGAGACGCGAGTCGTCCTTCATCACGACCTCAATGACTTGATTCGTCAGGAAACGGCTTTGCGAAGCTGCTCGATCAGTTATGATGATGTCGGCTTCAGCCAACTCATCCATTACGATTAGGATGCGGCGGTTCACCATCGTGTCCTGTTCGCCCTTGAGAATGTTGCTTATCTGTATGGGATGTTCGACACAAATGCCCTTAGGCACATGCACGACAAGCGTGTCAACACAGAGCATCGTATTGAGCGCCACGATGCTATCGGTCTCGTCCGCTACCTTATTATATAATACGCGTGCGTGAGGCTCGGCATCAGCAAGACGGAAGCAGTAGGGTGGGAGTGGTCCATTGAGTGGTGTAAGCGCAATACCATAGTTCGGAGAGAAGTCTGCATCGACCTTTGTATAGCGATAACTTTCCACTTTCAGCGAGGGAAAACCCTTCGCAGAGAACGTCTGCAGAGCCGCCTTTCGCTGAGCATTCATCTCAGTACAACTGCGATTCTCTATCGTTTCGTGTACCTCGTTATAGAAATCTATGTATTGCTTTTCAGCACTCACAGTCCTGCCTCCTCTTTTATCCAGTCGAAACCTTTGTTTTCTATTTCGATAGCCAGTTCAGGACCACCTGTTTTGACGATACGGCCATCAATGAGAACATGCACGACATCCGGCTTAAGATAGTCGAGCAGACGTTGGTAGTGAGTGATAACAATTGCGCTCGACTCGGGTTTGCGCAGCTTATTGAAGCCTTCAGCCACAACCCTTAGAGCATCCACGTCGAGTCCACTATCTGTTTCATCCAAGATGGTCAAGGTCGGTTCGAGCATCGCCATCTGGAAGATCTCGTTTCGCTTCTTCTCACCACCCGAGAAACCTTCGTTCACGCTGCGGCTCGTGAGCTTGCTATCAAGCTCTACAATTGAGCGTTTCTCCCTCATGAGTTTTAGGAAATCGCCTGCCGGCATAGGTTCAAGACCTTGATATTTGCGTTTGGCATTCAAGGCGGCTCGCATGAAATTGACCATCGAAACACCTGGAATTTCTACGGGCTGCTGGAAACTAAGAAAGATGCCTTCGTGTGCACGCTCTTCTGGTTTGAGCGATAGCAAGT
The DNA here is from genome assembly GCA_017548075.1 of Bacteroidaceae bacterium. Classification (GTDB taxonomy): domain Bacteria; phylum Bacteroidota; class Bacteroidia; order Bacteroidales; family Bacteroidaceae; genus Physcousia. Next base: position 4,679 of record JAFYNL010000020.1, on the reverse strand, counting down.
CCTTGCCGTTGAAGGTGATGCTGCCTTGCGTCACTTCGTAGGAAGGATGTCCAACGATAACATTAGAAAGTGTACTCTTTCCAGCACCGTTAAGTCCCATTACAGCATGTATCTCGCCGTCTTTGACCGTTAGGTTGATGCCTTTCAGTATTTCTTTGCCATTGATGCTGGCATGTAGGTTCTCGATCTTTAGCATAGCATTCGTTATTTCAGGCGCAAAGGTACGACAATAAAGTGAGAATGAAAAGAGGGAAGAGAAAAAAGTCAGCAGATTCTTTTCGAAGGTAGGTTGAAGACCTGTTGCACTTCTTGCACGGCTTCAGGTGTCATGCCATCAGGTTCAAAACCCATAGATTGGGCACACATATAGATGTTTGCTGCTTTGCAAAGCACATCAGTCTGGTCGAAGGCATCCATGATATCCTTTCCAACAGCTACTGTGCCATGTTTTTCCCACAGCACAACATCATGTTCTTTTATCTGCTCCAATGTGGCTTCTGCCAGGTCTTGGCTTCCCGGCAATTTGTATGGTACAATGCCGATGCCAAGTGGAGCGAAGGCCAGAGTTTCAGGTATCATAGACCAAAGTACGCGTGTCATCTCGCCTGGCTGTAGGAATCTCTTGGTGTGACTCATAGCCACAAGTTCGATGGGATGCGTGTGAAGTGTAGCTTTGTATGTGCTACCAGTTTTCCGAAGATAGTTTTGTAACGCAAGATGCGAAGGTAGTTCACTAGTGGGCATCACTGGTTCATCAGCAATTATCTCATACGATGTGCAGTCGGGACAGATGCGAATGATGGCTCCATTCTGCATGGGTTGATGTGCAAGGTCACGCATACGTTTGCCTGTTCCTTTTGCATAGAAGTATTGACTTTGGAGATGGGGAAGTGTCTTGCCTATCTGTTTGACAGGTGCGATTGCGGGCAATGCTGCTATCTCTTCATCAACATATTCCGTGATGTTTACTGTAATGTTGCCTCCATTACGTTCTGCCCATCCTTTTTGCCAAAGATAACCTGCAACCTCAGCTACTTGATCGATGACGGCACGCAAAGCAGGGCGGGAGTCAAGAATACTTTTCATGTGTTACAATAATTGTGGCACAAAAGTGCTGAATATAAGAACGATAATTCCGCAGACAAGCACAGCGATGGTTTTCTTGGAACATCCTTTCCATTCCTTCAGGATGATACCCCACACATTACTGAATATTACGTTTAAAGCCATGAGGATGCAGAAGGAAAGAGTGTCCATTGTGCCGCCTGCTTCGAAGAAACTACGTCCAAGCGACAAACCGAAGAATTGGCTATACCATAATGCGCCGGCCAAAGCGCAGAAGAACAAATTGTTGGTCCATACGGATGCTTTGCCGTAGTCGCTCCACGTCTTGTTCTTTGTGTTCTGGTAGAAGCAATAGATAGCATTGGTAAGGAATCCTCCCAACGTTACGAGCAGTGTGGCCGGAAGTGTCTTGAACATGTCAGGTGTCTCGGCGAAATGTATGCCTTTACCAAACTCTAGTCCCACGTTGAAGCAGCCGCTCATGAAGCCTGCAAGTAGTGCAATAGCCAATCCCTTCGGGAAATTGAAGTCCTTTACTGCTGCCTTCTTCTCTTCCTCTGTAAGAGATGCACTCTTCATGTTGCCTGCTACGCCAATGATGGCAATGCCGATGAGCGTTACTACGACTCCTATAATGACAGCATAGGTGAGCGACTCCAATGCGTTCAGTTCAGGGAAGAAAGTATTCAACAGCACAGGTCCCATAATAGTTCCCAGTGCAGCACATGTTCCAAGTGCAATACTTTGGCCCAAAGCAACACCTAGATAGCGCATTGAGAGACCGAATGTAAGTCCGCCTATGCCCCAAAGGATGCCAAAGAAAATGGTCATCCAAATGTTGAAAGACTGGTTGGCTGTGAACAATTCAAGAAGCGAGTGTCCTTCAGGCACAGCCAGAAATGCTCCCAACAAGGGGAATAGTAGCCAGGCAAAGATGCCTTGCACAATCCAATAACTTTCCCAACTCCATTGCTTGATGCGGTTGATGGGAACATAGCTGCTCGACTGGCAGAATGCGCCAATAGCTATGATGAGTAATCCAATGAGAATGTTCATGTCTTCTGGTTTATCTCTTGCTTGTCACTTCCAATTCATATTTCTCTACTTCGGCAATAAAGTCACTGCTTACAGGCACATTGTTACGCTGGCAGAACTCGTCGTAGACAGCATTCCACGGTAGTGCCTTTGCCTCTTCGAGCAAGGCGAGGCTTTGGAAACCTTTGCCTTCGAGTTCATACTTGCCAATCTGTGCCGATGGTTCGAGTAGAGCACGAGTCATACATTTCTGTGCGGCTCGTGAGCCCGTTACATAAGCTCCGACACGATTAATGCTGCCGTCGAAGTAGTCGAGACCATAGTGTACGCGATCCATTGCTTTTGCTCGCACGATTTCCTGGAAGAGTTCTAATGTAGGATCGTCCATCAAGGTGACGTGGTCGCTGTCCCAACGGATGGGACGGCTAACGTGTAGCATCAATTCAGGAACGAACTGCAGGACAGCACTAACCTTATCGGCAGGGCTTTCCGTAGGATGATAGTGACCTGTATCGATGGTCAGAATCTTATTATTCTTGGCGGCATATGCTGTGTAGAAGTCGTGACTTCCTACTGTGAAACTTTCCAAACCAATGCCAAACACTTTGCCTTCGATACAGTCCTTCATCATGGGCAAGGGCTTGGCAAAGATCTCATCGAGACTTTCCCTCAATAGTTTGCGATATAGATAATGGTTTACGCTCTGGTCCTTGCATCCGTCGTGTACCCAAAGATTCATGATGCAAGGATCACCTTGTGCCTCGCCCATAGCATTTGCTATTTCGCGACAGCGTTTTGTGTGTTCTATCCAGAAGTCACGGATGCCTTTGTCAGGATTAGAAAGCGATAAGTTGCCGCTCTTGGGGTGAGAGAAGGAAGTACTATTGAAATCGAGCTTTGTATTGTTCTCTTTGCCCCAGTCAATCCAACTTTGAAAGTACTCAACAGTCACTTCGTCGCGATCAACGACTTTTCCCTTGAAGTCGCCATAGATTTCATGAAGGTTTAGGCGATGATTGCCTGGGATGAGGCTCTTGGCTTTCAGGATATCGCTACGCAACTCATCAATGTTGCGTGCTTTGCCTGGGTAGTTTCCTGTACTCTGAATACCGCCGGAGAGTGCGCCTGCTTGTACCTCGAAGCCAGCCACGTCGTCGGCTTGCCAACAATGCATGCTTAGGTGGAAGTCTTGCAATTGTGCCAACACCTTTTCTGTGTCGATGCCAAACTCGGCGTAACGTTCCTTTGCCAGCTCATAGGCTTTTGTGATGTTCTCGCTTTTCATAGCTGTATGTTTTTATTGGTTGATGTGTAAGTACTTCTCGTATGCCTTGTCCCATTCGTCGATATCTTGTGGAAGATAAGTCCTCATCTCGATACTTTCTGCGATGATGTGCCGCATCTCGTAAATGTCGCTTACCAATCCTGCAGCCTTTGCTTGCAGCATGATGTTGCCTATGGCAGTTCCTTCCACAGGGCCTGTGAGTACAGGCATTCCTAAACTATTAGCTGTCATTTGCATTAAATGCTGATTGTAGGTGCCACCACCAATGACATGAAGTTTCTCAAGAGGGAAGGGTGCCAATTCGCGCAGGTAACCCACTACTTGACGATAGCGCAAGGCAAGACTTTCGAAGATGCAACGGGCAATTTGCTGATAGGTGAGCGGAATGGGTTGTGCAGTTTCTCGGCAGTATTCCTGAATAGCTTTCACCATACTTGATGGGTTGGCAAAGCGCGGATCATCAGGGTTGATGAGTGAACGGAAAGGTTCTGCCGACATAGCTTCGCGGTTTATGTCGTTCACATTCTCAGGTGCATCAGTCCATTCCTGACGGCAACGTTCCAACAACCACATGCCGCAGATGTTCTTCAGGAAGCGTGTTGTACCTTCTATGCCACCTTCGTTTGTGAAATTATACTCGAAACTTTTCTTATTTATAATTGCTTCGCGAGTCTCTATGCCCAACAGACTCCAAGTGCCACAACTTAAGTAAGCATATCGCTCATCCTGTGCAGGGACTGCAGCTACCGCGGAGGCTGTGTCGTGCCCGGCTACAGCTACAACTGGTATAGCTCCAAGTCCTGTCTGCTGCTGCACTTCTAAAGAGAGCGTTCCTACTGAGTCGCCAGGATTCACATAACGTCCAAACTGCTCTTCTTTCAGGCCAAGAGCCTCTATCAACTCAGGGTCGATACGCTTTGTACGCGGGTCGAGCATCTGGCTGGTGCTAAGTATTGTGTATTCGCAGACGGCTTTGCCGGTAAGCATATACATTAATGCATCGGGAATGAAAAGAATTTTGTCCGCAACTTCAAGAGCTGAGTCGTTGTGGTTACGCATAGCCGAGAGTTGGAAGAGCGAGTTGAAATTCATGAACTGAATGCCCGTCTTCTCGTAAACACGCTCCTTAGGAATCCGTTTGAAGTAGTCTTCCATCGCTCCTTCTGTGTGAGGATCGCGATAGCAATAAGGGTTGCGCAACAGACCTCCGTCCTTACCAACGCAGACGAAGTCAACGCCCCAAGTATCTATGCCGATGCTTGTCAACTGAATCCCCTCGTTTGCTACGACCTTC
>JAFYNL010000019.1 GCA_017548075.1 Bacteroidaceae bacterium | reverse complement strand
TCTTTTGAATTTTCTTCGCCTCACGATATTTGGTATAGTCAGCTTTTGCGCATTCAACGAAAGTATCTATCAAGTTATAGATGGAATATTTCTGCTCCTTGGAGAGATCTGCGTACATATCCTGCATCATCTCCAACGCTTCGTTGGGGATAGGCTTTTCTTTGGGTTTAAAAGCCTTAGATATAATTACAAACGCGATGATAATTGCGACAATGATAAGAAATGTACTCATATCCTAGTTGAGTTTTATACTATAGGGATGTTCTATAAATTAAATTGTTAATAATGAATAAGTTACTTGCATAATTCAGGAAAAAGCTGTACCTTTGTGGTATAAATAAGCGCTATCAATGGAGAAAACGACAATATACCGCATGCCAATGTGTGAAAACCTGTTTGAGGAAGAGTTGACAGTAGAGGCTCTCTCCGAGATGGGCAATCCCCTTGAGAGACTTTCCAAGAAGGTGGACTTCGAGATGTTCCGCCCGATTCTTGAAGACGCACTTCTGACCAAGGAGGTCAAGAGCGCAGCAGGGCGCAAGCCCATAGATGTTGTTCTGATGTTCAAAGTCATATTCCTTCAACGTTATTATGGTTTGGGCGACCATCAGATTCAGTACCAGATAATCGACCGCACGAGTTTCCGCCAGTTCCTTGGCATTCACACCGTGGCTGAGATTCCAGACGAGAAGACGGTGTGGGCATGTAGGAACCGTCTGTCAGAGGACGGTACTTTCGACCGTCTGTTTGACAAGTTCCGCTCATACCTGGACTTGCTCGGCCTGTCGTTCAACGAGGGCAAGATTATCGATGCCACTTTCGTGGAAGCTCCCCGCCAGCGCAACACCCATGAGGAGAACAGGCAAATCAAGGAGGGCAACGGCAGCAGCCTTTGGCAGGCAGAGGAGGGTGACTCTGACAAGGAGAAGAAGCGCAAGTCCCACAAGCGCAGCCACAAGGACATTGATGCCCGCTGGACGAAGAAGCGCGGTGAGAAGCACTATGGCTACAAGGACCACGTCAAGGCCGACAAGAAGACAAAGCTCATCGAAAAGTACCACACCACCGATGCCAGCGTCCACGACTCCAACGTCATTGAGCCTCTTATCGAGGATAAGGACAAGGGGCAGAACCTCTGGCTCGATGCTGGATATGCGGGGAAAGAGGATGACGTCACGAAATGCGGCATGAACCCCATTATCTGCGAAAAAGGCTACAGAAAGCATCCCTTGACCGACGAGCAGAAGAAGAGCAATCGTGAGAAGTCGCACACAAGATGCCTTATAGAGCACATCTTCGGTTTCGTGGAGGGGGCAATGAACGGCTCTTTCGTACGCAGTATAGGGATTGTGCGTGCCAAGGCTTCAACAGCGCTTACCTGCTTGGTGTATAACATCTTCAGATATGAACAGCTCTGCCGCTGTCAGCCTGCCATCGTCGAAAAGGCTTTGGCTTCTGTACAGGGATAACTGTGTCCAAACGTGTCAAATCGTCAAAAATAACATGTCAATGAGTGGATAAACGAACACTATCGCGAGCCGTAGCCCTCTGATGAGGGTGAGATTCCGAAAGAAGCGAGTCTAACGGAATAGCTTCCACTCGAATTTGTGAATTAATAGATATTACCAGAAGTAATTATCCTCTTGTTTTCAGGGAATCTCAGAAAGTCTGGGATTCCCTTTTTGTCGCAATACTGACATATTATAATCCGCGATACTCCTTTGGTGTTTCTCCAAAACTGCGCTTGAAAATGCGGCAGAAATGGGGAACGTCGTTGAATCCGCTTTCGTAACATACCTGTTGGATGGTCAGCGTCGTATGGCGGAGCAGATGGCAGGCCACTGCGAGGCGGTGCTCGTTGAGATAGGTAATGATGGTTTTGCCCGCATGATGCTTGAAGAAGGTGCATAGTGAAGAGCGGTTCATGCCTACATGCTGGGCAAGGTCATCAATGGAGATGTCGCGCTTATAGTTGCAACTGATATAGATTTCTATTTGTTTCAACCGTCGTTGGGTATCAGTCTCCTTTGGCCTTCCAATCTCCCTGCGATCACTGCTGACGGCGATGATACTCAACAGGTGAATGAACAATGTCAACCGTTCAGCATCAGTCAGACCCGTCATCTGCTTCAAACCCTCAGACAATCTCTGCCGCGTCCGTCCTGTAAATACAACGGCCTTTATGGATTCTGCAAGGCCTTCGAAGTGTGTTTGCAGTTCTGGGAATGTTGCTGCCACTGAGTGAAGCAGTTCTGGGGCGAACGTTACGGTGATGTTCTCAATCTTTTCGACATTATCCGTAAACTGCCAGCAATGGGCTGTCTCTGGAGGCACCAGAACAACCTCGCCACTTTTGAACGTCTCGCTCACATCAGCAATAGTCCTGGTACCCTCACCCTCAATAACCAGCGAGAGTTCCCATGTCGGCTGCTGATGGCTGCCTATCTGCTCCGAAGGCTTCAGACGTACATGGTCGAAATGAATGGAATTCTTCACGGCTGCAAATATACAACAATAATTTCAAACAATAGCACAAAAAACAAACAATTTTTCTTTGTACCTTTGCACCCAAATCAGAATGTTTATGAGTAACAGTAATATTTATCTTGCATCAAAACCGCGCTATGAGATCCTTGACGGACTGCGCGGAGTGGCTGCCATGCTGGTGGTGGCCTATCACTTGTTTGAAACCTACTATCACGGAGCGCCTGACCAGCCAATCAATC
>JAFYNL010000018.1 GCA_017548075.1 Bacteroidaceae bacterium | reverse complement strand
TTCCATCGCCCACAGCTTCGACGCGTAGCGTATCACCCGTAACTGTCATATCTCCAGGAACTTTGATGCCCTTTGTACAATCTTCGTATGCCTTAATGTAGAGCTTGCCTCCATTATAGAACATTTGTCCGTTGAATTCCTTATCAGGGTTGGGAATAGGAATGGTGTCGTTCTCAGGTATGATTGTCATCGTCTCAACCTGAATTCCGTCGCCCTTCTGTCCGCTAATTGTTACATTGCCTCCGTTCATGAGGAAGTACTGCCCGATGTGCATGGCATCGCCAATTGCTTTGTTGACGGTAATATTGCCTGCGCTCTTCTTTATCTGCAGGTATTCTTTGGTGTCGATGCCGTGCTTGGTGTTTCCAGTGACGGTAAGTGACCCGCCACCAGAGATTTCCAAGTGTCCTTTACAGTGGAGTGCGGCTTTATGCTCGCCATTTGGGGAATCGGCGAGGAAGTTCTCAGTGCCGGGATTGAGTATCAGGTCAATACGTTTGCCGCACTTTATATCGAGAGCTGGGCCTTGATCGCTCTTCAGATTGAGTCCGTTGAGGTAGAACTTACACTTGAGCGGTCCGTCATATGTAAGCGAGCCGTGAGTGCTTTCGCCTTGTAGGACGAACTCCAGTTCGCTCTTTGTGTTGGTACTATTGAGTTTGACGTGAGCGCCTTGAATTGTATCTGTTACATTTGTTGCGTGGCCATAATCGACATAAGCAGTATCGCCGGCAAAGGTTACGGTTATGGTGTGTACCACAGTTATGCTGTCGATTTGGGCACAGTCGTATGTCGAATCGACCACGGAGAATGTCGAGCCGTCTTCAGAGAACGACACTTCCGAGGTTGTGAAGCGTTTGCTATTACCTTCTTTCCAGACGCGAATCTGCTCTTGAGCCTGCATGCCACAGACAAAGAGCATCAGTAAACTCGCAAAGAAAGCCTTTCTCATTATCCTTTTATCTGTCATATATTCATGTGGTCTTCTGACCTGATTTTATACTATCTGCAGTTATGTCTTTGAATGACCCCAGTTACGTTGGCAAACTTAACTCGTTACGATTGCAATCATAACACGTTAACTTTGGCAACTTAACTCGTTATCTTTTCCAAGACCTTGTGTTGCCTTTGCAGACGACTACTTTCTGACCTTGATGGTCTTGCCGTTCATGTTGACGATATATACGCCAGCAGGAAGGTTGCCGAGACTGATGTTTGCTCCTTCCTTAACGTTTGCTATGCTGACGAGAGCGCCGTTTGTGCCATAGATGCGCAGAAATCCGTCTCCCTTTACTGCGAGAGTTCCGTCCTTGAAGGTAAGGTTCTCAGTTTGTTCAGGCATAGCATTGATGGCATCTGCCGATTCTGTGAATGAAATCTTCTCAAAGACAGAATAGGGATAGGAGTGTGTGCCTTCTGTAGTCTCCACTTTAACTCGGTCTTCCAGGAAGAATATCTTCTTTACTGTTGGCAGAAGTATGTTCTCCTCAGAGCCGGTATAAGTAACGGTGAGATACTTGTATGCCATCATGTTGGTGCTTGCGAAGAGCATCAAACCTGCGATAAATAATTTGGTTCTCATAGTTGAGTTATGCTTTTTAATTTGTTTAGAAACTATATTTGTAACCTATGTTAATGGTGTGCAATCTGTCGTGCAAGCGAACGGTTTCTCTCAAACCTTCATCCTCTTCTATGTCGAACATATCGAAGGTGATGATGTAGGAGAGCGAGATTTCGTTGTGCTTGCGGAATTTATAACCAGAACCTATGGCTGTGCGAATCTTTTGCAGGAGCATATGGTCGCCTCTGCCCACACTATTGTGCAGTTCTGCCGAGATATATGGCGAGAAGGGACAGCGTTTCTTGTCGTATTCGAACTTGAGTCGAGAACGCAATACCTGATCATTATATGCAGGTTTGGCTTCTGTCCTCCATTCGTCGGTAGGATCTCCATACATTTCAGGGAAGTCTCCTATGTAGATCCAATCCCAGCCATCTTCTATAAACTGAGGCTGCATACCCCATTCTTCGCGATACACATACTTTTCTACATTTCTGGTCTTGCAATGTGTCAGTTGATAGCGCTCTCGAAGGGAGACCTTGAGCCATTTCCAAGGTTTGATGCTGCCTATTGCTTCTACGCTGAAACGATGGCGAGGATACCAATAGTCGGGAGTGAAGTTGTAGCCTCTTTTCCAACCTTCATCGCTAAATTCCTCTCCTACGTCTTTGTTCTTGTACTTATCTGGCTTCTCAGAGTAGAGGAAACTGTAGTTGACGCCCAACTTGAGATACTTGTTGACTTTATAGCTTGTGCCAAGACCTGCAGAGAAGCGTGCTTTGTTTTGTGCACGATACTCCAAGTCCAGCCCGACATCCCAGTTCTTGTTGATGGCCTTCTCTATGCCAATCTCCGACCAGATGCCGAGTTCGTCGTTCGATTGTGCCATCAAAGTGGCAGCAAAGAGCGTCGAAAATACAAGTATGGTGTGGCGTAATCTCATAGACGAGGCATCTTTGTCATTTCCTCAATACTGTTTCCGCGATCTGCTGGCTCGTCGTAGAAGATGCGGATGAGACAAGCGTCCTTCAGGAAGTCCACGAGCCCTATTTCTACTCGCTGAATCTTCAAGCCAGTTCGTTTCTCCAAATCAGCTATCAATTCGTCGCGTTTTTCAGGAGCAATGAGGGAAACGTTATCGTATTTAATGTATTTACTGCAACTTGAGGTAACCAATCTGCTGCTCTCGAAGAGCCAAGCCATACCTATGAATACGAGGTTGACAAAGATAATGGTAACCAGTCCGAAACCGTCCCAATAGTCAGCCTTTGGGTGATACTCAGCTCTGCCTAAAGCATTTACGACACTCACGGCAATGAGCATGAAGAGGTAAGTCATCTCTCGAATGGGCACAGCTTCTGTACGGAAACGCATAATGCCGAAGATGGCAAAGAGTCCCATCGCAGCTCCCAGGTTCATGCCGTCGCCTTCCATCAAACTTACCAAGAGGAATATGCTCATGGACATCAGAATGTAGATGAACATATAGTCGCGACGATGGCCACGAGGGAAGTAGAAGCCACGCGCTATAATTGTCACCACAATAAGATTGATGATGAAGCGCATTACCAGAGAAATGAAGTGCTGGGGGTCGAGAAGCGTTAAGCCTATCATATTACCCAGCTGATAGTTAATGTCGTTTAGGAAATCCATATTAATTTAGTTTTTGTTATATTCTGATTCTAATTCAAATTGTTTGCAACTTCCGTCCTGCCAGTTTGCTCAACAAGACCAGGCGTGTCTTGAAGTTGTTCTGCTTAAGTCCTTTATTCGTCAAGACTGAGCCGATGCAGTATTTGCTGAAGCCAAGAGGCTTGATGCGCAGCTCTCGAAGAATGTCGAGGATAGGACTGTAGACGTTACCATCGCGCTTGAGTTCGATGATAACAATAGGTCCCACGTTAGCATCCTTTTCTGTCTCGAAGTTATGGAAATGCACATCATAGTCGATGGTCAGTCGCTCAGT
>JAFYNL010000017.1 GCA_017548075.1 Bacteroidaceae bacterium | reverse complement strand
TTACATTCCCCACCAAGTCATCAAGTCATTAGTCATTAAGTCATTAAGACCTCTCCAACTTGCAGGGAAGAAGTAAAGAATACTATATAATAATATAATAATAATATATATTATATATATTCATATATATAAAAATTTTGGCGCATTCATTTCGTCCTTAATGACTAATGACTTAATGACTTAATGACTGCGCCCCCGCTCGGAAAGGAAATTTCTTGACAAAATATCTGACCTCCGCGCACCTTATTTAGACAACGGACAACAGACAACAGACAAGGCTGTGAGTAAGCGAGAGCAGTACCATGCTTGCACGTATTGCCGAGTGGAAGCAGTCTCGACCGAAGGTCAACAGACAACAGAGGGTGCTAAAGCATTTTTTTGTAAAAAAGTTGCTCAAAAATTCGTAGACCGCAATAAAACTGTCGTAAATTCGCAATGTCAAATCCGGATGACCAGTGACGAGTCCAATCTTAACGAGTTAAAGTGCGCAATTTAACGAGTTATCTTTGCCCATGACACACGAGAGAGTGAAAACGACAACAGACAACAGAAAATAGACAACAGAAAATAGACAACAGAAAATAGACAGTTGTCGGTAGTCAGTAGTCAGTAGTCAAAAATTTAAAACCTATAACCATTTCAAAAGCCATGAACAAAACAAACAAGCCATTTTGAGCGAAAAGCCTCTTTGCTTCACTAAAAATTGATTTATGTCAATGAAATTTATGCTTTTTGCAACAAAAAGTAAGAAAACACTTGCAAGAAATGACAAAATGATGTAACTTTGTGGGCGAAATAAGACAATTTGTTAACCTTTGAGCACTAATTTCGCCTAAATGGAAGAGCTGAAACATGAATGTGGTGTGGCGATGATTCGCCTGCTAAGACCTGTGTCGTATTATCAGCAGAAATATGGCACTAAGCACTATGCTCTGAACAAGCTGTACCTCATGATGGAGAAGCAGCACAATCGCGGTCAGGAAGGCGCTGGCATTGCTTGCGTCAACATGAAGGCTCCCGTTGGTGAGGAGTATATGTTCCGCGAGAGGGCTGAGGGGAAAGAGGCGATTACGGAGATTTTCAATCATGTTCAGGGCTGGGAGGAGGCTTCGCTCTTCATGGGACATTTGCGCTACTCGACGACGGGCAAGAGCGGTCTGCAATACATTCATCCCTTCCTGCGTCGCAACAATTGGCGAGCCAAGAACCTCTGTCTTTGCGGCAACTTCAACATGACGAACATCGACGAAATCTTCGAGAAAATCGTCCAGCAAGGCCAGTCACCTCGCATGTTCGGCGACAGTTACATCACGCTGGAATGGATGGGGCACAGGCTCGACAGAGAGGTGGAGCGCAACTTCAATGCGGCGAAGCGAATAGGACTTCAGGACCTCGATGTGACGCATTACATTGACGACCATGTGGATATAAGCCGAGTGCTGCGAAGTGCCCTCCCAGACTACGACGGAGGCTATGTGCTTTGCGGTCTGACGGGCAGCGGCGAGATGTTTGCAGTCCGCGATCCTTGGGGCATCCGACCTGCTTTCTACTATCAGGACGATGAGGTTGTGGCGGTTGCAAGCGAACGGCCAGTGCTGCAGACCACTTTCGACCTCTCTGCCGACCAGATTCAAGAGATTGCTCCAGGTCAGGCTCTTATTGTGAGCAGTCACGGGGAAGCGAAGACGGACATCATCATGCCTCAGAAGGGCGATTACCAGTGCAGTTTCGAGCGCATCTATTTCAGTCGCGGTTCGGATTGCGAGATTTATCAGGAACGCAAACGACTGGGCGAGCAACTGACGGCTCCCATCCTTCGGGCAGTAGAAGACGATACGGAGCACACGGTCTTCTCGTTCATCCCCAACACGGCCGAGGTGGCTTTCTACGGCATGGTGGAAGGCTTTCGCAGGCAAGGGCTGGATGTGCGGACGGAAAAGGTGGCGTGGAAGGACATCAAGCTGCGGACTTTCATCACGGAAGCCGGTGCCAGAAACGACCTCGCGGCTCACGTCTACGACATCACTTACGGCTGTCTGGAACCCTACAAGGACAACCTCGTCATCATAGACGACTCAATAGTTCGCGGCACGACTTTGAAGGAGAGCATCTTCAAGATTCTCGACCGCCTGCACCCCAAAAAGATAGTGATGGTGAGCAGCTCGCCGCAGGTTCGCTATCCCGACTTCTACGGCATAGATATGGCCCGGCTGGAGGAGCTCTGTGCTTTCCGAGCTGCCATTGCTCTGCTGGAAGAAAGGGGAATGTGGCAGGTTATTACAGACACTTACGAGGCTTGTAAGAATAGCCTCACCCCTAACCCCTCTCCAAAAGGCGAGGGGAACTTTGTTCAGGCCATTTACAGGCCGTTCTCGGTTGAGGAGATTAACGAGAAGATGGTCGAGATGATGCGGCCTCAAGGGATGGAAGCGCCGATAGAACTGGTCTTCCAAAGCATAGAAGGCCTCCACACAGCCATTCCGAATCATCATGGCGACTGGTACTTTACGGGCGACTACCCAACTCCTGGCGGCATTCGTCGCGTAAATGAGGCTTTTGTCAATTGGTATGAGAATCATCACAACGGTATAACGAAATAATGAGAGAAAGTATGAAGACCAACTATATCTTTGTTACAGGCGGCGTAGTCTCTTCTCTTGGCAAGGGAATCATTTCTGCCAGCATAGGCAAGTTGCTCCAGGCTCGCGGCTACAAGGTCACGATTCAGAAGTTCGACCCCTATATCAACATCGATCCAGGCACGCTCAATCCCTACGAACATGGCGAATGCTATGTGACAGAAGACGGTTTCGAGACGGACCTCGACCTCGGACACTACGAACGCTTTACGGGAATTCATACCACTCGCAACAATAGCATCACTACGGGACGCATATATAAAACGGTAATAGATCGAGAGCGTCATGGCGACTATCTGGGCAAGACCATTCAGGTTGTGCCTCATATCACGGACGAGATTAAAAGGAGGATGCTCCGCGAAGACGAGCAGGGCGAGGACTGGGACTTCGTCATAACCGAGGTGGGAGGCACAATTGGCGACATAGAGAGTGCACCTTTTATGGAAGCTATCCGACAGCTAAGATGGCAGTTGGGCAGGAGCGCTGTCTGCGTACACCTGACCTATGTTCCTTATTTGAAGGCGGCGGACGAACTGAAAACCAAACCCACGCAACATAGTGTTAAGGAATTGCAAGGAATGGGCATCCAGCCCGACATTTTGGTACTTCGTACCGAACGCCACCTCGACGATAGCATGCGTATGAAGGTGGCTTCTTTCTGTAATGTGGACCTTGAATGCGTGGTTCAGAGCGAAGATATGCCCAGCATCTACGAGGTGCCCGTTAACATGCAACATCAAGGATTGGATGCAGCCATCATGCGCAAGATTGGCATTCCCGTAGGCGAGACACCCGCCATGAAGGCTTGGCGCGATTTCCTTGAAAAACAGCGCAATGCAACTCATGAGGTACATATCGGTTTGGTTGGCAAGTACGACCTCCAAGATGCCTACAAAAGCATCCGCGAGAGTCTGAATCTGGCTAGCATCTATAATGATGTGAAAGCAAAATTGCACTTTGTGAACAGCGAGGAGATTACCAAGGAGAATGTGGCCGAGAAGCTTGAGGGCCTGCAGGGAATTGTGGTTTGTCCGGGCTTCGGTCAGCGTGGCATCGAAGGCAAAATCATCGCTGCAGAATACACTCGAACCCACGATATTCCAACTTTCGGTATTTGTCTGGGCATGCAGATGATGGTCATAGAGTTTGCCCGCAATGTACTGGGTTACAAGGATGCCAATAGTGCAGAAATGAATCCAGATACACCTCACAACGTTATCGACATCATGGAGGAGCAAAAGAGCATCACCCAAATGGGTGGTACAATGCGACTGGGAGCCTACGAATGTGAGTTGCGCGAAGGGAGTCGCGTTTATGAGGCATATAGCGAAAAGGAACTTATCAGCGAACGCCACAGGCATCGCTACGAATTCAATAACCAATATAAAGAGGAATACGAAAAGGCTGGCATGAAGTGCGTGGGTATCAATCCGAAGGCAAATCTGGTAGAGATAGTAGAGATTCCAGAGAAGAAGTGGTACATAGGAACACAGTTTCATCCAGAATACAGTTCGACGGTACTAAATCCGCATCCTCTCTTCATGAGTTTCATTAAGGCTTGTATAAACTAAAAATCAGCATATTATGTGTGGAATAGTTTCAATTCTAAAGATAAAGCAGCAGACTCCAGAACTGCGACAAAAGGCTTTGCAGATGAGTCATAAGATTCGTCATCGTGGTCTCGATTGGAGCGGAATATATTGCGGAGGCTCGGCTATTCTTGCTCACGAACGTCTCAGTATCGTTGACCCCGAAAGTGGTGGGCAGCCGCTTTTCTCGCCAGACCGCAAACAGGTTTTGGCTGTGAATGGCGAAATCTATAATCATCAGGAAATACGTCGCCAATATGCTGGGAAATACGATTTTCAGACAGGAAGCGATTGCGAAGTGATTCTGGCACTTTATCGCGACAAGGGCGTCGATTTCTTGGAGGATATTTCGGGCATTTTCGCCTTTGTCCTTTATGATGAGGAGAAGGATGCGTTCCTGATTGCTCGCGACCCAATTGGCGTGATACCTCTTTATATTGGTTATGATAACGATGGGAAGGTCTATGTGGCTTCGGAACTGAAGGCGCTCGAAGGGCAGTGCGAAAGGTATGAGCCTTTCCTGCCAGGACATTATCTTTGGAGTGAAGAGTTAAGAGTGAAGAGTGAAGAATATAAGTTACCATTAAAACGCTATTATCAGCGAGATTGGTTCGAGTACGATGCTGTGAAGGATAATCCTGCATCGGTTGAGGATATTCGCACTTCTTTGACGGCGGCAGTAAAACGACAATTGATGAGCGATGTGCCTTATGGAGTACTTCTTTCTGGCGGTTTGGATTCGAGTGTCGTTTCTGCCATTGCGGAGAAGTTCAGTGAGCACAGAATCGAGGACAACTCGCAGACTCGTGCCTATTGGCCGCGACTCCACTCTTTTGCAGTAGGACTGAAAGGCGCTCCAGATTTAGAGAAAGCGCGACTCGTGGCTGAGCACATCGGAACCGTTCATCACGAAATCAACTATACGATTCAGGAAGGACTTGACGCCATTCGAGATGTGATTTATTTCATCGAGACCTACGATGTGACAACCGTTCGAGCCTCTACGCCAATGTATCTTTTGGCTCGCGTCATCAAGTCGATGGGCATCAAGATGGTGCTCAGTGGCGAAGGTGCTGACGAAATTTTTGGCGGTTATCTCTACTTCCACAAAGCTCCCAACGCAAAGGCTTTCCACGAAGAGACGGTCCGCAAGCTCGGCAAACTTTATCTCTACGATTGTCTTCGTGCCAACAAGAGCCTTTCGGCTTGGGGCGTTGAAGGTCGTGTGCCGTTCCTCGACAAAGAATTCCTCGATGTGGCAATGCGGACAAATCCCGAAGCAAAGATGTGTCCAGGCCAGACAATTGAGAAGAGGATTGTGCGCGAAGCCTTTGCCGATATGCTGCCCGAGGCTGTGGCTTGGAGGCAGAAAGAGCAGTTCAGCGATGGTGTGGGTTATTCGTGGATTGACACTTTGAAGGAGATTACCTCCCAAGCTGTCAGCGACGAACAAATGGCTCATGCGGCAGAGCGATTCCCCATCAATCCGCCGAAGAATAAGGAAGAGTACTACTACCGCAGCATTTTCGCAGAGCATTTCCCAAGCGACTCCGCGGCTTTAAGTGTTCCCAGCGAGGCCAGTGTGGCTTGCTCTACAGCCATCGCTCTTGAATGGGATGCGGCTTTCAAGAACATGAACGACCCAAGCGGTCGAGCCGTTAAGGGAGTACATGAAATGGCGTACTAACGGAACACCCATTAGTTTCGTAAAAGGAGTACACGAACAAGCATATTAAAAGTGAAGAGTGAAAAATAGGATGAAAGATGCGCAATTGATATTGAGTGATGGAACGGTCTTCTGTGGTAAGAGTTTCGGCTATGAAGCAGAAGTCGAGGGGGAAGTGGTGTTCAATACTGCTATGACGGGTTACCCGGAAAGTTTGACCGACCCGAGTTATGCAGGACAAATACTGACTTTTACTTATCCGTTGATTGGGAATTATGGGGTTCCCGATACTGGAGGCGAACCTCTTCCTCGTTTTATGGAAAGCGACCAGATTCATCCAAAGGCCATCATTGTGGCGGATTATAGCGAGGAATACTGTCATTGGAATGCAAAGGAATCGTTGGCTGAGTGGCTGAAACGCGAAAAGATTCCAGGCATTACAGGCATCAATACTCGTCGCTTGACTCAGGTTCTTAGGGAACAAGGAGTCATGATGGGAAAGATTATCATTGAACATTCTTCATTGAATATTGAACATTGCTCGGAAGATTATGGCTCTATCAATTGGGTAGAGAAGGTTAGTTGCAAGGAAGTGATAACATATAAGCCTGATTCTACAGCGGCAGCAAATTCTTCACTCTTCACTCTACACTCTTCACTCAAGCGCGTAGTGCTTGTGGATTGTGGCGTGAAAGCCAATATCATTCGCTGTTTGTTGCGCAGAGGAGTAGAGGTGATTCGCGTGCCTTGGGACTATGACTTCAATCAACTCGAATTTGACGGACTTTTCTTGGCGAATGGACCTGGCGACCCTGAGCAATGTGTCAAGACTGTAGAGCATATCCGTACCTTCCTAAATAATAAAAAGGTGCGTCCGCTTATGGGAATTTGTCTGGGGAATCAGTTGCTTGCAAAAGCGGCTGGAGGCAAGACTTATAAATTGAAATATGGTCATCGCAGCCACAATCAACCGGTAAGGCAAGTGGGGACAAATAAGTGCTTCATTACTTCGCAGAATCATGGCTATGCTGTGGACGATAGCACTTTGCCTTCGGATTGGGAACCGCTTTTCGTGAACATGAACGATGGCTCGAATGAAGGCATTCGTCACAAGACAAACCCTTGGTTCTCGGCACAATTCCATCCAGAAGCTTGCTCAGGTCCAACCGATACAGAGTGGATGTTCGATGAGTTCGTGAAGGCGCTTGAAGGTCAGACTCCTATTCCTCTATATAAAGAAGAGAGAAATGTTGTTCAGAAGGCTTCTAAAGTTTTGCTTTTGGGTAGCGGAGCATTAAAGATAGGTCAGGCTGGCGAGTTCGACTATAGTGGTGCTCAAGCTTTGAAAGCTTTAAAAGAAGAGGGCGTCAAGACCGTACTCATCAATCCCAACATTGCTACCGTTCAGACCTCGAAAGATGTTGCAGATATGGTTTACTTCCAGCCTGTTACGCCCGACTTTGTTGAGCGCGTCATCGAGAAAGAAAGGCCGGATGGCATTCTGCTCAGTTTCGGCGGGCAAACGGCTCTGAACTGTGGCGTTGAACTCTACCAGAAAGGTGTTTTCGAGAAATATGGTGTAAAGGTGCTCGGCACTCCCATTCAGGCGATTATCGATACTGAAGACCGCGAACTTTTCGTAAAGAAACTTGATGAAATCGACGTTAAGACCATCAAGAGCGAGGCTTGTAATACGATAGAAGAAGTGCAGAAGGCCGCTCACGATTTGGGCTTCCCTGTGATTCTGCGAGCTGCTTATGCTCTTGGCGGACTTGGCTCAGGCTTTTGCGATAATGATGAGGAACTTCTGACACAAGCTGAAGAAGCCTTTTCTTTCTCGTCGCAAGTCCTTGTCGAGAAATCGTTGAGAGGCTGGAAAGAGATAGAATACGAGGTTGTTCGCGACCGCTTCGACAACTGCATTACCGTCTGCAACATGGAGAACTTCGATCCGCTTGGCATCCATACAGGCGAAAGCATCGTGGTTGCTCCAAGCCAAACACTCAGCAATAGCGAGTACCATAAACTTCGTGCTTTAGCAATCAAGATAATACGTCACATTGGCATCGTTGGCGAGTGTAATGTGCAATATGCTCTTGATCCCAATTCCGAGGATTATAGAGTTATTGAGGTCAACGCCAGACTGAGTCGTTCTTCAGCTTTGGCCAGCAAGGCTACGGGTTATCCGCTCGCTTTTGTCGCTGCAAAACTTGGTCTCGGCTATGGTCTCTTCGAACTAAAGAACTCGGTCACCAAGACCACTTCCGCTTTCTTCGAACCTGCTCTCGATTATGTCGTCTGCAAGATTCCGCGTTGGGACCTCTCCAAGTTCCATGGCGTGAACCACGAACTGGGTTCCAGCATGAAGAGTGTGGGCGAGGTGATGGCAATAGGTCGCACCTTCGAGGAAGCCATGCAGAAAGGCTTACGCATGATTGGTCAGGGAATGCACGGCTTTGTGGATAACAAGGCTCAGCACGTTACCAATGTTCCCGAGGCCCTGCAACACGCTACAGATACGCGCATTTTCATCATAGCAAAGGCCATGATGATGGGCTACTCGAAAGAGCAAATCCATAACTTAACAAAGATAGACAACTGGTTCCTGCAAAAGCTCAAACACATTGTCAACATCAACGAACGATTGAGTGAACACAGCTATATTAGGGAATACTCTAAGTATGCCGATTACTCTGAGTTACTTGAACTTCTCGAAGAGCCTGAGTGCTTCGACTTGCTGCGAGAGGCAAAGATTAATGGCTTTTCTGACTTCCAGATAGCCCGCGCCCTTGGTCTCGGAGCAGACATGAATATGGAGCAAGCTGGACTAGTTGTTCGCAAGTGGCGTAAGGAGCTCGGCATCGAGCCTACAGTTCATCAAATCGATACACTCGCCGCTGAGTACCCTGCCCAAACGAACTACCTCTATCTCTCCTATCTCTAAGTCGCCAAAGAAGCTCGCATTTTACGGCTTCTTTCCCATTGTCAGCTCTATTGAGCCGCCTTTGACGACATCGCTGAACTTGATGCTGCCGGCCTTGCTCGGCTTGCCGTTGATGCGCTTCGAGGGCTTTACATAAACGTTTTGCTTGCCGTTGCCTTTGGTGGTGATGACGAACTCTTTCCCCTTGTAATACTGCGAGTTAAGCTTGATGGTGGCTTTGTCGAAGATGGGGCTGCCAATGGAGAAACTCGGTTCGGGCGAGGTCAGACCATCGACTGCAAAGAGTCCGAGGGCTGCCATCACATACCAGGCTCCCAGTTGCCCCTGATCTTCGTCCTGTCCGTAGCCGTAGCCGTGAATGCCGTCGGTGCCGTAGAACTCGTCACAAATGGCTCGAACCCACTTCTGCGAGAGGTCCGGACGCCCACTGTGATTGAAGAGCCAAGAGATGTGCAGGCAAGGCTGATTGCCCTGATTGTAGTAGGTGCGAAGGCCTGCGAAAGCATCTATCTCCTTGCCGCCCGAGAAGATTTGCGGCTGCGAGGCAACGAAGATGTCGTTCAGGCGCTTGTTGAACTCGTCTTTTCCTACCTTCTTGATGAGTTCTTCGGGGGTGTGAGGCACATAGAAAGTGTACTGCACAGCATTGCCTTCCTGGAAGCCTCGCCACACTTGCATGGGGTCGAAATTCTCGATGAAATCGCCGTTTTTTAAGCGTGGATGCATGTATCCGGTCTTCTCGTCGAAGATGCGTTCCCAACCTTTCGACATCCACATCAGTTTGTCGAAATGCTCCATCTTGCCGAGGCTCTTGGCGAGCATTGCGGTGGCATAGGCCGAGAAGGAATATTCGAGGGTGTGAGAGCCAGAGAAGTAGAAGTCTTCGCCCCTTTCGCCAAGGTTCTTGTGGGGTGCATAGCCAAGCTCCACGAAGTCGGCGGTATCGTCCTTGCCCGCTCCTTCAGGCCGATGATTGCCGTCCATTTCATTCTTCAGGCAGGCTTCATAAGCGAGGTCGAGGTCGAAGTCGCGAATGCCGCACTGATAGGCCGCATCAATCATCAAGGGCAACTGGTTCGTACCCACTCCGGAGACATACTTCGAGTTGGCGAGTCCGTCGGCCAACCAGCCGCAATCCTTGTATTCCTGAAGCGTTGAAGAAATGAACTCGGAGAGATGCTCTGGATAGGCCAACGCCCAGAGCTGCGTCAAATTCCATTGTCCGCCCCACATGGCATCGGTGTTGAACATCTGGAACTTCGGCTTTCCGCCCTCCATAGGAACCTGCCCGATAGTGCCGTCGTGCTTAGGATACGCGCCATTCACGTCGCTCATCACGCCTCTTCCGAGAAGAGCATGATAGAGACCCGAATAGAATTTCTTTAAATCTTCCTCGTTTTTGCCTTCCACTTGAATGCGGTTGAGTGCCTCGTGCCAAATCATCTGCGAGGCGTTTTTGGCTTCGTCGAAGCTGACGCCTGTGGCCTCTGCCTTGAGGTTGATGCGGGCATTCTGGACGGAAGTATAACTGATGCCAACCTTGACCGTAATCTGCTGATTGTCTTTGGTATGGAAGTTCATATAAGCACCAGCTCCGATGCCGTGAGTGTAGGTCTGGTCGTCGCGAACATCATCGCCATTGAACACGCCAACGCAAACGGGTTTCGTATCGACTTCGGCAGAGAAATAGATGCGCTGGTCGGCATTCGGCTGGTACTTCTTGATGTATTCAGGGCGCGTAATCACCCAGCCTTCGGCCGTTCCGTCCTCGTTCACCCAGACCTCCGCATCCTTCACCTTGCCGCTCTCGCCTTGCTGATGACCGATATCGAAGATGAGGTGCGCCATTTGCGTCTCAGGATAGGTGAAGCGAAGGAAAGCAACGCGCTGAGTAGCAGTCACTTCCGCATTGATGTCGTAGTCGTTGAGCATGACTTGATAGTAGCCTGCAGTAGCGTACTCATCATCATGAGAATAGGCGGAACGATAGCCTCGAGGACCTGTGCCATCGGGAAGTCCGGGAGTGGTGAGCAAGAGGCCTGTGGTGGGCATCACAGAGATGCCACCGACTTGAAACTCATGGGTGCAGACAAAACCCTCGATGGAAGTGTCGCGATAGTCGTAGCCGGTAGCTTGCCAGCCGTCGGCATTACCGAGAGAGCCGTTGGTGGAAGGGCCGGGTTTCGCCATTCCAAAAGGCATAGAGCCTGGAGCGAAATGGAAAGCGCGACAATGAGCTGTACCGATTCTGGGCTCTACATACTTGGTTAGAGAGTATGAGGGCTGTGCCATCGACGTAAAAAAACAAGCCGAAAAGGCTGCGAGGAACAGAGTTCTTTTCATAGATATAAGGGTGGTTAATATGGTTCTGGAATTTATTTCCTGAGCTTTCGCATCAAGCACTTCATGCAATTCGAGCGATGCATGAGTCGGGAGAGGCTCAGGGCAGATGCCGCAGCAAAGGCAATACCGCCAGCTATGTATCGCTCTTCAATAGAGGGATTGACCAGATAGCAGTATTCTACGGCTACCAAAAGGCAGGCGAACTGGCCGAGACAGAACAGCAAAGTGCTTCTGCGGAAAGCAAATCCATAGCGGAAATGGCAGTAGAGGAAATAGACGATGACATCGTAGAGGGCTCCGACAGAAAAGGCAATTCCTGCACCAACAAGTCCCCAAGAGTTGTAGCACCACCAAATGAGCAGTCCGAAGAAGACATCGTAGCAGACCTCCAAAATCAGATATGCAACGCTATGACCTTTCGCAAGGACGCTATAGCCCATGGGCAAAGCGATACAACGCAGGAAGGAATAGAAGACGGAAAGCGTGGCCATGCCCGTTACAACCAAGAATTCCTCTTTGTAAAGTATGTTCAAAGCATAGGGCATGAACACAACCAGCAATACAAGCAAGGGCGTAAGAATGAGCGTACAAACGTCGATTTGCTGATTGATGGTGTCGTTCATTCGCTGCTTGTCGTTGTTGACGGAAGAAAGACGAGGGAAATAGTCCGACTCCAAAGCTAGGAAAACGAGACCTGAATAGCCGACCATCAGCTTCCATCCTGCACTATAATGGCCCAATTCGGCTTCCGAGTGACTGGCAAGAATGATGGCAACAATAACCATCGGCAGGAAGGAATTGGCCACACCTGCAAGCACATAAGGAATGCCCACCTTAATGAGCGGCAAGCCCTCGCAGAAAGTCCTTTGCGAAAGGGGTTTCACCTTATACGAAACCAAACGAAGCGAGAAAGAGAAGTGCACTATTGCCGACAGAAAACCGCAAGCAATGAGTCCCACAATAACGCCTCGAATGCCCAGCAGGTAGTACATCGGAATGGTGCAAAGCAATGTTCCGAGGGCCAGAATCGTCTCGATAATCGCCACCTTTCTTACTTGTCGCAAACCCTTCAGAATGGCACACTCGCCTTCAGCGATGATGTTGCTCACAGCCACAAGCGAAGTAAGCATGACTACAGGCCAGCGATGCCAATCGTGGTTGAAGTAGAAATAACTGATGATAGGCGAGAAGAAGAGGCAGATGAACACAGAAAGAAGTGCCGACCAAAGCACCCAAGTGCGAATCACCATTACCTGATGCTTAATCTCTTCCTCTGTGCCGTTCTCGAAAAGCTCACCAGTCTTTCGCGTCGCATTCAAGGGAATACCCATATTGCTGGCATTGTTGAGGAACTCATAGACTGAGTTGTAAGCCGTAATCAGTCCTATTCCCCAACCACCGAGAAGAAGAGCAGTAAGCTTCTCTCGCACCACACTGACAAGCATCTTCAAGCCCTGCACACCACCAAAGATGCCCGTGTACTTCAGCACATGGTCGTATGAGGTGTCGTTCGTCTCGGGATTATGAAGATTCTTTAATTCGTCCATCAGTTTTATGGCATTCGGGCTGCAAAGGTACGAAATTATTCGTTACATCTTTCATAATTCATAATTATTTTGTACCTTTGTGCGAGAATTTGGTAAATGGTAAATGATAAATGGCAAATCTCCAAGACCTTATATCCGTCATTGTTTGCACTTATAACCAACAGGACACCATTGGGCGAACGCTCGACAGCATCCTGATGCAGAAATGCCATTTGCCTATCGAAATCGTCATCGGGGAAGATGGCTCCACAGACGACACTCTTTCCGTCTGCAAGCAGTATCAGGAGCGGTATCCAGACACAATTCGCATCCTTGAAAACGAGGTCAACAAAGGCTTTGTGAGGAACTATTTCGACTGCCTTCGTGCTTGCAAAGGAAAGTTCATTGCCGATTGTGCTGGCGACGACTTTTGGATAGACGACCAGAAACTCGAGCAGACTTCTCTCCTCCTAGAGCAAGACGAGAATGTCGGCATTGTGCATACCGACTGGCTCAGATACGATGAGGAGACAGGAGAGCGAACCAGACCAGAAGGACAAAGCGGAGAAGTGACATTGGAGGCTATCCTAACTCCCATAGAACGGCCTGCCATTCAGCTCTGCACCGCACTTTACCGCAATGCGTGGATTCGCCAGGCAATGCAGGATTATCCACAATTCTTCGACGCCGAAACCTACCAATGCGAGGACTTGCAAATTAGCTTCTTCCTCGCCAGAATGGGCAAAGTGGCCTATCTCGACAAACCTACCCTCGCCTACTCTTGTGGCAGAAGCACCATCTCAAATCCCGATAGCGAAGAGAAGCAATTCCTGTTCTGGGCAAACACCACTCAACTTTCCTTCGATTTGGCACAAACTTTCAACATAAAAGGCAAGCGACTCGACGATTTTTTCCAGGCTCGCATCCACAAACTCCTGATGCATGCTTTCCGAAGCGGCAAGTCGTCTTTGAAATTTGAAGCCTTGAAGATGCAACAAGAGATGAATGTCGCCGACAATCGTCAGATCCGTTTCTCCAAGTTGCTCCTGTTGCCTGTAGTTTGGCCTATTATGCGTTTCGTAAGAAACGTCTTGAAATCCTCAAAAACACAAAAATAAGCACTTAGGCAAGAAAAAAGTCTTGCGAATGCTTGCAGAATAGGGAAAAAGTTGTACCTTTGCACGCCGATTATTATCAAAGGGCCCCTAAAAGGTCCTTTCGAAGCGTGTGAATAGTCCGCATCATTGGCCTGAACGGACGGTTCGTGAATCGCAACGAAACAAGAGAAGTAAACTAGGTAGAAACAAAACAAAAGTAAGACAAAGAATGGATACTTTGAGTTACAAGACCATCTCGATGAACAAGGCTACCGTGAAGAAGGAATGGGTAGTAGTTGACGCTACTGACCAAGTTCTGGGTCGCCTCTGCACGAAGGTGGCAAAATTGCTGAGAGGCAAGTACAAGGCTGAGTTCACTCCCAATGTGGACTGCGGTGACAACGTAATCATCGTGAATGCCGACAAGATTATCATCACTGGTAAGAAGATGACAGACCGCACTTATCTGTCCTACACAGGCTACCCCGGTGGCCAGCGCGCTACAACTCCTGCCGAGATTTTGGCTAAGCCCAACGGTTCAGAGAAGTTGATTCGCCGCACAGTAAAGGGCATGCTGCCCAAGAACAAGCTGGCTGACCAGCTCATTGGCAACCTCTATGTTTATGGTGGCGCAGAGCACAAGCAGCAGGCACAGAGCCCCAAGGCTATCGATATTAACCAGTATAAATAATCACCAAACATGGATACGAAATACATTGCAAATGCATTGGGCCGTCGCAAGTGCGCCGTTGCCCGCGTCTATGTGAAAGAAGGTAATGGTAAGATTACCATCAACAAGCGCGACCTTACTGAATACTTCCCCAGCTCCATCCTGCAGTTCGTGGTTAAGCAGCCTCTGACTCTGCTCGACGTTGCCGAGAAGTATGATATTAATGTTAACCTCTACGGTGGCGGTTTCACCGGTCAGTCTCAGGCTCTTCGTCTGGCTATCGCTCGCGCACTCGTAAAGATTAACGCCGAGGACAAGAAGGCTCTTCGTGCCGAAGGTTTCATGACACGCGACAGCCGCGAGGTCGAGAGAAAGAAGCCCGGACGTCCAAAGGCTCGTCGTCGCTTCCAGTTCAGCAAACGTTAATCGCAGCATAATATTCTGGATTGGATTGCGTCAAGCTGTTTAGTATCTAAATTTGCCTGACTCCCGCCCCTATATATATTATATAATGTATAGAGAGGGGGACTACTCGCAGATTGGTTCTAACACAAAAGAATTAACAAAGAAAGTAAACAACAATCAAAACAAACAAGAACAATGTCAAGAACTAATTTTGAGACTTTATTGGAGGCCGGATGTCACTTCGGTCACCTCAAGAGAAAGTGGAACCCCGCTATGGCTCCTTACATCTTCATGGAGCGCAACGGCATTCATATCCTCGACCTTCACAAGACTGTGGCTAAGGTTGACGAGGCTGCCGAAGCTATGAAGCAGATTGCCAAGAGCGGAAAGAAAATCCTCTTTGTCGCTACCAAGAAACAGGCCAAGCAATGCGTTGCCGACCTCGCCACCTCTGTAGGTATGCCCTACGTTATCGAGCGCTGGCCCGGCGGTATGCTCACCAACTTCCCCACAATCCGCAAGGCTGTGAAGAAGATGTCAAACATCGACAAGCTCATTGCCGACGGTACTTTCAGCAACCTCTCCAAGCGTGAGATTCTGCAGGTTAGCCGCCAGCGTGCTAAGCTCGAGAAGAACCTCGGCTCTATCGCCGACCTCAATCGTCTGCCCTCTGCACTCTTCGTCGTTGACGTACTGAAAGAGCAGATTGCAGTTCGCGAGGCTAATCGTCTGGGTATTCCCGTGTTCGGTATCGTCGATACCAACAGCAATCCCGACAACATCGACTTCGTAATCCCCGCTAACGACGATGCAAGCAAGAGCATCGAGGTCATCCTCCAGGCTTGCTGCGCTGCCATCAACGAGGGTCTCGAAGAGCGTAAGGCTGAAAAGGCTGATAGCGAAGCTGCAGCAGAGCAGGAAGACCAGCCCGTGAAGAAGGGCCGTCGCAGCGGTAAGGCTCGCGAGGCTGAGGCTGAAGTCGAAGAAGCTCCTGAGGCTGAATAATCAATGTTCAACAACTAAAAAACATTCGTACTACTATGGAAGTTACAATGAATGATATCAAGAAGCTCCGCGAAATGACGGGCGCTGGTCTAGCAGACTGCAAGAAGGCTCTGGCAGAAAGCGACGACATGGACGGTGCTGTGGCATACCTGCGCAAGAAGGGTCAGGCTGTTGCTGCAAAGCGTAGCGACCGCGAGGCTGCTGAAGGTTGCGTGCTCGTTAAGGCTGAGAACGGATTTGGTGCTATCATCGCCCTCAAGTGCGAGACCGACTTCGTGGCTAACAATGCCGACTTCGTAGCCCTCACCAAGCAGATTCTCGACGCTGCCGTTGCTGCAAAGTGCAAGACTCTCGACGAAGTGAAGGCTCTGCCTATGGGCGAAGGAACTGTTGCCGATGCAGTAACTGCTCGCAGCGGTATCACA
Organism: Bacteroidaceae bacterium; assembly: GCA_017548075.1. Classification (GTDB taxonomy): domain Bacteria; phylum Bacteroidota; class Bacteroidia; order Bacteroidales; family Bacteroidaceae; genus Physcousia. The sequence continues at coordinate 84,967 of JAFYNL010000017.1, read as the reverse complement.
GGCGAGAAGATGGAACTCGACGGCTATTGCACCATCGAGGGCGAGAACATCGCTATCTACAACCACATGAACCGCAACGGACTCTGCACCATGCTCAACCTGAGCAAGAAGGTAGAGGACGAGACTGTGGGCAAGAACATCGCCATGCAGATTGCAAGCGCTTCTCCCGTGGCTATCGACGAGACAGGCGTTCCTCAGAGCGTTAAGGACAACGAGTATGCTGTTGCCGTCGAGAAGTCCAAGAGCGAGCAGGTTCAGAAGGCCGTTGAGGCTGCCATCAAGAAGGCTGGCTTCAACCCCGCACACTTCGACAGCGAAGACCACATGGAGAGCAACCAGGCTAAGGGCTGGATCACAGCTGACGACGTTGCCAAGGTAAAGGAAATCATCGCAACCGTATCTGCTGAGAAGGCTGCGAACCTCAATCCCGCAATGATTGAGAACATCGCAAAGGGTCGTGTGAACAAGTTCCTCAAAGAGAACTGCCTGATGAGTCAGGAGTACATTTGGGACAAGAACCTCACCGTTGCATCTTATCTTCAGAGCATCGATAAGGAGCTGACAGTCACCGACTTCAAGCGTTTCACACTCCGCGCAGAGTAATCGCAAACGATACTGATTCAGTTATGCCTCATGAGCCAAAAACTTGTGAGGCATTTTTGTTTGTATCATAACGTAGTTATATCGCAAACGTAACGTGTGATGTTTGCAAAGTTCACGTGGGTCGTTGACGATTTTCACGTGGGTCGTTTGCAAACTTCACGAGCATAGTTACGGTGCGGGCGAAGTTAGATAATTAGAAAGTTGTTATTAGACAGGAAGCGAAATGGACGGAATCACGACAAGACTATAAGATTATTAATAGAGTTTTATTATTAATAATATTATATTATAATTATAATAGATAATAAATGAATTATTATCTCTTCTCTTCTGCTCCGTGGACTACCTAAAAACCTATTCCTGTCTATATGTTACTTTCTCATTTTCTCACTTTTTATGGTAAAATGTATGCATAGTATGGAAAGTTTTTCGTAAATTTACACCCGCAATGAAGATATTCGGCATAGGAATGAATTACGCGGCACACAATAAAGAGCTGCAAAATTCGTTATTAAATATAGAGAGGCCTGTGGTCTTCACGAAGGCGGACTCTGCCCTGCTATCGGGCGGCAAGCCGTTCTTCATACCTGCTTACACGAAGCGATGCGACTATGAAACGGAGCTCTGTGTACGCATTAACCATTTGGGGCGCAGCATACCTGAACGCTTTGCCCATCGCTACTACGACGAAGTGACGGTAGGCATCGATTTCACGGCTCGCGACCTCCAGACGGAACTACGGCAGAAGGGTTTGCCATGGGACCTCTGCAAAGGCTTCGACGGAAGCGCTGCCATTGGCAAATGGATGCCTCTATCCCGCTACGGAAAAGACATTCAGGAGTTGCAGTTCCACTTGCTTCGCAACGGCGAAAAGGTGCAGGAAGGTTGCACGGCAGACATGATTTTCGGGGTGGACAAACTGGTGAGCTTCATCAGTCAGTTCTTCACGCTCAAGACGGGCGACATCATCTTCACGGGCACGCCTGTAGGTGTAGGTCCAGTCAGCGTGGAAGACCATCTGGAAGGCTACCTCGAAGGAGAAAAAGTATTGGAGTTTAATGTGAAATAATATGAGAAGACTTTCCACTATATGCCTGATGCTTATTGCTTTGACGCAAGGCATCATCGCTCAACAGGAGAAGGAGTTGACCTTTACCAGCCTCGACTGGAACGAGATGCAAATCGACTCCGTTCTGCCTGTCTATACTGAAGTTGTGCCCCTGGAGACCGACTACAGGACGCACACCTACACCGTCTCCCTACTCTACCCCGAGTATGCTCCGCTGAGCGGCAAGGAGGCACAGGTGGCAGAGCGTTTCGACAGTCTCCTGAGCGAAACAATTGACGTTGAGACGTTCGTCGGCATAGAGCGTGGCAATGGTTTGCTCGACATTTCGTTCATCCCCATTCGCCGTCAAGGCTCAAGATACGAGAAACTCATCAGCGCACAGATTGTCATCAATGCCAACTATACAGGCAGGCTCAATGCCCGCAGGCAAGCAGGCAAGGCAGAACGCTATGCCGCAAACTCCAAGCTGGCAAGCGGCAAATGGGTAAAGGTAAGCATCACTGAGGACGGACTCTATCAGTTCTCGCGCGCTTCGCTCAAGAAGATGGGCTTCACCAATCCTGAAAACGTGCATCTCTACGGTTATGGAGGTCACTTGCTGCCCGAACTCATCCGCGAAGGCACTCATCACGACGATATGGTGGAAGTGCCTCTCTACTACAACAGCAAGACGGACAGTTGGCTCTTCTGGGGCAACGGTCTGGTGTATTGGAATGGCGACACTCGCATCAGCAACACCTATGCTCGCCAAGCCTGCTACTTCCTGACGCAAGAAGATGCGCCTTCCACAATGGAGACTCTCGGCTACGACCCCGAACTTCCCAGGAGTTCAGAAAACACCACAAGGGCACACACGCTCTACGAGAAGGACGAAGCCGCTTGGCACCCTGTTGGACGTCACCTCTTTGATGGCGAGAACTATGCCAATAGCAACTCCCACAACTACTATCTCTCTGCCATAGACCCTGTAGGCAAAGGCGTGCTGACAGTAGTATTTACAGGGTATAGCTCCACATCGAACCAGGTGAATGTCACCATCAACGGGACTGCCTTTACTGCCCTTACCGTCTCGCCTCCAGGAGACTATGTTTATGGTAGCTCTACCACTCGCAACTATAACCTGACGGACTTGGGTACACCAGCAACAGTCAACATCAATCTTCGTTCCGAATCGGGGAAGAAGGCACGTCTCGACTATCTTGCATACAGTTACGACCGCAAGCTCAGCACCACAGGAAAAGGCTTCGTCGACTTTACCCTTTCTGACCCCAATGGAGGTCCCGCAAGGTTCAACATTGCCGGCAGTAATGTGAAAGTCATCCGCACAGGATATGTGGGTGTCAAGGATGCGCTGGTTGAAGGCACTCAAGGCGACACCTACACTATCAACGTGGACGATGGCGGAGAGCACTTCGTGGCTTTCAACTCGGCAGCTAACTTCCCAGAACCCACCATTGTGGGGAACATTGCCAACCAGAACTTGCACGCCCTAGACAGCCTCGATATGGTTATCATCATACCGACAAGCGGCAAACTTCTTTCCGAGGCACAGCGTCTGGCAGATGCCCACGCACAATACGATGGGCTGCGAGTGGGAATTGTTCGTGCCGATGAAATCTTCAACGAGTTCTCCAGCGGAACTCCCGACCCAACGGCTTATCGTCTCTTCATGAAGATGCTCTACGACAAAGCTGCAAGCGCAGATGTTGCTCCCCGATACCTTCTGCTCTTTGGCGATTGTGCCTGGGACAACAGAATGCTTTCCGGAGCTTGGCGTAACAGCACTCCTGACGACTATCTGCTCTGCTACGAGAGTGAGAACAGCTTCAGCGACACCAAGAGCTATGTGATGGAGGATTACTTCGGATTGCTCGATGATGGCGAAGGCTACAATCCCCTTCGCGAAAAGAGCGACATTGGCATTGGCCGTTTCCCCGTAACTACGATTTCCGACGCAAAGATTATGGTGGACAAGAGCATTGCCTATATGAGCAATCAGAATGCTGGTCCGTGGAAGAATCTTGTTTATCTCTTAGGTGACGACGGAGACGAAAACGAACACATGAGGTATGCCAACAACGTAGCAGACAACGTCATCTCCAAGTACCCCAGCATGGAAGTCCACAAGATTATGTGGGATTCATACACTCGCGTCAGCTCGGCAAATAGCAACACCTATCCAGGAGCTGCTAAGGAGATTAAGAAACAGATGACCGACGGAGCTCTGATAATGAACTACACAGGGCATGCCGGGGCACACGCTTTCAGTCACGAATATGTGATTCTTCGCGAAGATTTCGAGAAGAGCAAGAGTACGAAGTTGCCGCTTTGGGTTACTTGTGCTTGCGATGTTATGCCTTTCGACTCATATATGAGCAACATAGGTGAAGCTGCCGTCCTCAATCCAAATGGAGGAGCGCTTGCCTTCTATGGAACAGCTCGCACAGTATTTGCCAGCCAAAACTACAACATGAACCGCTACTTTATGCAATACATCTTTGCTCGAAGCACAAGTGGAAAGAAGGAACGCAATCGCATTGGCGACGCTGTTCGACTGGCAAAGAACAGTATCATCAGCGATGGACGTGAGGCAGGCTACTTGGAGAACAAGTTGCAATACGCTCTTCTTGGCGACCCAGCCCTGACAATGGGCAATCCTCTTCAGCAGATTGTTGTGGACAAGATTAATGACAAAGAGGTGGACGGCACACCCATTCCCCTGAAAGCAGGCGAGCGAGTGAAACTCTCTGGTCACATAGAACAGGAAGACGGCACAACTATGACAAACTTCAACGGCATTATCTATACCCGCCTCTTCGACAACAAGGAAACAATAGTCTGCCGTAACAATGCTGGAGCAAGCGAGGCTTTCACCTTCACCGAACATAAAGCCATGCTCTATGAGTCGCAAGATAGTGTGCAGGCAGGTGAATTCAGCGAGGAGTTCATTATTCCTGTTGACATTAACTTCAGCAATCAACCCGGACGACTTGTCTTTTATGCGATAGACAATACCGGCACCATCGAGGCAAATGGCTACAATGAGGACATTCCTCTTGGCGGTATAGTGGACAATACAGACTTTGATAAGGACGGACCTCAAATATTTGCTTACCTCAATGACGAAGAGTTCCGAGATGGCGACAAAGTAAATGCAACGCCTCTCTTTGTGGCGCAGCTTACAGACGCCAGCGGCGTTAGTTCCAGCGGAAATGGCATTGGGCACGACCTCTCGCTTTGTATTGATGGAAGAAGCGACCTTACCTATAACATCAACGAATACTATACGCACGAATTTGGTGACTTTACAAAGGGAACAGTTGCTTACAACATTCCGCAACTTGAGAATGGCTCGCACTATCTTACTTTCCGTGCTTGGGACGTTTTGAACAACACAAGTCAGACAACACTCAACTTTGTTGTTGATGATGGATTGGCAACTAACATCCTGCAACTCATGGCAAGTCAGAACCCAGCAGTTACAAGCACGAACTTTATGGTAAGTTACGACCTGCCTGGAAGCGATTGCGACTTTGTTTTCGAGGTCTTCGACTTCTCTGGACGCCGCATTTGGATGCGCGAAGAAAGCACTTCTGGCGAAAGAGGTGTCTATACTGTCACATGGAATCTTACTAACGGCGCAGGCGCAAAGGTCGATACGGGCATCTATCTCTATCGTTGCAGAGTAAGGTGCGGACAGAGCAAATGGACCTCAAAGACGCAAAAAATCGTGGTTCGAAACAATAAATAAGCCTCCTGCTCAGTTATAATAGAGTATGAAAGCACACAGAATCATCCGCATCCTGCTGCTTCTTGTAGTATGCAGCACAGAGGCTGTCCTTGCGCAGGACAAGCAAAATATGTTCAATCCAGTTAACACGAGTGTTACTTCTCTAGCTATTGCTCCAGATGCTCGTGCAGGTGCAATGGGCGACATTGGTGCCGCCACCGAAGCCGATGTCTATTCGCAGTATTGGAATCCTGCAAAGTATCCCTTTAACATTGCTCGCGCTGGCGTTGGTGTCAGCTATACACCTTGGTTGCGCAAACTGGTCAACGACATCAATCTTGCCAACCTGACAGGCTTCTATCGCATAGGTGATTACAGCGCAGTACACGCTTCTTTGCGTTACTTCAGCCTTGGCGAAGTGTATCTTGCTGATATGGATGATATGACTATCAGACCTTATGAGATGGCCATCGACGCAGGTTATAGCCGTATGCTTAGTGAGACTTTCTCAATGGGTGTTAACCTTCGCTTCATCCTTTCCGATATTAAGTACGACTATACTGCAGAGAGTAGTGCGGGTAAGGCGTTTGCCGCTGATATCGCCATGTATCGTTTGGGTTACTTTATGGCTGGCAATCGCGAGTGCAGCTTTGGCTGGGGTATCAACATTAGCAATATCGGTTCAAAGATTTCATACGGTGGAAGCGACAACTCGGAGTTCATTCCCACAAACCTTCGTATTGGTTGCAACCTGACAATTCCTTTCAACGAGTACAACAAGTTCAGCATTGGATTGGATTTGAACAAGCTTCTTGTTCCCACATACCCAATGAAGAAGGAGGACGAGGCTGATAACGATTACGAAGACCGCGTGCAAAAGGACTACTACGATGTCTCCTCGATTGCCGGTATGTTCAAGAGTTTTGGCGATGCTCCTGGTGGTTTCAAGGAAGAGATGCAGGAGATTCAGTATAGTTTTGGTGCCGAATACACTTATAACGACCGCTTTATGCTCCGCGCAGGTTATCATCATGAAGCCGAAAACAAAGGTAATCGTAAGTACTTTACCGTTGGTGCGGGCTTCCACATGAGTGTGTTCTCCGTCGATGCTTCTTATGTATTCTCTACGGCACAAACCAATCCTTTGGACCAGACTATGCGTTTCTCGCTTGGCTTCGACTTGGACGGCATGCGTGACCTCTTCGGAAAGATGAGGAGAAGATAAGGAGAATATGAGTAAGATTCGAGTTGGCTTTGGCTATGATGTTCATCAATTAGTTGAGGGACGCGAGTTGTGGTTGGGTGGCATCCGTTTCGAACACACTCTCGGACTTCTGGGTCATAGCGATGCCGACGTTCTGATTCACGCCATTTGTGATGCTTTGCTGGGTGCCGCCAACATGAGGGACATCGGCTTTCACTTCCCTGATAATAGCGAAGAATTCCACAACATCGACAGCAAGGTTCTTTTGCGCAAAACAGTTGAACTGATTGCGACTAAAGGTTACAAGGTTGGCAATATCGATGCTACCATTTGTGCCGAGCAACCTAAACTGAAGGCGCGCATCCCTGAAATGCAGAAATGTCTTGCCGAAGTGATGGGAATTGATATGGATGACGTTTCCATCAAGGCAACTACAACAGAAAAACTCGGCTTTGTTGGTCGTGAAGAAGGCATTTCTGCCTACGCAACTGTCCTTATTGAACGCTAGCCCTTTCCTCTATGAAAGAGCGAATTGAGTATATCGATCTGGCGAAAGGCATCTGCATCTTTCTTGTCGTGCTGGATCACATCTCGAATGAAGGCTACTTTTCTGCAGGAAAATATCCCCTGAATGAAGTTTTCGAACAGATGCGAATGCCGCTCTACTTCATTCTCTCAGGCCTTTTCTTCAAGGACTATCAAGGAGGTATTCGCGAGTTTCTGCTGCGTAAGTTCAATCGCATACTTGTCCCCTACCTCTTCTTTTACATTATTTATAAAGCGATAGCCTGGCTTGTTCAGAACTACACGAACTTTGCTTCTACTGGAGCCAACATTACAAGCATCTGGGGACCTTTGTGGTTCTTGCGTTGTCTCTTCATCATGAACGTCATTTTTGCGATATCATATTACGCAATTCGACGAATCAAAATGAGTGCCGTTGCTTCAGAAGTGCTCTTGGGAACAACGATGTTCGTTATCGGCATTCTCGGCTATCATCTAGGGGACTTACGTCTAAACTTTGGTACTGCAATGACGTGCATGCCTTTTCTATGGTCTGGATTTGTCCTGAACAGAAGGCTGCATCTCCTGCAAAGAAGGATTCCTTGGTGGATGGCACTCATTATGGCGCTCATCTTGTTTGGGATGGTATACTATCTGTATGTGGGCGAGAACTTCTTCTTCACCAACACTTATAACAGTTCTTGGCCGTTGCTTTATATTGCAGGCTTCTCTGGCACGCTTGCTGTCCTGTTGCTAAGTAGCGTCATCAAATGGTTCCCCGTCATCTCATATATTGGACGCTACTCTCTCATAGTGCTTTGCACACATATGGCAATAGTGACGCTCCTTGTTGCTTCACTCCATTTCTTGCCGGAAACAGCTCGTCAGACAGGCATTTGGCACAGCCTTATCTTCCTGGCTATCACCTTAGCTTTCTCTGTGTTCTGCTGCTGGCTTCTGAAGAAATACCTGCCTTGGTTTACCGCCCAAAAAGACCTAATCAAAGTGGACCTGCAGTAACGTTTCCGAACGACTGCAGTTACGATGGCAAACATAACGTGTTAAGTTTGCAAAGTTAACGTGTTAAGTTGGGCAACTTAACGTGGGTCGTTGGCAAACTTCACTAGGGTTGTTTTCAAACGACCTTAGTTACCCCTTGAAGTCAGGCTGTAAGGAGCGTCCTTCTTGGCAGTTCCCAATTGCTTGTTAGGCTTGTCGGACATCTGCATTTGGAGCGTTCCTCCAGAAGTCAACTCGCTATAAGTGATGTAATTACGTGAGAGAGACTGGCCGTTCAAACTGCGACTTTCCACATAGACATTATCCTTCGAGTTGTCCTTTGCCTCGATGACGAATTGCTTTCCATTCTCCATCGTAATGGTAGCACGCTGGAAGACAGGACTGCCAAGCACATATTGGTCCGTTCCAGGGGTAACCGCATAAAGTCCAAGAGCAGAAAGAACGTACCACGAACTCATGCCGCCTTGGTCCTCATCACCTGGGAAGCCGTCTGGAGTACTGTTGTAAAGGCGCTCCATAATCTGCCTAACCCAGTACTGAGTCTTCCAAGGCTGACCGGCATAACTGTAGAGGTAGGGCATGTGTTGAATGGGTTGATTGCCGTGAGCATACTGCCCCATACCCGCTATCTCCATTTCCGTCATTTCATGAATCTTGCCTCCATACCAGCCAGGCTTAACTGTGCCAGGTTGCGAAAAGACGCTATCCATCTTCTCACAAAAGGCTTCATCCGAGCCAAAGAGTTCGATGAGACCTTGCACATCGTGGAAAACGCTCCAGATATAGTGCCAGGCATTGCCCTCGGTATATGGTCCGCCCCAAACAAGAGGGTCGAAAGGCTCGTACCATTTGCCGTCAAGTCCTCTTCCACGAAAGAATTTGGTCTCTGGGTCCCACAGATTCAGGTAGTTACGAAGCACTTTCTCGAACACTTTTTCGTAGAACTTATTGCCACAACTGCGAGCCAAAGTCCACGCACACCAGTCGTCGTAAGCATATTCTAGCGTTTGTGTGACGCTCCCGTGGGACTCTGGGAAAGTCACATAGCCGAGTTGCCAATACTCTTTCCACCCGGCTCGTCCGTTTGCTCCACCCATCGGCCCTTTGTTCATAGCCTCGTGAGCATAGGCAGCCAAAGCGGAATCTGGGTTGAAAGAATGTATTCCTTTTGCCCAAGCATCTGCCAGAAGCGAGATACTATGGTTGCCACACATGCCTCCAGTTTCACCTGGACAAGACCACGCAGGCAGCCATCCGAACTGCTTTTGCGCGTCGAGAAGGGCTTGCATATAGCGTCCTTGTTGCGTTGGATGCAGGATATTCGTCAATGGAAACTGGCTGCGGAAAGTGTCCCAAAAGCCGTTGTCGGTCAGCATATAGCCCTCGTGAATCTTTCCATCGTAAGGACTATAATAATAAGGTGTGCCGTCTGCCTTCATTTCATAGAAGTGGCGAGAGAAAAGATTTGCCCTAAACAAGCAACTATAGAAGGTGCGCAACTGCTCGTCGCTGCCTCCTTCCACTCGAACACGATTGAGCAAAGCATTCCAAGTCTCGAAGCCTCGCTTTTTTGTCTGTTCCAAGTTTTTGTCTGCACCAAGTTCCGAACGCCAATTCTGCCAGGCCTGTTCCTCGGAAATGTAGCTACTGGCGGCTCTTGCCTGCACCTTACTGCCCGGCTTGAACTTGAGATAACAACCATAACGCTTGCCTTTGCCGTCCTTTTCATGAGGGAAAGTCTGCTTTTGCTCCCCTTCCCAAATGCCATAATCGAGTATCGGCTGGTCGAATTGAACCACAAAATAGCAACGGAAGTTCTCGCTATGATTGACGAAACGCTGATTGTTAACCCAGCCCGCAACCTGCCTTTTCTCAGGATTCACATGGATTTCCGACTGCTCAGTATAGCCGTCGATAATGAGGAAAGCGTCGCCTTTCTGCTTGGGAAAAGTGAAGCGAAGGTGGACGCATCTCTCTGTTGGAGCCATTTCAGTACGAATGCCATTGTCGAAAGCCACGCGATAATAGTGCGGATGACCTTCTTCCTGGCAATGGCAGAAACGTGCTCCTCGCTTATCCGGGTCGACTTCCAAAGCCCCAACTTCAGGGAAGAAAGTATAGACAGCATAGTCACTCACCCAAGGCGAAGGCTGATGACTCTGCCCGAAACCTCTTATCTGGTCAGATTCGTAAAGGTACTTGAACCCTTCCCCGTTGGGTCCTGTCTGCGGAGTCCACATATGTTGGGCATACGGCATTGCCGTCGCAGGGAAAGTATTGCCGTGAGACAGCCCGAAGTTGGAGTGCGTCCCTTGCAAAGTATTAACATATTGCACCAGGTCAACCGTTGCTTTGCAGGGCAAAACACTCAGCACAAAGGCCGACAGAATGAGGAAGGATTTGTTTTTCATCGTTACTTCAGAATCTTTTTACCATTACTAATCACGATACCCTTATAGTCTTTGCTTACACGCTGACCTGCAAGATTATACAGTTCTCCGTTCTTCTTTTGTGAAGCAGGAATGAGATGAACGCCATCGGGATCTTCGACAGTAGTGAAGGTAACCTTATAATTATTGTATTCACTACCGTTGTTGAACTTGTATTTATTGTCATAGGCATCTCCTCCATCAGCAAAGAACTCGAAAGTCTTTGTCTTGCTCTGCATCAACCAGTCGCCTTCGATGAGTTCCTTACCATCTCCAAAGTCGAGTACCCAATAGCCGCCACCTTGATTCTCGAGAGGAGTCCAATCCCACGCACCAGTATCGTGCTGCCAACCATCCGAGGTATCGTATATCGTCGAACACAAGCCAACGTAACTTACAGACTCGCTTGCCTCGACTTCTGCCTTCAATATCTTAAGGGAGAAGGTCTCATCAGGAATAACTACATTATCCCAACCCGACTCTGGGAACGACTCTGTAAACGTTTCACCATCGCAATTGACGGTCAACCTAAAGCTTCTGATGCCTTCTGGCTGCACGTTTTCCTCGACGGAGAAGCGGAACTTACTACTTTCTTTCTCTTTACCCAAGAAGATGTAGTCCCCATTAACAACGACTTGATAACATACCTCGAGCACATAGTTCTTACCCACTTCCAGGCCATCTGCAACTTGCTGTCCCAGATCCCCTGCATGGCAATACATTATGTTGTCACCTTGATCGAAGTATTGCTGAGCGTCGATCCTGTTCCACCAACCTTCGTCTGCATGTCCTTCTTCATAGACTTTGTACTGAAGGCTCATATCTTTCGTGCTCAAACCTTCCTTTATACGGAATATCAGATCGAATTGTTCTATCGTGAGGGAACTGAGTCGTCCTGGCTGTTCTTCAGGTGTACGACTGCCGTCACCATAGAAAGCATACACTCGCAACTCATCGTTGACACGAAGATCTAGTTCGGCGGTCACTTCGTCGAGGAACTTAACCTTCCAATCATCGTCGCCACCTTCGCCAGTAGTGAACGTTACCTTATAGTCTTCGCCACCATTATTGTAGTAGATATCATGACCCTCGCCGTCTTTTGCCTGCACGAAGAATTGGAAGGTCTTTGTTTTGTTTTCTGTCAACCACTTGCTTTCCACAAGTTCCACACCTTCTCCCATATCGAGCACCCAGTTGCCTCCACCTTGGTTTTGCAAGGGGAAACTCCGCCATTCATCGGATGGTCCGCCCTGAGAAGTTGAATACATCGTGCCACTAAAGCTAACATCCGACACAGTTTCTTCTGCCTCAACCTCGACTTTTTCTATGATTAAGGAGGTCGTTCGGTCGTCTGTCAAATCGATTACAGGAAAGTCTTCGGCAGGGAAATCCTGCGTGAAGGACTCGCCTCCGTTGTATCTGATGGTCAGCCTCATGTTCTTGATACCATCGGAAGACGGGGAAACGCTGCCTTTCACAAACAGTACCTTATAATCTAGACCTCCGTTATTGTAGTAGATATCTGTGCCAGAACCATTCTTACCCTTAACATGGAACTGGAAAGTTCTTGGCGAAGAACCCATCTCACTATCGATAAGGTCTGGAGCCGCATCACCAAAGTCAAGCGCCCAAGTGTTCCCATTCTGTATCAAATCAAAGGTTCGCCAGCCATCATCGGGTCTCAAACCGTTCTCGGTCTTATACATCGTGGCCTCGAAGACAACGTCGCTTACCGTTCCTGAGGTCTGTACCTCAACTTTTTTGATACGGATAGACGTTGCAGGCTCGTCAGTTATGTCCAAGTCGGGCCAGCCCTGAGCAGGGAAAGGCACCTCGAAATAGTCTCCGCCATTAAAGCTGATTGTCAGCGTCATGCTGGTTATTTCATCGGCTTTTGCACTCCAAACGAATGCTAAGAGCGACATTAAAAGGGTAAAGATTCGTGTCTTCATACGATTTTGGTTTTAGTTTGTTGCATGATTATTTCTGCGACAAAGTTACAATTAATTTTGTAACTTTACTCTTTTGCCACGAAAAAAATGAAGGAGATTTGTGCTTTTTCTTTCAACCACGCCAGTTACGTTTGCAAACAACCCCAGTTACGATTGCAATCATAACACGTTAAAATCGCCAACGTAACACGTTAACTTTGCCAACTTAACTGCAGTCGTTTTCAGACTTAACTCGCCTTTTGAAAATCAGGAACTTAGCAACCTCCTCAGAAATCAACGGAGAAGGACTTTGCGAGACGAGCCATCTTGCATTCGAACTACATAGAGACCTGGACGCAAACCACGAGCCTCTTCACCCAAATACATACCATACAAGTTGTAGTAGCCAGCCTGAAGTGCTCCATCGCCTTGTTGTTTTGTCGTCTGTTCCTCAGCAAATTCAACACCCAAGATGATTTCGTCGGTCTGCGGCAAACCTGTATCTGCCCCAAGGAAGGTGTCGCAGGTCAGTAATGAATTAGCCTTATTGATAGTAGGACGATGGAAAAGATAGATTTCATTGCTGCCATCAGGATAGCGCCCTACAGATTGGTCGCCATCATGAATTGCGTATGTGAAGCCATCTACAAACAATTGCAAGGACGGATGACTTTGGAAGAACTCCGCATTATTGCTAATAAATTCATCTGAAGAAAGAATGAACAAAGCCTGTTCATCGTCGTTAGTCAACTTGAATGGTGTGTGAAGTTGTGTCACTTCTTCCAGTTTGTCTGCCCAGATAACGAGATAACCATGAGCTGGAACAATAGTATTTATCGTCGATGAAGAAGGAATCTGATACTTAAGAGGATCGTCCGGATCGTTGGAGACAAACAGTCCTGCTGCATCCAAATCTGTATCTGTTGGGTTATACAACTCGAACCAGTCATTCTTCTTGTTGTGGTCGTTGATAAAGATGCTATTGCTTGCCGACAACTCATTAAGCCTAAGTGGGAAAGCGAGATTCTCCATCAGTTGGGTTTCAGGTATAGGCTCATAGACTGCCATCACTTTCGACAAGTTCATGCCGGCATAGTCGCTCAAGTCCCACTCTGGTTGTTTGGACAATTCAACGTCAACGTTCAACTCATCATGTCTCAGTTCTGCTGTCCAATAAATGTCCGAAGAATGTTCATGAGTATTGTGAACTTCAACCGCAATTACATTTGCTCCCTTTCGAAGCCACTTATTGTCCAAAACGAACTCGCAATATCCTGCCGTTGTAGAAGCATAAGAAGTAGAGAATGTCTCGTAGGTAATTGTACCTTCTGGCATAAGATATCGCCCCTGTTCATGACCGTTAACATAGACGACACAACCATCATCCACATAACATCTAAGCAAATAAGTGTCCTTATCTTCTGGTGCATTCTCCAATTCGACAGTCTTGCGGAAGTAATATGTGGGGCGTTTATTATTGGCATCATTACCATAATCGAGTGTGGTCTGGTAGTCAGCAGAGCCGTTTATACCCACATTGCCGTAGCCAAAAGGTGCATTTCCCGTATTCCAAGACGAGAGATTGTAGGACAAAACCTTCCAAGTCTGGCCATCAAGAGAACCCTGATCATAGTAGTCCCAAGTGTCGTTTGTATCAAAGACATTGATGCTGGAACTTACATTGCCGTCCCCAACTTGTTGCCATCCCATGAAACGATAGCCTGCAGGAGCCTTTGCAGTAAGAACCATAGGTGTATAGAGCGAGCCCTTAAAACAGCCTGTCGGCACTTCTTGACCATTTGCCAAGATAGTTGCTCCATCAATATTACTGCTCAACTCTACTTTGATAGGATTCTTTAGGTTGAAGTAACTGCTGAGATGACTCATTCGAGAACTATGCCCACCACTGATAGCATTGATGAGCCAATTGCTCGAAGAATTCAAAGAACCGGCAGAGCCTTCCATTGCATGAGCGTTGTATTTGTAATTCCTCATCTCTGTGATAATCTGTCGGCAACGTTCTGTCTCGAAAACACTGCCGTCAACCAGACAGAAAGCATCAATAAAACGTTTCTTGAAAGGCTCGTACTTCAGCATCTTCAAGAAGATGTCGATGAGGAAATTCTTGCCCGTACTATATCGAGAATCGCTGAGACTGCCTTCCAGACTTCCTAACATTGACGAAGAACTAAAGGCTGCATCGAGGTCCAGACAAATGAGATGGAACTTGCCGTCATTGCGATCACGGTAACCTTTGACGTTATTACTGTTAGTCAGCCAGTCAGTACTTCCTATATAGCACTCTGCAGCCATATAGTTGCAATACTCATCGATGTCCACCAACTCGCAAATCTGGTCGTAGAGAGATGTGTTTGTAGGACTGACACCCAACTGTGTTGCTAGCGTCATCCACTGATTAAAAGCCTGATTGTCGCCTTCTTTCTGTTCGTAACCTACACTGCCGTTAATCTCAAACTGGTCCATTTCATCGGTATCCATACCATAGTTGGCATAGCCATGATGCTTGTTGCTGGGCTCGCGCAGGTTATATGTGAATTGGAATACACCATTGATAAAAACATGAACAGGCTGATATTCCTGGCAATCCACATACAATCCGCTTCGAAGCATGATTTGGTGTGTGGCTGCATCTTTTATTCGACCATAACCATCGTTACCTCCATTACGAACCACAATGGCTTTGCTCTTTATGTAAGGCTTGCCCTTAAAGAAAGAATAAGGAAGAAAGTTCTTGCCATAATAGTACTTGTGTCCCTTAAGACGGAACGAGGAATTTGGAGCAAATAGGTTGCGGCTCCATCCACCAGCCACTTCGAAGTCGCACTCCTGATTCAGCGCCATTTTATACGAATCTCCAGTTTCGTCGTTCTCTTCAGGCACAAGATAGTCGAAGTTTACAGGGCGCTCCCATTCACGATTCTTGTTGGTGGAATAACTTACACCATTGCCTGAGATTCCATTTGTGCCGTCTGTGTAAGCACCAATCTTACTATCATAAAGGTTCTTAGCATCAGTCACAACGGATACGACAGGCAGATAGTACCCACGATCATTGTAGATGTATGATCGGGTAACTACAGGACTGGGGAGATAACCTTCTTTGAACAGACGGAATCGATATATTGTCGTCACTTCGTCTACATAAAACTCGCCATCACTACTCGAGTCGCTCGAAAGAGTTGGGGTGCTTCCGTCAGTCGTATAATATAATGTAGCACCTTCAGGAATCTCGACATGAACGGAGAAACCTGAAGTAAACACTTTGCTATCGACATCTATAACAGGAGCCTGCAATTCCTTATCAGCAAACATGCTCCCTTCGTTCGAGGCTTCTAGAGTAGGTGTGGCACACCAACGCCACTCGTTTCCGCCATCCGTTGTACGAGCATAACTACATCTCGGCTTAGCAGGAGGATAGGACTGCGACAAATGATACTGCTCCTTTGAATCTGCAAGACAGATGGTTCCGCCTTCATAATCCAACTTAAAGTCCACTTGCGTATTGGCTGTAGAACTGTATTTGTTGCCTGTATCATAATGCCCAAACCATATGACTTTATAACCATGAGCAGGGACGAAACTCAAACTAGTAGACAGGCGAAAGCGTCGCGGATTGGAAGGATTGTCGCTTATAAAGGCTCCTCGAAGGCTGACGGAAACATCTGTGGGATTATAAAACTCTATCCAACCTCCATAATTGAAAGAAGGATCGATGAACATATCGATATTTGCCACTTGGATTTCGTTTATCACCAACTGGGAAACATCGGTAGTTGCAGCCCTCAAACTGAAAGCTGCAAAACACCATAAAGCGAGTATCGAAAGGATCTTGCGATTCATCTGAAAGGTTGATATTGGGCCTAAGCCTCTGCAAAAATACTCTTTTTTAACCGAATCCCAAGCATTTTATGCATTTTTCTTACACTTAGGTCCACTATCTGATGATTCTTCTCTACTATTCCTTTTTCAATTGTGACGAATCAAGTCGGAAAACTTAACTAGGGTCGTTGGCAAACATAACACGTTAAGATTGCAAACGTAACACGTTAAAATCGCCAACGTAACACGTTAACTTTGGCAACTTCACTAGGGTTGTTTTCAGGCTTAACTCATTGCCTGAAAATCAACCACTTAGTAAATCGCCCTTTTCTACTTGATATTCGGCTCCTCAAGACCCAGTCCTTTCTTCTTGTCAACGACTTTCAGGACGAAGCCAAGCAAGAGGGCTGCGACTCCCAGACAAGCCAACATTACTAACGGAGCAGTATAATCGAACTTGGTCGGGTCGTCAACTCCAGGATTAGTCTTGTCCAAAACCTTGCCGATAAGCAATGGGAAGAGCCAAAGACCTATGTTCTGAATCCAGAAGATGAGTGCATAAGCAGAGCCTATCACCTTAGCATCCACCAACTTAGGCACGCTTGGCCACAGACTTGCAGGCACGAGCGAGAAGCTGGAACCCAGCACAAGGATGGTGACGTAAGCAATCGCGATACCTCCAATGGCTGAGCCCTTGAACATTGGCAACACGAAAGCGAAAGTCAGGTGACAGAATATGAGCAATAACGAACCCAGAATCAGCATTGTGGCTGCCTTTCCTTTGTGGTCGACATAACTGCCCAAAATAGGTGTGATAAGTACGGCCAGGAGTGGGAAGACTGCGAAAATGCTCTCAGCAGACTGCCTCATATAACCCATATAACAATAGGTAATGAGCGCCAAGATGCTAATTCCCAGCAAACCATACTTCGCTCCTGCCTTCTTCTGGAAGTTGCTTGCGAAGCCAGTTGCCGCAACAAAAAGCATGATGATGTACTGAATAATGGTCACATCAGGCTTTGCCCAGAACGAATTTGCATCAGGAGCCACAAGTGTGAGGTTGCATTGGAGCATGTTTACGGCATACTTCTGGAAGGGGAAGATTGCGCTATAATAGAGCACGCAAAGCAGGGCAACAAGCCAGAAACCGCTTGAAGTGAGGATTTGTCCCAAGTCGCTAATCTTGAAGGGATCGTCTTTCTCCTCTGCCTCACCAGTTTGCGAGTCGAGTTTTCTGTCCATAAAGAAGTAAACGATACTCATGATGAGGGCAATGCACATCAGCACTACGCCAAAAGCAACTGAGCGAGAAACACTTACCTGACCTCCTAAACGAGCAAAGAAGGGTGAGAAAATCATGCAAGTTGCAACGCCAAGACGAGCCAAAGCCATCTCCGAACCCATTGCCAAAGCCATTTCTCTTCCCTTGAACCACTTGACGATACCTCGACTGACAGTAATTCCGGCCATTTCCACACCACATCCGAATATCATGAATCCGCAGGCTGCGAACTTAGCAGAAGCAGGCATTCCTTCATAGAAAGGCGACACTCCGAGTTCGTCAAACACAGGAATGTAATTCAGATGATTGGTGAACCAAGTTGCCAAGCCTGTACCCACGAAAGCCTCATCAACGGCGTACCACTTGATACAAGCGCCTATAAGCATTACTGCGGCTGAGAGAATCATCGTGAAACGCACGCCCATCTTGTCGAGAATGATGCCTGCGAAGATGAGGAAGAAAGCAAAGACATTGAGGAAGACCTCGGAGCCTTGCATCGTTCCAAAGGCTGTAGAATCCCATCCACGTGTCTCTTGCATCAGGTCTTTAATGGGAGATAGAATGTCCATGAAAATGTAACTGCAGAACATGGCTAGAGCCAAGAGCAGAAGAGCGGTCCAGCGCATTCCGGCACTATCGCGCAAAGTCTTTTGAATTGCTTGTGTCATAATATGTTGTTATTGTGTTATTTCGTTATTTTCTTAGGTCGGATTACTTCTTCAGCCACTTGTCGAGCCAAGCGAAATAAGTCCTCTGCCACAAGATTCCGTTTTGTGGTTTGAGCACCCAATGGTTTTCGTCTGGGAAGAGAAGCAGTTGCGCTTCGATACCTCGCATTCTTGCTGCATTGAAAGCACTCATTCCTTGAGTCGCACAGATACGATAATCCTTCTCGCCATGAATGCAAAGGATGGGCGTATCCCACTTGTCGACGAATCGATGAGGACTGTTCTCGTAGGTCTTACGGGCACGAGCGGTCTGGTCTTTATTCCAGTAAGCATCGTCGTACTCCCAGTTGGAGAACCAGTTTTCCTCAGTCTCTGTGTACATTGCCTCGAGGTTGAAGGAACCATCATGCGCAATGAAACACTTGAAGCGTCCATCGTGATGACCTGCAAGATAGTAAACTGAGAAGCCACCAAACGAGGCTCCGACGGCACCAAGACGATCCTTATCAACATACGGAAGATTCTCTACGGCATCATCAATCGCAGAAAGATAGTCTTTCATACATTGTCCAGTCCAATCTCCGCTGATTTCCTCGAGCCACTCTTGCCCGAAGCCAGGCACGCCACGACGATTCGGAGCAATCACCACATAACCCTGCGAGGCCATAATCATAAAGTTCCAACGATAGCTCCAGAACTGCGAAACGGCACTCTGAGGACCGCCTTCGCAGAAGAGCAACGTGGGATATTTCTTCGAGGGGTCAAAGTGAGGAGGCTGAATAACCCAGTAAAGCATCTCCTTACCATCGGTTGTCTTTGTCCAACGCTGTTCGATGCTGGGCTTTGCAAGCTGGTCGAGGATGTCCTTATTCACTTCGGTAATCTGCTTTATCTGTGTGTCGGCAATACTGTCGCCAGGATTAACGACATAAAGGTCTGCAGGTTCCGTGAAGCTATGACGTTCTGCAACAAGCGTTTTATCACTGAGCATCTGCAAAGAACCAAAGTCAGCCCAGTCGTCAGAGAGTTGCTTAACCTCTCCCTCGAGGTTGGTCTTGTATAGGTTCTCCTGTGCGTGCCAAACAGCTATAAAATATAATGTACGCGAGTCAGGTGCCCAACAATAGTCATCAACACTGGAGTCGAGCGACTCCGTAACATAGGTCTTCGTATTCTCCTTCAAGTCAAAAATGCAGAGACGCTGGCGGTCACTTTCATAACCGTCACGCTCCATCGAGAGCCAAGCCACATAGCGTCCGTCGGGAGAAAACTTCGGATTAACGTCGTAGCCGACGTTCTCGTGCTTCTCCTTCTCATTGATAGCCTGGTCTTTGAGTGTCTTGGTGGGGTTCAGTTGCTTTCCGTCCCCATGATAAGCCATTGCGTCACAAGGCTGAATGCCAAACTCGTGGAACGGTTTGCATAGGTTCTTTGTATGTTCAAAGTTGTTGAGGTCGCGAGCTTCAACTTCATAAAGGAAAATGTCAGAGTCGGTTGAGATACTGTACTCCAAGCCAGTCTTGCAGCGACAAGTAAAGGCGATGTACTTCGAGTCAGGACTCCAAGCCAGTTGCTCAATGCCGCCAAAGGGTTCCATCGGGCATTCGAAGGGTTCGCCTTCAAGGATGTCGAACTCCTCACCCGTTTCGAGGTCGAGGACGAAGGGATGCTGGATGCTTTCCACAAAGTGGTCCCAATGACGATACATCAAGTCGTTTATCACACGACCAGTAGTTTTGGGAAGGTCCTCGGGCTTCTTCTCAATGATTTCATTAAAGTCGATACTCTTCAAGAGAATGGCTTTCTTGCCATCTGGAGAAAACATAAAGCCCTCTACCTGGCCGTCTGTCTTGGTCAGTTGCTTGCGTTTGTTGCCATTCAAGCTCATTTTCCAGACCTCACCTTCCCTGAGGAAAGCGATGGTTTCATTGTCCAACCATTGCGCATCGGTCTCGTTCTCGGCGTCTTCTGTCAGCTGCTTTTGCTCGCTGCCATCAGCATTCATCATCCAAAGAACCTGATGACTTTTGTTCTCAGCCACGCTGTAATAGCCCATTTGGAAGACAATGTGCTCTCCGTCGGGTGAGGCCTGATAGCCACTAATGCGGCTCATTGCCCAAAGAGCTTCAGGCGTCATCAGATCCCCTTCGAGTTGAATGGTTTGCTTTTCTATGTTAACCTTGTCGCTTTCCTTCTGTGTGCCGCATGCCGCACACAATAGAGCCGCTGCCATAATCGTTAGTATCTTTTTCATTTCTGCTGTTTTTCTTGTTTACTTTCTGCGGTTCGCCTGTTCCTGCTGCATCTTTTGGAGAGCCTCGAGGCGTGCTTGGAGACCTGAAGACTTCTTGGGATCGTTCTTATGTTGCTCGCGATAAGACTCCAGACCAGCAAGGAGTTTCTTGTCGTCAGTCTTCCATCGGAGGTACCACATCGTAACGATATTGAGCAAACCAGAGATGAAATAGAAGTAGCTCAAACCGCTTGAGTAGTTATTGAACCAGAAGAAGAACATCAAAGGCATGAGGTACATCATCCATTGCATCATCTTCATTTGCTGAGCCTGATCGCCTGTGAACTGGTTTTGCTGCTGCCTCATCGATATCCAAGTATTGATGATATTGGTCAAGCTAAAGAGCAAACAGAAGATGCTCAAGTGGTTGCCGATAAGCCAAATGTTCTTTCCCCAACGGATAAGGTCGTCATAAGCACTCAAGTCATCTGCCCAAAGGAAGCTTTCACCTCGCAAATCTATGGCATTAGGAATGAAGTTGAACATCGCTATCCAGATAGGCATCTGTATGAGCATCGGCAGGCAGCCACCCATAGGACTAACTCCGTACTGGCTATAGATTTGCATCATTGCCTGTTGCTTCTGCATAGCCTGATCGGGATTGGGATATTGCTTTGAGAGTTCATCAATCTTCGGCTTGAGGACACGCATCTTTGCGCTACTCATGAAACTCTTCTTCTGAGTTGGGAAGACAAGCACTTTGATGATGACTGTCAGCAGAAGAAGGACAATACCCATCGGCAAACCGAAGGCTTTGAGCCAGTCGAAGATGTAGAGGATTGACCAACGATTGATGAAACGGAAGAACGACCAACCAAGATAAACGAGTTCGTCGAGGTCGGCATCCGAGCCGTAAGCCGTCATCTTGCTGTGTGCCTTGAGGATATGGAAGTCGTTCGGACCCAGATACATCTGCAGATGAGTGGGTTCTTTGCCTGTTGCGTCGAACGGAATCTGTGCAGAAGCCTGATAAGCCTTCAGGTAATCTTCCTCATCTTTAAGTTGTTCTGTAGAGAGCGAAGCCTGAGTCATCGGCTTTTCACTAATGAGAACTGCGCTAAAGAACTGGTTCTTGAAGGCAACCCATTCGAGGGCTTCTTCCGGTTCTTTGCTTTCGTCCTTCATCTCGCTAAGCTTCTTCACACCCTTTCCTTGGCGCTTATAAGTGAGAGAGCTATAACGATTCTCGAAGTCCCTACCCTTTTCCTGTTGAAGAATTCGAGCGTTCCAATCGATAAGGAGGTTGCTTTGGCCAGGCATCGTCAGACCTTCCAAGCCCTCGCAAACTATGTCCATATCGAGCATATAAGACTCTGGACGAAGCGAGTAGATTACCTGCAACTGCTTGCCTTCCTGCTCTACTGCGAAGGTGACGCTCGAGTCGGTCTGTTCCGTAATATTGAAACTGAGGTCGGTCAGGCAAAGATTCTCCTGTTTGAGAGGCAGAGTGAACTTCATAGAAGCGTCTTCTTTGCCAAGAATCATGACGTCACCATCTCTGCGACGGCTCTTGTAACCGATAATCTCAGCATCCTCTACGACGGCACCTTTACTGTTGATGCCAATCTTTACCTTATTATTATGTAAGACGACACGCTGCTCTTCGCCACCAAGTTGCGAGAAAAAGAGTGCACTACTATCTTGTGCTTGAGGCACCACTTCTGCCTCAACGACCTTAGCCTTCTCTGTTTCTTCCTGCTTTTGCTTAGCTACGGCAGCAATACTATCTTGTTTGGCCATCGCCTCCAACTCTTCGCGGCTGGGTTGACTATACCAACTGAAGCCAATAACAACGAGGGCGATGAGAATAAATCCCGTAATTGTGTTTTTATCCATATTCGTTAATTCATTTTGGGCGCAAAGTTACGAAAAAATTAGCAATTAAGAGTTAAAAAAGAAGAATTATGAATTCTGAGCTATGATTTATGGATTAAATGTCCTATCTTTGCACAAAAATAGAACAAATGAAGCGCTTAACTATACTTTTCTTTCTCATTCTGGTGACTTTTGGAGCCAGTCATTCTATAAAGGCAGAAACAAAAACTATGCCAGAACAGGAGATTACCGATTCTCTCGGCCACTCCTCTCATTTGCTGCATAACTACCTGAAAGCGCTCGAGGCTCTGGTGAAGGAACGCGACTCTTTGAACTCATCTACCGCATCTCCCTTCCCTAATCCTTATTATTATCAGATTCTTTCTCAGCCCGCTCTATACAGTTCTTCGATTCATCAATCGCTAAGTCAGACAAATACCTCAAGTCCTGACCTTCAGTTGCAACGCCTTTATGCAGCCCGAAAGATGCTATCTTCGCTTTATGCTGGGGCACCTCAACTGGTTACACAAACTGAAAGTGACATTTTAGGACAGGTTGCGATTCGAAGTGACATTCATGACAGAATTCAGACTGCAGACAAACTGGCCGATAAGGTTGCTGCTGCTTCTATGCTTCCGCAAGTGGACGAACCTGTTGAAGTCATTACTCGTCGTCCCAACTTCTGGAAATACTCGGGTACAAGTTCGTTGCAGTTTGCCCAAAACTATATCTCGGACAACTGGTACAAAGGTGGTGAGACCAACTGGACTGGTAACTTCGACGTCACTTTGCGAGCCAACTATAACGACATGCGCAAGATAACTTGGGAGAATACGCTGGATGCTCAACTGGGTTTCCAAACGACAGGAACCGATACATTACGCGTCTTCCGCCCAAGCCACAACTTGCTTCGCTATACTTCGAATGCCGGCTACAAGGCTTGGAAGAACTGGTACTACTCTCTTTTGGTAATTCTTCAGACTCAGATAGCACCCAACTACCAGAGAAATACCAATACGGTCACCTCGAAATTCCTGTCTCCTCTTGAAGTTACGGTTGCCCCCAGTATGAAATACGAAATAAAGTGGGGCAAAAAGAGACCTATGACAGGACAACTCAACATAGCCCCTCTTGCCATGAAGATTCTGTATGTCAATGATGATGACCTCGTCAAGAACTTCGGCTTACCTGAAGGAAAGCACCAGAAGACCACGTTTGGTCCCAACATTACCCTGAATACAAAGTGGCAGGTCTGCAAGCAAATTCTCTGGGTTAACCGAATGTATTGGTTCAGCAACTTTGACTATCATATCTGGGAATGGGAGAATAACTTCAACTTCACAGTCACGAAACTCATTACTGCGAACCTTCATCTCTATCCTCGCTTCGATAATAGTAACAAGAATTATCGTTCTGGAGAGAAACACGACGGCACTTATCTCATGTTCAAGGAACTGATTAGTCTCGGCTTGACCTACAATTTCTAGATACTTTCACCCTTCCTCAGATGCTCATAAAATCAGCCGAATATACCATCAGTAGTGCTCGCGTGGACCAATGTCCTGCTGGAGAACTGCCGGAATTCGCTTTTATAGGGCGAAGTAATGTTGGTAAGTCGAGTCTCATCAACATGCTGACTGGAAGGGAGCATCTCGCCAAAACGTCTGCAACTCCTGGCAAAACCATCCTGATTAACCATTTCCTTATCAATCAGAACTGGTATTTGGTGGACCTTCCAGGCTATGGTTATGCAAAGAGAGGACAGAAGCAAAGGGAAGAGTTGCAAAGGATGATAACGGGTTACATCCTTCGAAGGGAGCAGATGATGAACCTCTTCCTGCTTATTGATGCTCGTCACGAGCCTCAACGAATCGACCTCGAGTTCATAGAATGGCTTGGCGAAAACGGGATTCCCTTCAGTATTGTCTTCACAAAGGCCGATAAGTTGTCGAAGGGAAAACTGGCTGGGAACATCAAACACTACTTGAGCGAACTCTCGAAACAATGGGAAGAATTGCCCCCACACTTCATTACAAGTAGCGAGACAAAACAGGGAAAAGAGGAAGTTCTCTCGTATATCGAAACCATCATTCAGGGGTAACGGAAAAACAATCCTCAGTTAAAATCAAAACGTAACACGTTAACTTTGCAAACTTAACACGTTAAAATCGCCAACGTAACACGTTAAGTTTGCCAACGTAACTGGGAGTGTTTCCAAACGACTCCAGTTTCGAGCATCAATACCACTCGACATTACTACTGTAGGAGCTTTGCTTCTTCCATCGAAGAGCGTCTGTAAGAGTGCCGGCCTTGCAGGCAAAGAGGAAGTTGAAACTGGTGTAAGGAGAGATTACCATACTGCAAGACATCGTGAAGCAATGGAGGTCTCGAGCCAAAGAAACAGTCGTCATACTCAACTTCTTGTAGTTGAAGTCGTAACCCGACGAGAAATTAAAGTTCCAACCCTCAGCTATGCGAACGTTTCCAGAGAAGTTGAGTGTTTGGTTGAAGCGGTAAGGATAGCGCATTCGTTTGACATTGATCTTTGCCGCAGTATTTTCCCTCATCGAAACACCATAGCTGACTGTAAGACTCCAAGGCAGTTGGAACTTCAGGTAACCATCATCATCAACGTCTTTCGAACCTTCTTCCTTAGCCGCATCCCTGCTTTTCTTCCTTTCAGGATCGAGGTTCTGCATCGTCGGATCTGCTTCATCGTCGTCGTATTCATCTTCGTCTTCGTCATCAACATCTTGACCTGAGAAACGATTCGTCAACTTATCCCTCATACCCAACAACTTTTTGAGAGTCTGGTTGTTGAAGGTCCAGGACCAATGCTGGCTCATACCTTGGAAACGGCCAAACCTTCCTCTACCCCATTCAGTATGGTCTCCCACAACTACATTCCCGCTCTGGTTGAACTCGTAGGCATAAGTGGCAAAGACTGCATTCATGGAGAAAGTGTGACTCTTCGAGAGTTTCAAGCGGACTCGCATGTTCAAATCGCTCCAAGGCTTTCGCTTCGCAGCCATATTATAGCTCATGGACATACCAAGTTCATCAATAAGACTGATCTTCTTCTCACCCGTCGAGTCGCGCTCTGAACGCACTTTCATCTCAAGATTATTGGAGACGTCGAACTGAACACTACCCGTCTTTGCACTTGGAGCCGTTCCGTAAGCACTTCCGGCAAAGGGAGAATAGGTTACTGTGGAAACGTTTCCTTTGGAATCTGTGCGGACATAAGTGTCGTAGAAGCCCCAGTTTGAAGTGCTGAAATCAGGAGCATAACTGAAAGATACCTGGGGAGTTAACACATGTCGAATGGCTTTAATCTTCTTTCCGCCAAACCAAGGCATGGGAGTATAGAAGCCGTAAAGCTTCGTATTTGCAGCCACACTCATGTTAAAGTTGTAGACATTGTAGAAGCCAAACACAGTATCTCGCTGAACTTTCTGAGCTTCTTCGTCCCACGACTGCATGACTTTCTTGCTATACATGCGGTCTGTAAAGCTGAAGCCAGGAGTGATGTTGATGTACTTGAGCACAGTAAAGTTCGCATTAATCGGGATTTGATGGCGCATACCATTACGCCAATCCTTCACCAGACTGCTCTTGAAGAGCATATCTTCTTTGGTGTTGATGGTATTTGTGAGTGAACCAGAGTAGCTCATACCAATCTTCTCGTACCATCTTTCCTTGCCTGCCACCTTCTTTCGCTTGAAGGGATAGAAGCGGTTGAGCTGGATTGTGAGGTTGGGCGAAGTGAGGGCAATACTACTATCACGCATATTCTGAGCCAAGTTGAGAGTTGCACTCAGCGTCAGACCTATATTTGGGAAGGACTTACTGTAGGCTATACTACTTGTTCTGGTACTTTGCGTATAGCTCTCAGGATTGTACATACTGGTGAGATTGTTGCGCTCGTAACTGCTTGTAGCAAAGTTAACGCTGGCCGAAAACGTTTGTGTGGGGTTGGCTTTTGCATCTTGACGATGCGTCCAAGCTATCTTGAAACTCTTCGAAACAGTAAAATCGGGCATATTCTTCTCGCCAGTTTGGGTGTGTTGATAGCTTACGAAAAGACCTCCGTTGAATTTGTATCGCTTTCTATAAGTGGATTGCAGGGAAAGAGCCCAAGAACCTTTCGTATAGATCTCACCTAAAACTTTAGCATCCACATAGTCGTTGAAGGCAAAATAATAGCCTCCGTCTCGCAAATAGAAACCTCGAGTAGTCTCATCACCATAGCTTGGCATGATGAAACCGCTGCTGTACTTGTTCTTAAAGGGGAAGAATCCGTATGGAATAGCCAAGGGTAAAGGCACATCGCAAACAACCAGATAGGTCGGTCCGAACACCACATCCTTGCCTGGACGCATCTTGGCTCTGGTCATATTCAAGTAGAAATGAGGATGTTGGGCATCGCAAGTCGAATAGAATGCCTTCCTTACATACATCGTTCCACTACTGTCGCGCTTGCCATCCATACTCTTCATGTAGCCTTCTCCCTGCTGAGTATAGACATTGGAAATGAAGGCTTTGCGCGTCTTGAAGTTGTAACTGATGCTATCAGGCTCGTATTCATCTCTCCCCTGGCGGAAGAGAGGCTTGCCCTTAACATTTCCCGTGGAATCGGTTCTGCCGCTAGCGTGCACAAGACTGCTGTCGATGGAGATATTGATAATCTCGGCCTCGAGTTCCAGATTCTGGTACTGAACCTTACTTTCGCCATAGAGATGGGCTCGAGAACGACCATAATCGAAGGTAATAGAGTCTTTGGCTGAATAGGTGACGGGCATATCGAGGGCATTCTTGCTCTTTCGAGTCGTATCGACAGCCACAGTATCTTCTGGCACAGTATCGGGCAAGATGGTATAAGGACGCAAAGGAATGCTGTCCCTCAAAAGCGAATCAACGTCTCCCCGCAGGAAGAACATTCTTCCTGTAGGACGGGCCGCCAATGATGCCAGCACATAACAAGCCGTCAGTATCGATAATAGTCTTGCCTTCAATTGCTATACAATTATTCCAATTTGCAAAGGTAAGATTATTTTCCGAGACTTTACGTCTTTTCCTTTTATTATTATGATTTTTTCACTCAAAGCGAGCCATCCAGGCCTTGAAGACGTCCAAACCCTCGCTACCAAACTTCTCCAAACTGCGCAAAGCCTGTTCCGGAGTCTTTTCTATTTCGGGACGAGACTTGGAGTAGAACTTGTCGGCATAACAAACGATTTGTTCTTCGATAGTTTCAGGCCTGAAATCTCGATGAGGAAGGGGCAGGTTCTGATGCTCTATCTCGCTTGCAGTAAGGCCTGTACCCGTGTGCCGTTCTGCCACTCGAGCATGCCGAGGAAGGCCTTCATTACGCAAGATTTCAGCTCCAAGAATGCCGTGACAGATGTAAGGCTCTGTGCCAAAGCAATGGATGGAAGGAGCATTTACGCGAACATTCCCGATATCATGCAACATTGCGGCTTCCCAAAGAAAGGTTTCGTCTGCCCCCAATTCGGGATGTTTCTTGGCTATCAGAAGAGCACGACGAGCCACATCACCACTATGCCGAAGGAGCAACTCCTCCAACGGCTTGTTGCCTTCGCAATACTTATGAATTAATTCCTCTACCATAAACTTGCACAAAATTACACTTTTTTCTTCAAATTCTTGTTCTCTTCTTCCTTAATTTTCTAATTTTCTTCGTACCTTTGTGCTTTGAAAACAAAAAAGGGCACCAAGATGAAGTACGGTTTCGACAACGACAAATACATTTCCATTCAGTCGCAGCACATTCAAGAGCGTATCGCTCAGTTCTCAGGAAAGCTCTATCTGGAGCTTGGCGGCAAGCTTTTCGACGACTATCATGCCTGTAGAGTGTTGCCTGGTTTCCAGCCTGACAGCAAGCTGCGGATGTTCCAACAGCTCAGCTCAAGCGCCGAAATAGTAATCGTCATTAGTGCTCTCGACATTGAGAAAAACAAAGTCCGTCAAGACTTGGGCATCACCTACGATGAAGATGTACTTCGACTGCGCAATGAATTCCAGAAGCGAGGTTTTCTTGTGAACGGCGTAGTCATAACTCATTACAACGGACAAAGTAGTGCCGCCATCTATCGCCGTCGCTTGGAGCATCTCGGCATTCGTGCCTACTACCATTATAATATTGAGGGTTATCCCAATAATGTACAGTTGATTAATTCCGACGAAGGCTTCGGCAAGAACGATTATGTGGAGACAACTCGGCCTCTTGTTATCGTAACGGCTCCAGGTCCTGGTAGTGGCAAGATGGCCGTCTGCTTGAGTCAGCTCTATGCTGAACGTAAAAGAGGAATCGAAGCTGGTTATGCGAAGTTCGAGACCTTCCCTGTTTGGAACCTTCCTCTCAAGCATCCTGTCAATATTGCCTACGAAGCTGCCACAGCCGACTTGGGTGATGTCAATATGATCGACCCCTTCCACATGGATGCCTACAATAAAGTGGCCATCAACTACAACCGAGATGTGGAGATATTCCCAGTCTTGAACACCCTCTTCGAAGGCATTTATGGCGAGTGTCCCTACAAGTCGCCGACCGATATGGGTGTGAATATGGTGGGCTTCTGCATTTGTGATGACAAGGTTTGCCAGCAAGCAGGTAAGGACGAAATCATCCGTCGTTACTACACAGCCCTCAATCAAATGGCCGACGGAGCTATTAACGATGCCGAAGTAAACAAGATTGACTTGCTCCTGAAACAGGCAAAAATCAGTACCGACGACCGTAAAGTGACTGTTGAAGCCCGCAAGAGAAAAGAAGAATCTGGCGTTCCATCGTCAGCTATGGAACTCGAAGATGGCACCATCATTACGGCTGCGTCCTCTCCTCTGCTTGGTACTGCGTCTTCACTCCTGCTTAATGCCACCAAGCATCTTGCAGGTATCGACCACGAACTCAAGCTCATTTCGCAGGACTTCATCGAACCTATTCAACGCACAAAGATAGAATACTTAGGTGGACACAACCCTCGTCTGCATACCGACGAAGTTCTTGTGGCTTTGAGTGTATTGAGTCGTCAGGATGAGAACTGCCGAAGAGCCCTCGCACAACTGCCCAGCTTGGCTGGTCTGCAAGCACACACAACCATTATGCTTGGCGAGGTTGACCGTAAGATTTTCAAGAAGTTAGGCGTCGACCTTACTTGCGATCCAGTCAAGAAGGTATAGTCTCTTCAAACACACCTAGGTTAAAATGCAAACTTAACGTGTTATGTTTGCAAAGTTAACGTGTTAAGTTGCCCAACTTAACGTGTTACGTTTGACATCGTAACTGCCTGCGTTTGTTCCCTTAATATCTGTAAGCTAAACCAACAGTGGCATAGATGGGATACATCTTGAAGGTGATAGCCTCGAAATTGCGATCCCAAATATCTGTCATACCCCAGTCGAGAAGACCAAAGACGTTCATGTGTTTCATGGCTTTCCAGTCGAAAGCAATCTCTATGCCAAGAGCTACAGGCTGCATCTTCTCAGGAAAGTTGTCGGGATAGGGAGTCGGATTCTCTCTTGTCATCAGAATCTTGGTGCCTGTCGGCGTATCTTCTCGCAAATAACCTACGCCCTCGTCATTGTCGAAAACCTCACCCGAAAACGTTTGATGGAAGTAAAGACTCAGATAAGGACCAGCGCTGACGTTCCATCTCGGGCTCATTCTGAAGGTGGCAAGCAAGGGAAGTGTTACGCCCCACATTTCCGTGCTTGTGACATTGGTACCTGTGAAGTAGCCTTTCGTAACCTCACCTTCCTGCTCAAGCCACACATAGTAGTTCTTGACATCTGCATTCGTGTGAAACCCTTCCCAGAAGAAGTGTGCTCCGGCACTAACGCCCCAACGTTTCGAAAACATCTTGTAGCCATCTATTCCCAGACTTATTCCGCCTCTGGGACTAAAGCCGTTCACCTTTCTTATCTCTGCAGGCAAGGGAATTGGTGTGGTTCCGCCTAAGACATAACCAACTCGAGCAATAAAGCCGCCGTCTTTAAGTCCAGTCGTTGGCCCCCACTTCTCCCAAGAATCCTCTTCTTGAGCTTGTATTGATGCTGCAAAAACAAAGAGTGCGGCAATGGTATAGAGTATGTGTTTCATATTTGTCCGGTTTATTCGCAAAAGAGTTGCAAGTTGTCCATATATAGTTTACTTCCGATTGCTCCTGCAAAGTAACCTCCTTGCCAACTGCTTGCAGAACCAAAAGCGATACTGTAACCTTGATTCTCCAAGATGGTGGCATCAATCTCGCTCCTATAGACAACAGGAATCGTGAACTCTTGCCACTCGTCAGTTACCCCATGAATGGGATCGTTGGAAAGTTGGTCGCTACCATCTGAATTGTAATGATGCGGCAAACGTCCGAGGCCAACAATATTAGGATTGGTCAGGATATCGCCACCATTAAGTTGCACCTTGTTCCCTTCTGCATCTTCATTCCGATAAAATACAATATAGAAGTCTGGCTCATCAACAACTCCCTCAACAAGTTTGCCATCGCGATCTTGGAAGACACTTCCTTGCTCATAACGCAACCAAATTCGTACCTGAATAGGTTTGTGGGTATAGGGAGAGCCCATCAAAGTAGCTTCGAGGGGAGCCGTCAAAGCATTACCAACATCGAAGATGCCATTGAACATAGAGCCGGAAGCAAGACGCATATTCGCCATTCTGCCGAAAGGTCCTGTATCGCAAGTCTCGAGCTTAACACAATCACTACCATCAGGACCCGCTCCAACTGCAGGAGTCGAGGGATAATCCATCGGTTTGGCAGAAGACTTACTAATCTTGAAACCTGGATTGCCGTTCTTCCAAGTGGCATCAGGAAAGACTTCTGGAGCATCCCAAACAAAGTACTTGCCCGAAGCATCCAAATGATAACTCTCATAATCTATGAAGAGGTTGCCTTCGCTGGGTTTGTCATGCACGACAGAAATGCTGTAGTTGCGGCTCCAGACCTTATCCTCAGAAACAACTCGGAAATGATAAACTTTCTCGTTCGAGAAGTCAACTGGCGAACCACTAAGGAAAGGAGTCTCTGTTCCGTCTTCCGAAATCATGTATATTGAAGCTCCTTCTGTGATTCGAAGGGAGAGAGGAACACTCTGTATGTTGGCATAACTGCGGATGGTGAAGACAATATCTGTCTCTGTTGAAATGACTGTCTGGAGTGTGTCGTATTCGTGAAAGAAAAAGTCGATAGGAGAATCGAGGTGTAGGGAAACCTCTTCTATGTCGCACTCTGTATTATCCTGCTCTGCCGCAATACAAGAAGCCAAGAGGAGAGGAACTGCGACAAAAGCAAAAATGGATGTTTTCTTCATTTTATATTATGGTTTCGTATTTTGCGTACAAAGGTACAACTTTATTTGGAAATAACTTCTTCTTTTCGGTAGAAAGATGCAATTGTACCACATTTCTGTTCTATTGCTCCACTACCATTCGACGAATAACGACATCTTCCAACGGACGGTCGTTCTCATCTGTTTTCACTTGCTGAATTCTCTTAACGACTTCCATGCCTTCTATGACCTCACCAAAGACTGTATATTGCCCATCAAGGTAAGGTGTACCGCCTCGCATAATGTAATCGTCTATCATTTGGGGTGTGAGCTCGATGCCTTTCTCTTCGAGCATTTCACGAACTTTGCGGATATCGGCTGCTGCCTGCTTCTTTCCATAGACAATATAGAATTGGCAACCGCTGCTCTCCATCTCGGGATTGACATCATCAGGCTCTCTTGCAGCTGCCAAAGCACCTCGCCAATGATAGAGATAAGGAAGGTCGAACTCAGCAGGAATAGTGTAGTTAGTACCCCCATCACCCAGCAGTTTCCCTGGTTCTGCGCCTCGACTATCAGGGTCTCCTCCTTGAATCATGAAGTTCTTAATGCATCGATGGAAGAGAGTTCCATTGTAGAAACCTTCGCGAGCAAGTTTGAGGAAGTTGTCTCTGTGCAGAGGTGTATCGTCGGAAAGCGCGACTCGAATGTTGCCCATACTCGTTTCGATGCGAACTATATGACGTTTCTCTTTCTTCTTTGCAGAAGCGGAAAGAGTTCCGAAACTAAGGAAAGTAACCAGAAGAATTAGAGGAAGTTTGGTAGAAGCCTTCTTTCCAAACAGATACAACTGCAGGAAAGGACTGACGCGAAGCAGTTGGCTCACCAAAAGACAGAAGGCAATAACTACAAGAGCGACACTTATGGACAATACTAATGATAGCACAAAGTTCGGCTGATTGGCATTCAACCACTCTCCCACTTGCGGCATCTTTGGCAAGAGAAGGAAGTGAAGGAGGTAAATGTCGAGTGTTCTTGTGCCGATAAAACTGAGCAAACGACCTGCTCTTTTCTCGCCATCAAACCATGTTTTATAGTGTCTGAAGAACATTACAACAAGCAAAAGAAGCGCATACATTGCAGTTGTTCGAGGCAGATTAACCCAGACTTTCTTTAGTGTATGCAGTTGGAAGAACTCAGCACAACAGACAACAGCCAACGTTACAACAAATGGGAAGAACCAAGAACTATCGAAGAGTTGCTCTACCCTACTCCAATAACACCTAACTATATTACCCAAAAGGAAGAATTGCATATAGCGAATCGTCTGTATAAGGCTGGAATAGTCGAAGAAGAGGTCTTTGTGATAGGTAAAAGTTCTCGGCAGATAAAGGGTTTCGTAAGCAAAGACACTGGCAGCCCAACCTGCAAACAAGAGGAGTGGAGTCAGCCAATCGTTCTTGCCCACAAGTCTTTGCAAGAGGTTTCCAACATAGCAACAGACGTAATAAATAATGAACATCTGCAAGAGAACCCAAGTGAACCAATAGCCTCCTTTAGTGGGACTCGCCATCAGACGCATGAAGTTATCCCCAAAGTCACCTTTCATCCTGAATATCACGAAGATGCAAAGGAACACCAAAGTCGGGATAACTTGCACCTTGAACTTTTTCCAAGTAAGTTTCAAAGCATTAGGAATCGTCCAAGAAAACGTGGCTTTATAGGCAAGGAAACCGCTTACGAAGAAGAACAAAGGCATTCGCATCAACACCAAGAACGGCAGAGCTGAACTCGTTTTCTCGTTCTCATGGAAAGCGAATTGCGCAACATGATAGGCCACAACCAATATCATCGTAAAGCCTCTCAAAGCATCCAGCCAAGAGAGACGCTTGTTTAGTACTTCGCTCATACTTTTTCTTTAGTGTTCTTTAATATCTTTGCCACTTCTTTGCCACATTGTTCGACATTATAGTAATGCTCTGCCAGAGCACGACTTCGCTTGCCCATTGCCTTTGCTTCTTCAGGATGATTGGCAATATACCTGAGTTTCTCTTTCCAACCTTCCACATCTTTCGGCTCAAGCCAAAAGCCGCAACCTTCCGCCTCAATGTCCATCGGCATTTGAGGATTGCGGGTACAAAGGATGGGAAGGCCAAGAGCAAGAGCCTCCACAACTGTGGTCAGGCCTACTGTATAGTTGCTCTTCTGGCAACAAATGCACACACATTTGCTTTGCGCGACATATTGAGCTATCTCATGAGGAATGGGACGATTGCCATAATGGACTTCGATGTTCTGCTTGCCAGCAAGAAGCGATTCGAAGTACGACTGCCGCTTTTTCTCGACAAAGAGTGTTAGAGGAAGTTCTGTTTCGTGGAAAGCTTGGATTAGAGTCTCGAAGTCTCGCAACTCTTTGCCTGTCGAAATAAAAGGTTTCTCCCCTTTGGGGGAGGCAAGGAGGGGGCCGTAATAGTCGAGATCCGCTCCCCAATGCACCATACTCATTCGCTTCAGGTCGGCTTTCTTCGAGAGAAGACTGTCCTGAATGAGTTTTTCGGAAAAGAAGATCATGTGGTCTATCCCTCGATAGAACAGGCGAGCAAAGGCCTCTCGAAGTGGGTTCTTTGCCTTTACAATAGGCTGATGATGCCACACAACTATGGGATGACGATAAAGTCTCAAAGCCCGAAGCAGGATGATAGGCTCGATTCCCAAGGAATGAGTGGCATAGAGAACATCATAAGACTTGCGGCAAGTGAGCACTTTCCAAGTGGCAACAAGCATATCTCGAAGTCGCTTGTAAGTATGTTTCTGATGGTGCCAGACCACACTTATGCCGTAATCTTCCAACTGCAAAGCACCATAAAGGAAATGCGAGGGGAAGGTCCCTTGTTTCCATTCCTGAACGATTCGTTCTGTGTCTTGTGTATGATAGAAGTATACGGTCATTTGCGTTTGCTCATTTCCTCCATCGTCCGCTCAACCAAGGCACGCTTTCCACTAAGGGAACTGCAATAAAGCAAAGCGCAAAGGTTAGGAGCAGGATGATGATAAGGTCGGGTATGCTCTTATGTATATTGTGTCCGAGAAGGATGCTAGCATATGCATAGCTCAGGATTATCGGGTAATGCATGACGAAGAAGACCATACTATGCTCGCCTATGAAGTTGATGACGGGCACTCGAGGTGTGGGAAGAGAGAGCAAGACGCCAGAAATGCCCAACAACGAAAGCGGCATAATGAGCAGAACTTGCCAGAATGGACCTATCCAGAGATTGGTCTTCATCTCGTATTCTCCATGCAGATAGATGTTGGCAAACACGAAACCTATGCAAAGCAGGATGCTTATGAAGAGCGCAAACTGATTTGTGAGAACGTCGAGAATATGGTGCCAAACCTTTCCCATATAGAAGAAGAAGGTTCCGCAAAAGACATTACTCAGGTAGAACCACAAAGGATTATCGTGCTTGAAAAGCCAATAACCGATTGCAGGAAAGAGGAGAACGAGCCAATGAAGGTAGCGAACTCGTTCTATGAAATGCATCAGAACATAAGTCGTAAAGAAGGAAAGCAGAAACCAAAGCGGGCTATTCCCGAAAGTCAAACCGCCCACATGCCAACGGAACTTTGCCAGAGCCGTAAAGGCTTTGCTGGGACCTTCTGGGAAGAGACACAGCCAACAGAATGCTATCACACCTCCAATAATGCCCCAAGAAAGGTAAGGAATGAAGAGACGACGCACTCTGTCGCGAAGATAGGGAAGTGTCTTGCCCGTAATACCTTTGTTGAAGTAGCCGGCTTTGAAGAAGAAGAAACTCATGAAGAAGAATGTCCAAGCCATCGTTTCCTTCCACCAAGGAGTCTGTCGAAGTTGCGTCTGGCAAATTGCATGCAGGGTTACCATTCGCAGGATGCAGAGTCCGCAGAGCAGATCGAAGGCATGGTTTCGCGTCTTCATAGCTTCCTATTAAATATATAATGTATAGCTTCTCGCATTATCTTTGCCCCACTCACCCACATTATGCCGGCATATAGGATTGCGGCTATAAGGATACGACTTATCAGGAGCAGCCAAAGGTTCTCGATTCCCTTGGTGAGCCACCAAGTGAGGGTAAGGACGGCGAGGGTGAAAACGAGGAAAGGCAGAATGTCTTTTAGGGCTTCCATGAAGGTGAGGCCAGTCAAACGCCAGGCAAACCACTGCCAAATCGCGAGCCAAGCTATGTTGAGAGCCACGAAATAAATTACCATCGGAAGCAATCCATAAGGATAAAGCAGGATGAGTCCCACCCAAACTGCAAGACATTGAGCAATTGTGCAACCCATATTCACTCCGCTTCTGCCTCGACTTATCGTAAGATTACTATAGAGAGTGGTAATGGGAACGAAGGCTCCATGCAGGCAAAGCAACGAGAGGAGCAAGCCGCTCTCCCTCCATTTCTCGCCTCCTGCAAGCAAGATGAACTCTTGCGCCACCAATCCCAAGCCGAGCATAGCAGGGAAACTCACAAAGCAAACGAAGCGAAGCATCTTTCGAAAGACCTGACGATAACGGCCAATTTCATCGTTCACTTGTGCCAAAGTGGGTTGAGCAACACTCGTCACCATTCCGTTTATCGTGCTCGAAGCCATATCGTCCCACTTTCTGGCAGTCGAATAAATGCCTGCAGTATGGTCGCCAAAGAACTTGCCAAGCAGGACGGAAAAGGCGTGAAGGTTGCAGATATTCACGATATTTGTCAGCATCAACTTGCTACTGAAGCCAAACATCTTCCAAGCAGGAGTCAGGTCGAAGTTGAGTGTTGGCCTCCAACTCGAGAAATACCAGGCCATCAACTGAGTGATGAGGACAAAGCAGACTGCCTGCGTCACAATTGCCCAATAAGCGAAGCCGTTCATAGCCATCGTTACGCCAATAATTCCAGAGAGGAGCATAGCCGTCAGGGAGCAGATGCTCGTCTGCCTAACCATCAGATGTCCAAAGAGATAGGCACGTTGAACGGTTCCAAGACCTGAGAAGAAGAAACTCAGGAAAAGCACTCTTGCAAGCGGAATGAGTTCAGGAATTCCATAGAATCGAGCGATAAGCGGGGCGCAGAACCATAATATAATGTAGAGCGAGGCACTTACCAGGAGGTTGAACCAAAAGACCGCATTATATTCTTCGTGAGTCGGCTCGCGTCTATTGCAAAGGGCCGCGATGAATCCGCTCTCTTGAAGGGCGCAGGCAATTGCAGAAAAGATGGTCAGCATAGCCACTTTTCCGTAGTCGTCTGGCGTGAGATAGCGAAGCAGAACCAAGCCGAAGATGGCTGCCATCAACTGCATCAAGCCATTCGACAGCCCGCCCCAAAGCATTCCGCCAGCAGTTCTTTCCTTCAATGATTTCTCTTCCATCGCTCTGCAAAGTTACTAATTTCTGCTGAATAAATAAAGAAGATTATCGATTAATTTGAGCTAAAAGAGTGGGACAAACTTTTCGAGCGAAGAAAATATCTTGACAAAATCGGCGACTTTAACTCGACAGGATTTCCAACGCAAAAGGTTAAAAGGGTTCGAGACCTTAGTGAAGTTTCAAAAGTTAACCTGTGAAGATTGCAAACTTCACTCGTTAAGTTGGTCAACTTCACTCGTTAAAAATGCAAACGTAACACGTTAAATCGGCCAACTTAACTGCCGTCATTTTCAATTTATCTTAGCTGTCTTGTAATAGACTCTGTATTAAGGGGTTACGAGAGGCCTGAAATCTTACCTTTTCTAGCTCTTTTCGAGGGGCAAAAACTCATTCCCCTCTCCCCTTTCCTCAAAGCGAAGTCAGTTAGAGAGCCACTTTAATTCCACTCACTCACCTCACCAAAATCTTTACAAAACAATGCCGAATCCACTCGAATACCACAACTGTTTTTTTCATTTCGCTCAAATAAATCTTCGTTTCTTCTTTCTATATTCCTATTTTTTTTGTACCTTTGCGCCCGTATTTGGCAAAAGAGAAACGACAGACATAAAGAATGGCGATAAAGTTTCAATATAATAAGACCTCGCTGCAACAGATTGAGAAGGCTCTGAAGATGCGTCAACGCACCCTTCCAATCATTAAGAGCAAGGAAACGGCTCTGCGACTTGAGGTCAAGAAATGCAAGGAAGAGGCCGAAGAACTGGAGCGAAAACTGCAAAGTCAAATCGCCGGTTACGAGCGGATGTATGCACTTTGGGGCGAGTTCGACACTTCGCTCGTCAGCTTGGACGATGTGAAGTTGAGCGTCAAGAAAGTTGCCGGCGTCAGAGTTCCTGTGCTCGACAACATCAGTCTCAAAGTGAAACCCTTCGGTTTGTTCAGCGCTCCGAAGTGGTATTTCGACGGAATCAAGCTCCTGCAAGGGCTTGCGAAGACTGCCGTAGAACGCGAATTCGTCTTCGCAAAGCTGCACCTCTTGGATCATGCACGAAGAAAAACGACTCAGAAGGTCAACCTCTTCGAGAAGGTTCAAATCCCTGGTTTCCAGGAAGCTGTGCGTAAGATCAAGCGTTTCATGGAGGACGAGGAAAACCTCAGCAAGTCGTCACAGAAGATTCTAAAGTCACTTCAGGAGAAGAGAAAGGAGGAGATCGCATGATTGAGAGAATGAAAAAGCTCACCTTCCTGGTGACCGCGAAGGAATACGACGAGTTCATTGCTGGCCTGCGAGAGCAAGGAGTGGTTCATGTTCAACAGTTGAAGCAAGGACAGACCAGCCCGGCTCTGCAAAAGGCTCTGGATGAGAGAGTTCGCTATCAGCAGGCTCTCGACTACCTCAACATTTCGTTGAGTGCATGGGAGAAGGAATCGACCTCAAATGCCTCTGCAAATGAGATTGAGAAATCCGCTCTCCTCGACTATGTGGAAAAGCTTAAGACTGAGGAGGTTAGCATTCGTCATAAGATAGACGAAGCAGAGAAGAATGCTCAGAAGCTTGAGCCTTGGGGCAACTTCAACTGGGAAAGTGTGAAGGAACTCCAAGAGAAGTCGGGCCTCCAAGTGTATTTCTATGCCTGCGCAGCCAAGTCGTTCCAGCAGGAATGGGCAGAGAAGTACTTCGCCACGCCTATCGACGAATACCGCAAACGCACTTATTTCCTGGCCTTCGCAAACGAGGAGCCGGACATCAAGGCTGAGCGTCTGGAACTTCCAAACGGCTCGCTCGACCAATATAAAAAGGAAGCTGCCGAAGCAAAAGCGGCTCTCCAACAGAATCACGACACAACTTGTCAGGTTGCCCGTCAGTATAAGGAAGAGCTCGAAGCTGGCCTGAAAGAGGCTCAAAGCGAGATTCAACTCAGGCAAGTGGAGCTTTCGGACGAGAGTTTGGTTGATGGAGCCGTTCGACTCATGGTGGGTTGGACGCTCGAAGAAAAGGCCGACGAACTCGCTAAATGGCTCGACGAGAAGCAAGTTTACTACGAGCTTGAGGACCCGGCTTACGAAGATGATGTGCCCATAAAGATTAAGAACGACGGCTACACCAGCCTCTTCGAGCCCATCCTCCGTATGTACTCGCTCCCCAACTATCACGATATCGACCCGAGCCTCTTCTTTGCTCCGTTCTTCATGCTCTTCTTCGGACTCTGTCTGGGTGATGGCGGTTACGGACTTCTTGTCCTGATTGGCGGCATCATCCTTGCTCTGAAGGGCAACGAGGAGACCAAGAGCTACGGCAGACTCGGCATTTGGCTGGGTTTGGCAACAACCGTTTGCGGTCTCTTGACTGGCACTTTCTTCGGAATCGACCTTTCGAAACAGGATTGGGCATTCCTTGCTCCAGTCAAGCCATACTTCCTCAACGATAATGGAGTCGGGCCGCTCTTCGGATATTCACCAATGATGGTCATCTCCGTCATTATCGGTCTTGTGCAAGTTCTCTTGGGTATGGTGCTCAAGGGCTGTAAAGCGTGGAAGAACTACGGCTTTGGCTATGCCATCGGCACCTTCTCGTGGGTGATAGCTTTGCTTTCTGCGATTGCCCTCTTCGGCTTGCCCGCTTGCGGAGTCAACCTGCCTCAAGCCGTCGTTTATGCTCTTTACGGCATCATCGGACTGAGTGTCATCGGTATATTCCTATATAATAATCCGTCGGCATACAAGAATCCGATACTCGGACCTCTGTTGAACATCGGCGGAGGCGTCTGGGCAACTTACGGAATGGCAACTGGTTTGCTTGGCGACTTGCTGAGTTACATCCGCCTCTTCGCCCTTGGCCTGACTGGCGGCGTGCTTGGCGGAGTGTTCAACGCGCTTGCCTACGATATGACTTCTAGCCTGCCTTGGGCAATCCGTTGGCTGCCGATGGTACTCATCTTGCTTGCAGGTCACGGCATCACCTTTGCCCTGAGCATGATAAGTGCCTTCGTTCATCCAATGCGACTGACGTTTGTCGAGTTCTTCAAGAACGCGGACTTCAGCGGCGGAGGCAAAGAATACACACCCTTTAAAAAGTGAGAAAACAAACAATAAACAACAAATAATAACAACAAACACAACAAAAATTATGGCAATTTTATTAGCTTATCTGGGCGTTGCACTTTGCGTAGCCCTCTCTGGAATTGGTAGTGCTTATGGCGTAACCATTTGTGGTAATGCCGCAATCGGCGCTTTCAAGAAGAACCCAACTGCAAGCGGCTCTTACATGGGTCTGTCTGCTCTGCCCTCTTCACAGGGTCTGTACGGTTTCGTAGGCTTCTTCATGCTCAACTCTAAAGTGACTCCCGACATCTCTATGCCAGCTGCTTGCGCTATCTTCGGCGTAGGTTTGGCTCTTGGTCTCGTGGCTCTCTTCAGTGCTATCCGTCAGGCAAAGGTTTGCGCAAATGGTATCAGCGCAATTGGTGCCGGCCATAGTGCCTTCGGTACTACTATGGTGTTGGCCGTGTTCCCTGAGCTCTACGCTATTCTCGGCTTGCTCGTACTCATTCTGACTGCAAACGCTCTCTAAAGTTAGACACTAAAAAAGGATAATATGAAACCGACACTTTTCCTCCTAGCTGCAGGTATGGGAAGCCGTTACGGCGGCCTTAAGCAGCTTGATACGCTGGGTCCTCAGGGACAAAGCATCATGGATTATAGCATTTATGATGCTATTCAGGCCGGCTTCGGCAAGATAGTTTGGGTCATTCGACGTGATTTCGAGGACCAGTTCCGCACCCAAATCCTCTCTAAGTACGAGGGTCATGTGCCTTGTGAACTCTGTTTCCAGAGTCTCGACGCACTTCCCGAAGGCTTCACAGTCCCTGAAGGAAGGCAGAAACCTTGGGGTACAAACCACGCCGTAATGATGGGTAAGGACGTCATCAACGAGCCTTTCGCAGTCCTCAACTGCGATGACTTCTATGATCGTGACGCTTTCCGTGTAATGGCGAAGTTCCTTAGCGAGCTTCCCGAAGGCAGCACCGGCAAGTATGCTATGGTGGGCTTCCGCGTAGATAACACTTTGAGCGAGAGCGGAACAGTTAGTCGCGGCATCTGCGAAAACGACGAGCAAACACACTTGCTTACTGGCGTTGTTGAGCGCACAAAGATTGAACGCCACAATGGTGTCGTGCAGTATCTCGATGAGAACGACGAATGGGTAAGCATCCCTGACACCACTCCCGTCAGCATGAACTTCTGGGGATTCACTCCAGACTACTTTAAGTATAGCGAAGACTTCTTTAAGAAGTTCCTTTCTGACCCGAAGAATCAGGCAAACCTCAAGAGCGAGTTCTTCATTCCTCTGATGGTCGACCACCTGATTAAAACAGGTCAGGCCACTTGCGAAGTGCTCGACACAACCAGCAAATGGTTTGGTGTGACCTATCCTGAAGACCGTCCTGAAGTTGTTGCAAAGCTTGCTGCGCTTCACGAAGCAGGTCAATATCCCGCTCAGATGTTCTAATACAAACCAGCCTCACCCTTTTGGGTGGGGCTCTTTACTAATAACATGAAGCGCTTACTCACGTCTCTTTCCCTTCTTCTGCTGGTTCTTTCAGTCTCAGCACAAAGCCTCTCTACCCTGAGCGACGAGACAAAACGCATCAGGGAAGAGTTTCAAGACCGCAAGTTCGGCATCTTCCTCCATTGGGGCATCTATTCTATGTTGGCCGATGGAGAATGGGTAATGCACAATCGCCACCTTGATCGCGACGAATATGCAAAGCTAGCTGGAGGCTTCTATCCTGCCCAGTTCGATGCTCGCGAATGGACAAAACTCTTCAAAGAGGCTGGTGCTCAATACGTTACCTTTACCAGCAGGCATCATGACGGCTTTTCGATGTGGGCAACGAAGGCAAGTCCTTATAATATCGTCGAAGCCACTCCTTACGGGAAAGATGTGGTGGGTATGCTCGCAGAGGCTTGCAGAGAACAAGGTCTCAAACTCCATTTCTACTACAGCCACATGGATTGGCAGCGGACAGACTACCCGACGGGAATCTGCAAGAACTGCCCTCACGACCCAGCCACCACGAATTGGGATAGCTATTATGCTTTCATGAATCGTCAGTTGACTGAGCTTCTGACCAATTATGGCCCGATTGGAGCCATTTGGTTCGACGGCATGTGGGACCACAAAGAGAAGGAATTCGACTGGCGACTCGAGGAGCAATACGCCCTCATCAAGCGTTTGCAGCCCACTTGCCTTATTGGTAACAACCATCATGGCTCGCCTATCGGACTCGAAGACTTTCAGTTATTCGAGCAAGATCTGCCGGGACAAAATACCGCAGGCTTCAATGGAGAAGAGGTTATATCACAGCTTCCCCTTGAGACTTGCATGACGATGAACAACACTTGGGGTTATAGCATTACCGACAAGAACTATAAAAGTGGCGATGAACTCATTCGAAAGCTCGTCACGGCTGCAGGTCTGAATGCCAACTTCCTGTTGAATATCGGCCCTCGACCCGATGGAAAACTGCCCGATCAAGCAGTTGAAAGACTCAAGCAGATTGGTGAGTTTATGAAAGTCAATGGCTCGACCATCTATGAAACTCGAGGTGGATGCGTTCCTCCGCAAGATTGGGGTGTGACGACACAAAAGGGGAAAGACCTCTTCATACATATTCTTAATAAGGTAGAGGACGGACAACTCTTCCTTCCACTTACAGAACGGAAACTCTCGAAGGTCAGTATGTTTAGCGACGGAACACCTTTGAAGTTCAAACGCGAAAAGGAAGGTTATCGCATCTTCCTGCCAAAACAACCTGAAACAACTGATTGCATCCTAAAAGCAACACTAAAATAATATGTATATCATCGGCATAGCTGGAGGCACAGGCTCTGGCAAAACAACAGTCGTAAAGAAGATTATCGAAACACTTCCTACAGATAGAGTGGCGCTCATCCCGCAGGATTCGTACTACAACGACACTACTCATCTCACTCCAGAAGAGCGTCGTCGCATCAATTTCGACCATCCTGACGCCTTCGACTGGAAGCTTCTTACCCAACAAATCCAGGCTTTGCGAGAAGGGAGAAGCATCGAGCAACCCACTTACAGCTACCTCATCAGCAATCGTCTGCCGGAAACTGTCCACATCGAGCCTTGCGAAGTCATCATCATCGAAGGCATTATGGCCTTGTGGAAGAAGCAGTTGCGCGACCTCATGGACTTGAAGATCTTCGTAGATGCTGACCCCGATGAACGACTTATCCGCGTTATTCAGCGAGATACGGTAGAGAGAGGACGCACCACACAAATGGTTCTCGACCGTTATCGCGATGTCCTCAAGCCGATGCACGAAGAGTTTATCGAGCCTACGAAGCGTTATGCCGACCTGATTATCCCGCAAGGCGGAGAGAACAAGCAGGCCATCGAGATCATGAGGACATACATTATTCATAGAATAAAGCCATAAGACTCCTGAACTTGAAGTATTCTGTCGTCTTTTCTCTGCTTTTCCTGTTTGTCGCTTGTACCGTTAAACAGGAGAAAGACACTTCTGTTCTCTTTGCGACAGAAGAAGAGAAGACGGACACTTTGCAGTATTACGACCTCCACGAAATACAGGCTAGCGGTACGATTATTGCGGGAACTTTGAGCGGGCCAGACACTTATTACGAGTATCACGGCAAAGGAATGGGCCTGCAATTCAAGCTTGCAGAAGCCTTTGCACAAAGTATCGGAGTCGTCGTACAAATGGAGATTTCCCCTGATACCGCGACTCTTTTGAAGAGATTGGAGGCTGGAGAGATTGACTTCATTGCCCTCGAAATGCCGAAATGGCAGGTTCGAGAGGGTGAATCCCTACTGAAAAAGGCGATTGCAGAGTGGTGGAAGCCTGAACGCATTCATCAAATTGAGAGTAAGGCCAACAATGTGACCGTTACTGTGAAACGTCGAATGCGGCCAGTCATGCAGGATGCCGCTCACGGAATTATCTCCGCCTACGACGATCTCTTTCGCAAATACAGTAGTTCTGCCGGTTGGGATTGGCGACTTTTGGCTGCGATATGTTATCAGGAATCAGGTTTCGACCCCAATGCAGTCTCTTCGATGGGAGCGATGGGACTCATGCAGTTGATGCCCTCGACTGCAGATGCAATGGGAGTTCCCAGGGATAAACGGTTCGATCCAGAGCAGAACATTTCGGCTTCGGCTCGTTATATCAGGAAGGTCAGCCAGTCGTTTGCGGACATTAAGGACGGCGAAGAGCGTATCCGATTCACGCTTGCGGCCTATAATGGAGGCGTTGGGCACGTTCAAGATGCTCAGACTTTGGCTCGAAAGAACGGGCGAAATCATCAA
This sequence comes from Bacteroidaceae bacterium, assembly GCA_017548075.1. Taxonomy (GTDB): domain Bacteria; phylum Bacteroidota; class Bacteroidia; order Bacteroidales; family Bacteroidaceae; genus Physcousia. Next base: position 40,521 of record JAFYNL010000017.1, on the reverse strand, counting down.
GTCTGGCAAGATGTAGCCCCCTTTATTCTGCACCTTTCCGAGCCCCAATACTACCGAGATCCGGATGTTTTGAACGGTTATATGCGTGGAAGCGAGACGGAGGCTTATGTCCGACTCATCATGAACCGATGGAATCAATATCGAGGAAGTGCCCGTTCTTACAGTAGTAGCAGTACGCCGGCACCAGCCAGGAAGAGCCTTAAGGACGGCGAATACAAGAGTGTCGTCAAGCCTGCCGAGGAATGGGTTCCTGAAGAGGGAGAAAACGACCCCAGTTAAGTTGCCAAACGTAATACGTTAAAATGGCAAACGTAACACGTTAACTTTGCAATCATAACACGTTAACTTTGCCAACGACACTAGGGTTGTTTGCCAACATGCCACGAAGTCCTTACAAGAAAAATGTCTTTTTCTTGTTTTTCCTTTGTTTTTCGCTCTTTTTTTCGTACTTTTGCAAAGCGATTATACACCAAAACCTTCGATATTATGACCAAAAGACTCTTTTCCGTGTTGCTCGCGACGTTCTTCTGCGGCACACTATGCCTTATGGCTCAGGACTTTGACCCCAATCAAGGCTACCGACTCGAGATTGGCGACGACCTTGCTCTCGACAACCAGAACGGCACGATTACTTTCTCGCCCGTCAACAAGAAATCGCAGACACAAGTGTGGCGCTTCATGAAATCAGCCAGGGAAGGCTATCTTTGCCTCTACAGTCCGAGTGTTGAGGTTGCTCTTGATAACGGCAATAACGGCACAAATGAAGGCGAAGTTATTACTTGGGAACTCAGTCCCAGAAACCCCAATCAGCAATGGCTCGTCGAGAAGACTGGCGAAGAAACATATGTCCTGACTTGCGCTGCAGGTGGTCTGAAGCTCGGCTACAACGACAATTGTCAGCCTGGAGGACGCGCTTGGCAGATGAAAGCGACCAATCAAAGCGACTATGTTCAATGGCGATTGGTGAAGACGAACCTCAAAATAGAGGCTCTCAGCAAAAACATAAAATCAAAGAACGACTGGGAAAACGAGGCAATTTTCGGCATTAACAAAGAACCCGGAAGAGCCACTATGTTGCTCTATTCCAGCGAGAAAGAGATGAAAGCCGACGAGGCTTACGCAAAACCTTGGCTTTGGCCGAACTCTTCTCTCAGGTTGATGCTGAACGGACAATGGCAGTTCAATTGGGTTCCGAAACCCGAAGACCGTCCAATCGACTTTTATAAGACGAACTTCGACGCTTCTTCGTGGAAGACCATTCCTGTTCCTTCTTGCATGGAAATGCAAGGTTACGGCACTCCTATCTATACGAATGTGACCTATCCGTTCAAGAATCTGCCTCCATTCATCCGCGGTCAGGAGGGCTATACGGTAGTCAACGAACCCAATGCAGTAGGCAGTTATCGCCGTACCATCAAGGTTCCCGCCAATTGGAACGGCAGAGAGGTTTATCTCCACTTTAATGGTATTTATAGTGCCGCCTATGTTTGGGTGAACGGACAAAAGGTCGGATACACTCAGGCTCCTAATGTGGATGCAGAATTCGACGTAACAAAATACATCAAACCAGGTAAGGAAAACCTCGTTTGTGTTGAGGTTTATCGTTGGAGCGACGGCTCGTATATTGAGGATCAGGATATGTTCCGAATGAGCGGAATTCATCGTGACGTCTATCTCGAAGCGCGTCAGAAACTGCATGTTCAAGATGTGAAGATGACAACAATGATGGGCGGACGAGGTCGTAGAGGCGGAGGCGACAACTTCAGTCGTGCTTTCCTCGGCATCGAAATTGCCCTTCAGAACCTCGGCAAAAAGGCTGATGCTCGCATAGATGTGGAACTTGTGAACCCTGCAGGCAAGACCATCCAAACTGCCATCCTGCAAGTTTCTGGCATAGAGAATGGGAAGAAGAACGCTCGACTTAACCTCGAGATACAGAATCCTGAACTTTGGTCGGCCGAGACACCCAATCTTTATACCGTCAATATTGCCGTCGGAGGTGACATCTACACGCAAAAGTACGGCTTCCGAAAGATTGAAAACAGAGGCGGACAAGTTTTCATCAACGGCAAGAGAGTGATGTTCAAGGGTGCTGACCGACATGATACTCACCCCATTTACGGCAAAGCAATTCCTGTGGAAAGCATGATAGAGGACATCTTGCTGATGAAACGCCACAATCTTAACACGGTTCGAACCAGCCACTATCCTAATGATCCTCGCATGTATGCCCTGTATGATTACTACGGAATCTATGTGATGGATGAAGCCGACGTTGAGTGTCACGCCAATCACAGCCTTAGTCGCAACCCGAAATGGGAAGGCCAATATGTTGACAGACAAGTTCGTATGGTGCTTCGCGACCGCAATCATCCCAGCGTCATCTTCTGGAGTATGGGTAACGAATGTGGTGGCGGCGACAACTTTGTCGCTTCAAAGAAAGCCATTCAGGAACTCGACGACCGTCTCATCCACTATGAAGGCATGAATGAAGTCGCAGATATGGACAGCCGAATGTACCCCAACTTGCCCAACATGATTAGACTCGACCAGGAAGAGAGGCTGAAGGACCGTCCATTCTTCCTTTGTGAATACGCTCACGCAATGGGTAATGCTATCGGCAACCTGCAGGAATATTGGGATTACATCGAGTTCGAGAGCAAGCGCATGATAGGTGGTTGCATTTGGGACTGGGTAGATCAGAGTATGTGCAAATGGGGTGAACCTACAACAAATATGTATTATGGTGGCGGATTTGGCGACTATCCAAACGACAATGATTTCTGCTGCAACGGTATCATCACAGCCGACAGGCATGTTACACCCAAGCTCCTCGAGGTCAAGAAAGTCTATCAGTATGTCGACTTCAAGTTGACCGATGAAGGCAAGATCCGCATTCGCAATCGTTATTGCTTCACTCCTCTCAGCAACTTCACCTTCCATTACAGCCTGCTTCGCGATGGTCGTATGATAAAGAGTGGTGTTGCGTCTCTGCCCGAAGTACAGCCTGGCGACAGTTGCTTCATCGACCTTCCTTGCGAAGTGCCTGAAGGAGAAGGGCTCTATCACCTCAATCTCTCCCTCCAACTCAAGGAAGCGACGAACTGGGCAAACGCTGGTCATGAAGTTGCAAGCGAGCAACTTCTGATTCGCGACGGCAAGCCAAGTTTCATGGCTGCAGCCACCACAACTGGCGCACTCACAGTCGAGGAAAGCAACAACCAGATAAGTGTCAAGAACGATGGTTTTGCCTTTGCCGTCAACAAGCAAACTGGTGCAGTAACCGAACTGTCATATAACGGAAAGCCAGTCATCGTGACAGACGACAAAGTGCCTTTCGGCAACCTGACATTCAATGGCTATCGCAGTATTAGCAACGACCGTAAAGGCAATCTCAGGAGTAGCATGGAGGCTCAAAAAGTAACAATGGAAGGCTCAAAAGATGCCGTCATTATTACAGTTAAGTATGGTGTGAAGGCAGGTCGCGAAGGTCAAACCAATGTACCTATTGAGACAACATACACTATCTACAAAGATGGAAGCATTGGCGTCAAGAGTAACTTCGGCAATGAAAACAACAAGGACTTCAGCAGACTTGGCCTCATTATGGCTCTCGACCCGCGTCTCGGCAATGTGCAATGGCTCGGAAGAGGTCCTCACGAGAATTATCCTGACCGCAAGACCTCGGCATTCGTGGGCGTTTGGAATAATACCGTCAATGGTATGACTGAAGAATACATCAAGCCTCAAAGCATGGGCGAACGTTGCGACGTGAAGTGGGTAACTTTCACAGACGATAAGGGCGAAGGTATTCGCATTCGCACAGGAGGCAAGTTCGCTTTCAGTGCCCTTCATTATACTGATGAAGACCTCTGGCAAACGAAGTACAAGCACGAACTGAACAAGATATATCGTCCTGAGATTATTCTTCATCTCGATGCTGCAATGCGTGGTCTTGGTAATGCAAGCTGTGGTCCAGGCCCGTTGCCTAAGTACGAACTCCAAGAGAAGAGCTATAGTTATGGCTTCGTCATCGAGCCGATAAAGTAACCAACATTATAATATAATAATGAACAAGGAAGAACTTTCCCTCGAAGAACAAGTGGAGCGCATTCGCAAGAAACGAGCTGGGCGACACGACTCCACTAAGGTCAGAGCCATACTCAACGCGCTCTTCCTCGTCTTAGCAGCCATCGGACTTGCTATGTACTTCTTTGGCGGAAAGAATCACATGCCAGCTCTCGTCGTCATTGCTATCGGAATGGTGTTCAAAGTAATAGAATTCGTGTTGCGTCTTCTCTAATATGAACAAAAGGCTCTACATATTATTGCTCATCCTATGCTCTATGCTTCCTGTAGGAGCACAAGTGCATCGCGTCAATCAAGACGGGAGTAATGCCACTCTTTACAATGATGGCGAGACATTCATTGTGGCTCCCGAAAACGGCTCCTATGTTGATGGAGCAGGCAATCGCACAACTTGGGGGCGCGATACGACGAAGCACAAAGGCGAGAAGAACATTCCTATCGGACAGTTCCAATGGGTGTTAGAGCCTCGACTCGGCACAATCGTCGATGCGGAGAACAATGATACTGTGGTGCATGACTTCCAAAAGTGGAATGCCACAGACGGCTATGCCGGCGAGTATAACTACCTTGCCAATATCGGTTCTCCGCGTTTGAGTCGTCTGTACTTCAATCGAGAGAATACTTCCGACGAGTTCCTCTTCCTGCAACCTCTTAGCTTCTTCCGGAGTTCGCTACAGGATTTCCGTTTCACCAATACAAAGAGTCCTATCACAAACCTAGCCTATCATTCTTGCGGCAACAGGCAAACGGGTGAAGATAGAGTTCGAGGTTACTTCGCTACAAACATCAACAAACAAGCAGGTTTGGGCTTCAAGATTGACTACAGCTATGGTGTCGGCTATTACTATGCTCAGCCAAATAGTATGTTTGGAAGCACTTTCTATGGCTATTATCGGGGTGAGCGATACAATCTGCATGCTTATGCCGGCATCAACCACATGAAGATGGGTGAGAACGGCGGTATTGAAGATGACAGATATATTGAAGACCCCTTGAGTTTCGGACAGACATACAGCTCGAGTAACATTCCCACAATGCTCAGCCAAACATGGAACCGCAACCACGAGCAACATTATTATCTGACACACCGCTACAATCTCGGCTTTACACGCATCATTGAGGTGCCCGACTCGTTGAAGCCTATCCCACCTTCCGCCTCAGAACTCCTATCTGACTTGCCTGACAGCATACGAATGGAACTTCGGGAAGACACCTTAGCACGTAGGTTGATGCTTGATTCGCTCATGCAAGTTTGGAACGACAAACAAGAGATTCCCAAGGAATTCATCCCTGTTACAAGCCTCATTCATACACTTGATGTAAGCAATCTCAAGCATGAATATTTGGCACATAACACAACCGAAAACTACTACACAAACAATTACTTTGGCAAAGGTAATGAGATGAAGGATCTGACGAGAGCTCTTTCTATTCGTAACACTTTCGGCATAGCTCTTCGCGAAGGCTTTAACAAATGGGCAGCCATGGGCATTACGCTATTCGGCACTCACAAGCTACGCACCTACAAGCTAATGGATGGACAAGGAGGTATGACACGTTACACAGAAAGCGACATTTCTGTGGGTGGCGAACTTGCTCGCACACAAGGCTCTCGTTTCCACTTCAACACATCTGCCGAGGTTTGGCTCGTCGGTGAACATATGGGCGACTTAAGCATCGATGGCAAGACCGACCTGAACCTACGACTTGGTCGAGACACCCTTGTAGCCGACGTTCACGCCAACTTCATGCATCGCAAACCAACATTCTTCTTCCGCCACTATCATTCGCAGAGCACTTGGTGGGACAACGATGACCTCAGTCGTGAAGTGCGCTTCAAGATTGACGGCGCTTTACGTCTCAAGAAGTTTGGAACAAGATTACATATCGGTTTCGAGAACGTATCGAACTACACCTACTTCGGTATGCAGAATACCTTGTTCGAAGGGAAAGATGCGGGAAGCATCATACCTACCGACTTCAGCCATGCAGTTGGCGTTAATCAAGCTAGTAGCGTACAAGTCTTCGGTGCCACACTTGCTCAGGATTTGAACTGGAAGGTAATTCATTGGGACAATCAAATAAGCTATCAAACGAGCAGCAATCAGGATGCTTTGCCACTACCCAAGCTCAATATCTACTCTAATCTCTACTTGCTTTTCCGCATTGGCATTGCCAAAGTGCTGCGAGTACAGATAGGTGGAGATATGCGTTATTTTACTTCCTACTATGCTCCTGATTACTGTCCTGCCATTCAACAGTTTGCCGTGCAGGATGCAACCCACGAGCGAATGAAGATAGGCAATTATCCCATTATTGGTGCCTATGCCAATCTGCATCTTAAACATTGTCGCATATATGTTTCTCTGCGTCATGTTAATGCAGGTTCAGGTCATTCTTTCCTCGTGCCACACTATCCTATCAACCCGATGACAATCCACTTTGGTGTCAGTTGGAACTTCTTCAATTAAAATGCCTCAACCTATTTATAAAGAGATACGATGGGGCTTCATCGGATGCGGTGAAGTCACAGAAAAAAAGAGCGGCCCTGCGTTTAATCTTGTACCAGGTTCGCGAATACAGGCTGTGATGAGTCGCAGCAAAGAGAAAGCTAGTTCATATGCCGAGCGACACAACATTCCTCGCTGGTACACAGATGCTCAGCAACTCATCAACGACCCCGATGTGAACGCCATCTACATTGCTACCCCACCCTCTTCCCATGCTACATACGCCATTATGGCAATGAAAGCCGGCAAACCTGTTTATGTAGAAAAGCCTCTTGCAAGCAGTTATCTCGACTGCCAGCGCATCAATCGTGTCAGCGAACAGACGCGTGTTCCTTGTTTTGTTGCATACTACAGGCGCAATTTACCTTACTTCCAAAAGGTGAAAGAGTTGGTAGAGAATGGTGCCATCGGTAAAGTTACTTCTGTACAGATACGTTTTGCATGCCCACCTCGCGACCTTGACTACAATAGCACCGCTCTACCTTGGCGAGTGCAACGCGACATTGCTGGCGGAGGATACTTCTACGACCTCGCTCCTCACCAGATTGACTTGCTTCAGGAAATCTTCGGTCCCATTGTCAAAGCGAAAGGCTTCAGCAGCAATCGTGGTGGACTTTACGAGACGGAGGACACTGTGAGTGCTGCCTTCCAGTTTGCCGACGGCTTACCTGGCAGCGGTTCCTGGTGCTTTGTCAGCCACGAGAGTGCCCGCACAGACCGCATCGAACTTGTGGGCGACAGAGGCCAACTTCACTTCTCTGTCTTTACCTACGAACCCATTGTCTTGCGGACTGAGCAGGGACGACAGGAGTTTCAGGTCGAGAACCCAGAGCATGTTCAGTTGCCCCTCATACAGAGCGTAGTGGAGCACTTACAGCAAAGCAGCATCTGCACAGCCGACAGCATCAGCGCCACCAGCGTCAACTGGGTAATGGACCGCATCTTGGGGAAGATATAAACATTTTTGCTTTTTCTCGCAATTAGGGGTATTTGAATTGACAGTTCAATGGTCTTATAGATGTAACGAGACCTAAAAACACATGGATTACAATAAACAAAAGTTCGAACGTCTCTTCAAAGACAACTATCCGCATATGTATCGCATGGCGTTTTCATTGGTCGAGAATGCCGACGATGCAAAAGATGCGGTGCATCAGGTGTTTGTCCGAATGTGGAGCAGCAAGCCGCAAGTGAGCGAGGGTAGCATCAGAGGCTATCTGCTGGCTGCCACAAGGAACCAATGCCTCCATATCCTGCGCGACAAGCAACTGCAGAGGCGGCTGAAGGAAGAGCTTCAGAAGGAAACAGCCTGGCAGAAGGAAGAGGATCGGGATGAGTTGCTGAAACAATTGCGGCAGGTCATCGACGACAACCTGACTGAACAGGACCGGCGCGTGCTGCAGCTTCACTACGAGGACGAGATGACCTACGCGGAAACGGCTTCTGCGCTTGGCATCAGTTCGTCGGCAGTCAACAAGCACATCACACGCTCTTTGGCAAGAATCAGAGAAACCCTTAAAATTGCAAAGTGACATGAAGACAGAAGATATCGACAAGAGAATCGAGATGCCCGATGTGGACAAGGAATGGGCACGCTTCGAGCAGGAAGTCATCTCGGGAGGAACAACGAGACGCTCTGCACTCGCATGGGCTTTGAGCATCGGCATCGCAGCTTCCCTTGCTTTGCTCCTCATATTTGATTTAGGAAAGGAACCGACAGAGCAAACGCCTCCTATAGCGCAGACAGAGGAGATCAAGCCGCAGCCAACGCCTCAGCCCGTAAGAAAAGAGGTGCAGGCAAAGGAACAGGAAACGGCGACAAAGGCTTCAACGCCATTCATTGCCCAGAACAAAAAGCTGGCTATGGCAAAAGCCAATGCCCCAGCTGCTTCGTCGCTTGATATTCCTGCCCGTGAATATACAGGCGCTGTTCAGAAATTCAATATGAACGACTTGGAAGACCTCGCCTTCGAGTCTGTTGACCAAGCTCTTCAAGAGCAAATCGCGAGTCTGAAAGGGAACTCACAGGAGCAAATTGCCAGTTTACCTAATTATGTGCCTGACGAAAACGAAATACGGCTTCTTCCCCAAGGCGTCATAGGTGGTTCACATGACAGCCCGCCCAATGACTCCATCCTCTACCTTGTCAACGGAGAGCCTCAACCTAAGGAGAACAACAAATGGTTAGGCCGGAGGTCTTATCTCGACTACTTCAAAGGGCAACACTTGCTTGTAGACAAAGTGATGAGATACATGAATGAGGAAGCCAAGCAACGCTACATCGAGAAGTTTGGCGAGGCGGCAAAGCACGGCGTCATAGAGTACTTCTGCGTGGAGGACACATTATGCGACTACTATATGAACCAACACGAGGAACTGAAAGCAAGTCGTCGCCGTGTGTCGGGCGTAGTGTATGACGAAAACGACGAGCCTTTAGCCCACACCATGATTTATATATGGCATGGGAAAAGGGTATGGGGATTCGAAACAACAGACTCTTTGGGAAACTTTACCTTTTGGGTTCCCCGCACAGACGTCAAGATGGAGTTCACATACGTTGGCTTTTATAAGGCTGTCGTCGTCGAACCAAGCGATACGTTCCAAACAATCTATCTTCTACCTAATGACAACTTAAAAAGCTTGAGGAAAAATCTAAAATTTTGAACATGAAAAGGCGAATCATTACATTAGTGACAGTGCTGATGGCAGCAGCTATTGGCACACAGGCTCAGAGCAGACTGGAGCCCATGACGCAAATTGATCAGGAGTTATGGGGAGAAAAGGAATTTGGGACATGGCTTTCTAAAAAGGCAAGCCAACAGATGCTCAAGTTCCCTACACCTATGGAAGACTTCCCCTCTGCACTGTATGTATATTGTGGCAAAGGGGAAAGCGGACGATTGCAGGTAAAGAGGTGCGTGGTGAATAAAGAGGCTGGACCGGATGAACCAAAACTGAAACTGGACTCTATAGAGGTTAAGACAGACAAGGCCACGGCATTGAAGTTTTCCGACTTAATTGAACATGCCGTCAAAACATGTATGTTTATTGACGAGCGACTGGGATTCGACGGAACCACATACTTCTTTGGGAATAGTATTCGTGTTGCCACGATATGGTCGCCAGAGAGTGGAAGCAACTGCAAGAGGCTGACGGATGTATTGGAGAAAGCCATGACTGCTGTCAAGAACCAAAATGAGGACGAACTGAAAGCATTGCTTCCCGAGGTTGAGTCCTTGACAAGGGTATTCAAGAAGCTTTATCCAAACGACTGATATCAGGATGGGCAAAGATAACGTGTTACGATAGCAAACTTAACGTGTTACGTTTGGAAACATAACGTGTTGCGTTTGCCTTTACACCTGCATGCATCACAACCGAAAATGTGACAACGTCACATTTTGCCATAACCTGTTTACAATAAAGCCCCTCTCCTAGATGGGGAAGGGCTTTAAAGAAGTCTTTAGATAAAGATTGGTTATTCCTCCCAGCCGAGGGCACTTGCTCCGAGAACGGCTGCGTTGGCGTTCATCAGGCCTGATACGAGGAACTTTGCCTTGCCCTTGAAAATCTTGAGCACCTTATTGTTGTAAGCCTCTTCTATGGGCTTCATGATGAGGTCACCTGCCTTGCAGAGTCCGCCGAAGAAGATGAAAGCCTCTGGGCTGGAGAAGGCTGCAAAGTCGGCACAAGCCTCACCCAACATCTTGCCTGTGAACTGGAAGATTTCGTTGGCAACTTCATCACCCTTGCCTGCTGCGATGCTGACATCGAGCGACTCAAGTTCCTCTGCTGGCTTTTCGCGAAGCAGAGAAGGACGATCGGTGGTAGCAAGGATTTCGCGAGCAGTACGAGCCACACCCGTAGCTGAGCAGTATGCTTCCAAGCAACCAGTACGTCCGCAACCGCAGCTACGACCTTTCTCTGTGCGGTCCATGATAACATGACCTAATTCACCAGCAAATCCATCGCTGCCATAAACAATCTGTCCGTTAACGACGATACCACTACCAACGCCAGTACCGAGAGTGATGACGATGAAATTCTTCATGCCGCGAGCTGCACCATAAGCCATCTCGCCCATAGCAGCTGCGTTGGCATCGTTCGTGAGCTTCACTGGAATACCTGTAGCCTTGTTGAACATATCGGCCAGAGGAATGATTCCCTCGTGAGCCCAAGGCAGATTGGGAGCGAACTCGATGGTGCCGTTGTAGTAGTTGCCGTTAGGAGCACCAATGCCCATTCCCTGCACTTGGTCGGCTCCGCCAATCTGTGCCAACAGGGGCTTCATGCAAGCAACGCCAGCCTCCACGAAAGCCTCTGCAGTCTTGTACTGCTGCGTCTTGATGCTATTCTCTGCAACAACCTCGCCACGAGCGTTAACGACTCCGAAAACGGTGTTGGTACCACCAAGGTCCACACCAATCACATAAGGTTTAACTTTGTCCATAATGAGTTTATTTTGATATGATTGAAAGTAATAAATGCGTTGGTTTCTGCACAAAGGTAAGAAAAATAGTTCATAATATCTTGTTCGCAGTTCATATTTTTTCCTTAATTATTAAAACTCTAAACTCTAAACTCCAAACTCTAAACTTTTTTTCGTATCTTTGCACCCGCAAAATATGATGTGGATTGAATCAGTCAACGCTATCGACCTTGCAGTAAGAGGTATGATGGTAGGAATAGTGGCAAGTGCTCCGATGGGACCAGTTGGGGTGCTTACTGTTCAACGCACTTTCAACAAAGGACGTTGGTATGGTTTTGCCACTGGCTGTGGAGCAGCGTTGAGCGACCTCATCTATGCTGTGATAACAGGTTTGGGCATGAGTTTCGTGATGGACTTCATCGAGCGTCCGTCCACGATTTTCTACATCAAGATACTGGGTAGCATCCTGCTCTTCTGCTTTGGTGCTTACACCTATTACTCAAAGCCTGTAAAGCCTCACAAACCCAGCGGAAAACGAGGCACGCTTTGGCACAATATGTTCACGGGTTTTGCCATTACCGTAAGCAATCCGCTCATCATTCTCCTCTTTCTTGCACTCTTTGCACGAGTTGGCTTCGTCGTGCCCGACCATCCTGTAGAACAGGCAATCGGCTATGCAGGAGTATTGGCAGGTGCTATCGTTTGGTGGCTTTGCCTGACAACTGCTCTCAACAGACTTGGCTCTCGCTTCGAAATGAGCACTATCAGTCTTCTCAACCGCTTGCTTGGCTTGCTGGTTATGGTAGGCTCAGCTGTTGGTTTGCTTTATACATTATTTAGATAAGATTATGTTCATCGCTCAAAAACTCAGAAGTCAAAGTGTCAGCGCCTACCTTATATATATGTATCAGGTAGAAGACTTGATTCGAGCCTACGGACTTGATGCAGATCGCATTGCAGCCGAATATCTGCCGCGCTTTGGCTATGATGAGAAACAGATGAAGCAAGCAAAGGAATGGTACGAGTCGTTGGCTAGAATGATGAAAGAGGAAGGGAAGGTTGAAACAGGACATGTTCAAGTTGTACAGAACACTCTCGAACTCCTTGAAGACCATCATCAGGAACTCCTTGCCGATACAGACGAACAAGACTACAGAGCTGCTTACTATAAAGCTCTGCCGCATATTGTTGCTTTGCGAACTCAGGGCAACAATAAGGACAAGAAAGAGATGGAGAACTGCATTGATGCCCTCTATGGAGCCACCCTGCTCAAGATGCAAGGCAAAGAGCTTTCTGCAGGCACACAAGCTGCTCTCAAGCCTATCAGCGAACTGCTTCGTTTGGGCGAAGAACTAGAAAGAAATAAGAATTAGATAATGAATCAAGAAATAGAACGTCGCCGCACCTTTGCCATCATCTCGCATCCTGATGCTGGTAAGACAACGCTAACTGAGAAGCTGCTCCTCTTTGGAGGACAGATTCAGGTGGCTGGTGCTGTGAAGAGCAACAAGATACGCAAGACCGCGACCAGCGACTGGATGGAAATCGAGAAGCAGCGCGGCATCTCAGTCACGACCTCCGTGATGGAGTTCGACTATGATGGGTACAAAGTCAACATCCTTGATACGCCTGGTCACCAAGACTTTGCCGAGGATACTTTCCGTACCTTGACTGCCGTTGACAGCGCAATCATCGTTGTAGATGGAGCCAAAGGCGTCGAGGCTCAGACTCGTAAACTGATGGAAGTCTGCCGAATGAGGAAGACGCCAGTCATCATCTTCATCAACAAGATGGACCGTGAAGGCAAAGATCCCTTCGACCTCCTTGACGAACTCGAGGAAGAGTTGCAGATTCATGTGCGTCCTCTTTCGTGGCCAATCAACCAAGGTGCTAAGTTCAAAGGCGTTTATAACATTTACGAGCAGAACCTCAACCTCTTTACCCCAGACAAACAAAAGGTGACGGAAAAGGTTGAGGTTGATATCAATAGCCAGGAACTCGAAGAGAGAGTTGGGGAGCGAGATGCAACTAAGCTGCGCGAAGACCTCGAACTGGTAGATGGCGTCTATCCTGAGTTCAGCGTTCAGACTTATCTTGATGCAGAAGTTGCGCCTGTCTTCTTTGGCTCTGCCCTCAATAACTTCGGCGTTCAGGAACTGCTTGATTGCTTCGTTCGCATCGCTCCATATCCGCGTCCAACAAAGGCAGAGGAGCGAACAGTTACTCCTGACGAGCCCAAGTTCACTGGTTTTATCTTCAAGATAACGGCCAATATCGACCCAAACCATCGCTCTTGTATTGCTTTCTGCAAGGTTTGCTCCGGCAAGTTCATCCGCAACGCACCTTATCTTCATGTTCGTCAAGGCAAGACCTTGCGTTTCTCGAGCCCGACACAATTTATGGCGCAACGAAAGGAAACCATCGATGAGGCTTGGCCTGGAGACATTGTCGGCTTGCCTGATAACGGCATCTTCAAGATTGGTGACACTTTGACAGAAGGCGAGAACCTGCATTATCGCGGTCTGCCTTCCTTCTCGCCCGAGATGTTCAAGTACATCGAGAATGCCGATCCGATGAAAACCAAACAATTGGAAAAGGGCATCAATCAGCTCATGGACGAAGGCGTGGCACAGCTCTTCATCAACCAGTTCAACAATCGCAAAGTCATTGGAACAGTTGGACAACTGCAGTTCGAAGTGATTCAGTACCGATTAGAGAACGAGTACGGAGCCAAGTGCCGTTGGGAACCCATCAGTCTCTACAAGGCTTGTTGGGTGGAAGCAATGCCTGGTTATGAGCAAGAACTGGAGAACTTCAAGAAGCGAAAGCATCAATATATGGCTCGCGACAGAGAAGGAAGAGATGTTTTCCTTGCCGATTCGGGTTATGTCCTGCAGATGGCTCAACAAGACTTCGAGCACATAAGATTCCACTTTACAAGCGAGTTCTAACCTATGACACAGAAAGAGATAGCAGAAGACATCAAGCAAGCCGTGCAGACCTTAAGGCAAGGCGGTCTCATCCTGTACCCAACCGATACGATTTGGGGCATTGGTTGTGATGCGAGCAACGAAGAAGCGGTTCGCAGAATCTTCCAACTCAAAAGGCGCGAAGACAGTAAGGCGATGATTTGCCTTGTGGATAGTGCCAACAGGATGCAGCGTTACCTCCGACAAGTGCCGGATGTGGCTTGGGATCTGGTGGAGTTTGCAGAGAAGCCGCTTACCCTCATCCTCGATGGAGCCGTGAATCTCGCTCCAAGTCTTATTGCCGAGGATGGTAGCATCGGACTTCGAGTGACCAAAGAGAACATTAGTCACGAACTTTGCTATCGTTTCGAGAAAGCTATCGTGAGCACGAGTGCAAACATTAGCGGACAACCTTCTCCTGCTTGTTTCAACGAGATAACGGACGAGATAAAGCAGGGCGTCGATTACATCATGAAGTCTCGTCAGAACGATCTCAGCAAGTCGAAGCCCAGCCAAATCATCAAACTTGGCATCGATGGCCGCATTCAAATCCTAAGGAAGTGAGCATGAACATTCGCAACTCCATAGCTTGTCTTCTTCGTTGGCGGCGCAGACACTTCTCCGACAACAGTTTTGTCCTGATCATCAGCTTTCTTGTCGGCATCTTTACTGCGCTTGCGGGCTTGCTTTTGAAGTGGCTTATCGCTCAGATTGAGCACCTCTTGACGCAGGAATTCGTCGTAACGGGAGCCAACTGGCTTTACCTCGTCTATCCCGTTATCGGCATTTGGCTGACGATGCTCTTCATCAAATATGTGGTAAGAGACGATATTGGTCACGGAGTTACCAAGATTCTCTTCGCGATTGCACGCAAGCAGAGCCGCATCAAGCCACACAATACGTGGAGTTCTATCGCGGCTTCGGCCATCACAATCGGCTTTGGCGGTAGTGTCGGAGCTGAGGCTCCAATCGTCCTGACCGGCAGTGCAATTGGAAGTTCACTTGGTCAGCTTTGTCGTTTGAGCAACAAATACATGATGCTTCTCGTGGGATGTGGAGCCGCAGGAGCAGTTGCAGGAATCTTCAAAGCACCCATCGCAGGCCTTGTCTTCGTGCTCGAGGTACTGATGATTGATTTGACGATGACCAGCCTTCTGCCTTTGCTCGTGACGAGTGTGACGGCTGCGGGACTCACTTTCGCCATTTCCGGCACCAATCCCATCTTCGAGTTCCATCTACAAGACGCTTTCACGGTCAATCGCATCCCTGCCTATCTGGCTTTGGGCATCGTTTGCGGATTGGTGGCGCTCTATTTCACGAGGACGATGAACATGCTCGAAGGCGTCTTTCGAAAGCTGCAAGGTCGCTACAAGAAGTTCGTGCTGGGAGCCGTGATGCTGAGCTTGCTCATCTACCTCTTCCCGTCGCTTTATGGCGAGGGCTACGACCTTATTACTCTTCTCCTTAATGGAAACGGGCAGAGCGACTGGAATACTGCAATGGATAGGTCGCTTTTCTATGGCAGCGACCACTTGCTCATCTACCTTTTCCTCATTGTTGTCTTCAAAGTTTTTGCTTCGACGGCGACCAACGGAGGCGGTGGTTGTGGCGGTATCTTCGCGCCCAGTTTGTTCCTGGGATGCATTTGCGGCTTCATCTTCTGCAGGCTTTGGAACACATACGACCTGCTTGGCATCGACATACCTGAGCGAAACTTCGCAATGTTGGGCATGTGTGGTTTGATGAGCGGCGTGATGCATGCACCCCTTACAGGCATCTTCCTCATCGCCGAACTGACGGGAGGTTATGCCCTCTTCATGCCTTTGATGATAGTTGCGACTGGCTCTTACCTCACCATCAAGTACTTCGAGCCGCACAGTATCTATGCGATGCGACTCGCTCAAAGAGGAGAACTCCTGACGCATCACACAGATAAATCCATTCTGACCTTGATGAGCATGGA
Organism: Bacteroidaceae bacterium; assembly: GCA_017548075.1. GTDB lineage: Bacteria > Bacteroidota > Bacteroidia > Bacteroidales > Bacteroidaceae > Physcousia. Next base: position 24,561 of record JAFYNL010000017.1, on the reverse strand, counting down.
TAGTGTGATTCAGCATTACGACCAAGTCCTTTACCCTGATATGAACTTGGGAGACGTTGCGACGCAGGTTTCAAACAGTAAGAACCACGTTTTTCCTGTGGTGAACAAACAGATGCAGTTCGTCGGAGCCGTTTATCTGGATGATATTCGCCACCTTGTTTTCCGCACAGAATTGTACAGAGACTTCGCCGTTTCGGGCCTTATGAAACAGCCAGAGGCTTTGCTCTCCGTGAATGATGCGATGGATGTAGTGGTGAGTGTTTTCGACCGAACAGGAGCTTGGACATTGCCCGTCGTTGATGCCGATGGCGTTTTTGTGGGCTTCATTCGCAAGAGTACAGTCCTCACAGTCTATCGCCAAATGCTTGCCGACCTCTCGAACGATTAAGGCTTTTCAGATATAACTAGAGTCGTTTGCAAACAACCCCAGTGTCGTTGGCAAAGTTAACGTGTTACGATTGCAAAGTTAACGTGTTAAGTTGGCGAACTTAACGTGTTACGTTTGGCTACGACCTTGCAGTTGTAACAAAATAAGGTTGTTAACTGTGGAAAACTTTATATAACCGTAAGTTTTGCGAAGCGAAGCATGAGGACTTTCGTGCCAGCATTCTCAAACTGGACTGTCGCTTTGGCATCAAGGCCTGTGCCCTCTAAAGCCTGCACTACTCCGCGCCCAAAGCGTTCGTGAACAACGGAACAACCAATGGAGAGACTCGCTCCTTTACCTATGTTGGGAGAAGAGGTTGGAGACAATGGGCGGGGAATAAAGGGCATTGTACTTTGAGGACGAAGAGGTTTCATTCTCTGTTCAATACGAGGCGAAGTCCTTTGTCCGTTCTTGCGCTCCAGTTGGTGCTCAGGCGCTCCGCGGAAGTCTGTTGTCCTTTGTCTATTACTGAAATACTGCTGCGGAATCTCCCTAATGAAGCGGCTTGGGCTGGAGAACTCCATCTTTCCATTGCGGAAACGCGACTTCGCATAAGTGAGGACGACTTGCTTCTCAGCTCTGGTCAAAGCGACATAGAAAAGACGACGCTCTTCCTCGAGTTCTCGAGGCGACTCTGCCGACAATTCACTTGGGAAGAGTCCTTCTTCCAAGCCAGCAATGAAGACGAATGGAAACTCGAGACCTTTGGCAGAATGAATGGTCATCATGTTCACGCAATCGGCATCTTTTTCGGCTGTATTGCGGTCGAAATCGGTAGCGAGACTGGCATCTTGCAGGTAATCACTCAGAGAAATTCCCAAACCTTGCTCTTGATTGTCTGCCACAAAACTAGCGATTCCATCGAGCATTTCCTGGAAATTCTCCTGTTTCGAGATGTCCTCAGGCTCGTGTCCGCTGAAGTAGTAAGCCTGCAACCCGCTCTCCTTTGCAACGCGAAGAGCAAGTGTATGAGCATCGTCGGTTGCTGAACTTTGATGGAAGGCTTCTATCATCTCACAAAAGTTCTTCAGACGAGCAAGAGTGCCAGCATTGAGGTCAGGGCAAGTACCTGCTTTAAGAACATCCCAAACAGGTTTGTCCGTCCTTCTTGCTTCAAGAAAAAGTTTGCCGACAGTAGTGTCACCAATGCCTCGAGCAGGCTTGTTGATGATGCGTCGAAGCGACTCTTCGTCAGTAAGATTGACTGCGAGACGAAGGTAGCAAAGAAGGTCTTTGATTTCTTCGCGCTGATAGAAAGATGTGCCTGCATAGATGTGATAAGGCACACGACCATAAAGGAAACTATCCTCTATCTTTCGGCTTTGAGCATTAGTGCGATAAAGTACGGCAATGCCTTTGTAGGGAACACCTAAACGATGAGCCCGTTGAACTTCTCGCAAGATGATATTAGCTTCATCGGTATCGCTATAAGCAGGGAAAAGAGCGATGGGATTGCCAACTTCCTTCTCGCTATAAACGCTCTTGGTTATCTGTTCGCGATTGTTTCGAATCAGGCTTCCAGCCGCATTCACAATGGTCTGCGTGGAACGATAGTTGCGTTCCAGTTTGAAAAGACGAGCCCCTGGATAGACTTCACGGAAGCGCAAGATATTATCGATGTCTGCTCCTCGAAAACTATAAATGCTCTGAGCATCGTCACCCACCACACAAACTCTTTGCCTTTGGTCAGTAAGAAGGCGAATGATCTGATGCTGAGCGAAGTTGGTGTCCTGATACTCATCAACGAGAACAAAGTGGAAGCGGTCTTGCCAATGTGCCGCAACTTCTGGATTATGCTTGAAAAGGAGCCAAGTATTCAAGAGCAAGTCGTCGAAGTCCATTGCATTCGCTTGCTTGCAACGCTCCTGATAGCGGTTGTAGATCTCAGGTACGAGGGTACGATGATAGAAGGCATCGTTCTCGCGGAACTCGCGAACAGAAGAGTAGCCAGAAGGCAATACAAGCCGATTCTTGGCAGTTGAAATACGATTCTGTATAGCACTAGGCTTATAGACTTTCTCGTCGAGATTCATCTCTCGAATGATAATCTTTATAAGACTTAGGCTGTCGGCTGTATCGTAGATAGTATAGTTGGAGTCATACCCTAAACGATTGCCTTCGACACGAAGGATTCGAGCAAAGATGCTATGGAAAGTTCCCATCCAAAGAGAAGCGGCTTTCTCGGGAGAAACAAGGGTGGCGATACGCTCTCGCATCTCTCTGGCAGCCTTATTGGTAAAGGTGAGAGCAAGTATATTCCAGGGCTCCATGCCTTGCTCCAAAAGATAGGCGACCTTATAGGTAAGGACACGCGTCTTCCCACTACCCGCTCCCGCAATAACGAGAGAAGGAGCATCGATGCAAAGCACCGCTTCCCGCTGGCTTTCGTTGAGGTCTTCGAGATTCATTCTATCATATACATTATGCATTGCCAGCAGAAAGAAATAACTACTGCAAATGGAAGGGCAAGGGGATGTTGGCGAATTCCATAGGTCAACATCTTTGTCCAAGGCTCTTGTTTACTGTGCCCATAACAGAGACAAAACACCATGAAAGTGAACCAACCCAAGAAGAACAAACCATCCACCAACGGGCTTCCGGCAAGACCACCAGTTATGCTAAGCAAAGCACTATCGGGAGACAAGGCTGCCCAAAAGATAAGGATAAGGACAACGGCATAGATGGCTGCATAATAATAAAAACGAGGCTGGCGGAAAGTCTTGCTGAGAGGAAGTAATCTACTCTTCTGAATGACGCCTTGCATCATTGTACAACAGAGAGCAAGCATTACCAATCGGCTGTGCAGACAGTCACTTGCATGACGGAAAAGCCAACGCAGACCTTCGTCATCGAGAATGCTTCTGCAAGGAACGCCCATAGCCGACAAAACCCATGAAAGGAATGGCAGCACTCCTGCTATCACCAGACAGAAGACAAATGCTCGTTCTCTATTGTTCATCAGCTACAAGGTTGTCAGGATCGATAATGTGCAACTGAATGGCTCGAACCACAAGGCGAACAGCATTAACGCCACTCCGCTCTCGCTCAGAGAAGAGACGATTAGTAAGGTCAACTTGACGCTTCTCAAGACTCTTTGTGCTGAAAGGCATCTGACGAAGTCCTGCAATCATATCCTTCGTGTACCCTAATGCCAGATGACGCAGGAAACGCTCGTCGTATTCATCAATCTCATACTCGACAAAGGCATCAACGGCAGCCTGTTCCTTGCAGACATTCTTACGGAAACGAGCCATCACTTTCTCCAGGAAAGGCTCGTTGAAGACCAGATGACGACCATGCATAACTTGCACGATATCATCTCTCTGCAAGAGGTTTCCTGTCTTGAGGATGATACCATCTGCTCCTGCACTTAACACCTCTACCCAAAGGCGTTCGTTGAGTATCTCGCCAGTAAAGACGAGAATCTTCATGTCGGCATAACGAGTTCTGAGTTGTCGGCAGATATCCACGCCCACAGTTGTGCTGCCACCAAGTCCGAGGTCAAGAAGAACGAGGTCGGGCATAGCTTCGCGCATCAACTTCCAGAAGTCACTTTCCCCAGAAGCCGTACCTATTATCTCTGCTTCCGGCACTTCGGTCTGCAGGATTTGCTGAGTGCCTTTAAGTTCCAGCTTGTCGTCTTCGACGATGATTACTTTGAATTTATCCATATCTGTATTTGTTTGAGTTATCTTTGATTGGTTGCGAGAAGCGAGAAAGAGATTCGATAACCCTGCTCCGTATTCTCTGCCACAAGTCGAAGTCCAGGATGACCACAAGCAGCATCATGCTCGCGAACTATCTGACGCATAACAAGATACTCCAGTCGTTCTGTTTGAGGCGAGAAGAGTTCTGAGAGTTGCTGAGGTGTGAGTTTCTGTCCCTCTACATTACATATTATAAAATGCATGCTGTTACGTTGCTCGATGCTTAGTGTTGCGTTGGCCGATGTAACAGCAATCATCTGGTCGAGCAACAGCAAGAGTAACGTCTCATCTCCTTTGACCCAAGCATTAGTAGGCTGACACTCGATTCCATGCGACTTTGCATAGGCAAAGAGATCGCTGACTGCAACAGGCTGCATTCGTAAAGAAGTCTGGTCAGTCTGCCCTTTAGCTTGCTCATAAAGCAGCATATAAATCTGTCGATAATATGTAACAAGGTCAAGTAGATTGTGGTTTGTCTCCGAATCGAAGCCTTTTTCCTCCATTTCATCGGCCATTTGCTTGATGCGAGAGGGGAAGTACATCGTTTCATGCTTGATGGTGCTCAACGAATTGTCGAGTATCTGATTCATGACATAGAGGCGGTCGTGCTCGAAACTCATTCGCTGTTTCTTCTCATCGGCCTCTTGAATGGCGACCTCTGTTTCCTGCAGTTGTGATAATCTTGAAGAGAACTGTTGCCGCAATTGCTGTACAGACTCACGAAGTTCAGGCTGTTGAAGGCTGCGAGCGACACTCTTCAATTCACTATCCATAATCGTTGCATTCTTGGGGAACGAACGCAGAACAGATAAGAGACGCTGGTAAAGGTCATCCAGAGAGGCACGATGGCGCAGTCGATGACGCAACACAACTCTATAGAACAAAGCAAGAGAAGCGATGAGAAGTAAGACAATCAGGACATAGAGCACTCGAGAATCTTCAGTCATCTTCTCAAGTTTCTGGCAGTCCGAAGCAAGTGTTCCATCTGTGCTATAAAGGCGATGCAGACGCACACACTCAGCATTGCTCAAACGATAAGCGCCCCAATCTCCAAGAGCCTGTGCCGCAATTGCTTTTTCATTATAGAGAGAAACAAGCAAAGGCGTATCGACTGGCTCTTCCATCATGCTGATAGCACTATTGGAAAAGTTGCAAGCATCAACGTATCTGTCTTCAAGATTGGCCTTATAAGTCGAGTCGTAAAGCTCATAGCAACGTTGCGGCATTGCTTGAACAAAGAGATTGAAAACAAAGAGGAACAGCAAAGGCAACACTCTCGGCAAGCGGAACCAGAAGCGGCTTCCTTTTCCCTGCTCGCTTTCTACGCCGAAATCGCAAACATTGAAGAGTGAAGAGAGTTTCTTATAGCTGTTGATGATACCTTTGCAATTCATGATGCCAAAGCCAAAACCCTTCCCTTCATCCGAAGACCCAATATGGCTTGAGTCATAAACCTTGCTGTCGTTAAGAGTTTTCACATCTTCTGGAGAAAGACCTATACCTGTATCGCAGACGCTCACCTCAACAAAATCATCGGTGGAATCGAGCGAAATGGATACTTTCCCTCCCTCTGGTGTAAACTTGCGAGCATTGTCAACAAGGGTATTAACCATGAAAAGAGTCAAAGCTTTGTCGGCTTTCACCTGCAGTTCTGTCTCAGGAACTTCAAGTGTGAGCTGCTTTTGAGCGAAGGCGTACTGCTGCATGGAAATGACATCCAACACATCACTAAGTGGGAAACGAGACACTTGGAGGTTGAGCCGACCTTGTTGCATCTGAATCCAATTCGTCAGTCGGTCGTTGATGCCCATCATGCCAGAACACAATTCCTGTATATAAGAAAGGTGTTCAGACGCATTTTCGCCCATTCCATCGAGTTTTTTGACCTCAGAAATAACGCGATCCAAGTATGGAATTATCGCATAAACAACAGACAACTTAGTGCGTCCGAAGATGTGCCTCTGCTGTTGTTGGAGAATGCGTTGCTCCATAACTTGGCAATCTTCCTTATTTTCTTCCAGTCGCTCCTCACTTTCTTGCAGGAGTTTCTGAAGTTTCTGTTCTGCCTCTTGACAGGCTTCGCTGGAACTTATCTCACGGACTTTTTGTTCGAAGGAACGGGAACGATGTCTTAATTGACGAGAATAAATAATCGCAAGAACTGTAACAACTAAAGCAAGCAACAAGAGCAGGAGGAATTGTATCTGTTCACTATGAGCTTCCTGCTTCAGCAAAGCTTTTCGGCTATCCAGTTCTTTATTCTGACGCGACTGGTCGAGAAGGTCAAGATAAGTATTTCGATGTACGTCAGCCTGCTGTTTGTTGCCCAAAGCACTATAGGTAAGACTGAGATTCTCATGTATGCCAGCCAGCCAAGGAATTACCTGATAAGGTGAACGTTTGCGGTTAGAAGCGAGATGTAACGCAGAGAGGAAACTTTGGAGAGCTGCATCATATTGTCTTGCAGAGAAATAAACTTCGCCTAAAGTTCGCAAGGCACAAGCCGTTTGGAAGAGGTCGCGATACTCCCGGAAAAGGGCAATTGAGTGATGGGACAAAGCTGCAGCAAACTGATGTCGCGGAGAAAGCGAACTATCTGCCTGCCAACTGAGATGCTCGCCATAAAGATAACTGTATGCATCAATGCGTTGCTGCTTAATCAGATTAGCACGGACCGAGTCGGCAACCATAGCTGAAAGCGACTGCAAAGCATTAGCCTCGAAATAAGTAAAGTGGTTAGCCTTTGCCAAAGTATATACTCGGAAAAGATGGTTGAACTCCGTTATAGTCACTTCCTCCAGGTCACCTTTCACAAGACCGCCGCTTCCCATCATATAATGATAGTAGAGCCATTGAGTTGTATCCTTTTCAAGATTGACCTCATTTGCAGCCTCCTCTATCTCTTGCTGAGCCGAAGCATCCTGTCCAAGGTAATAATAATAGGTGGAAGCAACAATATGGAACTCTATCAAAGCATAATGAAGACGATGCTTTTGGCGGCCAGTAAGGCTATTCTCCTCAGATAGAATGCGTTGCAAACGCTTTTGTGCACGAAGACGAGCATCGAAGAAAGACTTCCCTCGACCTATTCTTTGCATCACCTTCATAGTAAGCACATCGGCACAAAGCAATTCTATTTGGTTGCGACTAAAGCCATAAATATGCTGAAGAAGATGAAGAGCCTGGTCATAACGCATTTGCTGATAGGCAACATAGGCCATATTGTTGAGTGCCTCAGCTTGTCCGTCGGAATTCTTTGGAGAGCAAGAATATGCCTCTTTTGCAGCTTGGAGCGAAGCCGCAACATCAGTATAACGCAGACAATAAGCCAAATCATTACCCTTCATAGCAGCCTCTTCCCTTTCATCGACCTGCGAACAAGCGACGAAAAGGACAATGAGGGAGAAAAGGGTGGCTCGGACTTTCATCTAATTAATGTTTGAGGGTAATATAGTTGGCTTTATATGAGGTCGAATGACTTCTTAGGAATCCATCCTATTTTGCCGTCAGCAATGCTCACTTCGCACCATTCTTTAAGGCTGCTATCAAGGATTTCCACCTTAGAACCTTCGTGAAGGACGAAAAGATCGTTGCCGTTATCGGATGGAGTACTCTTGACTGTAACGGCTGGAACAGTAATGATTCCGCTAGTATGAGTTTGCTTAAAGTTCCTTTGTTGCAAGGCACAAACATTGGCAAGAATGGAGATAAGCAGGAGCAAAACTGCCGATGAAAAGGCCAATTTTCGCACAAATATGCTATCGGAAGCCCAGAAGATGAGCAACAAGACAAGCATCAAGACGAAGGAAAGCAAGCCTATTATGGTCCAAATCCGTAGGCTGAACCAATTCGTCATACTTCTAAAGTAAGTGAAGAGGATGAATTCATGCTGCGGGATTATCTTGTCGATAGTCTTTGAGCGTGCCATTTCGAGGTTGAAGAGCACGTCTTTGTTGCTGGGATCAAGTTTCAAGGCACGTTCGAACCAAAGCACACTATGTGCCATATCGTCAATACGATAGTAGGCACAACCAAGATTGTAGCACACATCGCAAGTAGGATTCTGCTTTGCCAACTTGCCATAAAGCTTGATGGCCGTCTCGTAATCGGCTTTCGCATAAGCACTATCGGCCAAAGTCTTCGTTTCGGAAAGACCTGCAGCTTGAGTTAAGAGGGAGCCAAGACTGAGGAAAAGGACAAAAATATACCGTTTCATCGTGTTTTTCTGATTATTTGTGTGACTTGAGCGAGGCATTCATCTGCGTAATCACATCTGAAGCCTGCTGATAAATCTTCTCTTTTGCAAGGTTCGCATCGGCAGTTGGAGCATAGCGAGCAAACTCACAATCGCTCAAAACTGCTATGAAGGAATCGACAACATTCTGTTCTACGCCTCTCGATGTAAGTTTGCTGATAACGTTCTCCTTATTGAGTTCGTTGGTTGGCAAGGAAAGTTTGTCGCCTGCATAACCCAGCAAAGCACGCATTACTTCATCATAGAAAGTGGCATCGTCCTTATTGTGCATGAGCTTCGAAGCCTTTTTGAGTCGACGAGAAGCCACTTTGCCTGCCTTCTTTCCCTTCACACTCCAAGAGTTCGGATTGAGTTTCTGTTGCCTTCTCAACCAGAGGAAAGCAGCAATGAAAGCAAGGAAGAGAAGCAGATAAGTAAGCCAATATGAGGAAGTTCCGAAGAAATCATCCTTCTCTTCGCTCTCCAACTCACCCAATTTGATGAAACGAATATCGTTACTTAGCACATTAAGATCCTCTTGTTCGCGAGAGTAAGCGACTGGCTGACCTTTTGCTTTGGCAACAGCGAGATGGAAAGAGTCCGTTCGAACCGTATTGTATTTGGCTTGATCGGGGTCGAAATAACAGAATTCAACCGGTGGAATCGAGAATTTTCCGCCGTGACGAGGAACAACGACATAGTCGTAGATGATGTTTCCTTTTGAGCCTGTAGCCGTATTCGACGTTTTATTGTTCTCCTTGGGGTCATAGACTTCGAAGTCTTGAGGGAATCGAATGGTCGGAGCCTTCATGAGTTTCATGTTGCCTTGACCGCTTACGACGAGTCTCAAGGTTGCAGCATCGTTCGCATTCACCTGGTCGGGAGTGAGAGAAGCAGACACAGAGAACTTACCTACGGCACCCGAGAAGTTGGCGGGCTTTGGCGTTGGAAGGGGCATAACCTCAATTTCGACGGGAGATGTCTTAATCTCTTTACGCACCATTTGCGAGAGACTTCCTCCTCCAAAGAAGATGTCGAAGGGGTCCATCGAGTGGTTCTGAACCTCGACTTGCGTGTCAAAAGTAATGCTGGGAATCGTGATCTTGCCCGTCTTTTGCGGGAAGATGACGTATTGCTTCCAGACGGCTGTGCCATAGTTCCTGCCATTAACGCGTTCGTACTTGAGCGTCATTTGAGCGGCTCTATCAAGTTCTTGAACGTGACAACCATCAATCTGAGGCATTTCGCCTGAAATTTGCTGGATGTTCACCAAAGTGTAAAGCTTGTAAGTAAGCATTACAGCCTCTTGCTCATAAATCTTCTTTCGATTGGCAGTAACGGTCATATAGAGTTCATTACCAGCGATTTGACCATTACTACCAGCACTTTGTTGCTGACGCTGTTGGCGAGGATTTGTGTTTTGTTGTTGATTCTGAGGTTGCTGACTTTGTTGTTGGCTTGCAGGAAGCACCTCCATACTTGGCGAGCCGCTCTTGATGGCCTTTCCATCGACCTTGATAGTTGCTGCAGGCACCTTGAGAGTTCCTTCCGAAGTGGGAACGACGGTATAAGTGAAGGTTACCGTACTACTCTGAGTTGTTCGGCCATTCACAATCGAAATGTTGCTCGAACGACTTGTGCTCGGACCATAAAGGACATTGAAACCCTCGAAGTTTCCGACTTGGAAGTCTTCTATGTCCTGAGTGTTGGCCACATAACTGATGCGGATTCTCTGCCCAACTTCGGCTTGAGCAGGAGCCTGAACCTTGAGTGTAACTTGCGGAAAGACAGGACTTAACGCAAGAAGGATTAGAACGAATATCGTGTAAAGTCTTTTCATCTTATGGTGTCTCTTTCAACTATGCTAGGGTCGTTGCCAAACGTAACGTGTTATGTTGACGATTTTAACGTGTTAAGTTTGCAAAGTTAACGTGTTATGTTTGCAAACGTAACTGGGGTTGTTTTTGATCATCCTATTTTACCATTGTTTCTGCAACTGTTTGGGTTGACGTTTTTGCTGAGCTTTCTGGATCTTTTCCTGCGTAGCTTTCTCGTCTTGCATCGCAGCATTCAGCATCTGCTCGGCATTCTCGCGACTCATTTGATCCTGCTGAGGTTGAGGTTGTTGCTCGTCTTTCTTATCTTGTTCTTGTTTCTGTTGTTCTTGTTGTTTCTCCTTCTTCTCGTCCTGACCCTTGTCGTCCTTCTGCTGATCCTGATTGTCCTGACCGCCTTGATTCTTTTTGAGTTGGAAGAGACTCAAGGCATAGTTGTATCGCGTCTCATCATTCGTCGGATCGTTTCGCAAGGAGTTCCGATAGCAGGCAACTGCTTTATCGAACTGCTTGGCACTCTGCAGGATAACTCCCATATTGTGATAAATCTGAGCGAGACGAGTTTTGTCTTTCTCCAGTCGAGCCGCCGTTTCATACTCCTTCATGGCATCTTCGGCCTTATTCTGATAGAGGAGAGCATTCCCAAGATTGTAATGCGAGATTGGATTCGTGTTGTCTTTCTCGATTGCCTTTTGGTACTCGACCTGAGCTTTGTCGTAAACGCTGTCTCGCATCAAGCGATTGCCTCTGCGAATATAGTCTCTATCGGTTTGCGAGAAAGCAGCCAAACTGAAGAGCAACAGGCAAACTGCTGAAACAGAGCGCCCTCTACGGAAAAGACTGCTAAGCCAAGTTGACTTACTTTCTCTTTCGAGAAGCAGAACATCAATAAGCAAAAGCAGGATTCCAATAAGGATGAAACCTTGGAACTGCTCGTCGTATTCACTATAAATTTGGCTCTCCATCTTAGCTTTAGCGAGTCGATCTACTTGCTCCGAAAGTTTCTTCTGAGCCGAACTGCTGTTATCGACATAAATGTAGGAACCGTTTCCAGCAGTTGCAATCTCGCGACACATCTCCTCGCTCAACTTCGAAACGACTGTGTTGCCCTCCTCATCGATAATGTATTGGCCGGTTCCAGAAATGGGAATGGGTGCTCCATTTGGATTTCCAATACCCAAAACATAGACGCGAACGCCTTTAGAAGCGGCTTGTTTGGCAGCCTCAACGCCTCGAGCCTCGTTGTCTTCGCCATCAGTAATCACGAAAATGGCTCTGGAAACGTCTTCCTGCTGAGTGAAGCTTCGCATAGAAAGGTTGATGGCTTCCGCAACATCTGTGCCTTGGACGTTAATCATAGAAGGCGAAATGGTTTCGAGGAACATTTTGGCACTCACATAATCGCTGGTAATGGGCAACTGCACGAAGGCTTCTCCAGCAAAGACAATCAGGCCGATCTTATCGTCCTTCATGCCATCGACCATATTGCTGACCATCATCTTCGCCTTTTCCAAGCGGTTGGGCTTCACGTCTTCTGCCAGCATGGAATTGCTGACATCGAGTGCAATGATTGCCTCTATGCCCATTCTTTCGCGGGTATCAAGGCGAGTGCCGAACTGAGGACGAGCTAAAGCAACGATGAAAGAAGCCAAAGCCGCCATCGTTAGCCAGAACTTTACCTCAGGCCTCCAACGCGAAACACCAAGGAAAAGTTGCTTGGTCAACTCAGGGTCACCAAAGCGTTTAACCTGTTGTTTCTTCCTATATATAATGTAATAATGTATCGCAGCCAGTGCCAAAAGCACTAACAACAAATACAGATATTGTGGACTTGCAAAGCGAAACATCGAGTTTATTTACGATTTAACGATTTACTATTTATGGTATTCTCTTCAATATAGTGTTCCTCAACAGGATTTCAAGCAAGAGGCAGAGAACGCTGATGAGCAGGAACATTCCGAAGGCTTCGTAGCGCTTGGAGTATTGTTTCACATTCATCTTGGTCTTCTCCAACTTGTCAATTTCCTGATAGACTTCGTGCAACTTCTGATTATTTGTGGCGCGATAGAACTCACCATCAGTCTTGCGGGCAATCGTGGCGAGTGTCTTTGTATCAATCTCAACTGGGACATTCTGATAGATTGTTTGTCCTGCTACGACAAATGGATAAGGAACTGTTCCATTACTGCCGACACCAATGGTATAGACGCGAATGCCGAAGCTCTTCGCAATATCGGCTGCAGTATTGGGACTTATTTGTCCGCAGTTGTTGGTACCATCCGTCAACAGAATAACGACTTTGCTCTTAGCCTTACTATCCTTGAGTCGTGTTACTGCATTTGCAATTCCCATTCCGATTGCAGTACCATCATCGATGAGACCTCTTTGTGCCATATCGACACGCATACCATTAAGCATATTCAGCAAAACAGCATGATCCACTGTCATGGGACATTGTGTGTAAGCCTCTCCAGCAAAGAGAGTCAGGCCGATATTATCGTCTGGACGACCGCTTATAAACTCGAGGGCAACATTCTTGGCTGCCTCTATTCGATTGGGCTTCAGGTCTTCTGCGAGCATACTGGTGCTGACGTCCATACAAAGCATGATGTCTATGCCTTCGGTATGCTTGCTGCTCCAGCTGTTTGAGGTTTGTGGTCGAGCCAAAGCAATCACGGCAAATGTGTAAGCGGCAAACCTCAAGAGGAGCGGCAAATGCAGCAAACGTTGCCTGAGACTCTTGGGAGCCTGGAACATAGCCTCTGTGCTGCTGACGCGAATAGAAGGCGTCGAAGCCTTGTACTTGAACCAATACCAAATGAGATAAGGTATCGCAAGCAACAACAGAAGCAGATATAGTGGACTTTGAAATGTCATAACTCAGTCATTTACATTAGCAAATCTACTGAACGCCAAATTATCCAAGCCAGCAAAGCTACAGAGAGAACACCCAGAACAATCATCGCAACTCGCATTATCTTCACTTGAGTGAGGCGCTTCTGGTCAGTCTCCTTGATGACTTCGGGCTCTGGTTTAGCATTCGGATCAACTTCTATCTTGGTCTGATTAACGTACTCGACGGCTGCAACAAGGTTTGCATCGTTCTCATTTATCAGGGTGCTCCATTTCGCAAACTTAACCAAATCGGCCGTCCTGAAGATTTCCCTCAACTCATCAAGCGCTTCCTGATTGTTCTCAGAAACGAGTCTGTCGATGATTTCGCTCGACGTCATCTCCATCGCATTGAAGCCGTATCGGTCGCGGATGTAGTTTCTGAGGGTATCGGTAAGCAGCGTATAATACTCCTTGCTGTCCTCTTCTGCCCACTTCCGTTCGCTCTTGATGCGCTCTATCTCCTCCATTGCCACTTGGTGAGGCGGCAGTTTCTTCTTCCTGCGAATGAATCTTACGATGGGTTTGCCGTGCTTAACATGATAGTAAAGCACAGCTATGCAGGCAAGCATCAACAGGAACAAGATGCCTCCAAACACAACCATTCGCCATTCTTCCCATAGGAAAGGCAGCTCCATAATACCATTTGGAGGGAAGAACTGGTCGAGATGAAGCGTATCGATGTCAACCGTATAGACCTTCAGAGCGAGGCTCTTCGACTCATACTTGCTGGTATCGACCATCACTTGCATCGGCGGCAAGTAGTAGAAGGCTGAGTCCCAGGCCGTTATCGTGTAGGCCTGACTGACAGTCAAGCGTTTGCCATCGTTCAGGACAGCAGTATCCAGCTTGCCGACCTCCACAACTTCGATGTCGGGAATGAGTTCCTGCCCTTTCTTGATATCAGGCATCTTGAGCTTCTGCTTCGCATCGAAAGTGACAGAAAGCGTGAGGTCTGTCTGCTGACCGATGTAGAGCTGCAGCGAATCAAGCTTCACATCGACCTGAACCTGCGCCTTCACTCCCATCAACAAGGACAGGAACAACAATAGAACTATCTGTATTCGTTTCATTATTTCCCTAACTTCTACTTGCAAACAAACTCCTCAACACACTCACATAATCCTGATCTGTCCGAACACTTACCGCATCAACCTGACTGCGACTGAAGGTGTCCTTGAGCCGCATCGACTGCAGTTTCCACCAACGAGCCTGCGCATTCCTGACTGCACTACTGCTTGTATCAATCACCCTTTCCTGTCCCGTTTCAGCATCATGCACTTTCAAGAGGCCGATGTTGGGCAGTTCCGCAACTCGTTTATCATAAACCTGAATGGCAACGACATCGTGCTTGTGAGCAGCGATAGAGAGCGGTTGCAGGAAAGAATGCTGGTCGAGGAAGTCGCTCAGCACAAAGGCGATGCACCGCCTCTTGATGGCTCTCGTCATATACTCGAGGGCATAAGCGATGTTCGTCTGTTGGCTTTCGGGCTTGTAGTCGAGGAGTTCGCGGATGATATACAGGATATGTTTGCGACCTTTCTTAGGCGGGATGAACTTCTCAATCTTGTCCGAGAAGAAGATGACGCCAATCTTATCGTTGTTCTGAATGGCTGAGAAAGCAAGCGTGGCAGCAATCTCGGTCACCATATCGCGCTTGAACTGCTTCACAGAACCGAAGTCGAGACTTCCGCTGACATCGACCAGGAGCATAACCGTCAGCTCTCGTTCCTCCTCGAAGACCTTGACATAAGGCTTGCCAAAACGAGCAGTCACGTTCCATTCGATGTCGCGAATATCGTCGCCATACTGGTACTCGCGCACTTCGGAGAAGGTCATACCGCGACCCTTGAAGGCAGAGTGGTACTCGCCTGCAAAGATGTTGCTGCTCAGGCCTCGAGTCTTTATCTCAATCTGCCTGACCTTCTTTAATATCTCTGACGTTTCCAATTCCTGTTCTTTAACTATGAACTATGAATTATGAACTTCAAATCAGGGCACTTCAACCTTGTTGACAATCTTGCTGATGATTTCCTCGCTGACGACGTTGTTGGCCTCTGCCTCGTAGGTAAGGCCGATACGATGACGAAGCACATCATGAGCCACACTGCGCACATCCTCGGGAATCACATAGCCACGACGCTTGATGAAGGCAAAGGCGCGAGCAGCCAAAGCCAGGTTAATGCTGGCACGAGGCGAGCCACCGAACTCGATGTAGTCCTTGATTTCCTTCAATCCATACTTCTCAGGATAGCGCGTACAGAACACGATATCGGCGATGTACTGCTCGATCTTCTCGTCGAGATACACTTCGCGAACGATTTCACGGGCTTTCATGATTTCCTCCGTACCCATAACCGGCTTCACTTCCTGCTGGTCGCCCTTGATCTGTTGGCGTATAATGAGCTTCTCCTCGTCGAGCTTCGGATAGTCGATAACCACTTTAAGCATGAAACGGTCCACCTGTGCTTCGGGCAGAGGATAAGTGCCTTCCTGCTCGATTGGGTTCTGAGTGGCAAGCACCAGGAAAGGTTTCGGAAGCTTGAATGTGTTCTTACCGATGGTCACCTGGCGTTCCTGCATCGCTTCCAGAAGAGCACTCTGCACCTTTGCCGGAGCACGGTTTATCTCGTCGGCCAACACGAAGTTAGCGAAGACGGGACCTTGCTCCACCAAGAACTTCTCGTCCTTTTGGCTGTAAATCATCGTACCGATGACGTCGGCAGGCAAGAGGTCTGGCGTAAACTGAATGCGACTGAACTTAGAGTCCACCAGTTGCGCCAGCGTCTTGATAGCCATCGTCTTAGCCAGTCCCGGCACACCTTCCAGCAGGATGTGTCCGTCGCTGAGCAGTCCGATGAGGAGCGACTCAATCAGATGCTTTTGTCCCACGATAACTTGATTCATTCCTGTCACGAGGTTCGTGACGAATCCACTTTGTCTCTCAATGCGTTCATTGAGTTCGCGAATGTCGATATTTTCTGCCATATTGTGTTTTGTTTGTTATAAATTCGGGCACAAAATTACAGTTTACTCTTTTTCTCTCCAAACTGGAAGATTTAAAAAGAGTTATCGAAATGTTTAACTTTGTTAAATTTGTTTCTTTTGTTTGAATATCACTCCACCTTTTCTAGTTCAGGAAGCTTAATTTCCGTGTCGACAGGAACGTTGTCCGGATTGGGGAAATCATTATGAACAATAATATATTTGGCAAACTCTTTGTCCCCGTACTCCTGCCTTGCTATCCTAGCAAGGTAATCACCCGGCTTCATGACATAAGTCTTGCGAGTGCCCACAATCTTGTATTCCCCATCAGGAACCTGCGCATATTGCACTTCTTCCACTGAAGTTTCAGCAATAGAGTCTGCTGTAACCTCCTCTATCATCTCGCTTTCATCCTCAACTTTGGCAGACGGCTGACCAGACAAATACTTGTAAGCGAAGAAAGCAAGCAGGCAAAGGAGCAAGATCCCGAGTATCCAAGCCAGAATCTTCCCAAAGGAACCTTTCGGTTTTTTCTCGTCTGAACCGGGCTTTTGAACTGGAGTCTCTTCTACTTTAGCCTCAGGCTTCGGAGTCCCAACTGGCTCTTCCACAAGCTTTTGAACAGGAGTTTCCACAACTTCAGCCTTTTCCTCGACTTGGGGCTCAACAAGTTGAACAGGCACTTCCTGTGCCGCTTCTTCTATCTCTTCTTCCGCAATCTCTTCTTGGGGAATGCGTTCCATTTCCTCTATGCTTGTTCCTTCGTTGATAACGGTTGTTTGAAAGTCAGCGAAAGGCTTGTTAATAAGATCTTTGAGAGTAGGTTCGGGCGTAAACGAGAGCTTCGAATGACCAGGAATCACAATGCGTTCGCCAGTATTTATGTTCACACTTTCGCGGTCGAGAACCTCAATCAACTTGAAAGTTCCCAAACCTTTAATCTTGACAAGCTTGTCTGCGCTTACATTTTGAACGATGGAATCGAAAAATTCTTTTAGGAAAACTTCTGCATCTTTCTGCGCAATACTAGTCTTCTGAGCCAATATTTTGGCCAGTTGCTGGAGGTTTATCTTGGTATTCATAGTGCCTAAATCTTAATTTTTAACCTTTGATTTCAACGAAGTATTTGGTTTGAAGTTCACCACCATCTTAGGCGGAATAAGCATTCTTTGCTTGGTCGTGGGATTAACCAACACCCTTTCCAACTTCTTTTTCACTTCGAGAGAACCGAATCCGGGAACAGTTATCGTGTTCTCCTCCTTTAGTTCACTAATGATAGCAGAAACTGTGGCACTCACCAACGAAGTGACTTCTCTGCTTCCTAACTTGGTGCGATTCGCCAAGTCGGCAATAAATTCTTTGTTGTTCATATGTTTGAGGTTATAAGTTAATCAATTTGTTCGTTCTTCTATCCGAGCATAAAGGTCGAATTCATCGGCATTTTCTATCTTTGCTTGGACGAACATTCCTGGTTTTAGGTTGGGCGAATCGGTCTTCTTGAAGAGCACTTCGGGGTCAACTTCTGGGGAATCGAACTCAGTTCGGCCAATGAAGTAATCGCCTTCTTCTCTATCGATGATGGCCTTCAGAGTCTGACCGACTTTGCTTTGCTGAACCTCTTCGCTAATCTGCTGCTGGAGCCGCATCAACTTACTTAGGCGAACCTGCTTCACTTCCTCTGAAACATCGTCTTTGTAATGCTCTGCAGCGTAGGTTCCTTCCTCTTCGCTATAGGCAAAAGCGCCCATTCTTTCGAACTTCGCCCACTTCACAAAATCGAGCAACTCCTTGAAATCCTCCTCAGTTTCACCAGGGAAGCCGACCATCAGGGTTGTGCGAAGATGAATGCCAGGCACTTCTCGGCGAATGGTTTCGATGAGGTTGTAGGTCTGCTGACGATTGATGTGTCGCCTCATAGCCGAGAGCTGGCTGTCGGAGATATGCTGAAGGGCGATGTCGAGATACTTGCAGACGTTCTTGTGACGCTTCATGACCTGCAGAAGTTCCATTGGGAAGTTGGTCGGATAAGCATAGTGAAGCCTGATCCATTCCACTCCCGGAACCTCGGCAATGCGTTCGATAAGCGGCGCTATCATCTGCTTGCCATAAAGGTCTGTGCCGTAGCCCGTCAACTCTTGGGCAATCACTTGAAACTCCTTCACTCCCTTTGCCACCAAACTCTCCACTTCAGCCACGATTTCCTTGATGGAATGGGACTTTTGCTTGCCTGTGATGATGGGAATGGCACAATAGGCACAATGGCGATTGCAGCCCTCACTTATCTTCAGATAGGCATAGTGCGAAGGCGTCGTCAACCTGCGTTCGTTGCAGGCTTCCTTGTGATAAGTGCCCTTCAGGTCTGTGATAATCTGCTCCCAATCAAACTTGCCATAAAAGCAATCTACTTCCGGAAGTTCCACCTTCAACTCCTGCAAATAGCGTTGAGACAGGCAACCCATCACGATTAGCTGCTTGAGCTTACCTTTTTGTTTGCGTTGAGCTAGTTCGAGAATCATGTTGATGCTTTCCTCTTTGGCATCACCGATGAAACCGCAAGTATTCACAATAGCTATCTCACCCTTGGGGTCTTCAGCATCATGCGTCACCTCGAAGCCGTTCAACTCAAGTTGGTGAATGAGCTTCTCGCTGTCAACAAGGTTCTTGCTGCAGCCAAGAGTAATGATATCTATGCAGTTGCGCTTCATGAAAGGAAGGTTATGATTGCTTGAACAGCGAGTCAACGAACTCTCTGCGATTGAAGGGCTGGAGGTCTTCGGCTCGTTCTCCGAGGCCGATGTAGCGAACAGGAATCTTGAATTGGTCACTGATACCAATCACTACCCCACCCTTTGCGCTGCCATCGAGTTTGGTGATGGCCATACTGGTGACTTCTGTGGCAGACGTGAACTGCTTTGCCTGCTCGAAAGCATTCTGGCCAGTACTGCCATCGAGGACAAGCATAACATCATGAGGAGCATCAGGCATCAGCTTCTGCATCACCCTCTTAATCTTCGTAAGCTCATCCATGAGGCCCTTCTTATTGTGGAGTCGGCCTGCAGTATCGATGAGAACAACATCCATCTGGTTTGCAATCGCACTATTCAAAGTGTCGTAAGCCACACTTGCAGGGTCGCTTCCCATCTTCTGTTTGATGACGGGAACGCCAATCCTCTCACCCCAAATGCTTATCTGCTCAACGGCAGCAGCTCTGAAAGTATCGGCAGCACCAAGACAAACTTTGAGTCCTGCCTCCTTGAACTGGTAGGCAAGTTTGCCGATAGTGGTCGTCTTGCCCACTCCATTCACACCCACAACAAGGATGACATACGGTTTTTTGTCCGCAGGAATCTGAAAGCCTTCGGTGTCGTCGGTGTTGTTTTCCGTGAGCAATTGTGCGATTTCATCGCGTAAAATGCCATTCAGTTCGTCGGTTGTGACGTACTTATCCCGCTCCACTCTTGCTTCGATGCGCTTGATGATGTTTAGTGTTGTATCCACTCCAACATCGCTCGTCACAAGCACTTCCTCAAGGTTGTCGAGCACTTCATCATCCACCTTCGACTTACCAGCAACGGCTCTCGTCAACTTACCCAAAAAGCTTTCCTTCGTTTTCTCAAGCCCTTGGTCGAGCGTTTCCTTTTTCTCTTTGCTAAAGAAGTTAAAGAGTCCCATATCTTTTCTTGCTTTGTTTCGTGTGCAAATATAGCAAAAAATCCCCAATTCATCGCAAGATTTGACATTATTTTATTCTTTATTAAGAAAAAGAACTGCTCCTCCGTTTCTCAACGAAGGAGCAGGATGGCGCCGATTTATTAACTTTTAAAACCTGTGGCGTTAGTTGAGGCGGAACATGAAGGGCAGGACGAAGCGACTGCGCACGATGTTGTCGTCCTTATCCTTAGCAGGCTCCCACTTCGGCATGAGCTTCAAGACACGAACTGCTTCTTCGTAAAGCAACTCTCCTAAGTCTTGACCTTCCTTGAGTTCTTCTGTACTTTCAGGATTCTTCTCCTTGTAGGAAACCACATCAACTTGAGAGAGCTCCATTCCAGGGCACTTTAGCTTGTTGATTTCCGTAATGCTGCCGTCCTTCTCTATCACAAAGTTAACGAGAACACGACCCTGCACACCAAACTCCTTGCAGAGCTTCGGATAGCGGACATTCATCGAGATGAACTTAAACATCTCGCCTTCACCACCAGGATACTTGGCATTCACAGCAGGAACGTTAAAGATGCTGTCCCCTATGTTGAAGGCTTCCCTGCCATCGACCATAATCTTGGCGACGCTCTTGCCGTTGATTTTAATATTGCCGTCTTCGTCCATCTCTGCTCCAGGCAGTTTCTTTACGAGTTCCTTGACGTCATCTTTCTTCTTGGTGTTAATTTCGATGACACCATTGGAACCTTTGTCACCATATTTGGAAACGGCGGCCTCCTTCTGAAGCACGAAAATGCTCTCGACATCCTCAGGATTGATATTAAGAAGTTTCGTAAGCTGCTCCTCCTTGTTGATGTTCTTCAGCGCATCCTTAGGTATTTCAAAGATTTGACCGTTGAGAACAATCAGAGGCTGTGTTTTCTCAGGAGCTTTATCAAGGTCCTTCTCCAGAGCTTCATCGACGCTTGCTGCAGCTTCGCCAGTAATCTCTTTAACCTCAATTTTCTCTTTTTCTTCCTCTAAAGCTTGCAAGTTTGCGGAAAGTTCCGTATCTTTGCCCTCGAGTTTAGTTACTGCTTCCTCAACAGGAGCGACGAACTTGGGTGTAGCAAAGGCACTGAGTGCCAAAGCAGCTACAGGGATGACATAGAGCGCTTTGCTCCTCATCCACGGATTTGACTTAATTTTCTTCATCATAGTGATACGTTTTTTAGTTAAACTATGGTTAAAGCTGTTGGCAAAAGCGTAGGAACCTGAGCCAACGGCTTTTTTTATGAGCAATAACTGGTAGTTCTGAGCCGAAACTCCCTGCCTCAGGACATAATCGTCGGCTTCGTATTCGTGCACATCACGAAGGCTGATGCCCAGCACATAAGCAAGCGGATTCCACCATTGAAGCATCTGTACGAGGGTGAGCAACACAACATCCCAAGAGTGACAGTTCTGTATGTGGCCCATTTCGTGCAACATAATCTCGCGACCAGCCTCGTCGAAGTCCTTCTTGCTGATAACGATGTTCCTCATCCAACTGAATGGAGACACATCTTCTGCGTGGCAGTAGACGCGAACGCCCTGTTCATCCTGCTTCCAGAGAACACCTTTGTGCAGTCCGAAATGCAGCCTGCCAATCTGCCAAAATCTTGCAACGAGCAGAACCACCATACCTATTATATATATAAGACTCACGAGGAAGAAGACGCTGAAACGAGAGGTCTGCTGACTCACGGCTCCGTCTGCAACCACTTGAACCTCAGGAAGAACATGAACAGGAATGCCCAACTCGAGCATCTGAAGCTGAGCTGCTTGAACTACTGGCTGGTGGTCGAGTGACATCCAAGGCACGTTGCAAAGCGGCAAAGCGAGCGACAAAAGCAAGATTCCCAGCAATATCAGACGATTGAAGCGGAAGAAACTCTCACGCCTAAGCATCAGCATATAAGGCAGATACAGCATCGTCAGCACCAAAGCCGACTTTATGGAGTAAAGTAACAAAGCAGACATCATGACTTTTACTTTTTGACGATTTGCGATTTACAGTTTATTTAGACTCCTGAGTCAACTCCAGCAACTCCTTGACTTCGTTTGGTGAGAGGTTTTCTTCGTGGACGAAGTAGCTGAGCATCGACTTCACGCTGCCTCCAAAGAAGTTCTTCTTCACTTCCTGCATTGTTCTGCGTGTATATTCTGCGCGAGTTACAAGAGGTACATAACGATGCGTTTTCCCTTGTCCATCGACTTTGTGGAAGTCGAGATAGCCTTTCTCGTAGAGCACTTTCAGATAGGTCGCAACCGTTGTGTAAGCAGGTTTCGGCTCTTCGCAACGGTCTAGAATGTCCCACGCACAAGCCCCGTTCTGAATATCCCAAAGGATGTTCATCACCTCGAACTCAACCTTAGTGAGTGTGTTGTCCTTGCGTTTCATATTGCACAATTGTTTGGTTTTCGAGAGCAAAGTAAGGGAGTTTTTCTGAATATCGCAATCTTTAGATATTGAAAACTTTCGAAATTCCCCGTTTTTTAACGTTTATTTGTAGTAATTGAACAGTTATTCGTAGTAATACGGGATTTTGAGGTTGAAAACAACTGCAGTTACGATGGCAAACTTAACGTGTTACGTTTACAAAGATAACGTGTTACGTTGGCCATCATAACACGTTATCTTTTCTATCACTCCACATTAAGCTATTCCAGAGCCTTTGTTATCTGCTTTTCGATGTCCTTCAACAAGCTCGTGGGCTGAAGCTTACTCGAAGATTTCTGCCAGTTTTTGCCCCAAAGCTTCGCCAGTCAACCAGTACGAAACGACCTTTCCCTCGGGGTCGTATAAAAGGGTCATGGGGATTCCATAAACGTTATAGAGCCAGCAGACATCGCTTTGCCAACCCTTCAGGTCGCTCATCTGAGGCCAGGTGATGCCCATCTCTTGGACGCACTTTTCCCAATCTTCCTGCTTGTAGTCGAGCGAGACGCCTACCACTTCGAAGCCCTTCTCCTTGTACTTCTCGTAGTTGGCCTTAATGTTTGGAATCTCTGCTCTGCAAGGGCCGCACCAGCTTGCCCAAAAGTCCACGAGGACATACTTCCCCTTGCCTACATAATCCGTCAGATGGCACTCTTTGCCGTTCATGTCTTTCGCCACGAAGTCCGCGACCTTAGCGCCTTCCTTCTTGAGCTTTTCCCCGTTTATGACGCTATAAATATAGTCCATCTGCTTGTGGTCCTTGTATTTATAGTCGGCTATAAAGCTTTCGAGGAACTCCACTCCGAGGTCGTTTGCATTCTTGCACAGGAAGTAGATGGGCACCAGATTGTCGGCATTATCCAGAATGGCCTGCTTCTTTGTAGCCATTATTTCCGCATCGATGTCATCCCGACGCTTGTCCAAGTTGGCTTTCGCCACTTTTGGAAGCTCATCGCCATACTTTTCGCGCAGTTTCCAATACTCGCCCCTGAGGCTGTCAATCCTGCCGTCCAAGATTCTCAGTTGATTGCGCCCCTCAGCCAGTTTCATGTTCTGCTCGGAGCCCTTTGTTATCTCGCCGACTCCGTCCTTGATGGTGACCTCGACAGGAGTGCCGTCGGCGATGACAGAGCAAACCCAAGGACTGCTCTTGTCGATGCTGCGGTCTATCACAACGAAAATTGCCTCTGTCGTATCAAGCTCAAAGGTGATGATACTATCTTCAATACTTTGTGCTTGTTGAATAGGGCTCAGCCTGCCGAAAGTATTGAGGTAGATTGGCTTTGGGTCGCTCAAATCACCAACAACCGTAATCTCGGTCGTTGTCCTTGTCTTTGTTTCTACGCAAGCCGCCAAGCAAAGGGCAGCGAGCAAGGTCATTAAAGAAATCTTTTTCATGTGGCTACTTTGTTTAAGTGACGTTTTCTTATACCTTATATTATTATTGGCTTCCCAGAGCCTTCGCTATCTGCGTTTCGATGTCCTTTAGTACTTCGTTGCTGAAGCCTTTCTGCTCCCAGACTTTCTCGCCTTGACGGTCATAGAGGTAATACTGTGGAATGCTGGTAATGCCAGGAATCTTGTTCAGGGAGTCGATGCGATAATGCTTACCAGGAACCTTGAGAACATATTTGTTCCATGTGCTTGTCGGACTTGACTCGTCGGTAAGATAGACAAAGACCACATCCTTTCCTTTCAGCTCTTCCTTTAAGGGTTCCATCGCTTCGATGCCCATCTTGCAGGGACCACACCAAGTAGCCCAAAGATCAAAGAATACTGCTTTGCCAGGATACTGCTTAGCAATGGCTTGCAGGAGCTGGTCGCCAGGCACATCCGGAGCCGTCATTATCCGGTTCTTAGCCTCTCGTTGAAGTCGCTCTGCAAGGACACGCGTACTATCGTTAAGGGCAAGAAGCACAGGTTGGAAAAGAGGATGGACGGACTGGATGGCGCTATCGGGTTGCACTTCAGCGTTATTCATCTTCTTTCCGATAGCTTGTGCTTTGGCAAAGCATTTGGTCATCTCATACACTTCACCTTTGTTAAGTCCGTTAGCTTCGAAATAAGGCAGGAAATCTGCATCGAGGGGAAACCAGAAACTGCGTCCGTCGCGACCAAACTGCAAGTCCTTAGCATGAGGGTCGACCAGTGTATAGGTCTGCTTCAAGTGCGCTAAAGTGCTGTCTGGATTGGCGAGTCGCTCTTTTGAACTTATCACCCCTTCGTAATTCATGCAGGTTTGCACATAGGCTCTGTCGATTAAAAGCGAGAAGAAGTCCTTCTGCCTGCGAGTATAGTCCTTGCGCTTCATCCCTTTCTGCCGCAAGGTGTTGAGGTTCTGCCACAACCCGTCTCGCCAT
>JAFYNL010000016.1 GCA_017548075.1 Bacteroidaceae bacterium | reverse complement strand
TCACTCTTCACTCTTCACTCTTCACTTCAAAAGTTACCTCCGATGCAGATTGGCAGATATCAGCAATTGCAAGAATGGCTTATCGATGGTGATGACCCGAAGGACGAACACAGGCATATCTCGCATCTGTACGGATTGTATCCTTCGAACCAGATTTCTCCTTACACGCATCCGGAACTCTTTACTGCAGCGGGAAACACCTTGACTCAGCGAGGCGATATGGCAACGGGATGGAGCCTGGGATGGAAGACGAACTTCTGGGCACGAATGCTCGACGGCAATCACGCCTTCAAGATTATCAAAAACATGCTTCATCTGCTTCCCGATGACTCGAAAGCAAGGGAGTATCCTTTCGGACGCACCTATCCCAACCTCTTCGATGCACATCCACCTTTCCAGATTGACGGCAACTTTGGCGTAGCTGCAGGTATCTGTGAGATGCTTCTTCAGAGTCATGATGGTGCAGTACATTTGCTACCCGCCCTACCCGATGCCTGGGACAAAGGAGAGGTGAAAGGATTGCGAGCAAGAGGTGGTTTCATCGTTGATGAACAATGGGAAAAGGCTAACCTTAAGCAAGCAACTATTCGTTCTACCATCGGCGGAGTGCTCCGTTTGCGCTCATATGTTCCACTGAAAGGCAAGGGACTACAGGAAGCTGTCGGTGGCTGCCCCAATCCTCTAATGCAAGGAGCACAAATCAAAGAACCACTCAAATCTGCAGAAATAAAAGGCGAAATGCCACTCATTCCTTTGAAAAAAGTCTATGAATACGACCTTCAGACTCAACCCGGTTGCACATATACGGTAAGAGCTAAATAGCCTTTTTCAACAAAATGAAGTATTTCTCGTCACAAAATTTGCGTATATAATAATAATGTTGTAACTTTGCCCCCGCTTTTGAGCCGTGTGATGGCGAATTAAGCAATAAAGAACTTAATTTATAGTAACACAAACAAAATCAAAACACAATGAAAAGTATTGACGTAAAAGGTACTATTCGCAAAGAAACAGGTAAGAAGTCAACTCGTGACATCCGCCGTACAGGCGCAGTTCCTTGCAACCTCTATGGCGAGGCTAAGAAGGACGGTAAGCCCGTTGCTCTGAGCTTCAGCGCTACTCAGGAAGAGCTCCGCAAACTCGTTTACTCTCCTGACATCTACAGTGTTAACCTCACTATCGACGACAAGGAGTGCAAGGCTATCATGAAGGAACTCCAGTTCCACCCCGTTACAGACAAATTGCTGCATGTCGATTTCTATGAAATCACAGAGACAAAGCCCATCGTGATGGAAGTGCCCATCAAGTTGAACGGTCTAGCAGAAGGTGTAAGAGCCGGTGGTAAGCTCTCAGCAAACGTGCGTAAACTCAAGGTTCGCGCTCCCTATACTGCTATTCCAGAGCGTCTCGACATCGACGTTACAGGCCTCGCTCTCGGTAAGACTATCAAGGTTGCTGACCTCAGTTTCGAAGGTCTCGAGATTATGACCAGCCCCAGCGTTGTTGTCTGCCAAGTTAAGATGACAAGAAGCGCTATGAGTGCTGCATCTAAGACCGAGGATAGCACCGAAGCAGCTGCAGAATAAAAACTGAATGAAGTATCTCATTGTAGGGTTGGGTAACATCGGCCCCGAGTACGACGGAACCCGCCACAATATCGGATTTAGAGTATTGGACGCCCTATCTAAGGCGTCCAATACTGCTTTTGAAGACCGTCGATACGGCTTCGTAGCCCACATGCGCGTCAAAAACGCAGAGTTGGTACTGCTCAAGCCATCCACCTACATGAACCTCTCTGGCAATGCCGTTCGCTACTGGCTCTTACAGGAAAAGATACCCGTCGAGAACATGCTGGTCGTAGTTGATGACCTCAGCCTGCCTCTCGGCACAATCCGCCTAAGGCAAGGTGGTGGAGATGGAGGTCACAACGGCCTCAAGCATATTGCTCAGATACTTGGAGGACAAGGCTACAATCGCCTCAGGTTCGGCATTGGCAGCGACTTCCCTCAAGGTTATCAAGTCGACTTCGTCCTCAGTAAGTTCACACCAGAAGAGGAGCAAATCGTTGATGAGAAGGCTCTCACAGCTTGTGAAGCCATCAAAGCCTTTGCCCTCAGCGGCATGCAGTTCGCAATGTGTAATTACAATAATAAATAGGAGTTATGGAACTAGTTGAAAGATTTCTCAAATACGTTAGCTTCGACACGCAAAGCAGCGAAGAGAACGAGTCGCAATGCCCAAGCACGGAGAAGCAGTTTGCTTTGGCCGAATACCTGCGTGATGAACTGAAGGCGCTTGGCCTGACTGAAGTGGAGATGGACGAGCACGGCTATGTTTATGCTACTCTGCCCGCCAATACCGACAAGCAGGTCCCTACAATCGGCTTCATCGCTCACATGGATACAAGCCCAGATTGTAGCGGCAAAGACATCAAGCCTCGCATCATTGAGAACTACGACGGATCGGACATCGTGCTTTGCAAGGAACACAACATCGTGACGACCGTCAGCCAGTTCCCAGAACTCAAGGAACACATAGGCGAAGACCTCATCGTTACTGACGGGCACACATTGCTTGGTGCCGACGACAAAGCAGGTATTGCTGAGATTGTGACTGCTATGACATACCTAATGGCTCATCCTGAAATCAAGCACGGAAAGATTCGCGTCGCTTTCAATCCAGACGAAGAGATTGGCGCTGGAGCACATCTGTTTGACGTCAAAAAGTTTGGCTGCGAATGGGCCTATACGATGGACGGAAGCGAGGTGGGAGAACTGGAGTACGAGAACTTCAATGCTGCCAGCGCAAAGATACTCGTCAAGGGTTGCAACGTGCATCCTGGTTATGCTAAAGGCAAGATGAAGAATGCTTGCATTATTGCTTCAGAGTTTGAGGCCTTAATGCCTAATAATGAGAAACCTGAGAAAACCGAAGGATATGAAGGTTTCTACCATCTTACAGGCATGAGCGGAACCGTTGAAGAGGCCCAGCTCTCTTACATCATTCGCGACCACAACACTGAAAAGTTCCAACTTCGTAAGCAATTCGTTATCGACCTTGCAGAGAAGTTGAACGCAAAATATGGACAAGGAACTGTGACTGCTGAAGTAAAGGACCAATACTATAATATGCTGAGCCAACTGCAGGACAAACCTCAGGTGACAAATATAGCCAAGAAAGCCATTGAAGAGGCTTGCGGCTTCTGCAATGTTGTGCCCATCAGAGGTGGTACAGATGGTGCTCAGCTGAGCTTCAAGGGTCTCCCCTGCCCTAACATCTTTGCAGGAGGATTGAATTTCCACGGACGCCATGAATTCGTCCCCATCCAAAGCATGGAGAAGGCGATGATGACCGTCGTGTACATCTGTCGCATTACTGCTGAACAATAATGGCAAACACGGAAGCTCGGATAGACAAATGGCTTTGGGCGGCTCGCATCTTCAAGACGCGCTCCATCGCTGCTGCCGCTTGCAAGAAAGGGCAAGTGAGCATGAGCGGTACGCAACTCAAAGCCAGCAGGATGATTAAGGCTGGCGACGTGGTAAGCGTTCGCAAAGCCCCCATCACATACAGTTTCCGAGTGCTTCAACCCATCGAAAGAAGAGTCGGAGCCAAACTCATTCCCGAGATACTGGAGAACATCACAACGCCCGACCAGTACGAACTCCTCGAGATGAGCAAGATAAGTGGCTTCGTTGGAAGAGCGAAAGGAACAGGGCGTCCAACAAAGAAAGAGCGTCGAAGTCTGGATGACTTCCAAAGCGATGTGCCTGAGTTCTTTGGCGACTTTGATTTTGACTTAGATGAAGATTAACTAACATGATTGACCGCATTACCGTTGACAAGATTCTGGATGCCGCGAACATCGTGGACGTCGTCTCTGACTTCGTCGCTTTGAAGCGTGCAGGTTCCAACCTGAAGGGGCTTTGTCCTTTCCACGACGACCGTACGCCATCGTTCATGGTATCGCCTGCTCGCAACTATTGCAAGTGCTTTGCTTGCGGCGAAGGTGGCAGTCCTGTTGGGTTCATCATGAAACACGAGCAGCTCTCCTACCCCGATGCCTTGCGTTATCTGGCAAAGAAATACGGCATCAAGATTGAGGAAAAGGAGTTGACGCAAGAGGAAATTCAGTCGAGAGGTGACCGCGAAAGCATGTTCATCCTCAATGAATGGGCTCGCGATTGGTTCAAGAAGGAGCTTTGGGAAACGCCCGACGGCAAAGCAATCGGCCTTGCTTACTTCCGAGGCAGAGGCTT
Source organism: Bacteroidaceae bacterium (assembly GCA_017548075.1). Taxonomy (GTDB): domain Bacteria; phylum Bacteroidota; class Bacteroidia; order Bacteroidales; family Bacteroidaceae; genus Physcousia. The sequence goes on along the minus strand of JAFYNL010000016.1, from coordinate 19,796 downwards.
CAGGGATGACATCTTGGAGAAGTTCCAAGTGGGCTTCTGTCCCGACAGCCGCAAGCATTCCCTTTCTGCAGATGCCTTGAAGGAAGGCTATCAAGAGCGTTATCTGGTGAACAACGCCAACGAAATGGAGCCGAGACTGAGCATAGGCACAGGATTAAGCATCAAGAAAGATAAAGGCGACTTGCGTGACCGCTTTTATGGACGCGTGATTTGGCCTATTTATACTGCTAGCGGACGCGTAGCTGGCTTTGGAGGTCGTGTGCTCGATGCAGCTACGAAAGGCGTCGCAGTCAAGTATCTGAACTCGCCTGAAAGCATTATTTATAGCAAAAGGAAGGAGCTCTTCGGTCTCTTCCAAGCGCGTCAAGCCATTCGCAAGGCAGACCTCTGCTATCTTGTGGAGGGTTATACGGATGTAATGGCCATGCATCAGCAAGGCGTAGAAAATGTTGTGGCGTCTTCTGGAACAGCTCTCACACCCGAACAGATTCGCCTGATTCATCGAATCACAAACAATATTACCGTTATTTTTGATGGAGACGACGCTGGCATACATGCAAGCGAACGTGGCATTGATATGCTTTTGGCGGAAGGTATGAACGTCAAGTTGCTCCTTTTGCCTGATGGCGACGACCCTGACAGCTTTGCTCAGAAGCACACAGCCACAGAGTATCAGCAGTATTTGCAAGAGAATCAGGTGGATTTCATCACTTATAAAGCCACTCATGCAATTGGCGCGAAGAAAGGTGACCCAGATGCCGAAGAACGACTCATCCACAATGTGGCAGAGAGTATCGCAGTCATTCCTGATGAGATAAAGCGTACCATTTACATCCGTCATGCGGCTCAGCAGTTGAACATGCCTGAACGACTCATCGATGCAGCTGTTCGTACGCAGATGGGGAAATTGAACGAGGAGAAGCAAAAAGAGCTTGAAAGAGCGCAAAGAGAGGCACAAGATCAGCCTCAAACACAAGATTTTCCTCATGTTTCAGACGAAAAAGAGAGCATTTCTACGCCTCATCCGCTCACATTTCCCTCGAAAGAAACAGGCGAAGCTTCTCTTGCACAGATGATTATTCGTCACGGAGAGAAGGTAATGTGCTATATTGAGGACGAAAACAAGCAAGAAGTGCCGCTTTCTGTGGCTGAATACATCTCATTAAGCCTTCAGGATGACAACATTTCTCTGCAATCAAGCCTTTGTCAGATGCTACTTCAAGAGGCTGTAGAGAACGCACATAAGCCGAATTTCCACGCAGAACAGTATTTCATCAGCCATCCTGACCCCGACATTCGTGCCCTTGCCCTCAAATTAGGTCCTGATTCTGTGGAATTGAGCAGAATATACGACGAAAAGACCTTCATAATTGGAGCTGATAAAGAAGAAAAAGAAACGCAAAACGAGGAAGAAAAACCTGCGGATTTGCATCTTGATGATGTAGTTCCGCGTCTTGTGGCCAGTTATAAACTCAATATTGTGCAAAAAGAGCTGAAGGACATCATCGAACTGATGAAGCGAAGCGAGGTGAAAGAGGACAAAGAAAGGTCTCGTCAGCTCTTGGAAGACTATAAAAACAAGAGTTTGCTCGCAAAAGAACTTGCAAAAGAGTGTGGAGCTCGCGTAGTTCTCAAGTGAAGTTTCCAAACATCACACGTGAAGTTGGTCAACGTAACACGTTAACTTTGCAATCATAACACGTTAAGTTTTGAATTTAACTATGTTATGTTTGAAAAGCAGGCACGCTTAGTTGAACAGACAGGCTCGTTATGACAGTTGACAGATGACAGTTTTGATATGAGGGGGTAAGGGGACGTCCTTTACTACTTCTTTATATTTACTATATATATATATAATAAGTATAATAATATAATATATATAATTAATTATATAATAATAAATTAAATAAATAAAGTAAAAGCTTTACTTTACAAAGTCACAAGATTGGTAGGTGTTCATATAGAAACTGTCATCTGTCAACTGTCACAGACGGTTTCTATAACGAATGCAGAACACAAAAAAAACTTAAGAGAAACGCCTACAGTTTTGTCCTCTTGATGTCGAAGAGGTAGGATACTTTGGCGATTATTGTGGTGTTTGCGCTACGTCCGAACGGGTCTTGCTTGGAGTTTCCATAGATGTCGCTCAAAGAATAAAAATAACGACCTTCTACGAGGAAATGATGCCCATTCTTTGTGCTAACATCCATACCCAGACCACCCGTAATGCCATACTCAAACTTCTTCTGAACTTCCAAGTCATGCTGGTCTTTGCCGCCCACAAGTTCCCTTGGCACATTGAATCGTTCGCCGTCTTTCGTGCTCTCGCCAATGCAGAAACCTATCTGAGGTCCAACAACAAGAAAGCCCTTCACGCCTCCTCTTTCGCGTCCAAAGCCGAGATTTGCAAGCAAAGGTACCTGGACATAGTGAAGGGTGCGCTGATAGGTATCTGAAGCATCCTTGACATTCTCCTTCCATCCTGCCTGAGAGTAGTTGATTTCGCCCTGCAACGCACAAAGCATATTGAAGTATTTCTCGCACGTATATCTAGCCGTAACGCCTGTCTGCAAGCCCATCTTGAACTTCTGTTTGACTGAAGGATAGAAGGAGACCTTATTCATAACAAAGCCCCCATTAACGCCCACAGCAAGGTCTGTACGAGGCTCTCCAACCTGAGCAAAGACAGTCGACATCTGACAGCAGACAACAGATAACAAAAGTAGGGCGAGGCGTCTCATCGAATGAGTTCTATCCTGTTTTCAGGAGTAAAGTGGATGAATTGTACATAGCTATTGGAGAAGCTCATTCCAGAAGCAGTTCGTTCGAATTGGAACCAATTCTGATAAGGTTCCTGAGTAAGGCTTCCCTGCATCTGCTCGAATGTGTCGCCAAGTTTGCTCAAACCAGACATGAAGTAGTATCCCAAGTCGAACCCAAGCTCGGCATATCGAGGCGCATTCTGGCCAATGCGCGCGCGGAAATTCCTCTCATAGCTGCGCTTGAAGGCCTTCGAGCGTGCATCCAGCTCATTATAGAAATATGGACTGATAATGTAAGTATCGAAGGCAAATAAGTCGTCAAGAAGGTTCGTTGTCTCTGCCTGCCACTCAGCATAGCCCAACAACGAGAGACTATACTGAAGATGCTTCTGACGGAATGCTTTCAGGTGTGTGAGGAGGCTTTTCAGCGACGCGACACTACTATTGTCGATGAGGATGACATTGTCGCGGAACTGATTGAAAGCCGATTCGTATGCAAAGTCGTCGCCCTCAAGATTGAGCATCTTTGGTGTGCCTGTACGCTCTGCAAGACTCTGAATAAGCGCCTCAGCAAGTATCTTGCCACGATTGTCAGGATTACCACTCTGCACAATCACATAGTTCTTGTCAGCATAGTAACTCATCATCTTCTTGACTGCAGCCTCAAAGAAAACTGTGCTCGGAGCATCAGCATTGTAAACAAGAGGATAGTCCAAAAGCGTTTGCCCGTTCCAGAATGGAAGAACCAGGCGCGTTCCCTGTTCCTTGCAAACCTCAGCAACTGCAGACATTTGCGTTGCAGCAGTAGGACCAAAGATGATGTCAAAGTCTGTAAGACGAGGCAGGAATGGCTCTATTTGAGCCGATGTGGAGCCACAATCCCAAGCATGGATGTCGAGATTGACGCCAGCCTTGCGAACACTATCTGCAGCCATGAGCAAGCCTCGATAGAACTCCACCATGTTCTTATCCGTCAAAGGAAGCAAAACGCCTACTTTGAGGTCGGAAACTGAGGTGCGAATAACGCGCAAAGGCTTTGCAGGCACTTCTGTAACAGGCTCAAAAGAGATTGTCTTCTTCGGAAGAATCAGAAGTGTGCCCTTCTTGAGCTTCTTGGTAACCACATCAGGATTTGCTGCCTGAAGGTCAAGAACAGATACGCCATGACTTGCAGCAATACTCTCCCAAGTCTCGCCCTTTTCAACAGAGTGCATGTCCTCGAGCGTCGAAAGTATGCCCTGACCGAATAAAAGCATCGGCCAAAGACAATAAAGGAGTATCAAAATACGTTTCATCTATGCAAAGGTAACACTTTTTATTACCCTTTCAACTATTTTAAGACAGAAAATACATCGTTTATCGTTGTTTTTTTCTAAATTTGCACAAATAATGTATAAGATGAAGCGCATTTTAACCATTTTCCTTGCTCTTTTGCCTCTCATTGCATGGGCACAGACGCCATCAGTTGAAATTGTCGGCACTTACTATGTTACTAATGAAGATGGCGAGGAGGAAACAGGCGACGTAAACGGTCAAACACTGAACGACCCCTTCCGCGTAGTGTTTACTGCCGAACCGACCATCCCCGATGGCTATAAGAGTCAGGTTTGGTACGAATGGACAATGTGGAAAACAGATGAGCCAGAAAATATCTTAATACGTCGTAACGACGAAAGCTTTGAATATGAAATCAACGTTGCCGGCAGCTATACCGTACAACTTAAAGCCATCTTCTATGGCGAAGAAGGTGTAGAGGATTACGAGTTCCCAAGTGAAGGAGAAGAGCCTAAGTACGTTATCTTTACTCTCAGCAGCAGTAAGTTGGAGTTCCCTAACGGCATCTCGCCAAATGACGATGACCGCAACGATGTACTCAAGCCCAAGGATGGGTACAAAGGCATCGTGGATTTTCATGCAGTCGTCTTTAATCGTTGGGGCAAGAAGCTCTATTCATGGGACAATGTGCATGGTGGATGGGACGGAAAATATAATGGCAAGGTTGTGAAGGACGGCGTTTATTTCCTTCATGTTACTGCAAAGGGTAGCGACGGCATCAACTACAATATTAAGAAGGCCATCAACGTCATTTCAGGCTACAACAATGGCGAGAACGAAGGCGGCAGTGGCGAAGAGTGAACAGAAGATTTGCGTAGAAGGTGCTCGTGTCCACAACCTCAAGAATGTGGATGTAGAGCTTCCGCGCAATAGTCTTACTGTATTCACAGGTCTGAGCGGTAGTGGCAAGTCTTCGTTGGCTTTCGACACGATTTATGCAGAAGGACAACGCCGTTATATCGAGACTTTTAGTGCTTATGCCCGCAACTTTCTTGGAGGAATGGAAAGGCCTGATGTCGATAAGATAACCGGCTTAAGTCCTGTTATAAGCATCGAGCAAAAGACTACCAACAAGAACCCTCGAAGCACAGTTGGCACAACAACCGAAATCTACGACTTCCTTCGTCTTCTTTATGCAAGGACAGCCGACGCCTACTCTTACGTTAGTGGCGAGTTGATGGTGCGGCATACGGAAGAGCAGATACTTGACCTTCTTCTAAGCGAATACCTTGGAAAGCGAATCATCCTGCTTGCTCCGCTTGTCAAGAACCGCAAAGGACATTACAAAGAACTCTTTGAAACTATTCGTAGAAAGGGTTATATCTATGTTCGAGTGGATGGCGAGATGCAGGAAGTTCTGCCAGATATGAAGCTCGACCGATACAAGAACCATAGTATCGAGGTTGTCGTCGACCGCCTTCAAGTGCAGGATAAGGACGACAAGCGGCTTGTTCAGAGTGTTGCGATTGCCATGAAGCAAGGCGAAGGCGAAATGCTTGTCTGCGATATGGAGAGTAATGAAGTGCGCCATTATAGCAAGCATCTGATGTGCCCAACAAGTGGTATTTCCTATCGCGACCCAGCTCCTCACGACTTCTCATTCAATAGTCCTCAAGGTGCTTGCCCGCGTTGCAAAGGCCTTGGCTTCGTTCATATTATCGACAGAAACAAAGTCATTCCAGACCCCAGCCTTTCGCTTAAGGATGGAGGCTTTGCTCCGCTTGGTAAAGCTCGACAAGCCATGATATTCTGGCAAGTGGAGGCTGTGCTCGAAGAGTATGGTTGCACGATAGATACACCACTTGGCGAGGTTCCAGAGGAAGCTATTGACGAGATATTGGAAGGCAGTCCTGAACGTCTTCGCATTCCTGCCGACAGAACTAAGACCACGAATGATGTCTATACGCAATTCGATGGCTTGGCCAAGTATATTGAGCAAATGAAGGATGCCGAAGTTGGAGCAGCCGCTCAGAGATGGGCTGAGCAGTTCAACGGCATTTGCGAATGTCCTGAATGTAAAGGCCAAAGGCTGAGGAAAGAGTCGCTTCATTTCCTTATCGACGGCAAGAATATAGCTGAAGTCTCTGCGCTTGAACTCAGTCAACTCTATGAATGGTTAGAAGGTTTGGACAAGCGAATCAGCAAGAGACAAAGGGCTATTTCTGCTGAAATCATCAAGGAAATTAAGACAAGACTGAAGTTCTTGCTCGATGTTGGTCTTGATTATCTGTCCCTTTCTCGTCCTTCGATGAGTCTTTCAGGTGGTGAAAGTCAGCGAATCCGCCTTGCAACACAGATTGGGAGCCAGCTTGTGGGAGTCCTTTACATTCTTGACGAGCCCAGTATCGGCCTTCATCAACGCGACAATATCAAGCTCATCCGTTCGCTCAAAGCACTTCGCGACACAGGCAATACCGTTCTTGTGGTGGAGCATGACAGAGAGATGATTGAGAACGCAGACTATATTGTCGATATCGGACCTTTGGCAGGCAGACGAGGAGGGGAAGTCGTCTTTCAGGGAACCTACAAGGAAATGCTGAAGAAGGACACACTCACAAGCAAATACATGAAGGGCGAACTCGCCATCGAACCGCCAAAAGAGCGCCGAAGTGGGAATGGTCTTACACTCTCCTTGAAGGGTTGTTCTGGCCACAATCTTAAGAATGTCGACGTAGATATTCCGCTTGGCAAACTCATTTGCATAACTGGAGTGAGTGGAAGCGGCAAGAGTTCGCTCATCAGCGAAACGCTCTACCCCATCCTGAGCAAGCATTTCTACCGTTCTTTGGCTGAGCCTCTGCCCTACAAATCCATTGAGGGATTGGAGAATATCGACAAAATAATCAACGTAGACCAAAGCCCTCTTGGACGCACACCTCGCTCTAATCCAGCTACTTACACAGATGTCTTCACAGATATCCGCAAGCTTTTCGTGGAACTTCCTGAGGCAAGAATTCGAGGTTATAAGCCTGGAAGATTCTCCTTCAATGTAAAAGGAGGCCGATGCGAAACTTGTGGAGGCAACGGCTACAGAACCATCGAGATGAACTTCCTGCCTGATGTTTTCGTTCCTTGCGAGGAATGCAGAGGGAAGCGATACAACAGGGAAACGCTCGAGGTTCGCTTTAGAGGCAAAAGTATTGCAGATGTGCTGGATATGACCATCAACCAGGCAGTAGAGTTCTTTGTTAATCAGCCCACAATTCTCAATAAGATTAAGGTCTTGCAGGAAGTCGGATTGGGTTACATAAAACTTGGTCAGCCCAGCAACACCCTTTCTGGAGGCGAGAGCCAAAGAGTGAAACTTGCCGCAGAGCTTGCGAAACGCGATACTGGCAGAACGCTTTATGTTCTGGACGAACCCACTACAGGCCTGCATTTCGAAGACATCAGAGTCTTGCTCGATGTGCTTGGAAAGCTTGTGGATAAGGGCAATACCATTATCGTTATTGAGCACAATCCCGATATTATCCGCTCTGCCGACTGGATTATAGAGATGGGACCAGGTGGAGGAAGAAATGGCGGAGAGATTCTCTACTGCGGTACTCCGAAAGAGCTTCAAGTCTAGTTTGCCAACTAGGCTCGTTAACTTCCCAAACATAACACGTTAACTTTGCCAACGTAACACGTTAAGTTTGCAATCGTAACACGTTAAGTTTGCCAACGACACTGGGGTTGTTTGTAAACTTGACTGCATACATTATTTATTTATAGGCAGATTTCTTGGAAGTTTCCCTAAATAATCGTACATTTGTCATGATTTATCTTTGGCACGACATTTGTAGAACAAGGTTGGACAATAGAGATTAGATAACAGACAACAGAAAGATTGATATGACGACAAACTTCTCTCCAGAGACATTCAACATACTGAACTTCAGCAAAGAAGAAGCCAGCCGCCTGCATTGTGGCAGCGTCTCTCCGCTGCATCTTCTGCTCGGCATTATCCGCCATTCTGACAATAAGGCCAGACAACTTTTGGCGTATTACCTGCCAGACGGAATCACGGAACTGAAAAGTCAACTTGAACTGACAGCTCGTCAGCATCAGGTTCTCATCTCTCCTACTCCTGCCGATATGAACTTCGACACTCAGGCCAACCGAATCATGCGCCTTTGTAAGCTCGAAGCAAGTCTGATGAAGTCGGAAAGCATTGAGCCTCTGCATGTTCTACTTGCCATCTTGAAAGCGAATGACAACGAAGCGAGCGACATTCTGCAACGCCTCAACATTACATACGACAAGATTCAAACCAGCCTCACACCAACCCTCTCGAAGAACGAAGGCGACTTCACGAACGAGAGCGACGATGATGAGGAGGATATGGAGCCTGTTTCTGCAGGTCTGGAGGGCAATGTCATCTCCGTTCGCATGCAGAAAAAGCAGGAAAGCAAAACGCCTGCCCTCGATAACTTTGGCACGGACCTGACGCAAATGGCTGCAAACGATTTGCTCGATCCAGTCATTGGTCGTGAGAAAGAGATTGAGCGTGTGGCCCAGATTCTGAACCGAAGGAAGAAGAACAACCCTATCCTCATAGGCGAGCCTGGCGTGGGAAAGAGCGCGATTGTGGAAGGTCTGGCTCAACGCATCATTGACCACAGAATCAGCCGAACCCTTTGGAACAAGCGAATTGTGGTGCTCGACCTTGCAAGCGTAGTTGCCGGCACGAAGTATCGTGGCCAGTTCGAGGAACGCCTGCGTTGCATCATCAAAGAACTTCAACAAAATCCTGATGTCATCGTCTTCATTGATGAGATTCACACCCTCATTGGTGCTGGCAATGCCGCAGGCTCCATGGATGCTGCCAACATGCTGAAGCCAGCTCTGAGCAGGGGCGAGTTCCAATGCATCGGAGCTACCACTCTCGACGAGTTCCGCAAGACTATCGAGAAGGACGGAGCACTCGAACGCCGCTTCCAAAAGGTGCAGGTTGCTCCAACGACGGCAGAAGAAACGCTTCAGATACTGCAGAATCTTCGTGACCGTTACGAGAGACATCATAATGTTCGCTATACCGACGAAGCACTCAAGGCTTGCGTCAAGATGACTGGTCGCTACATTACAGACCGCAGCTTCCCTGATAAGGCAATCGACGTACTTGATGAAGCTGGAAGCCGTATGCGCATTCAGAACTATCCTGTGCCTGAAGAGATTATCAAGTTGGAGAAGCAAATCGAAGAACTCGACCAGAAGAAAGACCTCGCAGCTGAGAATCAGGACTTCGAGTTGGCAGCAGATTTCCGCGACAAATGCAAGTCTGTTCAGCAAGAACTGAAGCAAGCTCAACTGGTTTGGGAGAAGACTCTCAGCGAAAGCGAACGCAGTCTTGTGGACGAACTGGTTGTTGCGGATGTGGTAAGCACGATGACTGGCATTCCTGTTCAACGGATTGGCCAGGAAGAGAACAAGCGTCTTCGCAGTCTCAAAGAAGTCTTGCAGCAGAAAGTTATCGGGCAGGACGAAGCCGTAGCTATGGTTTCGAGGGCCATCCAGCGCAGTCGAGTCGGCCTGAAAGACCCGCAGAAACCCATCGGAACCTTCCTCTTTGTTGGTCCGACCGGTGTGGGCAAGACTTATCTCGCAAAGTGTCTCGCAGAAGAACTCTTCGGCAAGGCAGACGCCATCATTCGCATCGATATGAGCGAATATATGGAAAAGCATACTGTTAGCCGAATGGTGGGAGCGCCTCCAGGATATGTGGGTTATGATGAAGGTGGGCAACTCACGGAACAAGTGCGTCGCAAGCCCTACTCCATCGTGCTTCTCGACGAGATTGAGAAAGCGCATTCCGACGTCTTCAACCTCCTTTTGCAGGTTATGGACGAAGGTCGTCTGACCGACGGAAACGGCAATACCATCGACTTCCGCAATACTGTTATCATCATGACGAGCAACTGCGGAACTAAACAAATACGTGACTTTGGCAGAGGTGTGGGCTTCCAGGACCAGACAGATATGTCAGTCGAGAAGAAGCAGAACCGCGATATCGTCAAGAAAGCTCTTGATAAGCAGTTCGCTCCCGAGTTCATGAACCGCTTGGACAACATCGTTTACTTCGACCACCTCTCGCAGGAAGACCTGCAACGCATCGTGGATATCGAACTCAAACCTTTGCTCGAGCGCGTCAACGAAATGGGTCATACACTCGAAGTTAGCTCCGAAGCTCGCGAATTGCTCGGCAAGAAGGGTTACGACATACAGTTTGGCGCCCGTCCACTGAAGCGAGCTATTCAGGACTTGCTCGAAGACCCGCTTTGCGAACTCCTTATGGAACAAGGAGAACAGGCAATGCTCTTCAAGGCTGAAGTCAACACAGAAAATAAGGATAAAATAAACATAACATATGAAACAAGGTAATATCGGGGTTACAACCGAGAATATCTTCCCCGTCATCAAAAAGTTCCTCTATAGTGACCACGAAATATTTATTCGCGAAATCGTCAGCAATGCAGTAGATGCAACACAAAAGCTGAAAACCCTTGCAGGCAAAGGTGACTTCAAGGGCGAAATGGGCGACCTGAAGATTCGGGTCAGCGTGGATAAAGACGCAAAGACCATTACCGTTAGCGATAATGGCATAGGCATGACTGCCGACGAGATTGAAAAGTACATCAACCAGATTGCTTTCTCTGGAGCCAATGACTTCCTCGACAAGTACAAGGATGATGCAAACGCCATCATCGGACACTTCGGTCTTGGCTTCTACTCTTCATTTATGGTCAGCAAGCAAGTTGACATCATCACAAAGAGTTATCAGGACGCTCCTGCAGTCAAGTGGAGTTGCGATGGAAGTCCTAGTTTCACGCTCGAAGAAGTCGAGAAGGCAGAACGAGGCACAGACATTGTGATGCACCTCGATGACGATTGTCTGGAATTCCTCGAAAAGGACAAGATTGAAGGTCTTCTGCGCAAGTACTGTCACTTCCTGCCCGTTCCCATTGCTTTCGGCAAGAAGACAGAATGGAAGGACGGCAAGCAGGTGGATACCGAGGAAGACAATATAATAAATAATGTAGAGCCGCTTTGGGCAAAGAAGCCTACAGAACTCAAGGACGAGGACTACAAGGAGTTCTATCGTCACCTCTTCCCAATGGCCGATGAGCCGCTTTTCTGGATTCACCTCAACGTGGATTACCCCTTCAACCTTACTGGCATCCTCTACTTCCCAAAGATAAAGAACAACCTCGACATCCAGCGTAACAAGATACAGCTCTATTGCAATCAGGTCTTCGTGACTGATGCAGTTGAGGGCATTGTGCCTGAGTTCCTGACACTTCTGCATGGCGTCATCGACTCTCCCGACATTCCTTTGAATGTAAGCAGAAGCTACTTGCAGAGCGATGCAAACGTGAAGAAGATAAGTTCTTACATCACAAAGAAGGTGAGTGACCGTTTGGCTGGCATCTTCAAGAATGAGCGTGAAGACTTCGAGAAGAAGTGGGACGACATCAAGATATTCATCCACTATGGCTTGCTGACTGAAGAGGATTATTACGACAAGGCAAAGTCTTATTTCCTCTTTAAAGATACGGATGGCAAGCACTATACGCTCGATGAGTACAATGCCCTCATCAAGGACAAACAGACGAACAAGGACGGCCAGCTCGTCTATCTTTATGCCAACGACCCTGATGCGCAGTACACTTATATTGATGCAGCCAAGCAAAAGGGCTATAATGTCCTGTTGATGGATGGTCAGCTCGATTCTCCGCTTGTCGGAATGCTTGAAAGGAAGTTGGAAAAGACAAGCTTTACTCGAGTTGATGCTGATGTGATTGAGCGTCTCATTCAGAAGGAAGAGACAAAGCGCGAGAAGCTCGAGGCAGAGCGCTCAGATAAACTCGCCATCGTCTTCCGTTCGCAAGCTCCAAAGACAGACAAAGTTGACTTCAACGTCGAGGCTCAGGCACTTGGCGAAGACCAGTTGCCAGTCATGATGACTCAGAGCGAATATATGCGAAGGATGAAGGAGATGGCTCGCTTGCAGCCAGGAATGGCCTTCTATGGCGAGATGCCCGATATGTATAACATCGTGCTCAATACCGATTCTCCGCTCATTCGTCAAGTCCTCGAGGATTGCGAGCAGAACACATCCGAAGCCCTAAAGCCTATCGAGGCAGAACTGAAAGGTTTGAATGCTCGTCAGGCTGTACTTCGTCAGGAACAGGACAAGAAGAAGCCTGAGGAAATAACTCAAGAGGAGAAAGACGACCTGAAAAAGTGTGGCGAGGACATTCGTGCTGAACAACAGAAGCGCGATGATGTGCTCAAGACCTATGCTGAGGGCAACGAACGCGTTCATCAACTCATCGACCTTGCTCTCCTGCAAAATGGTCTTCTTAAAGGCGAAGCACTCACTCGCTTTGTCAAGAGAAGCGTAGAACTGATAAAATAAGTAACCCATGAATCACGGTTTCGTCAAAGTCGCATCAGCCATTCCCTTGGTGAGGGTTGCTGACTGCCAGTACAATGTAGAGCAGATAGAGTCGCTCGTCATCCAAGCCGAAGGCAAAGGCATAGAAATCATTTGCTTGCCTGAACTCTCGCTTACATCCTATTCTTGTGGCGACCTCTTTGGTCAGCAGCTCCTGCTCGATGAAGCAGAGATGGCGCTCATCCATCTGATGAACACCACAAGAAGCCTCAATATCATTAGCATTATCGGGCTTCCTGTACCTTATCGCGGAGCTTTGCTCAATTGTGCTGCAGTAGTGCAAAGAGGCAAGATTCTTGGCATTGTGCCTAAGACTTTCCTTCCCAATTACAAGGAGTTCTACGAGAAGCGATGGTTCCAGAGTGGTGCCGATGTGCCTGAAGGAACTGTGCTCATCTGCGGACAACAAGTTACAGTCAGCACCAATTTGCTCTTCAATACGCCTTCCTGCGTGTTTGGCGTAGAGATTTGCGAAGACCTTTGGGCTCCTGTCCCACCAAGTTCGACACTTGCCATGCAAGGTGCAGATATCATCTTCAACCTTAGTGCCGATAATGATTTGGTGGGTAAATACACCTATCTGCAGACCCTTCTCGCCCAACAGAGTGCTCGATGCATTTGCGGCTATGTTTATAGCGGATGTGGATTTGGCGAAAGCACGCAGGATGTTGTCTTTGGGGGCAAAGGTCTCATTTACGAGAATGGTAAGCTTTTGGCCGAAGCAAAACGTCATCAGTTTGAGGCACAGATGCTCGAGACCGAGATTGATGTGGAGAGGCTTCGTGCTGAGCGTCGCATAAACACCACTTTTGCAGCTTGTGCAGCACGCAAGAGACAGCCAAACATTATCGATACAGAACGAGTTCCTGCCCGTCCATTCTCCTTGACTCGCGTCATCGATCCGCACCCATTTGTACCCACAGGCAAGCGTCTTGACGAGCGTTGTCAGGAGATATTCGACATTCAAACAGAAGGTTTAGCAAAAAGAATTCAACACACTGGCGCACAGACAGTTGTACTTGGCATAAGTGGAGGACTTGATAGCACTCTCGCCCTGCTTGTTTGCGTTAGTGCATTTGACAAACTCGAACTGAATCGGCGTGGAATCGTGGGCATTACGATGCCTGGTTTCGGCACGACAGACAGGACCTATACCAATGCCGTGAACCTCATGAAGTTGCTCGGCATTACCATTCGCGAGATAAGCATCAAGGAAGCATGCCTGCAACATTTCTCCGACCTCGGGCACGACATTGAGCAACACGATGTGACTTATGAGAATAGTCAGGCTCGTGAGCGAACCCAAATCCTTATGGATGCAGCCAACCAGATGAATGGATTCGTGGTTGGTACTGGCGATTTGAGCGAACTTGCGCTTGGTTGGGCCACTTATAATGGCGACCACATGAGCATGTATGGCGTCAATGCCTCTGTGCCAAAGACATTGGTAAGGCATCTTGTAAACTGGGTTGCAGAGCGAACAAAGGACGAAAGCACCAGACAAACGTTGCTCGATATTGTCGATACGCCCATAAGTCCTGAGCTTATTCCTGCCGACGAGCAAGGTAACATCACTCAGAAGACAGAGGACCTGGTGGGACCTTACGAGTTGCACGACTTCTTCCTTTACTATCTGCTAAGATGGGGATTCCGTCCTGCCAAGATTTATCTGTTGGCTCGACAGGCATTTGGTCAAAGCTACAACGATGCCACCATCCGCAAATGGCTCCGTACCTTCTGCCGTCGTTTCTTTAGCCAGCAATTCAAGCGCAGTTGCTTGCCCGACGGACCTAAAGTGGGCAGTTGTTCCCTTAGTCCTCGTGGCGACTGGCGTATGCCTAGCGACGCCTCTCCAGCCCTTTGGCTTAGGGAATGCGACGAGCTTGGGTGAACAATTGAACATTGATAATTGAACATTGAACATTAATACAAAAGCTAATAAACAATAACCTAAACCTTCAAATATCATGAATGTTGAGAAAATCATGCAAGGCTTGGAGCAGAAGCATCCAGGCGAGAGGGAGTACCTTCAAGCAGTCCGCGAGGTGCTAGAGAGCATTAAAGACGTCTATGACAAGCATCCCGAGTTCGAGAAAGCCAAGATTGTAGAGCGCATTGTAGAACCAGAGCGCATCATTACTTTCCGTGTGCCTTGGATTGACGACAAGGGCGAAGTGCAAGTCAATCTTGGCTATCGCGTGCAATTCAATAGTGCGATTGGTCCCTATAAGGGAGGCCTTCGTTTCCACAGTTCCGTGAACCTCAGCATCCTGAAGTTCTTGGGCTTCGAGCAGACCTTCAAGAATGCCCTCACCACGCTGCCCATGGGCGGTGGCAAAGGCGGTTCCGACTTCTCTCCAAGGGGTAAGAGCGATGCCGAAATCATGCGATTCTGCCAAGCATTTATGTCGGAACTCTTCAAGTACATCGGTCCTGATGTGGACGTTCCAGCAGGCGACATTGGCGTAGGTGGCCGCGAGATTGGCTATCTCTTCGGCATGTACAAGAAACTCACCACTCAGTTCCACGCTGCAACCCTTACCGGCAAAGGCTTGGAATGGGGCGGAAGCATCCTGCGTCCAGAGGCAACAGGCTACGGAGCACTCTATTTCGTGAACCAAATGATGCAGACGCATGGACTTGACATCAAGGGCAAGACCGTTGCCCTCTCTGGCTTTGGCAATGTGGCTTGGGGCGCAGCAAAGAAAGCTACCGAGCTTGGAGCTAAGGTCATAACAATCAGTGGTCCAGACGGTTACATCTACGACCCCGCAGGTCTTGATGACAAGAAGATTGACTACCTGCTCGAGCTTCGTGCTTCGGGTAACGACATCTGCCAGCCTTATGCCGACGAATTCCCAGGCTCCACATTCTATGCCGACAAGAAGCCTTGGGAGCAGAAGGCCGACATCTATTTGCCTTGTGCCACCCAGAATGAGTTGAATGGCGAAGATGCCGACAAGATTCTGGCCTTCAAGCCGCTTTGTGTTGCAGAGGTCAGCAATATGGGTTGCACCGCAGAAGCTGCCGAAAAGTTCATTGCAGCCAAGCAACTCTTTGCTCCTGGAAAGGCCGTGAATGCAGGTGGCGTGGCAACTTCAGGTCTTGAAATGACGCAGAATTCCATGCGTATCAGTTGGACGGCCGAGGAAGTGGATAAGCGCTTGCATCAGATCATGTCCGGCATCCACCAGCAATGCGTCAAGTACGGCAAAGAGGGCGATTACGTCAACTATGTCAAAGGCGCAAACATCGCAGGCTTCATGAAGGTTGCTAAGGCTATGCTCGCTCAGGGCATTGTATAGCAAGCTCGACGAAGCGAAGCGAAGTCAAGGTTTTATCGCTATCCTCGCTCAGGGCATTGTCTAGCAAGCTCGACGAAGCGAAGCGAAGTCAAAGTTTTATTGCTATGCACAAGACCTTGTCTAGTGCACGAACAAAGAGCCCGTAAAAGAACTTGCCTTTTTTCCGCCGATAAGGTAGAAAAAAGGCATTTTTTTTTGGTAAAAGTTAAAGAAATGTTTAATTTTGTAGCGTGATTGAAAACTTAACGAAATCCTAAACATATAATTCTATGTCTTTGCTTATCGTCTTTAAGCTGTTGGGCTCTCTTGCTCTGTTGATGTTCGGTATGAAATCCATGAGCGAGGCTCTGCAGAAAATGGCTGGTCCTCAGCTCCGTCATGTGCTTGGCGCAATGACCACGAACCGCTTCACGGGTGCCCTGACGGGTATGTTCGTCACCGCCGCAGTCCAGTCGTCCACAGCCACCACATTGATGACTGTGTCGTTCGTCAACGCAGGTCTTCTGACGCTTGTACAGGCCATTTCGGTCATCATGGGTGCCCACATCGGTACCACTCTGACGGCTTGGATCATGTCGTTGGGTATGGGCTTCAACATTACCGACTTCGTCTATCCAGCCTTCTTCCTGGGCATCATCCTGATATATATGAAGAAGCGCCGCATTGTGGGCGACTTCCTGTTTGGTGTAGCCTTCCTGTTCTTAGGACTCGGAACGCTGAAAGAGACCGGTTTCTCGCTTGTTGAAGACCCGGCTTCGAAGGAAGCCATCAGCGCTTTCTTTGCAGAATACAGCAACGGAGGCTTCTTCGTCAACCTGCTGTTCCTGTTGATGGGTACAATACTTACCTTGTGCGTTCAGTCTTCAGCTGCCATTATGGCCATTACCATGATGCTCTGCTCCACAGGCGTACTGCATATCGACCAGGGCGTAATGCTCGTTTTGGGTGAAAACATCGGTACCACCATCACATCGAACATCGTGGCTTTGAGTGCCAACACACAGGCTCGTCGAGCAGCCTTTGCCCACCTGACAACCAATGTGCTGGGTGTTTGCTGGGTACTCATTCTGCTGAAACCCTTCTTTGCGATGGTCTGCCACCTCTCTGGTTTCGACCCTGCAATGACCACAGACGCACCGGATTTCGCCATCAAAGCGAGTGTGGCTCTTGCCACCTTCCACTCCGCCTTCAATATCAGCAACACGGCACTGCTCATTTGGTTCATTCCCCAGATTGAGAAGTTCGTTTGCTGGGTAATCAAACCCAAGAAGGCAGGGGAAGAAGAGGACTTCAAGTTGCACTTCATCACGGCTGGCATCATGAAGACTCCAGAACTCTCAGTCCTCGAGGCTCATAAAGAGATTTCGGCATTCAGCGAACGCATCCAGCGCATGTTCGGCATGGTTCAGGAACTGCTCATCGAAAAAGACCAGAACAAGTTCAACAAGCTCTTCAGCCGCATAGAAAAGTACGAGAACATAGCCGACAGCATGGAAATCAGCATTGCCGAATACCTCGACCAAGTGAGCGATGCACATCTCTCGGACGACACAAAGGCCAAGATTCGAGCCATGCTTCGCGAAATTTCCGAGGTGGAGAGCATTGGCGACTCCTGCTACACCATGGCTCGCACCATCAACCTGAAGGTACAGGGCAAGAAAGAGCACTTCACGGAAGAGCAATACAAGAACCTGCATGCCATGATGGGCCTCACAGATCAGGCTCTCACCAACATGAACCAGCTGATGGGCGGCAGAAAAGACCTCTTCGACGTGAACCGCTGTTACAACATAGAGAACGAGATAAACAACTACCGCGACCAGTTGAAGTCGCAGAACATCACGGACGTCAACAACCACAAATACACCTATGCCATCGGCACCATCTACATGGACCTCATCAATGGCTGCGAGAAGCTGGCCGACTATATCGTGAATGTCGTAGAAGCTCGCACAGGTACCAGAATGCGTCACTAAGCTCTGTCGCGGAAACACATAAAGCAAGCCCCGCTCTCGGTAGAGAATGGGGCTTTTTCTTGTGTGTCTCTCAAAATGACAATGTCACAACTGTCATTCTGTCACAAAGAAAAGGCGAGTTCATAATATTTTTTGAGGCGTAGATAGTTTTTTTTCATTTTTTTCATATCTTTGCAGACAGATTAACCCTATAAATAAATATAATTATGAAGAAATTCTACTGCTTTGCCATTCTTTTGGCTTTATCATTAGGTGCAAACGCACAGTTTGTGGCGAAAAAGACTCTATTTACAGATAGTGGATTCTTCGTCCCCAAACAGTTCAGTTACAACGGAAATACCCATATCATCGGAATAGTCGAAGAAGGAGATGACTGGGACATCGAGTACACTTTTGAGGCTTACAATCCGGATTTCGAGGTGGAACGTTCTTTTCGCGTTAACTTTCCTGACTACAATCTAAGCTACGAAACACAAAGTAGAAAATTGGAAGTGACAAACATCTATGTTGACAGAAGAGAAATCATTACTATCTACGATGAACAGAGTAGCACCAGTCGGCCCTGGACTGGCACTTGGGAGGAAGCCAAGAGTTGGGTAGCCTCTAATTTCCCATCTGAATTCAAAGCAATTGAAGGTTCTTGCCATTTTCTGCCAGTCGACGAAAGAGAATATTTTAATTATTACACATATGGGGATCTGTATCCCAGTCGCTATATCAAGTGGAATTCAGAAGGGACAATCAGCTTTATATTCCCAGATTACGAAGAGGCTCCGGTCGGCGAATGGGAAAGTATCGGAAGCGGTTCGGAAAATCCATACGACTTGATAGAGTATCTTAGCTTCGTTGATTTAGACGATAACTCCTATCCCAGTCCGAGGTTCTTTTTCACGCAGACACTCTTCAATTCCGACGAGAAATACGAGTATCTTCTTGCCGCATTCGAGGGTGGTGACGAGATAGAAGAATTTGACACAAACGGAGACGGCATCAACGACTATCGTCGCATTATGCACGGAAAACGGAAGGGCTACAACGTTGTTAGCGAAGACGGCACCATACTTTATAAAATCGATTTCGAAATTGAAAATATCATCCGTCTTGGCGGCAAAATCTATCTGGTTTCCCTTGCCGAAGAGGACGATGACCTTATAACCTTCTGGAGTATCGACGACGATCCCGATGCCGTCACGCAAGTGAAATCAATATCCACGTTCCCCAAGCAGATATTCTCGACTGATGGTCGCAAGCTTCCCGATGTCCGTCGGGGGATAAACATCGTGCGCGATACGGACGGCAGCGTGAAGAAGAAGCTCTTCAAATAATCGCATATAGACAATAAAGGCGGCTAAATTGCCGCCTTTATTTGTGTCTTAGAACGGCCCATAGCCGATGCAACTTGTAGTTGTGATTGCGGTCAGGGCTGCCGTTATGGCGGCGACGATGACCTTCAGGATAAGTTCCCAGATGTTTTTACTTTTCATGGCTTCATGTTTTTTTGTTGGTTTGTTACTTTGTAGAGGTAGTACCCTCGCATAATTGTTTCCATGGGCAGCAATACGCCGCTCTCTATCATTGCCATTGCTCGGATGAGCGTTGGCCAGTCTTTTTCTGTTAGCCTTTCTTTGCCTCTTGTAGAAATTGTTCTTTAGATTTACTGTGAAATACTGCCGTTCTTTGTCTACCGCATTTTAGACAGCCCTTTTTCTGCAAATGGGTATCAGGTCTTTGCCAAAACTCTCCGTGTTCAGGACAGATTATGCATACCTTCGACCTATAATCGACATACTCTACCTTGGAATAATCGTACTTATCCCCATGCACCTCTTTGGCTCTCTTGATGAATTCTTCTGTGGTTAGCTTAGCCATAATCCAAATCTTCTGCGAGCAAAGTTACGCTTTATTTCTGTTCCCTGCAAATGTTCCCCCTAAAATCATTTGCGTTACAGTGTTTCAGCTGTTACAGTTGATTTTATGCTTG
>JAFYNL010000015.1 GCA_017548075.1 Bacteroidaceae bacterium | reverse complement strand
TTCACTCTTCACTCTTCACTCATGGCTCAATGGAATCCTGCTCGCATCGTAAGTACTGGCGCTTCCATCGACAAGAAGACCATCAGCGAACGGCCTTGCTTCCTTTGCGACAACAACCGCCCCAAGGAGCAGCACAAACTCATGACGGAGAAGCACTATCAGATTCTCGTCAACCCTTATCCCATCCTGCCTCAGCACTTCACTATTCCGATGCGCAGACACACGCCTCAGAGCATCTACGGCAGTTTTGGAACCCTCAGGAAAATGGCTTGGGATATGCCCAAACACATCGTCTTCTACAACGGTCCGCTTTGCGGCGCTTCGTGCCCTGACCACATGCATTTGCAGGCTGGAAGCAGGGGAATTGTGCCTCTGGAACGCGATTGGACGATGTACGAGAAGGGCCTCCGCAAGCTCTATCCCTTGACGGGCGAGCAGGCGGCTTCGATGGAAGAAGCAGGCAATGTGGGCAGTCGTTGCGGACTCTATCTCTTGGAGGGTTATGCTTGTCCAGTCTTCGTGATTCGCAGCATGCCAACCGAGAGCGACAGTCTGCTCTGTCAGCGTGTCTATAAGGCTTTGCCGATAGTTGGCGACGAATCGGAACCTCGCCTGAACATTGTTTGTTGGCGTCAGGAAGGCACTTCCAGTAGGCCTGACGAGATTGTGACGCTCATCTTCCCTCGCAGCAAACATCGCCCAGATTGCTATTATGCCGAGGGCAAGGAGCAGTTGCTCGTAAGTCCTGGAGCCCTCGATATGTGCGGACTCTTCATCACGCCGAGGGAGCAGGACTTCAAGGCTCTGACGGCCGAAAAAGCCCAGGCCATCTTGCAGGAAGTAACCTTGAGCGAAGAGGAACTGAAGCCCATTATCGTTCAACTGACGGACAAACCAGAAGAGGCTGTTCCTGAGGACGAGAAGAAGCAGGACAACCTGCCATCCGTGGATCAGGAAGTTTCCGTCGGCATCATGAAAGATGCAGTCATTCGCTTCTGCATGAACAGTCCTTATCATGCGAAAGGAACGGAGGTGACGGGCGAGCAAGTGGCGGAATATACGGACGGCGGCATTCGTTGGCGAGACAATGTTTATCAGGAACTGACGTTCAGGCCGCAAGACGAGGGAGCATCTTCTTTCACGCTTCATGGCGTTACCATCGGTCAGAAGTTCCATTGGGAGCGTCAGGAATCGCAGACCTTCCAAGGCATCCTCAAACTCGTGGTCGATGAGGACAAAATCGTCGCCATCAACATCTTGCCCGTCGAGGACTACCTGACAAGCGTCATCAGTAGCGAGATGAAGAGCAGTTGCTCGCTCGAGTTCCTGAAAGCCGCAGCCGTCATCTCTCGAAGTTGGCTCTATGCCCAGATGCAAAGGCGACAAGAGCATGCCGAGCAACCAGCTCCATTCTTCACTTTCGTGAAAGGCGAAGGCGAGAGCATCCGTTGGTACGACCGCGAAGACCATACCATTTTCGACGTTTGTGCCGACGACCATTGCCAACGCTATCAAGGCATCACAAGGGCCAGCAATCCGCAAGTGGCTGAGGCAGTTAGCGCAACCAGAGGACAAGTGCTGATGTACGACGGAAAGATTTGCGATACGCGATTTGGAAAGTGTTGCGGAGGTCAGACAAACGAGTATCAATATTGCTGGGAGAACATCGAGGTTCCCTATCTGCGCTCCGTCAAAGATCCGTTCTGCAATACCTCCGACAAGAAGATTTTGCGTCAGGTTCTCAACGACTACGACCTCG
This sequence comes from Bacteroidaceae bacterium, assembly GCA_017548075.1. Classification (GTDB taxonomy): domain Bacteria; phylum Bacteroidota; class Bacteroidia; order Bacteroidales; family Bacteroidaceae; genus Physcousia. The sequence continues at coordinate 58,386 of JAFYNL010000015.1, read as the reverse complement.
AAACCCGCGACTTCTACGAATGGACGGAAGAACTTTCACAAGAGGAGGCGCACGACTTCATCACAAAGCATTTGAAGATGGAACTCGGCCCAATCCTCGGTATGGAGATTGTGGAGAAAGGGCCAGGCGGACACATCAGCAAACTGCGGATTGTAGGGCAGGAGAAGTCGTTCGTCGTGGGCAAGGAACTCGAGATTCGACGCATGCTCAGCACCTCGCATCTGAAGAGTAGCGCCTTCACAATCGAAGTAAAAAATGTGCGGAATGGCGTGCCTCAGAGGTTCGTTCTGCATGGTCGCGGGTGGGGTCACGGCGTAGGTCTCTGCCAAATCGGAGCTGCCGTTATGGGCGAGCAAGGTTACAGCTACAAGAAGATTCTCAAACATTACTATACTGGCGCACAGATTAAGAGCCTCTAAGCATGACGCTTTACATCTTCAACCCCGAGAATGATATGGCTTTGGCTGATGGGAAGCCGGGCTATACACCGCCTCAGCAAATCCAGCAAATGCGGCAAGAACTTTGGTGGTTGCCGCAGTGGTGGGCTGAAGAGGAAGATGTTGTTTGGAACGGAGAAGAGCGACTCAACCTCCCAGACGATACGAAAATCTTGCCTTGGGGCTGGAGTCCTGCCCTTTGTCATCAGTTAAAGCAGTCTGGCGTTCAGGACTCGCTTTTGCCCTCAGCAAGGGAGTTGGAGCAATTGAGGCAGCTCTCTCACAGGCAAACTGCAGTCGCCCTTTTGGGAGAGCTTCGAGAACAACTTCCACTCGACGGAAATTTGGCTGGCGAGAGCACACTTTGTCGCACTTTCGAGGAAGTGGAAGAGGCCGTCGGCAAGCACGAAGAAGTCCTTCTGAAAGCACCTTGGAGCAGTAGCGGAAAAGGATTGATGAAGGTCGGTAGCGAGCAATGGCAGGCTTGGGCAAAGCGCATCATCAAGACTCAGGGAAGTGTGGTTGTGGAACGACTCCTACATAAAATAACCGACTTCGCACTCGAGTTCTGGCTCGATGGCAAGGGAGGTGTGGAATATCGCGGACTTTCGCTCTTCTACACCAATGAGCGAGGGGCTTATCTGGGCAATTGGGTGGCTCAGGAAGGGCAGAAACTCGCTTGGCTGGCACAATACATTCCCCTGCAATACCTTCAAGAAATCAGGAAATGGTGGGAAGAACGGCTGAAGCAGTTCGACTATACGGGACCAGTAGGCATTGATATGATGTTGGCTCAGGAGGGCATTTGTCCTTGCATCGAAGTAAATTGGCGGTGGACGATGGGATTGGTTTCCTGTCTCGCAGCCGAGCAAGGTCGCTTTGGCCGCTTGGTCGTGGAGTTTATCTACGGACACTATTCCGCTGAAATAGAAGCATTTAGTTAAGTTTTTTGCAACATGAAACGAAGAAGAATAATTGTCGGGATGTTGGCTTTGCTGATGATTGTCGGTTGTGCCACTCAACAGGAACGGGCTGAACGGCGGGCTAAGATGCAGCTGGAAATAGCGTTGGCTGTCACTGCAAGACAACTGCGTATTGACATCAGTTCGATGAGTACGCTGCGCTATGGTTCGAAGATTGTAACATCTGACTACTTCCTGGAGTTGCGAGGCGATACGCTACGCAGCTATCTGCCCTATTGGGGGCAAGCTTATCAGACTCCTCTGGGGTCTACGTCGATAGGGTTGAACTTCGAGGCGCCCATCTTGCGATATTCGGAGATTCGTCCAAAACCCAATAAGACACAGATGGAGGTGGATGTAAAAACATTGGAGGACACTTATCATTATCTTATTGATTTGTACGATACGGGCAAAGCCTATATCCGTGTTAGCTCGATGAACCGTGACCCTATCAGTTTCGATGGAGACTTTGCACCTATTGAATAGAGAAAGGAGTTAGGAAAACGATGAAAGGAATTGGAAAGATTATTGTCCTGTTGATGGCATTTGTGGCTCCATTTTCCAGTGGAGCTCGCATTATTTGCGGACCTTTGGTGGGTGACAATATGGTTTTGCAACAACAAACCGAAGTTAAGCTGTGGGGCTGGACCGACCACGGGGCTGGCACGAACATTGTGCTTCGCTCCTCTTGGAACAAAGGCGAAATGAAGGTCAAGGCTGATGCTAAGGGGCGATGGGAGTTTCATGTATCGACTCCAAAAGCTTCTTTTGAGCCGCAAACCATTACCATAAGCGACGGCAACGAAACGAAGACGCTCTCCGATGTCCTTATCGGGGAAGTGTGGCTGGCAAGCGGACAGAGCAATATGGAGATGCCGCTTCATGGCTTTGCAGGTTGCCCCGTTGAGAATAGCGCTCAGCATATCCTTGAATCCATTCGCTACAAAGGACGGCTGCACTTTTGTACCGTTGCCTTCTCTCCTCATCCTGAAGAGGTCGATACGGTGACAGCAGTCTGGCAAGACTGTGTGCCGGCAACCGCTCGCGACTTTTGCGCTGTAGGTTATTTCTTCGGCATTCGTCTTACGGAAGCCTTGGGCTGTCCCGTCGGCATCATCAATAGTTCGCTGGGAGCTACGCGCGTCGAAGGCTGGACGCCTCGCGATATCGTTAGCACTTATCCAGGCGAGAACCTCAACTCCGAAGCTTATTTGGGTGCTCATCTTGTACGCCCCGCCTACAACGTTGAACGCTCTTTGCCCTGCGTCTTCTACAACGGCATGATTCATCCCATCGAGCCTTATACGATTCGCGGATTCCTTTGGTATCAGGCCGAAGCAAATATCAATACTCCTTGGCTTTATACTGAGCGCTTTGTCCGTATGGTTCAAAGTTGGCGTGAGCGATGGGGACTGGGCGATTTGCCGTTCTACTATGTCGAGATTTGTCCCTACGATTACTATTGGGCAAAGGACAAAGCGACGGCTGCCCTTATGCGAGAGGCTCAATATAGAGCAAGCGAGATGCTCCCCAATATGGGTATGGTCTGCACGAACGACTTGGTCAAGGACTACGAGTATTGGCAGATTCATCCTTGCATGAAGAAAGAGGTGGGCGAGCGCCTATGCCTTTGGGCTCTGGGCGATACTTATGCAATGAAAGGCATCGACTATCGTTATCCGACCTATCGCTCGATGGAAGTTGAAGCGACTTCGCGAGGAAAGCAAGTGCGACTCAGTTTCGATAATGCAGAGGATGGCTTCAATCGCAATGTCGGTATTGAAGGCTTCGAGGTGTGTGGCCCAGACAGCATTTGGCACAAAGCTTCGGCGGGCATAAATGGCAGTCATGTGACTATCCGCAGCGACGATGTTTCCGAACCCATCGCGGTTCGTTACGCTTTCAAAAGCTTCCAGCCAGGCAACCTGAAAGCAAACTCCGGCCTGCCCGTCATCCCTTTCCGAACAGACAATTTCAATAGGTGAGTTATCACTACCTTTGGAAATACTCAAATAAATTTGGCTATTTGTTTGTTTCTTCGTACCTTTGCACACACATTAAATAAGTTATGAATCGCAGAGAGTTCCTTCAGCGCTCAACCGTCCTTGCGAGTGCGGCTTATCTCGGCACTCCAAGTTTGGCCAATGAGTTTACTGCCGATTTGGAAAAGCCTAATCTCGTCATCGGCATTGTGAGCGACATCCATCTTCGCGGTGCAGATACGGCTGGAACGTTCATCCATGCCCTTGAGCGTTTCCGTGGGTTCGAGGTGGATGGTGTCATCATTGCCGGCGATATGGCCGACCAAGGACTCCTTCCACAGCTTCAAACGGTTGCGGATGCCTGGTTCAAGGTCTTTCCGAAGAACAAAGGTATCAACGGCAAACGAACGGAGCCGCTCTTCGTCTATGGCAATCATGATGTAGAGGCTCACACTTGGGGAGGCACAATCAAGAGCGTCGGAAAAGAAACAGCAGAGGCTCAAGGCATCGGACCTCAGCGGGCAAAGGCTTGGAAGCAATGCTTCAAGGAGCCGTACCAGCCCATTTGGATGAAGACAATCAAGGGCTATCACTTCATAGGAGCACATTGGCAAAACCAGAACAATGTCCCTGGACTCGAGGAGTTTCTCGAAAAGCATAATGCCGAATTGACTGGAGAAAAGCCTTTCTTCTATATTCAACATGCGCATCCGAAGGACACTTGCAACTGCGCTTGGGCTTGGGGAAGAGACGATGGAACGGTCACAAAGCTATTGAGCAACTATCCCAACGCCATCGCTTTCTCTGGGCATTCGCATTCGCCTCTCGACGACGACAGAGACCTTTGGCAAGGGAGCTTCACCAGCATTGGAACTTCATCGCTCAAATACCTCTATCCAATGCCGGCTCGAGAGAATACTTATCAGGATGATTGGGGAGTAAAGCCACCTTCGCAAATGCCCAAGATAGACCCACAAGACGGTCGTCAAGGTTTGTTGATGCGCGTCTATGACAACCTCATCACCTTTGCAAGGTACGAATTCGTCTATGACGAGATAGTCGGGGCTGCTTGGCGATTGCCTTGGCCCATCTCTACGACAGAGCCGCTCTCATTCGAGAACCGGGCCAAGAAGGCTCCCATTCCGCAGTTCCCGGCTGATTCAAGGGCAACGATTACCACAGGCAAAGGCAAGGACCGCTACGGAATAGAGCAGGAGCAAGTCACAGTTCACTTCCCCACAGTCTTGAAGAAGAACGCTGGTGTCCGTGCCTTTGATTATGAGGTTCAGGCGGAATACGATTGGTTGGATGTGCGGAACATAGCCTGCACCAAGCGCGTCTTCTCGCCCAAATGCTATCTCGGAGAAAACAAGGAAGAAGGCGAGGTTATATGCGTCTTCGGAGAAAGAGAGCTTCCAAAGGACTTTGCCTATCGCTTTGCCATTCGTCCATGCAATTGCTTCGGCGGTAAAGGCAAGCCGATTTATACTGACTGGATAAATAAGAAATAATATGACAAACGTTGAATCAATCTTTGCAGCTAAACTGCTGAATGTCAAAGCCATCAAGTTACAACCGAACGACCCTTTCACTTGGGCAAGCGGATGGAAGAGTCCCTTCTATTGCGACAATCGCAAGACGCTCTCTTTCCCTGACCTTCGTTCTTTTGTCAAGGTGGAACTCACCCGTCTCATTATGGAGCAATTCCCTGAGGCTGAGGGCGTTGCTGGTGTTGCAACTGGAGCCATTGCTCAAGGCGCTTTGGTGGCAGACGCACTTTCTCTGCCCTTTGCTTACGTTCGCAGCAAGCCTAAGGACCACGGTCTCGCTAACCTCATTGAAGGCGAACTTAAGCCAGGCATGAAGGTTGTTGTAGTCGAAGACCTCATCAGTACTGGTGGCAGCAGTCTCAAAGCCGTTGAAGCTCTTAGAGAAGCTGATTGCGAGGTTGTCGGAATGGTTGCTTCCTACACTTATGGCTTCCCCGTTGCAGAAGAGGCTTTCAAGGCTGCAAATGTGAAACTCGTGACCCTCACCAACTATGAAGCTGTCGTAGCCGAAGCCCTCAAGACTGGCTACATCAAAGAGACTGAAGTTGAAACGCTCAACCAATGGCGCAAAGACCCGGCAAACTGGAACAAATAGAAGATTATGACCGAATACAAAAGTGAAGTAAAGAAGATATTCGCTCCTGTAGAGCGAGTGTATGAGCGTCTTTCCGACCTCAACAACTTGGCTGTCATTCAGCAAGGGCTTGACAATCCCGAGGCGATGGAGCGCATCAAGCAACAGGCTGGCGATAAGGTTTCGCCCGAGCAACTGGAACAGGTTGTAGAGAAGTTACGTTCGTTGCAGTTCGATACCGACTCTGTCTCGGGCCAAACTCCAATAGGAACAGCCACTCTTCGCATCATAGAACGCGAGCCAGATAAGACCATCAAGTTCGCTGCCGAAGGCGTTCCTGTGGCTGCAAATATGTGGATTCAGCTCTTGCCAAACGGCGAAAGCGAGTGTGCAATGCGTCTCACTCTCAAGGCCGACCTCAACTTCTTCATCCGCCAAATGGTTGGCAAGAAGCTCGAGCAAGGCGTCGATGGTTTGGCGCAAATGTTGGCAAGTTTACCTTATTAAATATTATGGCAAAGCTTTGGGACAAAGGATATGAGGTGACGGCGGAAATAGAGCGCTTCACCATTGGTCGTGACCGCGAAATGGATATGTATCTCGCTGAGGCAGACGTACTTGGCTCGATGGCTCACATCACTATGCTCGAGAGTATTGGGTTGCTCGAGAAAAACGAACTCACGACTTTGTTGGCTGAGATGCGAAACATTCTGACTGAAATCAAGGAAGGTCGTTTCGTCATTGAGGAAGGCGTAGAAGATGTTCATTCGCAAGTGGAACTTCTGCTTACTCGCCGATTGGGAGATGTGGGCAAGAAGATTCATTCCGGGCGAAGCCGCAACGACCAAGTGCTCGTCGATTTGAAGCTCTTTATCCGCAAGCAATTGCGTCTTGTGGCAGAAGATGTGCGCAGTCTCTTCAACGAGTTGCAGAAGCAGAGCGAGCGTTACAAAGGCGTTCTCATGCCTGGCTACACCCATCTGCAAGTGGCAATGCCCAGTAGCTTTGGCCTTTGGTTGGGAGCTTATGCGGAGAGTTTGGTGGACGACCTCGTTTTCCTGCAAGCCGCCTATCGCATCACCAATCGCAATCCCCTCGGTTCAGCCGCGGGTTACGGCTCTTCGTTCCCCTTGAATAGGACGATGACGACGGAGTTGTTGGGCTTTGATTCGCTCGACTACAACGTCGTTTATGCCCAGATGGGAAGGGGCAAGACGGAGAGAGATGTGGCCTTTGCTTTGGCTGGAATTGCGGGAACCGTCAGCAAGCTTGCCTTCGATGCCTGCCTCTTCAATAGTCAGAACTTCGGCTTCATCAAACTTCCCAAGGAATGTACGACTGGCTCGAGCATTATGCCGCACAAAAAGAACCCAGATGTCTTCGAGCTGACTCGCGCCAAATGCAACAAGCTTCAGGCTCTGCCTCAGCAAGTTACGCTCATCATGAACAACTTGCCAAGCGGTTACTTCCGCGACTTGCAAATTATCAAGGAAGTCTTCCTGCCAGCCTTCCAGGAGTTGAGAGAGTGCCTTCAAATGGCGACCTACATCATTGCTCGGCTCGAGGTCAACGAGCACATCCTTGATGACAGCCGTTACGATCTTATGTTCTCTGTGGAGGAAGTGAACCGATTGGCAAGCGAAGGAATGCCTTTCCGCGATGCCTACAAGAAGGTCGGGCTTGACATTGAGACAGGTAAGTTCGTTCCCAAGAAGGAAGTTCATCACACTCATGAAGGCAGCATCGGAAACCTCTGTACAAAGGAGATTGCAGCCCTCTTTGAACAAACTTGGGACGGCTTCCACTTCGAAAAGGCAGAAGCGGCGGAAAAAGAATTGATTCAAAATGAATAAATTCAAGGTTCAAAGAGCAATTGTCTGTTGTCTGCTTTCCCTTGTCTGCTTTTCCTGTAGGGAAGGCGAGGTGAACAACAAATACTGCAATATGCGGGCGAGGCTGACTATTGAGAACGTCACTCAAGCCCCCGTCCTCTTTACCGCTTGCGAGAGTATGGGCGAGTACTGCACCATCAAGAGCGACGGCCAAAAGTTCCTTTTCACCGATGCCTCGAACCATACTTCATCCATCAACATAACTGCTATTGCGGGTTATAGTGCTCCCTATCTCGGATTGAGCGGTTTCATTGTGGGCAAGCTTACAATTCCCGAGATGGGCGAGGATGTGCAGCGAGTCGTTTGTTTCGACCTTGCTTGCTCCAATTGCTATCAGACCTACAATATTACGAAGAATTTAGTGCTTCAGCCGAGCGGCTATGCCAAGTGTTACAATTGTGGTCGGACCTATAATCTGAACGACTGCGGCATAGTTTCTGATGGTCCGGTTGGTCGCAACCTTTTCCGCTACAGAGTCAACTATATCCCTGATTATTACAGGCTTATCATCAATAACGGATAACCCCAGTTATGATGGCAAAGATAACGTGGGTTAATCGCAAACGTAACGAGTGAAGTTTGCAAAGTTAACTGGTGAAGTTTACAAAGTTAACGAGTGAAGTTGCCGAACTTCGCTTTATGCCTCGAGATTTTCGGAAGCAGATTGCAAGATGTCGTAGATGAGAAGAAGGTCTTCTTGCTTGATGCCGAGAGCCAGAAGTCGTTCCTGTTCGGCTTTGAAATGCGCCAAAGCATATTTGATGTCCTTGCCCGACTCCTCGCAACAAAGGTTGACATATTGCTCATAATGGTCGAGACCACCCTTCCAATCGCTTTCTAAGAGTTTGATGTGGCCCATTCTGAGCTGAGCAATCGTATTCTTTCCGTCGTAAAGTTCCAACTCCTTTTCTGTGTATCGCTTAGCCACATCGAGTTTGCCCAAATCGAGGGCTGTATCGGCGATGCAGGAGATAATGGTGTCGTAATCATCGTCATTTTCCGTCGATTCGTAGTCAAGCTTGAAGAAGAGCCCAAGAGCTTCCTCTTTCCTGCCCAACTTATCCAAGGCGATGGGAATGAGTCGGCGATAGGTTCGCTCGTCTGGATTGAGTTCTGCGAGTCTTTGCAGATACTCCAGCTCTTCCTCAAAGCGATTTTGAAGGGCATAGCATTCGACGAGAAATTGCAGGACTTCTTTATTCTCAGGCTCCAGAATCTCAGCATTTCGCATAGTATTGATAGCCTCAGAATATCGCTTCAAGTGCCTGAGAGCTTGAGCTTTAACCTGAAGGGCTGCAACAGAGGCGCCTTCGCGACTGATGAGGTTGTCTACCGCAACGAGGGCATCATGATAACGCTCCAGCTCGAGCAAAAGGCGACAACAACTTATGAGGTCGTCAGCAGTAAAGAGGCTGATGAGCTGAGGGAAGTCGAGGAGCGTATCTTTCCCTCGGAAAGGGTTGTAGAGCTGCGAACTCAAGGGAGAATGCACGAAGAAACGGAAGAGGTCCTGCATGATGAAGCGGAACGAATACTCTGGAATGACGGCGTTCTCGAGGTCGGGAATCTCTTGCTCGTCGAACTGCTGAACGGCTTTGGAGAAGTCGCTATCATTTGCCACAAGATAGAGTGTGGCGAGTTTGTCAACATCGCAATCGAGGATGAGGTCGATAAGTACGGAGAACTTTTGCTTCTCGTTGCCGTTTTCGTCAATCATGACCGATTGGAAGAGCGGATGATTCTTGTCGAAAGGCAGGAACCAATGCGAGATGCGATTCAGGTATTTGCAGCTGTGGAGTAGAGGCGCTTTGGAGAGATTGAGGTCGAGTCCTCGTTGAAGACGATTCCTCAGATAACGTCCTCTCAGCGCAATAATGCCTTTAATGTTCTTGGCGTTCAACTTTTCTTTGCCGTTGAGCAAATCGTTCGTAAGACTCTCTGCTTCTTTCAGTTCGTGCTCCATATCCTTTTCTGAAACGAGCATGAGGAGCATTTCATATTGAACCTGAGCGGGGACTCTGTTTTTGCGTGAACGAAGGCGGTCGGGCAAAGGCGGCATAAGTGGCTCGAACTCTTTGTGACGGAGCTTGAGCAGAAGCAGATAGGTGGCGGCTTGAAGGCGAGTCCGATGGCTCTCGCTATCGGTGAGGAGCGCAAGCAACTGCATCTTCTCGGCATCGAAATATTCCCAGGCAGAAAGGAAAAGCGCTCCTGCAAGGTGTTGCTGAACCATTTCCCTTTGCCCAAGCAGAAAGTCGTACCAAAGCGCCATATCTTGAGCCGTCCAAAGCGGCGAAGTCCAAAGCAGGTCGAAAAGGTCGTCCTGAACCTCGCCCAGTTCTTCTGGCGTGAGCAGACTGTTCCATTTCTTCAGAATATCTTCCTTCCCGCCCTCTTGCAAAGTGGTCGCAGCCTTACTGTATCGATCTTCGTTCAAACTGAGACGAATAGAGCGACTGGCTTGTTCCAGGAGGGCAATTCCTTGCTTCTGAATCTTTGCCTGAACCTCGTTTCGCTTCTGGTCGTCACCTCCTTTGCGAAGGAACGAAAGCATATAGTGATAGTTCTTCTCGAGGCTCTCCGCTTCAGCACAAATGACCGTCTCAGTCGCACAATAGGGCAGGAGAGTGCGCAGAGCGGCAATCCCGTCCAGAATGCGACCAAGGGCAAAAGCCTGCAAGCCATTCTGGGTGATGAGACGAAGCGTCTTGGAATCTATCATTACTTGATTTTCTTCTTTTTGTTGAGCCACTTTTCGGCTTCTTCTGTGTCGGCCTGACGAACATTGGAAACCTTTGTGAGAGGCTGGAGTTCCATGGAGTCGACCACTTCTGCGGGTATTTGATATTCCTGCTTCAGGATGTCGCGAAGAAGGCTTGCCTCGCTTGCTTTGCTCAGGCGTTCTGTGGCTTCATTCAACAACTTGCGGAAAGTCTGCAAATGCGTTCTCGTAACGGTACTATCGGCTGCCCAAGCATAGAGTTGAGTTTGCTTGTTGGTCGTCTGGAAGAGGCGTTTGTGGCCGAGCATTGTCATCCAAGTGGCATAAGGCTCTCCCATCATAGCTGCATCGATGAGTCCAAGCCGAAGCATCTCAGCACGAAGCCTGACATCGTTGACTTGCGGACGATAGATGTCGTTGTAGCTTGTCCGAGTGCTATCGAGCATACGGTCGCACCAGAAGTCCGTTGCAGAAAAGCGAGTCACAGCTATCATTTGCTCCTTCATTTGGTTGACTTGCTTCACTCGTTTCGTCTTGAGCGAGATGAGCGAGAGCGTCTCGTTGCAGGAAGCAAAAGGCGTGAGAGGAACCTGTTTTGAGAGTCGGGCCAAACGAATCAGGTCGGTAAACGCAATGTTTGCGTGACCATTGGTGATGGCCGTATCGATATCCATTTGTGCCTGATAGCGAAGGAGTTCCATCTCCAAACCCAGACTATCGGCAAGCCCGCTCCATTCTGCATAATAGACAGGCAAGCAGTTCATTGCAGGCATAACGGCTACTCGAAGGACAGTAGTGTCGATGCCCAGACTGTCTGCCTTAAACTGCGTGGCCTCCTGTCGCTGAGAGCAGGAGGCCAGCATGATTGTGGCTATAATTGCCAGTAGAATTTGTTTCAAATCTTAACCTTTGATGGCTGCAACGCCAGGAAGAACCTTACCTTCGATGGCTTCGAGAAGAGCGCCACCACCAGTAGAGATGTAGCTGACCTTATCCTCAAGACCGAACTTGTGGACGCAAGCAACAGAGTCACCACCACCAATGAGAGAGAAAGCGCCTTCTGCAGTTGCCTTAGCTACTGCTTCGCCTACTGCACGAGAGCCAGCGCAGAAATCATCACACTCGAAGCAACCTGCAGGACCATTCCAGAGAATCGTCTTTGCACCTTCGATTGCCTTTGCGAACTTAGCCTGACTCTTAGGACCTACATCGAGACCGTCCCAACCATCTTCGATGGCATTGCTGGGGAAAGTCTTAACCTCAGCTCCGGGCTTAACGCTGAATGTACCGAAGTCATAACCTGTGCAACAAACGCTATCCTCAGCCAGAACGAGTTCAACGCCGTTCTTCTTAGCCATTTCTTCAACGCCAAGAGCCACATCGAGCTTGTCCAACTCAACGATTGAATTGCCGATTTCGCCGCCATGAGCCTTCATGAAGGTGTAGGTCATACCACCGCAGAGGATGAGTTTGTCCACCTTGCCGAGCAGGTTCTCGATGATACCAATCTTTGTGCTTACCTTAGAGCCACCCATGATGGCAACGAAGGGGCGCTTGATGTTAGAGAGAACGTTATCGACAGCCTTTACCTCTTTCTCCATCAGGAAGCCGAGCATCTTGTTGTCAGCATCGAAGTAGTCAGCGATAACGGCAGTAGAAGCATGCTTGCGGTGAGCAGTACCAAAGGCATCCATCACATAGCAGTCAGCATAGCTTGCAAGTGTCTTTGCAAACTCCTTTTGGCTTGCCTTCATTGCCTTTTTAGCCTCTTCGTAAGCAGGGTCTTCCTTGTCGATACCTACGGGCTTGCCTTCCTCTTCAGGATAGTAGCGGAGGTTCTCGAGCATGAGAGCTTCACCCATCTTCAAAGCCTTAGCTGCGTCCTGAGCCTTAGCGCAATCAGGAGCAAATGCAACGGGACAACCAAGAGCCTTCTCCACGGCACCACGAATCTGGCCGAGAGAGAGTTTGGGGTTCACCTTACCTTTGGGTTTGCCCATGTGGCTCATAATGATGGCAGCACCACCATCAGCGATAATCTTCTTCAGTGTGGGGAGCGCACCACGGATACGGGTATCGTCGGTAATCTCGCCATTCTCGTTCAGGGGCACGTTGAAGTCAACGCGCACAATTGCCTTTTTGCCGGCAAAGTTGTAATCAGAAATAGTCATAATGTAAATGTGTTATGTTGGTTGATTTTCTTTTGCGCTGCAAATTTACGACATAATTGTGAATTAAAAAAGAAAATTATTCTTTTTCCCGTCAGAAGAGAATCTTTTTTCCGTTCTTTATGTAAATACCACGTTTTAATTGCTTCTTCTCAACGCGTCTGCCATCCAGCGAGTACCAAGTGTCGTCGTCATTATCAATTGTCGATTGTATTTCGTCAATCCCTGTCCAGAACTGATCGAAGACCTCCATTTCCTTTTCAGTAAGTATCAGCCAGTGTTGCTTGGTGTTGCCGTCGTTGGCATCAAAGCTGGCACTGCCCACGGTCGTCTCGTTTTTGGCCGTCAGTGCGTTCTTGTTGATGGTTAGCCAGTAGGATGAAGTTTTGAGTGTACTTTTCTTGTAGGTTGACCTCGATGGCAGCAGTTGCACACGCTCGTTTGTGGAGGGCGAAGTGCGGGGCGTGGTTCTGAATTGTTGGCTTGAGTAGCTCATCAGACGTCCTGTGCCCACATTGCGCAGATAATAGTAGGCAGTCTTGGGCTCATAAAGGATGTTCCAGGCAAAGTTGTCGTCGGCCTGAGCCATTTCCGTGTTCATCGGTTGCATAGTCAAGGCTCCCGACTCCTTTACTCCGAGCAGGGCAGTCTCGTTGCCGCAGTCAACGTCGGTAGTCTTGATGTAGTATTTCGTTTCATCGTCTTGGGCAAAGGTATAGGCTGGCGAAGCAAAACCTACTGAAGAAGAGCAGACCAGTCCGTCTTGATGAAGAGCGTGAGTGATGAGCACATTCCCATAGTAGAGTAGGGTGTTCTCGGGGTTGTAGCTGTCTTCCCACGAGCCGTTGATGCCGTAATTGAAACCGCTTACTGCTGATGTGGGCCACATGTGTGTGTTGTCGCCCGTCATATAGACAGAGTTATTCTTGTTCAAGAACTGAATCATCTGTGTAGCTCTCGGCCCCAGCCACTTGCCTCTGTCTCCCTCTGCTCGATAATTGCCGTTCCACCAAACATCGCTTGTACCGACGCCTACTCCGTGATTGGTTTCGTGGAGAATGGTTCCTGTCTGTTGATATGATTCGTTTGAACCAACTCGCATCCAACCTCCGTAAGAGCAATCGGCTGTAGGAGTACCTGAACTATAATGTACGCTTACGTTAACACCCCTTACATAAGAGAGGTTGTTGTAGAGCCATTTTATCTCCTCCACGGCCGAGGCTATGCGATTGTTTTCCTCTGTGTTGCCGTTATTATCATAGTCGGCAGTCACTGAGCCTTTAGGCAATGTGGGTACTTTAATGATGTCGCCGTATGCAAGTTTGTAGCCTTTTGTCATGATGTAGGGCCGCACATAGTACATTGTGCCGGGCTGCAGTTTTTCCATGCAATATATCTCTCCGTTGCTCGAGAAGTAGCGAGTAGAGCGATTGTCGAAGATGGTTGGCTCTGGATTGGTGCTCCAGCAGAATCCCTTTTCCAAAACGGCAGATGCTGTGGTTGGCTGTGCCGTCATGCGTGCTAGAAGAATTGTCGCGCCAGCTGCCACAAACTTGTTGAGGGATGTTATTTTGGGCGTTGCTCCTGTTGCGTTCAGAATGCGGTAGTTCAGCGTGGCATCGCTGAGGCTCTTGGCTATTGAACCGATCTCTTCGTTCGTGCCTCCCTCTATCAGACCTTTGGCGTCGTTAATGGCAGCGGCCAGTTCTGTAGCCCCCTCGCCTTCGCCAAGCACCTCCTCGGCCTTTGTGATGAGTTTCTGCAGCTCCGCATATTCTGCTTCCAGGTTGGTGTCGAGTTGTGTAAGCTTCACATTGTCGATGGCAGCCCAGTTGGCGTTCGTAGAGGTCACTTTGAACCCGATGCGAGTCACTCCTTGTAAGACCGTAAAGGTTAGACTGTAATCCTTGCTTTCGGTTACTGTGACAGATTCATCGTTTGCATAGAGCATTGCTCCTGTGCACTCGGGAATGCTGCCCGACTGTTGGATGTTGTGGCAACCAGCCATCAGTGTGTAGGTTCCTGCGGGCAGATAGAGGTCCTGACAAATCTCCACATTAGGTATTTTACCGCCTGAACCAACCCATCGTTCCATATAGATTTTGCCCTGTTTCTGGCCGAAGCTGGAATTGGTGACGAAGTAGAATCCGTCGTTAATCCAGCCTGCGAACCTTGCTTCGAAGTCGGGGTTCTGCACATAGGTGTTAGTAACATTAGTGTCTGCCATCAGATTTAGCGCTGAGAGCAGAAGAATGAAGCAAATAAGATTTTTTTTCATAGTTGTATAATTAATTCTGAGTGCAAATTTACGATTTATTTCTTAAATCGCAAAATGTTTCACATAGTTTCCTGTCGTCGCCAGTGAACTTGCCTAACTTGAAGTGTTATGTTGATGAACTTCACGTGTGTTGTTCTATAACTTAACGTGTTACGTTGGCATGCGCACCTGCGTGTGTTATTTCTGATTACACTGCAAAGGTACGACATAATTCGCACGCTGCCAAATTTCAACGCTCCAATTCAGCCGATTTTCAGCAGCAATTTGAAAGATTTTCAACAAGTGGGAAAAGGAGGGGAGGGAAGGTTGCGGTTGCACAATTATGCAACCAAAAACACAGACCCTACCTCATAGATTTAGGTCTATTATTATTATATAATAATAGAATCACTTCTCTATAGTATGGTCACACTTTTCGGCATCAGATACCTGCAACCATGAAGCAAATTTCCAAGTTGCGCGTCTCGCGAGTTTTAG
Organism: Bacteroidaceae bacterium; assembly: GCA_017548075.1. Taxonomy (GTDB): domain Bacteria; phylum Bacteroidota; class Bacteroidia; order Bacteroidales; family Bacteroidaceae; genus Physcousia. The sequence continues at coordinate 43,344 of JAFYNL010000015.1, read as the reverse complement.
AATTTATCGTAAATTCAAAAAACGCCCATTTCATCGAGAAATTTGGCCTTGTTGGAATGTCTTGCAGAGGTGAGTGAGGCCACATTTTTCGCATTTCGGACGAAGAGCTGTGCAGGTATAACGGCCGTGAAGGATGAGCCAATGATGCGCATCGGGGATTTCTTCTTCAAAAAAGTGCTTTGTGAGCATCTTTTCCACACTAAATGGCGTCTTGCACGACTCGGGAACAAGCCCTAATCTGTGGCTGACACGAAAAACATGCGTATCAACTGCCATTCTGGCCTCTCCCCAAACTACACTCAGCACCACATTTGCCGTTTTTCTGCCCACTCCAGGCAGTTCCGTCAACTGTTTCAGGTCTTGTGGCACCTCTCCTCCATGCTTTTTCCAAAGCATTCGAGCCATTTCTACAAGATGTTTGGCCTTATTATTGGGGTAGGAGACGCTTTTTATGTACTCAAAAATGACTTCTGGAGTCGCCAAAGCCATTGCTTCGGCAGTAGGGTAGTCCTCGAAAAGCTTGGGTGTGACCTGATTGATGCGCTTGTCGGTACATTGCGCACTCAAAATGACGGCCACGAGCAACTGGAAGGGATTGTCGTAATGCAACTCCGTCTTGGCCTCCGGCATTGCCTCCTTGAAGTAAGCCGCAACCTCTCGATAAAGTTGCTTCCGAGTCACTTCTTCCTTATCTTGCTTTTCCCAACGCCCTCGAAGGTCATCTTAACGGGCTGGATGGTTCCGTCCTCATTGAAGATGAGTTTGTCAATGCAGGTAACTCGGTGATTTCCATCGGTTTCATCGAGCGGACGGCGGTGGTAGACGATGTAGTATTCGTCCTTTCCAGGCACTTTTATAACGCTGTGATGACCTGCTCCACGAGCAATGCTCTCGTCCCTCTGCAGTATCTTTCCCTTGAGTTTGAAGGGACCGAAGGGACTGTCGGCAATTGCGTAAGCCACGCAATAGTCGGGACCAGTCCAACCACCTTGGCTCCACATGAAGTAGTACTTGCCGTTTCGCTTCAGCATAAAAGGTCCCTCCACATATTCTCGGCTGGGAGTAATCTCGTGGAACTTCTGTCCGTCTTCCCAAGGTACGATGGAAAGGAGGTCGGGACTCAGCTTGCAGACGTTGCAGTGACGCCAGCCGCCGTAGAACATATAGTATTGTCCGTCATCATCGCGGAAAACGAATTGGTCGATGGGCTGTGCTCCGTTGACAATCTCGTTGATGAGCGGCTTGCCCAGAGCGTCTTTGTAAGGGCCTTCTGGCTTATCGCTGACGGCTACTCCAATGCCTCCAACTTCACCTTCATGCACATCGTTTCCACCAAAGAAAAGGTAGTACTTGTTGTTCGCTTCGATGATAGCGGGAGCCCAAAGCGCTCTCCTCAACCAAGGAATGTCTGCCTTTGTGATGACGTTCTCGTGCTTCGTCCAGTTCACAAGGTCTTTGCTCGAGAAAGCGTCGAAGTGCAACTGCTCGTCGTAAGGAGCACTAAATGTCGGGAATACCCAGTATTTCCCGTTCAAGACTGCACCTTCGGGATCGGCATACCAGCCCTCGAAAATAGGATTGCCACTGGTCTTTTTCTTCTTCGCATCAGCCGCTGTGACGATGCAACCCAAGCAAAGGGTGAGGAGGAGAACTTTGTAATTCATAGTTTAAAGTTTAGAGTTGGAGGTATTGTCCTTATTCTTCCGCTTCTATGATGCCTGCTTCCATCAGGATTGGCAGGATGCGGCTGGCCAATCTACGTTTGTTCTTGTCTTTCTCAGCGTAATAAGCATTGTGCAAGTCGATGAGGTCGCGGCTCAGAAGCAGTTTGTCCATCATCTGGTCTTCGAATAAAGTGATGTCATAACGCCCTTTTTCATCGGCGCCAGAGGTAAGGAGATAGCACACTTTGCCCTTCAGTTGCTTGTTGGCAGTCACGCCAGCAACGATGCCTCCTGCTATTGCTGCCCCTGCAATACCGAAAAGCATACCTCCTACAATGGCAGCTCCTGTAGCTCCCGGTTGTTCGTTCTGTGCTTCCTTGCCGACCAGTTTGTTCACTACTAGCAGGTCGTTCTCTCCGATGCGGGCAGCCTTGCTGAAGCCTTTGCCGAAGCGCAACTTCTCGAACCGCAGGTTGTAGCTGTTCACATACAGTGCCTTGCCTTGCATCACAGCGAATACGGAATAGTTGATTCTCTTGTCGAGATTCTTGTCCCCCGTCTTCATCGTGATGTTGCTATAACCCCACATGAACGCGTGTCCTTTGCTTTGTTCTTTGCAAAAGACGGTGTCCAAGGACTCCCACTTGTCCTCGAGGAAGTCCTCGTAGGATTTGCAGTATCTGCATTGACCACAGATAGTGATTGAGGTCAGCAGACATAAGGCCAGCATCAATAAATGCTTGTTCATGGTGCGGATTTTAGTTCTCAATCACGCCTTGTTTTGTGGTAAACGAATCCATGATGCCTTTGAAGATTTCTTCTGTGCGGTCGACAGTCATCCGGCGGAATTTGCCGCTGCGAGGATAGAGCTTCGTGCCTTTCTTGTTGACGGCAACCTTGTCCGTAATCCACTCTTCGGCCTTGTAGTTGACGCCGTTCTTGCCATCCATATCCTCATTATAATAATAGGAAATCTGCGTAATGATGAGGCTTACCTTTTGCCCCTTGACATTTGCATTGATGAGGTAACGGAAGCGGGTGCGGTCCAGTTCGTAGAACGTCTTGTGGAAGATCATGTACTCCTCGATTCGAGCCACAATAGTGCCGTTCTCTTTATCCTCTGAGATGATGCGAGTGTAAGGCTGATTTTTGTCTTGGATGGCATTGCCGATAAGAGAGTTGTTGATGTAAGCGAGCAGAATGTTGTAAATCTGTTGTTCGTTTTTGTCTGTAACGCTGAAGTTCTTCTGGAATGTGACAACGCCCTCCACTTCAGGCACTGCACCAAGCAGATACTTGGGGTCTTTCATGTAGTCTCTTTTCCCTGCCATTAGGCAAAGGGGCAAGCACAAGAGTGCTGCAAAAAGGATGCTCTTTTTCATTGTATTTGGTTTTATGTTTATTCGTATCTAATTGCTTCAATTGGGTCCATGAGAGCGGCCTTTCGGGCAGGAACATAGCCGAAGAAGATGCCGATGAAAGCACAGATGCAGAAGCTCAGGCCGACGCTCCAAAGGGGCACACTGCTTGGCAACATAAAGACATTGCTTGCTAGCCAACTGCCTCCATAGCCAAGCGCCACTCCAAGCAAGGCTCCCGTCAACGATATCATGACACTTTCGATGAGGAATTGGCTCATGATGTCGATACCTCGAGCACCCACACTCATGCGAAGACCAATTTCTTTGGTTCGTTCAGTCACGCTCACAAGCATGATGTTCATGATGCCGATGCCTGCCACAAGCAACGAGAAGGCTGCAGCAACGACCAGAATGAGGGTGATGGTGTCCATTGTGGTGGACATTGTTTCCATCCATTCTGCTTGGGAACGAATGGTGAAGTCGTCCTCTGCATCATCCTTCAACTTATGGTTGCGGCGGAGAATTTGCGTCACTTCCTCGATAGCGTCGTCGCTCAACTCTTCTGCCAAAGCACTCATCACAATACTGCTGAAGAAGGTCTGGGCGGCAAGGCGCTTCATAACGGTAGTGTAAGGAGCAATCATGACATTGTCCTGATCCATGCCCCAACTGTTGTAACCTTTCGATTTCAGTACGCCGACAATGCGGAAAGGAATGCTCTTGAAGCGGACAACCTTGCCGATACAATCCGCATCCTCGCTGCCAAAGAGTTCTTTAACAATGGTCGTTCCCACAATACAAACTTTGGCGCTCTTCATCACATCTTCTTCTGTAAAGCAATCGCCACTCTTGATGTCCCAAAGCTTAATGGTCATGTAGTCGGGACTCTCGCCATACATAGTACTTGTGGTGTTCTTGGAACCATGAATGACTTGCCCGCTGCTTGTCACTTCGGGACTTACATGAGTGATGAGGGTTGCTTCGTTGAGGATGCTTTCGTAGTCAGCCATCTTGAGCGTCTGCATTGCCGATGGGTCTTGACGAACGCCACCTCGCATATCAGCACCTGGTCGAATGGTCAGCAAGTTCGTGCCCATCTTGCTCAAGTCTTCGCGAATGCTTTGCTTCGAGCCTTGACCGATAGCCATCATGATGATGACTGCAGCCACACCAATGATGATACCAAGCATGCTCAGGAAAGAGCGAAACTTGTTGCTCATAATGGCCGTGAGGGCAACTTTAAGTAGGTTCGTTATGCTCATGTTAATCGTCGTTATTGTTAGGCAGTGCAGCCAATGCTTCTCTGGCATCGAGAATATGAGGATTCTCTGTGTCATCGCATATCTTACCGTCGCTCAGTTTGATATTGCGGCTGCTGTATTGTGCTATCTCGGGGTTGTGGGTGACGAAGATGATGGTGCGACCTTGCCTGTGCAATTCTTGGAAGAGGCACAAAATCTCGAAAGAGGTGTGTGTGTCGAGGTTACCCGTTGCTTCGTCGGCAAGGATGACTGCAGGATTGTTGACCAAAGCCCTTGCAATGGCCACTCGCTGCATCTGGCCACCAGACATCTGATTGCTCTTGTGGTCAAGTCGGTCGCCAAGTCCTACTGCCTGTAGTGCCTTGATGGCTGCTTCTCTACGCTGACGAGCATTGTATGTCTTGTTGTACATAAGCGGCAACTCAACATTCTCCACTGCAGTCGTCTTTGCAAGCAGGTTGTAGTTCTGGAAGATGAAGCCTATCTTGCGGTTGCGAAGGATGGCTCGTTCGCTTCGGCGCATCTTACGAACAGGCACACCATCAAGGATGTACTCGCCACTTGTAGGAGTATCGAGGCAGCCCAACTGGTTGAGCAACGTACTCTTACCTGAGCCAGAGGTGCCCATAATGGTGACGAACTCGCCTTCGTGTATCTTGAAACTGACACCTCGAAGCGCCTTCACCACCTCGCTGCCTACATGGAAATCACGACGGACATCCTGCAACTCGATGACTACCTTTCTGTCGTTCTTATCCATTATTGTTTTTTCTTGTCTTTGTCTTGGTTCCTGTTCCTTGGCTTGGGCATGAAGGGATTACTGTTTTGTTGTGCTCCGTCTTCAAGGTCTGGCATATTGGTTTGTACATCAACGATAACCTTAGTGCCACGAGTTAATCCACTTGTTATCTGTGTCAAGGTTCCATTGGTAACGCCTGTCTGCACAGCGATGGCTTTGAGGTTAGGTCCGTCCTTTGTCCAAACCTTCATGGGACTCTCAACATCGGTGATTGTCTCGCCATCATTGAGCATTGCCTCGCTTGGTTTGAAGCGGAGAGCCTTGCTGGAAATTGCAAGAACACCAGGCATTTCGAGTGTGTAGATGTTGACATTCGCGGTGAGACCTGGCTTGAGTTTGAGGTCTTGGTTGGGGGCGCTGATAACAACCTGATAGGTCACGACGTTGCTCTCTGTTGTCGGTTGCTGACGAACTTGAGTCACGGCTCCTTCGAAAGTGTCATTTGGAAAAGCATCGACAGTAAAGCTAACGCGCTGTCCTTCCTTCACTTCGCCTATATCTGCTTCATCAACATCAGCAATGACTCGCATGTCAGTCAAGTCCTTAGCAATCGTGAAGAGGGTAGGGGTGTTGAAGCTTGAGGCAACAGTTTGTCCTTCTTCTACTTCCTTCTTCAGCACGACGCCATCGATAGGACTTGTGATGGTGGCATAGCCAAGATTGGTTTGTGCTTTCTTCACGCTTTCTCTTTGATGCGTTACTGTTTGCTGAGCCTTGATGTAAGAGAGACGAGCCTGCTCATAATCGTTCGCGGAGATGAGGCCTTTGTCGTGTAATGCCTTGAAACGCTCATAGTTGGTCTTCTGATAGTCGAGATCACTTTGTGCACTCTTCAAGTTTGCCTGGGCACTGCTAAGTTCGCTTATGAGGTTGGTGCGGTCTAGTTCGGCAATAATTTGCCCAGCCTTAACCACACTATTATAATCAACATAAAGCTTGCTTACAATACCGCTGACCTGTGTACCGACATCGACACTTGTTACAGGTTCAATGGTTCCTGTCGCAGTCACACTGGTTGTAACATCCTGCACTGCTGCTTCTGCCTCAGTGTAAGTGAATTCAATCTTCTTGTGGCAACTGCTCACAATGGCTGCCACAGTTATAAGCATTGCTGCTTTGATGATTGTTTGATGTTTCATCTTATATTATATATAATGTGTATTTACAATTCAATCTTTTCTCCTGTGTAGAACTTGAGGAGTTGTATGTTGAGCAGAGCCGTATACTTGCTTTGCAACAGATCTTGCTCGGCACTGATGACATTGTCACGACCTTGCAGCACATCAACAGTGTTCTTTAATCCGTTTTGGAATTGTTCGTTCAAGAGTTCGTAGCTTGCTTCCTGACTCTTGACGCGAGCTTTGGCTGCAATATAGTTTTGCTGACCATTGTTGGCGTTGAGCCAGTACTGCTCGATGGTGCTTGATAGCGTATTTTTCTTGTCCTGCAGATCCAGTTTGGAAGAGAGCTGTTGCAGTTTGGCAGTCTTGACATTCGATTGGTTGCGACGATTGTCGAAGATGGGTACGCTGAAGTTGAGGCCAGCACTCATATTGAGGTTAGTCTTCATCTGTTCGCCAAAGCCATTCCTGTTGCCTGATGAGTGATTGCTACCAAGACTTGCACTCGCTCCGATAGTGGGATAGAAGCCTCGCTTAGCGATGTCAAGCTGCATATCTGCTGCCTCGATGCTTAGTTCAGCACTCTTTATCTCAGGTCTTGTTTCAAGAGCCTTTTCGTAAGCCTCCTGAGCACTTGGAACGAGAGCAAGAACCTGCTCATCAGAAGGAATGTTGCCTGCCACATCAAAAGGAGTGCTGAGGTCAAGTTCAAGGAGGGCCTTGAGTTGGCGCTTGTAGTTAGCAAGTTGAGTTTCGCAATTGACCACAGAGTATTGAGCACTACTGAGTTGTGCCTCAAGTTGCACAACATCTGCCCTTGCCATCTGTCCTTGATTCATCATCTCCACACCTCTGTCGTATTGGCTTTGTGCAGTAGAGAGAAGCAATTCGTTGACCTTCTTGGCTTCTTTAGTGTACATGATTTGCACATAAAGTTGTGCAATCTGTTCTTGTATGCTGAGTTCGCTCTGCTCTGTGGTGAGGGCATTGATGCGATTTTGCAGTTCCTGTTCCTTGATATTCTTCTGATTGATGCCGCCATTCCAGAGGGTAACATTGGCATTGAGGCCATAAGTTCCTTGATAGGTAACATTGCTTCTGGTGCTTGTTACTTGGTCGCCTTGCACAATATTGATAACCTCAGTGAAAGGACGATAGCCCAAGCCTTGATTCGTGTTGAAACTGAGGCTGGGGAAGAGTGCGCCTTTGTCTTGCCAGAGGCTTACTTCACCTCGCTCCTCACTGATGCGATTCTTCTGCACTTGGATGTTATGCTCCAGCGCATAGTCCAAGCAGTCTTGCAGCGTCCAAGCCTGTTGAGCATAGCCTGTTCCAGCGATAAGCATCAAAAGGAATAAAGTTCTTATTCTCATATTTTCTTAAACTTTTAAACTCTTAAATGTATAGTGTCGCTTCCCATAGTATTCCCACAATAGGTTGATGGGAGAGAGTATCTCGTTAGCGGGTACGACTGTTGCAGCCAGATTCTTGTCTCTATCTTCCTTGAAGTCCTTTTGTATGCGGCGGAAATCAAGATGCGCTTTTAGAACAGCTTTGCAAGCTGCCCAATGACCGCCAACAAGGAAGTGGAGGGCTGCAGCTGCATCCAATAATCTGCGCCAATGCATGGCCTTGCGGAATTTCTTCTCAGGCAAGTTCTTGTAGAGAAGCAGCAAGTTGTTGCGGAAGTTGAGGTAAGCCTTTCGCGGACTTTCTTTCGGCAGAGTGCCACCTCCGACATGATAGACCACACTTTGAGGGATGCAAACGAGACCATAGCCGCGACTTCTGAGTCGCCAACAAAGGTCAATCTCCTCTTGATGAGCAAAGAAACGAGCATCCAATCCGCCTGCCTCTAAATAGATATCGCGACGAATGAGTAAGGCTGCTCCAGTTGCCCATGCCAAAGAAGCAATGTCGTCGTATTGTCCTTCGTCTCGCTCTACTGTACCAAGAATGCGACCTCTACAGAAGGGGAAACCCAACTTGTCGATGTAGCCACCACAAGCTCCTGCATATTCCAACATCTCTGGAGCCCATTCGCATCGAATCTTTGGCTGGCAGGCTGCGACTTCTGGATGTTGCTCCATATAGTCGAGCATTGGCTTGAGCCAACCTGCTTCAACTCGGACATCGCTATTGAGCAAAAGACAAAGGTTGCATTCCACTTGAGCGATGGCTTTGTTATAGCCTTCTGCAAAGCCATAGTTGTGGTCAAAGACGAGAGTGCGAATGCTTGGGAACTGCTCGGCAAGCAACTTGAGGGAGTCGTCAGTACTGCCATTATCTGCCACAACGATTTCAGCCTCGGGCGAGTGCTCGATGACTGAAGGCAGGAAGCGGCGCAGCATTTCGGCTCCGTTCCAGTTGAGTATGACGATGCTCAGTTTCATTCTATTGTTCCTACAAGCGCGTCTCCTTTTTCGTTCCATCCGCCTAAACGAACTTGAACGATGGTGTTGTCCAACTGCTTCTGCTTGTCGGCCTTCACCTCAACTCTGATGTAGTTGTCGGTAAAGCCATGCAGAATGCCAGCTTTCTTGCTGTGCTCGAGCAGGACTGGTCGCGTCTGTCCTTTATATATATTATTATAATGTGTACGCAGTTTCTCGTCGCTGAGTGACAGGATTTGTTGACTGCGTTCATGTTTCTTCTGTGGTGACACTTTGTCAGGTATCTGGAGAGCCTTCGTGCCAGGTCGTTCGCTGTAACTGAATACATGATACTGACTTACGGGCAAACTCTGCATGAATTTGTAGGCTTCGGCAAAGAGTTCGTCTGTTTCTCCTCTCATTCCAACGATGACATCCACGCCGATGAAGGCATCCGGAATGTACTTCCTGACCTCTGCAATCTTTTCTGCAAAGAACTTTGTGTCGTATCGGCGATGCATCAGTTTGAGCACTTCGTCGCTTCCACTTTGCAGAGGGATGTGGAAGTGTGGCATGAAGGCTCGGCTCTCGCTACAGAAACGGATGATTTCCTCTGTGAGCAGGTTCGGCTCAATACTGCTGATGCGATAGCGTTCAATGCCTTCCACTTTGTCGAGGGCTTTCAAGAGGTCGATGAACTTCTCGCCAGTCGTCTTGCCGAAGTCGCCGATGTTGACGCCAGTCAGCACAATTTCCTTACCTCCTTGCTGAGCAGCCTCTTCTGCCTGCTTGACAAGCGAAGAAATGCTGCCGTTCCTGCTCCTTCCTCTTGCGAAAGGAATAGTGCAGTAAGTGCAGAAGTAATCGCAGCCGTCTTGTACCTTCAGGAAGAAACGAGTTCGTTCTCCACAAGCACAAGCAGGGAAGAAACCTTTAAGGGAGGAGAAGCATGAATTTTGAACTTTGAGTTCGGAATTTTGAATTAAATTCACAATTTCCCCTTTCTGCTCAGCTCCTACCACGAGGTCAACGCCTTCGAGGGCTGCAACCTGATTGGGCCTGAGCTGTGCATAGCAGCCAGTCACCACCATCAGAGCCTCCGGATGTTTGCGATGGAGTCGGCTTATGGCTTGTCTGCATTTACTATCGGCCACCTCTGTGACGCTGCAAGTATTCACAATGCAGATGTCTGCCATTTCTCCGTTAGCGGCAATTTCTACTCCTGCAGCCTTCATTTGCTGCTGAATGGTACTTGTCTCTGCGAAGTTGAGTTTACATCCGAGAGTGTAGAAAACCGCCTTTTTACCTTTTAGCGCATTCACGCCACAAAGTTACAACTTTTCCCCGAAAACGCAAAAACTTTTAAGAAAAGATAAGAAATGCCCCTATTGATTTTCAAGCACTTAGAAAAAAATAACAAAAAAATATAAAAAAAATCGTGGAAAATTTGCACGTAATTCAAAAAATCGCCGTACCTTTGCAGCGTTTTAAAGAACAATTGATTGTTTTACAAGTTTTAAAAAGCAAAAAAGAAATGAAAAAGTTAGCATTTTTGTTCGCAGCTGTTGTTGCTGTATCTTTCGCATCTTGTGGTCAGAAGACTGAGCAGGGTACCTGCTGCGATAGCGACAGCGTAGCTGTTGAAGAGACAGTTGACACTTGCGCTTGCGACACTTGCGCATGTGACACTTGCGCTTGCCCCGTAGCTGAGTAATCAACAGACGAGCAAAAAAAGACGCAAAGAGCCGTACCGATAGGTGCGGCTCTCTTTTTTTTCTTTACTAGTGTTAGTAACAAAAAAGGGACGCACCTAAGCGCGCCCCTTCTATAGAAGAGAGTTTCGTTACTTCTTCAGGAGTTTTCTGCCGTTTGTGATAACGATGCCCTTGTACTTCTCACTAACCCTTTGTCCTGCAAGATTGTAAGTGCCTTCGTTAAGGTTAACGTTAGCGTTTACGTTGCTGACTCCGTCGATAAAGTCTTGAGGCACAGTCAGAGTGTAGGTTGCTGTCGCGGGCAAGTAGTGAGCATTGCCGTCGAAGGTGGCAGTAATCGTTGTGATGCCTGCTTTCAGGAATGATATCTCGCCTGTTTGGGGATTGACATTGGCAACCGATCCGTTGGAACTGCTGTAGGTGACCTTCAGACCTCCAGGAGTTGTCCGCAGCCTTGGCTCCATGAATGGTATGTCCATATTGGCTGTTACTGCCGTCTCGGAGAATGCCATTGTAGGCTCGTTCTTCTTATAGATGGCGCGAACAGTTACATTGTTGGGCGACATATATGTCCAGCGGTTCCCATATGTTGGGCTAGTCGACGGGCCCCATCCGCCAGCTCGTTCAACGTCGTATTCGTCGCGCAACAGGTTGCTGGCATCTTCGACGACCTCCCAGTGCAGGAAGTCCTTTCTCCACTGGTCTTCAGGCTCCAGTCGTATGGGTACGCCGCCGCGCACTTGCAGCTTGCTGCTCGTGTTCGTGTCGAGCACATAGTTGTTTCCGACAAGGGTACCAGTCGTGGCCACACCGTCCTCCACTGTCAATGTGTACTTCTCTTCCGTCTTCTTGACGATGCAGGTCAGGGATATTTCAGGTGAGGAGAGGTAGATGGTCTCACCATTCTCGTCGAGCGATCTTATATCAAACGTTAGGGCACTCTCATAGTCTTCCACGATATTCTTCGGTGTGATGGTGAGTGTCAAACCCTCGAAGTTCACATCTGCCAAGTCGTTTTCCTCAATAGCATAGGTGAGAGTCTGGATGTTGTCTCGACCTGTGGACTTGAAGGTGATGGTCTGTGGTGTAGGCTGCTGGCCATAGGTCCACTCGAAGCGGAGCTTCGTCTTGTCGGGCTTCAATGAATAGTCGGGACCAGAGTAGTCGGTGATGCGAGTCTCAATATGCGTCTCATCGCGCTCGCAGACGCGCTGCTCCATGCCTTTTATCTTTGTGGTAGCTTCGCGAATGGTTTCCCACTCACCCCATTCGTGGCCGAGAGCTTCTTCTCTCTCTCCCTTTTGGACAAGCTTGTTGCAGTACTTGCAATAAAGGTTGTCGTCGTGGCCAGCCCTAGTGCAGGTTGGGGGATTCGCAGAGGGTTCCCATTTTTGATAATCCGTCCAAATTTTTCCAGGATTTGGGCCATACTGATTGTTCTTGTCCCACAGACCATGCCTGAGCGGTGTCTTCTCACTCTTGACCGTCTTGCCGCAACGGTTGCACAAGAAGTCGCCGCTCCAGCCGTGCGTTGCGGTGTTAGGTATTCCATTATTATAACCATACTGGCTCCATATCGTACAATACTCTATATCCTCCGTGCCTGCAATCGGTGTGTCGGGCAGGTCGTGACCGAGGGCAGGGATGCGTGCGCCTTCAACCAATACCTCGTCGCAATCCGAGCAGAGTGTGTTTGGCTCGTGGCCATAGCCTGCACAAGTAGGCTCTACGCGCTTGCCCAGTTTTGTGTTGCCTGTGTGGTCGCACTCCTCGGTACCTGCAAATACAGTGGCAGGGCCGTTTGGCATTATGAATAAGGTGGCTTTATTAAATGGCTTCATGAATGTTATGCGAGGCAAGTCAATGTCGCTTCTGCCGCCGTCCCATGGTATATTTGTATAACCTGTCCATTGTGTACCGTCGTACCATTTCTTGAACTTGACCGGCTTGTCCTGATTGGTCATCTTCCTGGCAGCTTTGGGATCGAAGGTAATGAGAATCTGCGTTCCTGCCTTAGCATAGGCCTTGTTGGCTGTGCCGCCCTCTATCATGATGGGCCAAGTGCCGTAGGGGAAGTACTGGACTTGCTCGTAACCGCACTCTTCGCAATAGCGCACAAGCTTTCCGGGCTCGTCTTCCGACTTGGCATCCTTTGTACATTCCCACATTGGCCATACATGGTTCTCGGTCTTTATCTGGTCGCAGACCTTACATTTAACATGATGCGACTCAGGACCCCATCCACCCTTCTCTGGGTCTGGCACATAACGGCCGTTTATGGTGATTTCTATCTCGCTGAACGAATACCAGTCGTGGGTGTGCGGCAGTTTGTCTGTCTTTACTGTCTTCGAGTATCCGCAAGCAGAGCAGATTTCCTTGTTCTCGCCTGGCTTCTTCTCGGTGGCTTCTGTGATGACTTCGGTCTGGTCGAAGTTGTGGCCAACGGCTGGGTCAGGACTTGCGAGGCCGCAAACGCAGACGAACCAATGCTGGGTGATGCTGTATTTAGCAATGTCGAAGCTGTGAACATGATTCGGGTCAACTTTCGGAATGACCTCGGTATTCTTGTAGGAGCAGTCCAGGCATGTTTGTTCGCGCAGGCCTGTCTCTGTGGAAGTGGCAGGACGGACAAGTGTCCACTCGCTAAAGCGATGTTTGGAAGTGTTCTTAACGACGCCACACTCGCCATAGCAGCAATTTTCGTGCGTCTCGCTGTCCTTTGCCATATAGCGTCCAAAGACATGCTGGGCATTGAGATAGGCCACATTGCTTGTTACGCTGCCATTGGTATTGCTGACGACGCAGTAGTACTTGTGGTAGTTCTGCGTTTCGCACTCGTCGGTAAGGACAAGAGCCTTCAGCGTGGCAGTCTGTGCGCCCTCGGCCTTCCACGAGTCTGTGAGCGGTTGGGCAGTGCCGGTGCCGTACTGTTCATACCATTGATAGGAAAGGCCTTCGCCGCCTGCCTTCACTTTGAATGTGGCATAGGGATCATCGTTGTTTGTCCATGCAGTTGTGTTGGTTTTGCCTGTGTAGTCAGTCGGTTGAATGATGATATAAGGCTTTCCGTCGGCGGAAACTTCATAGTATGGTATGGAGATGATTCCCATCTTATAGTTGCAGACCTCGCAGTTGACTTGTGCCGTTCCGTTTGTGTGAGTGGAGGGGTTGGCTGCAGTCAAGGTGACGGGTGTTCCTTCTGTGTGGATGGCCTTGTTGAGGGCAATGCCGCAGTCTTCGCAGACGAGCCAGTGAGCATTGCCGTCTATCCTCCATGTCGAGCTGACGTTCTGGTGCTCGCATTCTGCATCATGCTGGCAGAGTTCGAGGCATTGGTCGTCTTCGTAGCACCAATGCTCGGCGAATTCGTCGCTTTCTATGCAGAGGTCGTGGTCGCAGCCCATTGAAGATGTATTGTCGGCGCAGCAATCGAGACAGAGTTCGCAGCAATCGCAGCGGTCAACGCCTTCGTAGCAATCGCCGCACTGGTCGCAGATGAAGTGGTCGCCGTCATCGTCGTTCTCAGGACAAACGCCGTGCTCGCAATGCTCTTGGCAGTCAGGACAGAGTCCGCAGTATTCGCAGAGTTCGCCCTCGTCGAAGCAATTGCCGCAATCGGGGCAGACATGGTCGTCAAAGTCCGGACTATCGGGGCAGAGTTCGTGTTCGCAATGATAGTCTTCCTGGCAGCTTGCACACAGTCCACAATACTCGCACTCCTCATCCTCAGGACATTGCTCGCACTCAGGACAGAGGTGGTCTTCATAGTCGGCGGAAGCTATGCAGTAGCCATGCCCGCAGCCTTCCGACTCGCTGTTTTCGTGGCAGCAACTCTCGCAAAGTTCGCAGTCGTCGCAAAGGTCGAGGCCAGCGCCTTCGGTACACTTGCCACATTGCCCACATTTCCATTCGTTGTCCTCGCAACAGAAAATGCAGTGGTCGCCTCCGTCTGTGCACCATTGGACTTCGTCGCCAAAGCAATGGCCGCATTCAGGGCAGTGTTCTTCGCCTTCAGCACAACTCTCGCAAAGTCCGCATTCGCTGCAGATGTCCTCGTCGCACATAAAACATTCGCGACAGTGAATGAGGTCTTCGGCGGCGGCATCTGCCATGCAATTGCCACAAATGGCATGGTCTTCGCAAGCATCGCCCCCGAGAGCTTCAGTGTCTTCGCCGTCGATGACGAGACAGATGCCGCAAACCGAGCATTGTAGTTCGCTGCAGTCTTTGCAGTGATGCTCTAACATGTCATATTCGCAGTCGCACTCTACAGCGCCCTCACCAAATATCTCGTGACAATAGCGGCAGGCCTCCGTGAAGGTGCCGCTTTCGATGAGTTCGTCAGCACAATCGTAGCAGATGTATTCGTCGAATTTGTTGTAAAGGCCTTCGTGATATTCGCCGTTATCGATGCAATTACTGCAATACTGGCAGTGATGCTCACGATAGCAATCAGCATTTACATCCTGTAAGCAAGAGCCGCAATCGTCGCAGAACAGATCTGCGGCAGCCTCTTCAGCCTCGGCAGAGCTTTCGGCATAGATGGTGTACTCGGCGCCACACTCGCCGCAAGTGGCTACGGCTTCGCCCCAAGTGTCGGTCCATTCCCAGTCCCAGGCATGGGCATGCAGCAATGGGAACATTACTATGGCCAGTGCCATAATCATTCTCGCGATGGTTTGATACTTTGTCATATTTGCGTAGTTTTAAAGTCAATTTATTTCTTTTGCAAAGATACAACATTTTTCGCGCGATTCCAAATTTTTCAGTAGAAAAATTCATTAATAATGTAAAAAAGAGATTTTACCTCTTTTCAGCAGGAAAGTAAGTGTAGGTTAATTTCGATTTTAACGTGTTACGATGACGAACATAACACGTTATCTTTGCAAACTTAACTGCCTGCGTTTGGCGTTTCTCCAGCCTGCATTAGTCTGCCACCGTAACAACCGCAACACAAGACAGGTGGGCTCAACAAACTCAACAAACTCAACAACGATTTTTGAGAGAAAGGGACTGGCTATATATTATTTATTATATTAATAGTATTATGTAATTGGTGATATATTATATATAAGAAACGGCATCCGTCTCGTTTTTGCTTGTTGAGGTTGTTGAGGTTGTTGAGGTCGTTGCTTTTCAAATAAAATGGGGCGCTCTGAAAATGCCAAATTTCTCGATGAAATGGGCAATTTTTGCACTTTCTGTTCCCTGAAATCTACCGCAAATTGAAGGGGAAAGTCAGCTTTTCAGATGCGATTTAACGACTTTCCTTGCATGAAAGCAGCCACATTTTGGGTTGCTATGTCGATTAGACGGCGGCGAGCTGCCTCGGAAGCCCATGCAATATGGGGTGTAATGAAGCATCTGGGGGCTGAAATGAGCGGACTGCCCTCTCTGGGTGGCTCTTCCTCCAAGACATCGACGCCAACTGCATATAGCTTCCCTGCTGAAAGTGCATCGGCAACAGCCTGCTCATCGAGCAAAGGACCGCGCCCAGTATTGATGAGGATGGCAGAAGGCTTCATCAGCGCAAGTCGCTCACTATTAACAAGATGGCGTGTCTCGTCGGTCAGCGGACAATGCAGACTCACCACATCTGCCTCGCTGAAAAGTTGCTCGTAGCTGCTTGCTTTCTCGATGCCCATCTCTCGAAGCATCTCTGCCGACTTGCTGCTGACCGCTATCACTTTCATCCCCATAGACTGCGCCATTCGTGCCACTTGCTTGCCGATATTTCCGACTCCAACAATGCCGAAAGTGAGCCCGTCAAGTTCGATTAGGGGAGATTTTGTAAAAGAGAAGTCGGGACTCTGCTGCCATTCGCCATTTCTGACTGCATCGGCATGAAGAGCCACCTGATTTGTGATGTTCAGGAGGTGCGCCATCACCATTTGAGCCACCGACATCGTGCTATAAGCAGGGATATTCGTCACCGCAATGCCTCTTTTGTGAGCCTCCTCGATGTCCACCACATTGTATCCCGTCGCCAAGACACCGATGTAACGAAGTTGGGGCAAGGTAGCCATCGTTTTTGCATCAATAATGACCTTGTTCGTCAGCAAAACCTCAGCACCGTTGGCTCTTTCAAGCAATTCTTCAGGCTTTGTGCGGTCAAAAACCGTCAGTTCGCCAAGTTTTTTGAGCCCATCCCACGACAAATCGCCCGGATTGGCTGTAAAAGCATCAAGAATAACTATTTTCATGTTTCTTTTTTACCTGCGAATGGTAAGTGGAATGGCTTCTTGGTGGGCTTTGCAGAAGGTTTTGGCATCGTCGACGACGAGAGCCAAGTAGCCTCCGCCACCTGCTCCTGGCATCTTCCAAGCCAGCACTCCATCCATTGCAGAATAGCGGTCGATGTAGTCCTGAACTCCTGGCTGAATCATGGCTGGGAACATGGAAATTTGAGCTTCGAACGATGCTTTGTAGGCTTTGGCGAAGCCTTGCAAGTCGAGCTTCATGATAGCTTCCCAACAATCGTCGGCAGCCTTTGCAAGCGCCTTTACCTTCGGCTCTGTAATGTCCTTGCCTTCAACCACCGAACAACCTGGTCTTCTGGGGAACATCGGCACCAGACACAGATGACTTTCCAGCCAGCTCAGCACTTTTTCGTCGCCACATTGCTCTATCTTATCAGGCCAATAGCGGGCGTCATAATGGTGTCGGCAAAGGCCAGGCACGCAGATTCCGATGGAGTCTTGCGCTCCTGAAATGATGCCGTCGCTCCTCTCTGGGTCGTTCTCGAAGCAGAAGACGAGCTTGGCCAGCATTTCGGCATCCATATCGGGCAACTTCACAGGCCAAATCCTCTGAATCTGCTTTCTGGTGGAGGTCGAGAGGCCGCACCTTTCCCTCACTTCGAAGTCGGGAACAAGCGAGATGGTGAGTGCCCAGCCGGGAGCAAAGCAGCTTACATAAGGCTGGTCAATCCAAGTACCTGCAAGGTCGAGTCGGGTAGGAATCTCGCAAATCTGCGTCTTCAGACCTGTGCTTGAGCGGGCATCAAGGCCTTCTGCAGGCGTCCTTTCGAGCACGATGTACTCTATGCCTCGCTCCTCACAGAATCGGCGCTTTTCTTCGCTTGCTCCATCAGCATTCACCACAAATCGGTCAGGCTTCAGCCATTCCACCGTCGGCACAAAGTCCATTACTCCGCTACCCTTGTTGATGAAGGCTTCTTTCACATATCGAATGCTCTGCACCATGAAGAGGCGTTCCTGCTCGGGGTAGAGCGTCTTGTGGTTCTTGTACTGCAATATCGTAGCATCCGACCCGATGCCGACATAGAGGTCGCCATATTGGGCAGCCTGCCTGAAGAACTCAATGTGTCCGCTATGAAGCAAATCATAGCAACCGCTCACAAATACCTTCTTATTCATTGCACTTTTTTAGGCTATAAACACTATAACTCAGCACCACTACGAAGCAGATAAGTGGCACAACATAAGAGTTCGAGATGCCGAACTTATCGCTGACAAAGCCTTGAAGCGGCGTCAAAAGGGCGCCTCCGAGAATCGCCATAATGAGTCCAGAAGCGCCTATCTTGGCATCATCTCCCACACCTTCGAGGGCAATTCCGTAGATGGTGGGGAACTGAAGCGACATGAAGAAGCTGATCAAAACGAGGGCTACGACGGCCATCATGCCACTTCCGCTCATCAGTATCACAATGAGACAGAGCACGATATCCAGAGCTGCGGCCCAAGCCATCAGCAAGGCTGGACGGAAGAATTTCATCAGCCAAGTGAAGAAGAAGCGAGCCACACAGAAGCAAATAATGCTCGCCAAGTAGTAGGTTGCCGCACTTGCCTCTACGATTCCGAGTTCCTGCATCACCAGTCTGATAGTGAACGACCAGACACAAATCTGGGCTCCCACATAGAAGAACTGCGCCACAACTCCCCAAACATATCGTTTGTTCTTCAGCAGTCGGGCAAAAGAGGCTCCCACACTACCTTTTGCAGCGTCCTTTCCTCCAGGCATCTTCGAGAAAGCCATCACAATCATAATGGCGATGAGCACAAAGCCGAGCCCCATATAAGTCTCCGAAATACTGTTCAGCGAAATGTCTTTCAGGATGAATTGCTTGCTCAGGAGGATGCCTGTAATACTTCCGATTGGGTTGAACGACTGGGCAATGTTGAGCCTTCGAGTGGCTGTTTCAGGCGCTCCCATTGAGAGGATGTAGGGATTGGCCGTTGTTTCGAGCACAGAGCAGCCGCCAGCAAGGATGTAAATGGCGACCAGATAGAACGGATAACTCTCGGTCAGAGCTGCGGGATAGAAGAGAATCGCGCCTCCTGCATAGAGCAGAAGTCCCAAGATGATGCCGGCTTTGTAGGACACTTTCCTGATGAAAAGGGCTGCCGGAAGCGCAAAGCAGAAGTAAGAGCCGTAGAAGGCAAACTGGATGAACGAAGTCTCGGTATCGCTCATCTTCATCACTTTCTTGAACGCCGCCAGCAAAGTGTCGGTCATATTGTTCGCCAAACCCCATAACAGAAAGAGTATGGAGACCAGCGCAAACGGCAAAAGGTATCTTTTTTCGAGAGTTTTCATGAGGCTATTAATTGTCTGTTGTCAGTTGTCTGTAGTCCGTTGTCTAATCATAAAGGTAAAACATTCTTTCCATCATCTGCCATTTCTCGTCGCTTGTGGCTTCTTTGCTGCAGCCTTGGAACTGGCTGACGAAGGCTTCCCATTCAGCTTGGCGGGGCAGAGTGGCGAGTCGAGCCATCGCTTCGTTCCAGTTGAAATCGGCTGGAGCATCCACAATCATGACCAGCATATTGCCCAAGATGTAGATTTCCATCTCGAGAATGCCGACCTCGCGAATGCCTTCGCGAACCTCCTTCCAGTTGTATTCCTGCGAATGCCACTTGATGTATTCGCGCCTGGCCTCTTCGCCGGACTTGAGCGTCAAAGTCTGCACAAACCGCTTCGTCGGTCCTTGAAACTGCTTTTGAATGTATCCTTCCATAATTGAGGGCTATGATTGGTGAACTTGAATTTGCGGGAACGGGAACCCGATGCCTTGCTTGTTGAACTCCGAATAGATGCGCTCGTTCGTGTCGAAGAAGACGTCCCAGTAGTCGGAGGCTTTCGTCCAGACTCGAAGAACAAAGTCCACGCTACTGTCCGCCAGTTCTTTCACGGCAATGAAGGGAGCCGGGTCTTGCATGATGCGCTTGTCTTGCTTCAAGAGCTCCAGCGTCACCTCCTTAACTTTCTCAGTCTCAGTACCATACTCCACACTTATCGTGAAATCCACTCGCCGCAGATCATTCTTCGTATAGTTCGTTATGTTGCCGCTCGAAAGCGCTCCATTCGGAATGTAAAGCTCCTTGTTGTCGGTTGTGGTCAAAATGGTGTGGAAGATTTGGATGGCTTTCACGAAGCCGCTCACCCCTTGAACCTCGATGAAATCGCCGATTTTGAAGGGTTTCAGGAACAGGAGGATGATGCCGCCAGCCAAGTTCTGCAGGTTCCCGCTAAAGGCCATACCTATTGCCAAACCAGCCGAAGCCAGCAAGGCCGCAAGGCTCGTCGTATTCACGCCTAGAGTGCCGACAACGGTTATGATGAGCAGAGTGATGAGGGTAATGTTGACGAAACTCTTCAGAAACGACTGGACCGTCGGCTCCACATTTCGCCTCTCCAACATCCGGGCCACAAGCTTGTTGACGAACTTGATGGCATAACGACCAATTACAGCCAGAACAACTGCCAGCAGAATGCTCTTTCCAGCCTCCATTCCCATCGAAATGGCCTCCTTGATGAGCTGGTCCACTTGTCCGTTCTTCGCAGCTTCAACAACTCCTTTCCCCGCCTCCAAAGGCGCAGCTTCAAGTAACTGTATCATATTTGTGCTTATTTCGACCACAAAGATACAAAATAATTTTGAAAGAAAAGCAGCCTGCCCCGATTTATTTAAAAAGGGCCGTTTTCAAACAACCCCAGTTACGTTGCCAAACTTAACGTGTTACGTTTGCGATTTTAACGAGTTAAGTTCGGCAAGTTAACGTGGGTCGTTTGGGAATTACCTTAAGGTCTCAGGCGATTTACCTTAAGGTCTTTGAGGAATTACCTGTAGGTAGTTTTGCAGAAACACTCGTCACTCATCATCTTTTGCCTCTAACCAGTTGATTATTAGCCCTCTAACGAGGTGATGAGTGCCTGACGACTCATCATCCACTCATCACCCATATATTTCGTTATGAATCAGCGCATTAAGAGGGGTTGGTGACGAGTGATGAGTGTTTTTGATTTTTCTCACAATAAAAAAGTTGCATTCTTGATGGTGATTTTCAATCTTCTTGGATGTTTTAACACCAGGAGCACTTTTTTTGTGCGGAACAATTGTCATTTTTCAATTAAAAATTGTATCTTTGCGGCGGAAAGGGCATAAAATGTCTCAGCGGAGGTGCTCTTTTCAAATCTTATTGAAAAAAACGAAGCGTTATGCTTTGCTTGCCTAGATGAAACCTGAGAAATTTCTGATAGTTGCGCAAGAGAGTATAATGGTTCGCGCTTAAGGCGTGGGCTGTTTATTCCATTCGTGCAACAGGGTTTCTCAGGACCTCATCTAGAAGAGTGGACATACAGTTCCACGCTTCTGCATATTAACTAAATGTCTTCTTTGGAACTGAGAGGCTTGAATAGATATGAAGTCTTTCGATTTGTTGTTATTAACAAAGGGCAATAAAGATGAAGTAATAAGTTCTGCACGAAATGCAGGTGAAATGTCATTGGTTGACTATTCGCCTAGCGAATTCGATGATAAGGTCATCCTATATGGAGATGTCTTCAAAGATTTGTTTGAAGTGCCTCGATATAAGTCTGGCAAGAACCTTAAATTACTTGGCGTTATAAAGATTACATATAAAAACGGAAAGTCTATACATCGTGCCTATCTGGGGAAGAAAGGAGTACCAGGTTTCTGCAAGAATCATGTAGCTTTATCTCATAATTCTATTCGTTTACTTAATGGTAACGATGAAAATGCGGATTTTATAGACCAAGTAACTATTTCTAAGGGCAGCGTATTCTTTTACTTTTGGGACCATCCGTTCCACGCCACTCGCATTTCTATGCGTTTAGGAGTGATAAGTATTCTCCTCACGGTTCTTCTGTTTCTATTAGGTCTTTGTTTAAACTTGTATTTTAACTAATTAACTAATTAAATAAGTATTATTATGAAAACAAAACATTACATTTTTACCTTGTTGGCAATGATAGTCAGCATTAACATTTTTGCAGATTCTGGTTCAACATTTCAACATCAGGGTTTGTATTACTATTTAACTACTTCTGGTACCACTTCATATGCCACAGTAACTTATAAGAATGAGAGCTATAATTCCTATTCTGGTGCCGTTGTTATTCCCTCAAAGATTACACTATCAACTGGCACTAATCATAATGTGCAAGTAATTGGTACTAGTGCCTTCCAAGATTGTGTCAGCCTAACATCTGTCATTATTGGTGACAATGTGGCCACTATCGGTCCCTATGCTTTCTATGATTGCAGCGGTTTGACTTCCATCATCATCCCTAAGAAAGTTAGAGTCATCCAAATTAACGCGTTTCTATACTGTATTTAGAGATACTAAAACAACCATGAATAACGAAAACCAACCAGACTTAAACCATTGTATTCCAGATACTTTTAGATTTTAACACTTCAGAATCTGTTTTTGGTCGCTTCGGAAATTCCCTATAAATTTGCAACGTATTTCTACCGCAGGGAATTTACGAAGCTTTATTTTTGCCACATCGTGAACGGAGTTGACAAGGGTTTCTGACAGGTTACAAGAGTTGACAGATTCCTGCTCCGATTTTGAGTAACGAAACATCGTAGCGAAAAGCGACAAGGGGTGTCAATAGTTTACCTGTGATGACTTGCGGAGAGGTACAACAAAAAGAAATGTTGAACCCATAAATATAGCAAGCATGACAAAGACCAGAAAATGCGCCCATTGCGGCAAAGTGTTCGCAACGAACAGCGGAATGCAGAAGTATTGCTCCGAGGAATGTGCCACGGCAGCAAAAGAGACCAAGAAGAAAAGACAGAGAGATTTCCTTCGGGTTGTTGAGCCAGTGATGGAACTCCAACAACAAGAGTACCTTACCTTTTCCAAAGCAGCCATCCTATTAGGTTGTACCCGTCAGTATGTCTATAAACTCGTTGAGCAAGGGAAATTGCCAGCCTCTCGTCTAAGCAGTAGGATGGCTCTTGTACGCAGGAGCGACATAGAGAAGATGTTTACTGCAAATCCATATAACCGCGTTCTCCCTGGCTCTTGTCAGAAACCATCTATTGGCAAGAAGGCAAAGACATCTTCCAAGAAAGATGCAAAGTCCGAAAAGGCGGCACAGGCATCAGATGAAGTCCTTGAATACTACTCTGGCGAGGAAGTGATGCAGACCTACAAGGTCAAGCAGTCATGGCTCTATGCCTCTGCCAAGCGTCACCAGATCCCCATGTGCCGCATCGCAGGACGCAACTACTACAGCAAGAAACATATTGATGCCGTCTTTGGAACTACCATAGACCTTGATTCTATTGTCGATTGGCTGACACCCCAAGAGGTTGCAGACCGTTATGGCATCAACCTCACGGCAGTCCGCTCCTATGCACATCGCCATAAGATTCCCAGCAAGCGAGCGTACGGACACACCTACTACTCGCAATGCCACTTTGATGAACTCCGCCGAACAGACTTGTTGGAGGACGAGAACTATTATACCGTCGAGCAGGTGCAGCAACTCTATGGGCTGACTAAGGCCAATATCTGCCATATCGTCAAGGTAAAGAACATTGAAAAAACAAAGGTCGGAAGGTTGAATCTCCTGCTCCGTTCCGATGTGGAAAGGGTGATGGAAGAAAGGAAAACTTTGGGAATGATGGCTGTTGGATTCTGATTTCTACCATACAGACAGATTTTTCGTTGATTATTGGAAATAATCGGAATCAGCATCCCATCATTGAGTTCTTTTGCACCCGTGGAGAAACACTCCACCATGATTACTAACAATAAAAGATATAAGTATGAGTAACATCTGCAAGACCGTGACACTCCGCACACGGAAAATCAAAGGCGGAGAACAGCTTTCCTTCTATCTCGACTACTATCCTGGCTATCGGGACGAGTCCACCATGAAGGTCATGCGCCATGAATCGCTCGGCATCTACATCTATGCAAAGCCTAAGAACCAAAGAGAAAAGGACTACAACGACCGTATGCGTGAAAAGGCAGAAGCCCTCCGTTGCCGTCGCTACGAGAGTATCGTGAATGAACGTTACGATTTCTTTGACAAGGAAAAGATGAAAGGCGACTTCCTTGCTTACTTCAAGATGAAGGCAGACAAGAAGAACTGCAAGTGGCAGCACGTCTATAAGCACTTCGCCCGATTCTGCAACAATAAGTGCCGTTTCGATGAAATCAATGTTGACTTCTGCAACAGGTTCCGTGAGTATCTGATGACCGCTCCGCAGACCATCCACACAGAACACAAACTGCACATCAACAGCGTGGCTGGCTACTGGTCAACCTTCCGTGCCGTACTCCATACGGCCTATAGGGATCACAAGATCATGGAGAATCCCAACGGATTCCTGGAACGTATTGACACCATCCCGACTGAGAAAGAACATCTGTCTAAGGATGAACTTGTAAAGCTGGCGAACACGCCTTGCGACCATCCAGTTCTAAAGACTGCTTTCCTCTTTGCCTGTCTGACAG
The DNA here is from genome assembly GCA_017548075.1 of Bacteroidaceae bacterium. Taxonomy (GTDB): domain Bacteria; phylum Bacteroidota; class Bacteroidia; order Bacteroidales; family Bacteroidaceae; genus Physcousia. The sequence continues at coordinate 19,305 of JAFYNL010000015.1, read as the reverse complement.
GACTGAGAAAGAGCGACATCAAACAGCTTACATGGGAGAACATACAGCCTTACGGTGACGGAGGCATGTACGTCACGCTAAGAATGCAGAAGACCAAGGAACTTGTGAACAATCCCATCAGTGACGAGGCACTGGAGCTGATTGGAGAGAGAGGAACTGGCATCGTCTTCACTGGTTTCACGGACAAACTTACTCAGACACCCTTGAAGAACTGGCTGAAAGCCGCTGGCATCACCAAGAAGATTTCATTCCATTGCAGCCGACATACATTCGGTTCCCTACAGGTGGATGCAGGAACTAGCGTCTATACCGTCCAGCACATGTTGGGTCACAAGAACGTCTCGACCACGCAGATCTATGCGAATATGGCTGACGAGAGCAAACGTGAGTCGGTAAACCGTATCACCCTTCGACCTGTGAAGACGGTGCAACTAAAAGTCGTGGGGCAATAATGACCTACATTTGTTCTATCGGACACCTATAATATATATATGTGTCATCTTTGGGGAGGGGCATTGCTTCTCCCTATTTCTTTCCATTTCGTTATTATCCTTCAACACTTTATAGTATGATTATTGGTTCTAAAATCATACTCGATAGGACCAATTTCTAAACTAATGTAAAAACGGAGTGGATTTTTGAGAAGAAATTGAGCTGTCGGGAATAATCGGAGTAACTTTGCGTCGGAAATCGCTCAGCCGAGTGCTGACAGATACTGACAATTCTATCAAGTACGAATCAACAAATTAGAAAGGAACAATAAATGAGTAGTGTAAAATGTAAGACAGAAAACATGGCAGTGAGAGACTACTGCCTGTTGTGGGGATGCCCTGGCTTGGTCATCCTCACTATTTCCCTCTTCGTTTCATTGAAGGTGGGCAATGATTTCGGGCAAGACAACTTTGCCAAGTTCGTAACCTTTGTTATATCCAGCGGATTGTTGGGGACAATCTACTATCTCTTCCAGTCCGTGTTGGTCGAGGTGCCACTTAAAGTACAGAACAGACAACGTGAAGAAACTATGCTTCTGACCGACCAAGAATCGGAAGTGGTACCAGAAGACTCATCGGGCAATGAGAGTCTTGAACAAGTCCAAGAATGTATAACGGAAACTCCTTCTCCAACCGAATCTGCACAAGAACCCTTGTTTGAGGAACTGCAAGAACCGACAGTAGAGGCTTCCGATATGACAGAGACGAGTATGGAGCAGCCTGACTTGTATGACCTACGTTGCAAGGAGTTTCAGCGTGAAAAGGAACAGAGACGGCAGGACACCATCTCTGCCATTATGGAATATGTGACCCATACCATGTCACCATACATCTATGACAATGGGGAGTTGGAAAAGCTGTGCAATGAAATCAAAAAGTGGGCTGATGACTGGCAGCATAAACCTGTACCCATCAGGCTGAAGTCCACCCTTACCACCCTTGACCTACGGCACTTTGTCTGGAACATAGCCGAGAGGTTGGGCAGCAAGAAAGACTATACGGGCGAAGTACGTGCCATGTTTATCAAAAGGATGTTTCCCGACGTGATGAAGGACATAGAACTTGACAGCATCCGCAACTTCAAGTTCCAGCCCGATACTGGAAGCATCATGATAGACGAGCCGGACAAGGGTGACTATCACTTCCATTACGAGTAGATTTTCTGTTCAAAAATCAGCGAAAATCAAAAATATTTTCTCCTTTTCGCTGATTTTTAAGCCAAAGTTGCATGGGTCTTAAATAACGATTTCATGCCTATTCTTTATATTCTCTGTTGGTTGAGTCCTTTCCAAAACTGGCATAAATTCCACGTTTTGGAAAAAACTCAAATTCATTAACCCCGTCCTTCCTCTTTTGGCAACATCCCGATAGTGGGCGAAAGCTGATGTCATTGCATCGGTTTTCGCCCATTATCCGTTTTGTATCTTCTATCTGAGCACCAGACAAGTCTTGATGCACACTCTATTTCAGCCTTTTCCCCTATCTATCTTCCCTCGTAGCCCACATTTTTCCCAATTATTTCATACTGATTTGATTATTCGTTGATTATCGTGAATAATCGGAATCAGCATGGCATCATTGAGTTTCTTTGCAGCCGATTCACCAAAACAGTGATAAGTTATGCAAAAAGAAAATCTGACATTCAACGACCTCCCGCAGGTCGTCGCCCAGCTTCGGGATGAGGTAATGGGCATGAGAGCCATGCTGTCAAGACAGCAGGCAGAGAGTAGCAAACCAGTAAAGGAGAACCGCCACAAGCCAATGACTGTGGAAGAGGCCATCGAGTACACGCACATCCCAAAGGGAACTATGTACATGAAGCTGGAGGATGGCACCATTCCAGCCACCAAGCCAGGCAGAAGATGGATCCTGTATCAGGACGAGCTTGACAAGTGGCTGGAGACCATGCGCAGGAATGCTGTCCCACTAACAGCCGAAGAAGTGAACGAGGCCATCCTTGCCTCGCACAAACGTAAGCCGGACAAGCATGATTGGCAGACCGAAACTGACATCAATCCGATGTAACCCTGTTTTCAAGTCACATTCAAATCACATTATTAACAACGGTGGGGGGCTGACCAATGCCAGCCCTCATCACTAACAAAAGAAACAATGAAAAACAAAAACGTAAAGTATGGAATCCTGCTGACCAGAGAGCAGCTTGATTTCCTCAAAGATGACAATCAGGGTTTCCACCGCATGAAAGCCCTTGACACGTTTCTTTCTTTGGCGGCAATAGAGCCATTTCACTATGAGAAGAAAAACTTCTTAGCTGACCTTGACATCGGGCAGTTTGCCATATCCAAAGTGGAGCTCGCCGAACTCTGGCACTGTGACCGCAAGACAGCACAGAAGATGATAGACCTTTTCAACGAGGTGGGGATTCTCACATCCGTAGCCAACAACCGCACGACCATCCACACTATTCACTGTCTGGCTTTCTGGTTCGTGGACGGGCAGGATGCTCCCATCAAGAATCCGAATTATCAGAGGAATTCTGTCACTCCCAAACTGGCTGTCCAAGATAATGCCAACTCATCCTCTTCTAATGATAATGGCAACAGCCATCCTCAATCGCCTACCTCTAATAATCCCGTTTCATCTTTGGCTGATGCTAACAACGATGAAAGGGAAGAGAATAAACTATCTCCATACGGAGAGGATGGACAGCTGCCAGAGGATTACTTGGAGCAACTTGACGAGCACTATGCCAACCTGCCGCCAGAAGCTGATGAGCCATATAGCACATCAAGTGATGTCGCATTAGGCAACACTCCTTCCATGCCCAACAATCAAGAGGGCATCCATATTGATGAAGGCTCGACAGCCCCGCCAGTCTCGCTAATTCCCAGTGCCGCAGCTGAGGATACAACAGACACTACCAAAAGCCATCAATATGGCAGCGACTGACAGAAGGATAAAGCCACGGACAAGCCCGAAGAAGAGTGATTTTTTCTGAGGTCTAAACAAGAAGTCCCAATGTCTGACAGATTTGCTCCGCTGCACTGTCCTTCCACTGGGTTCTTGTGCCGCTCGCAGGCTCGCACCGGGTTGTCCAAGGCTTTTACTTCAATCTCTCAATAGCAATACATTTACAACCACCTTTAATCAAAATAGAAATATGACAACTGAGAAAAAATCAAAGACCTCAGAAAAGAGGCAGAACAAGGGACACCATATTGATGTCCGCTTCACGGAAGAAGAATACAAACAGATTGTAGCCAATGCTGCCAAATGTGGAATGCCCAAGAGCCTGTACGTCCATAACACCGTCCTTGGACACCAGCCTAAGCAACTTATGACCGAGGGACAGGAGGAAGCACTGAAAAACCTCTCCGCTGCAAGGTCGGAGCTCGTCGGCATCCGCAATGCCCTTCACGGACTGCCGCAGGAGGTGAGGAAGCGTTATTTCAAAAACGAGCGTTTCATGGAGGCATGGATAGAAGGCATCAACTACCTTATCAGGCAATGGAACGCGATTAGAGAGAAATTCATTGGATAACAAATAAAGAACGACAACTATGATAGCAACCGCAAGACCTATAGAGCATGGCCAGGCCATGACCAACTATGCGACTAAAGACTTCCGTGCCGACATCGTGAAGGTGAACCTCCTGACAGAGGATCTGCCTCCGATAGGCATGTGGGACGAGATGGTGCTCCACATGAACCGCTTCAAGCAGAAGTTCGCACGGAAGCCCATTGACAAAACGTCCATACGCATCGAGGTTTCCCCATCCATGAACGAGAGCGATGGATGGACACTTGATGACTGGCGACGCTTCACGGAAGTGTTCGTGAATGAACTCGATCAGGTGACCAAGACACCAGATGGCAAGCACAAGAATCTTGTCAGGACGAACATCAAGAACTCGCAGTACTTCGCGGCTCTCCACTATGATGCCAAGTCAGGGATTCCCCACCTGCATCTGGTGGTGAACCGCATTGACAAGGATGGCAACATCAATGACTGTCACTTTATAGGAGAGAGAGCCGTGGCAGCTGCCCAAGCCATCAATCAACGCCACGGCTGGAAAGACCCGATGGAGATACGGGAAGAACACCTCCAACAGATAACCAATGACTGCATGGATATACTCAAATCGCTGCCACGCTTCGATTGGGCGGATTACGAAACCATGCTGACCAAGCGGGGCTACAAGGTCAAACTACAGCGTGACAAGGAGAAGGTGGTCAGAGGCTATTCCATCAAGATGGGCAACTCCTCTTATAAGTCCTCGGAACTTGGAACAGGTAGGAAACTGATGCCGTCGCAGATAGAAACGACATGGGGAAAGCTCCATCCTGTCCAAAAACAAACAGCTGTACAAGTCCTGAAATCTGTGGACAGCAAGAAACCGATTGCCGATAGTTTACCAATGCCACGGACTTCATCACCAAAAGCCAAGCCTACCGCACCATCCACTGATTACAAACAAGTCTTCTTCATCGATGGCGAGCAGAAACAACTCAGCATCCCTGACAGAGTATACAAGGAACTTGACTGCAATATTGTGGTTCCAGAGAACAGCGATGCCACACATGAGGACATTCTGAAAGTTGCCATGTTGCTTTTCTTGGACTATGCCGATGCTGCCACTGCCATGTCAGAATCTTACGGAGGCGGAGGTGGAACTGGCACTGGCTGGGGCAAGGACAAGGACGAGGACGAACTGGAATGGGCCAGACGCTGTGCCATGAAAGCCAACTGGCTATGCAAGCCGATGGCGAGAAGATGGAATCGAGGTAAATAATACAAACAGATTATCAACACAAGTAAAACCAATAATATGTCACAAAAAGAAAAATACAATGACCTCATGTCTGCCATCAAGGAAGATGAGGAAAAGAAAGAAGAACAGAATCGTTTTGATGCCACCTTGGAACAGATTAAGGAGGCACTTACCCTGTTGCAGAAATTGCTTGAAGCAATCAAGGAGGCGAAAGAATGTAGTGTAACGACACAGAAGGGACTTGATGCCGCCGCCCTAAGTGCAGAGAATGCCATCACGGGCATCTGCAACGCCATAGTCCAGGCACAAGAGACTCCCGTAAAAACAAAACTTGATGACGAGAGCCAGAAGAAGCTTCAAGACATCCATGCCGAATGGCTGGGGCAGGAGGAACAGAAACTTGCCAACCACAACAAGCAGCAAGAAGCGATTTGGCAGAAGCATAGCCAACGACTTACTGACATTGTGAAGAATAACGAGGGTGTATGGATATCCACGAAACTGTTCTACATTGTTGGCTCCCTTTCACTACTTTCAATCATAACGATTGCAATAGAGGTTGCTTTCTATGTGTATTTCCACTGGATAACGTAACATTAAATCATTAAATGAACTTTTGACTTGGCAAAACTCGTAAAAAAGTATAAAAAAGCGAGAAAAAATATATGACATCAAAAAGAAATTCGTAAAATTGAATTTATTTCACTATCTTTGTGCCGTAAAATCGAATTATATGGAAGATATAAATCGTATTAAATTGGTGCTGGTAGAAAAGAAACGTACCAACAAATGGCTGTCAGAGCAGATGGGGGTTACACCCTCTACGGTTTCCAAATGGTGTACCAACTCTTCGCAGCCAGACTTGAATAGTCTGCTAAAGATAGCCGACTTATTGGAGGTTGACATCAAGGAACTAATAGTGCGGGAATACAAGTCCTATCTCTTGTCACTGGAAATCGCAAAAGAACACAAGAATTAAGTATGATACGCTCAACACTTTGGATTATCCTAACAATTATTGCAGCGGCCGCTGTCTTATTATTGAATGGTGTGACAACCGCCAGTCTGGTCGTAATTCTATCATTCTTCCTGTATGCCTTATGGAATATCTGGATAGAGAATCGTGCTTACCGTATCGTCAGTCAAGTAAAGAATGATGAAAATATCATAGAAAGCATCAGAACATCAAGTCTTTCAACCCTTTGGGATGAGTATGAAAAGACGCTGGCATACAACATTGATGGATTGAAGAAAACAAACATTCCATCTTCTGAAATCTTTTCAGTTAGTAAGATAACAAGGATAAATAACCTAAACTTGCGAATCATCGATGCAGCTTCAGGCACATTAGTAGGTCTTGGTTTGCTTGGCACTTTCTTAGGATTGACTCTGGGTGTTCGTAATTTTGACACCGCCAATGTGCAGAACATACAATCCAGTATTCAGTCATTGCTTGATGGTATGAGCACAGCCTTTTTGACATCTCTGCTCGGCATGGGCTTTTCAATCGTCTATACATTAATAGAAAAGAGATACAGAAATTTGTTACTAGGCTCTATCACAGACCTGTCAGAGAGACTCGACAGCGAGTTCTATATTGATGACCAACAGTTGTTGCTCAAACTTTTAGAACCTCAACTCTCGTTTGTGAATGAATCTGGTGAGAGAATTTCTGTTAGCCTGGCCATAAGGGACATTCTCAAAGAAAGCGAGCAACAGTCCAAGGCCCTAAAGTCGTTCTCTACAGACCTTGCCATGCAGCTCAACGACGGATTTGACGAGATACTGTCACGTCAGATGCAGGCAAAGATTATTCCGTTGATGGAGAATATTGATTCATCAACCAAGAGTCTTATAGAGCATGTTGACCAGATGGCAGATACTGTCACCACACCAGCAACTGATTTGATTGGTACGGTTATTGACGAATTAAAGAAGAGCATGAGCTCGCTCATAACAGAATTCCGTTCCAACATATCCAGTTCTGCCTCTCACGAATTAGAGCAATTGGTAGCATCTCTTTCCGAAGCAACAACGTCGATGGGCATGTTCCCCAAGAATATGGAGAACGTAACATCTATTCTGCAAGTCACAATAGCAGAAGTGAAGGATGCTATTTCTGAAATCACTAATACGTCTGCCAATACTAACGCTTCTGCCATGAAGCAAATGCAGGAACAGATAGCATTCGCAACAGGCGCTATAGGTAATGCGATGACGGAGGTGAAGGAGATTATGACTTCCTTGACCCAAACGTCTGAACAAAGCAGTCAGGAAATGATTACGAAGTTGTCTGCCGCTTCTGAGCAAATGGGCACATTCTTAAATGGCGTTATGGCAAATGTCTCTGAGTCGGTTCAGTCGTCTATGAAATCTATCACCGATGACATCAGCGACAAGCAAACAGACTTGATGGCTCTACAAGAGAGCACCATGTCTGAAACAGAAAAGCTGTTGGCTCAATTCAATACAGGATTGGAGCGTCTGGAAAAGATGAACGAGTACATTATTGGAACAATGAACACCTTCCAACAAGCACAGGGTCAAATCACAGGTAGCACGGCACACTTGCAAATGATCACCAACGACATGAAGACTGCGACGGAAGTATTCCACAAAGCACAGAATGAATATACTGGCAACATGACGGAATTGCAGAAACAAACGCAACGAGCTATAGATTCAGTAGTGACATTGTTGGATGACTCTGGACAACTCTCAGAAGATTATGTTGAAAAATTTGAAACGATAAAGAATGGGCTGACAGCAATCTTCGCACAGATTCAGAAGGGACTGACAGAATACAGTCAGACCATGCAAGCCAGCACGCAGAAATACCTGGAACAGTATTCGATGAATCTGACGAAAACAACAGATGCATTAGCTGGCACAATTGAAAGGCAAAGTGATATAGCCGAATTATTTGTTGACGCACTTGACAAACATAGGCAGAAATGAAGAAAAGAAACAGAGACATAGAAAACGACGAGGAAAATGCATTTGCACTTTCTACTGGTGACCTCATGGCAGGCCTTTTGTTTATCTTCATTCTCCTGCTCATGGGTGCTATGCTGCAGGTACAGGAAAAAGCAGAACAGGACGAAGAGATTGTCAAGCGCTATGACCAGATAAAGACGCAACTCTATATTGACTTACAAGAAGAATTCAAAGAGGACTTAACCGTTTGGCGTGCAACCATAGATTCTACTTTATGTGTCCGCTTCCAAGAGCCGTCTATGCTTTTTGATGAAGGTGACGACAATCTGAAACAGAATTTCAAGGGCATCCTCGATGATTTCTTCCCGCGTTATATTGCAGTACTGATGCGTCCACAGTATAAAGACAATATTGAAGAAATAAGAATAGAGGGCCACACTAATAGCAACGGCGGTTACTTCTCCAACATGGAACTGTCGCAAAACAGGACAAGAGCCGTTCTTCAATACTGTTTGAATATGATGCCAGAAGATGATATGGCATGGGCCAAAGCTCTGATAACAGCCAACGGTCTGTCCTCCAGCCATCTAATCATGAAAGATGGTCAGGAAGACAAGAAACTCTCACGTCGCGTTGAATTTCGTGTTCGCACCAATGCAGAGAAACAATTGGAAGAGATTGCCGCTAAAAGATCAATTGAGTAATGAAGACTGCTTATCAACACCTCGGTTTGACACCTGACATCATCGACAATTTTGCTTTGCAAGCAAATCTGGTTGTTGATGGGCAGATGCAGCGTATGTTAGAGAAGCGGATACGAGAGCTGTCAAGAATATCAGAACGATTTTCCGACGGTGGAGAGGTCGTTGCGTCAAAAGAGTCTGTGGACAAGGTAATAGCCAAAGCAAAAAGGCTTTCCAAGAAAGTTGGTGCAAATTTCAATGAATGGTCACCTATAGAACTAAGAATTTTATCGTATAATTTAGGACAAATTTACAATGATACAATAGCATTTGATTATGCTATCAATTTGCTTGACCAAAATTGGAGGAATATGTTCTTCAATGGCTTGTTATTCTGTTTGCTGAATGACTGGCTATCACCTCAACAAGTTCATAAAGACTGTATCAGCAACCTGCTAAAAAGAAAACTGGAAATGTATGATGGGAGCAATCAACGCTTTCTGGCTTTGAAAAATCACGCAAACTTTCTTGATGCAAATGGGCCGTTACGGATGGCTACGCTATTGGTTCATCAATCAAAGTCTGTTTTGGAAGCCCCAACGATATTTGATTATAAAGAATCTACCCTGTCATTCTCATATTTCTCTGATGTCATCTTGCATTATTTCAATCTCCGTGGAACTATTGAGGTTGACCTATTGGAAGTAGTCTTTGCACAACATCAATTAGACAGAACTAAGAAACTTATTCTGGCAATGATGGTAGAGCAGGCAGAAAAAGAAGGCAAAGAACCCATGCAAACACGAGTAAGCAAATTCGCACATGCAATACTTGGTGACATTGCTCTATCGAGTACGTGGGCACCTTTCCCAAATGCTACACAAGAAGAGATTGAAAAATTGCGGAAGTCTCAGGCGTTGGTTAATCAATGGAATGCCAGAAAAGCCATCAATACATTCTTTGAACTGTGCGTTCAAGATCCGAAGAGAAAAGAACTATGGATAAAATATGTCCCCTTCGTCTATGATTTTCGAATTGTAGGTTCCAAAGCCACGAAAACCAAATTACTGAGCGATGATAGAGTAAGTGATTTGATTGGTAGCTATTATATCACAACAAGGTCAGCAAAGAGGCAAACTTCGGCACTTGTACTTTATATCAGCAACAAGGTCTTTGTGGAATTTTCGGATAAGGGGGCTTTGTATATATATAATCGTACTCACCCCAAAGTTCGTGGAATAACTATGGATAATGTTGTGATTGATGGAGTGGAAGATTTAAAGCAACCATCTATAAACCTCCTCATTGACGGATTTGAGGGTGATGGCAAATGGTATCACGGATATGAATCTCAAAGCTGGATTAAATATCACGATGAAGGCCGTTTATTACATTCTGATTACTGGCGAGAGAGAATCAATGCTTGGATGAGGCAAAAGATAAAAATTGACTACAAAAGACCGCAAGATTATAAATTCTCACAGTTACCTACCGCTTCTCAATGTGAGACGTATCAATCAGAGTATACGGAGAAGCCAAAAAGACACAACGGGAAGCCGTTGGCTATTAGTAAGCTGCTATTTGGAGGTATATGCCGTGTGGAGGCCTTTGGTGATGGGGTCTATTTGCGTGTTAGCAGTTCAGACAAATTGACTCGCATAGCCGACATGAAATATATTTCTAATGGCAGTATATGGGTTAAGAAAAAGAAAAATTATGAGGAAGTGTATTACCACACCTCTGAAAAGGACGATTATCTCGGTTTCCTATCTCTTTGGGATTTTTCTGACAAGAAAATAATATTCTATCCTTTACATGGTGATAATATTGAGATTATTTTGGACTAATTTTCGATTTGTGTATGTTGTCAAATACTATTACTTCAGCAGGTTTTACCTTCACTTCCATAAATAATGGCAAGATTATCCCTTGCTCTCAATGGCAAGAGACAGATGACAGCATCTATTATCTGCCCCTCTCCATGTTGGCCGACAATGGCAATGCAATCATCAAGGAAAATGAAATTATTGTGCCTTTTGATTGTATTTACCTGCTAAGTAATTTTGACCAAATGCTACTTGGCATCCCATCGTATTACGCTAAAGGTGTTAGACTTCAAGGCGACGGAATGTTGAACGAACAGAACTTCAAATATCATCTGGAACTCGTCACCTCTCTTCCTAATGGTAATATCATTCCTTTCCAAAGAACTGGAAACGTCGTTGAATGTGGGAAAGACAGATACTTATTGAAAGAACCACTGTATAAGTTGTTCGAACTTGTAGAATATTTCAACTCTGCTGGTAGTGAGCAAAAAGACCTGTCATTTAACCTCAGGCACTTTGCCATAATTAAGGAGCAAGCTAAAGCGTGTGGTTGCCTTCTTGATAGTTATTTGGAAAACGAAAACGTCTATGCTCCAGAGACCATCAAACTCTCTGTTTCAAGAGAAGAAGATGGGATGAAGGTGCTTCCGTCATTGGATGTGGCACAGAATGACAGTTTTCAAAATACATTTGAACGGTCACGTCGGATGATGTCCGTCTATCCTGTTCAGAATGAGGCGGGCGAAAGAACCAGAATCATCTTTAATGACGAACAGCAGAAACAGTTGGAACCTCTGAAACAACGCAAATGCAGATTCCACACCAAAGAGGAGATAAAGGACGTTATAGAACACCCAACTGAATACTTTGACCCAGAACAGTTTGACTTGTCAGACTTCTATAGCGACCGTGTTATCGAAATAGGTGTTTACAAACCTAAGTTCTACCCCTTCATCAGTCCTTATAAATCACAATGGGTGGCTGGGGCGCAGGTGGAAACACCAGAGAACGGCACCACGAATATTCAATTTGAGGATGAGGAAGAACTGGCAGAATTTGAAGAACTCATTGAAGAAGCAGAATCACAAGGTAAGGATATACTCTCATACGAGGATGCTATGATAGGCTTGGATGACGCAAAGTTCCTTGCTCAAATGGCGCGTGAACAGTTGTCGCACCCAGACAAGCCCATCGAACGTAACAGGAACGGACGTGAGGTGTTGATCATTGAAGAGAATGCTGAAGAACTTGGTTACAAGCAAGAACGGTCGAACTTGGTTGACGAAGGACGCTACACTCTTTACAAAAACAACTACCTCATTCCAGATTTCCAACTGAAACCACATCAACAGGAAGGTATTGCTTGGCTGCAACATCTGTATTTGAATCATGCTGGCGGATGCCTTCTGGCAGATGATATGGGATTGGGTAAGACCCTGCAAGTGTTATACTTCCTCGATTGGCACGCAAGAAACCACGAGAGGCATAAGCCCTATTTGATTGTTGCGCCAGTCACTCTTTTGGAGAATTGGGAAGCAGAATACAAGCGATTCTTTGCTGAGCCAGCTTTGAAAGTGCAACGCCTAATGGCCTCTGATGTTCCACGCCAATTTAATCAGCAAGTCATAAATGCCATGCAGGACTTGAGCCTGATTCTCACCAGTTATGAAACGATGCGAAATTCACAGTTGAACTTCTGTGCTGTGGATTTCGAGGTCGTTGTGTTGGACGAAGCGCAGAAGATTAAAACGCCTGGCACGTTGGTGACAAATGCAGCCAAGGCCTTAAAATGTACCTTCAAAATAGCGATGACTGGAACACCTGTTGAGAACACACTCTTGGATTTATGGTGCATCATGGATTTCTGCGTACCTGGGCTGCTAGGAAATGCAAAGGCTTTCGCTGCAAAATACCAGAGTCCGTTAAGGAACGAAGATACAGACCTTCTGGCAATCGGCAATGAGATACACGAGACGTTGGGCCTGCATTTCTTGCGACGTGTAAAAAGCGATGTTGCGCGAGACCTGCCAGAGAAGATAGAAATCAAAGAGAGGAGGGATATGCCCAAAGTCCAAGAAGATACCTATCAGCATGTGGTGAGTGACTATGTTAATGGTATTCAACCGAACATCCTCCTGACAATCCAAGATATTCGCGAGGTGTCAGAACATCCATATCTCTACGACTCTACGTTGCATGACAGGGAACTGCCGGAACTTATCAATACTTCAGCTCGATTGCAGGTAACGGTTGCTTTCCTCAATCGCATAAAACAGCGTAATGAGAAAGTAATCATTTTCTCTGAGCGTAGGGAAATACAACGACTGCTTCAACGTCTTGTGTGGGAACAATATGGGATTGTTGCCAAGATTGTCAATGGCGATACTCCAGCAAGCACGAAGTCTGTCAACAATCTTTCGCGTCAAGCAAGCGTTGACGCATTCAAGGAGAAACAGGGCTTCAACGTCATCATTATGTCGCCTATTGCTGCCGGCACAGGTCTCAATGTCACAGCGGCTAACCATGTAATTCATTATAGTCGCCATTGGAATCCTGCAAAGGAAGGGCAAGCAACTGACCGTGCCTATAGAATAGGACAGACAAAGGATGTCTATGTCTATTATCCTATGGCCGTCAGCCCAAACTTCCAAGCCTTTGATGTGACACTTGATGATTTGCTTGCCCGCAAAAGTCATTTGGCCACTTCCACTATCTATCCCACAGAAAAGGCAGAAGTTAAGGTGGAAGAATTGGGAGCGAGGCTTTTTAACATAGTGGCAAATATCAATTGAATTTAATGTCTTATTTGATTATGGCAAACGATTTTTTTACTCAAAAGCATCTCAAATCTTTTTATCCAGGAACAATCGTCGGAGGTTACTATCGAACAGTTTATCAAATATTCGACGACCTTCCAGATGTGGAATTTGACATTGTAGAAATGTCAAATTCAAAAGATTCAGGCATAGAAGTCTCATACACAGAGATATTAGAAGAAGAATTTTGGGTTGTAGGCTTAAGACATCATGACTATTATGATGCATTCCAAGAAAGAGCTGTTGGAATAAAGGTTGGCGACAAACTTGAATTAGTTAAAGAACCAGACAATCCACATGACCATAATGCAATTGCCGTGTTTTTCCAAGACAAATGTGTAGGGTATATTAGTCGGAGTGAGACGGAAGATGTATTAGAATTATTGAGTATGAGCGAAAATTATCATTTTTCTGTTTCTTCAGAACCATTTGATACACTTCATGCTACGTTGTCAGCACATGTTCATGTGGATAGGAAGATGGAATACAGTAATCATGTTGTTGTACAGGCTATAGCCAATATTCCCAATGAAATATTTGAAAAATACACGGAGTATTTAAATGCTCTTATTGGACATGATTTTATTTTAAGAAGTGGATATGACAATCAATTGGAATGTGAAGCAAAAAGGCATAGATTCTTTGGCCGTTTGAACTCAAAGTATTTAAATGTAAGAGCTGAGCAGAATGGTCCACTTGAGGGCAAGTTACTATCATTCTCTATAACAGATGAAAAACAAATTCAAATTGTGTTCGAAATAGTTTATGATGACTTGAAACCACGCCAATGTTATGAAAAACTGGTTTTAGGTCTCAAATCTTTCTTCACAGAATTTGAAAGGGGAAAGGAATATGTTATAACATTAAAAGATCTGAATGAATTAAATGGAAAAAGGAAAACAAGGTCTCAATATGAATCTTTAATAAAATACATACAAGAGTATTTTCAAATCAATCTTATTGTTCAAGAGTAACAAAGCAATTATTTGTGCCCACCCCTTTTCTGTAACATGACTGATACAATAATTTTGTTCTTTCTTGATGAAGGTTAAATAGTAATACATCTTATAATTTTGTTAATATCAAACAAGCAACTATACATATGGATAACGAATACTTGGAGATTGCAAACAAAATCGACGAAGTAGAACGGTTTGTTGAAAAGAAAAAGTGGCCATGTTTGTGTCCCAATTGCCAAAAAGCCGCTATCAATAGCCATCTTCTCCAGAGGAATGGAATCTTAGATAATGTTGCCGAGAACGGGCATCTATACGAAGCACGAATAAAAGATGTCTATCGTCGGATAAATGATGATGAAATTGTAGAGATAAAAAAGGTTGGGATAGGGCAAGCTATTTCATATCCTCTCTTTTGTAGCGAACATGATAGTGCTCTATTCAAGCCTATCGAAGGGAAATTAATTGACTTTGACGATTATCATTCTCAACTCTTATTTTCGTATCGAAGCTTGTGTTCAGAAATTAGAAAAAAGGAATTTAATATAGAAAGATATAATGGGACTTTGATCGAAGACAATGTCAAATTTGAATTGTTATTAGGTGAAAAATTAGGGTTGGAAGATTTGAGGTATTACAAAGGGGTGTTTGAAACAGAAATTGTTAAACCACAAAACAAATTCACCTTTCTACATCTAACATATCCTTTTATTCCTGTTTTTGCATCAGGCACCTCTACTTATTTTATGTTTGACGATACTTTTGTAAATTTTACAGAAGGAATTCAAAATGGCCAAATAATAGACTGTTTTTTTATAAACATAATTCCTCAGAAGAATTCTCTTGAAATAATTATAGGCTATAATAATGAACATACCAATGATTGTCTCGATAAGTTCACACAGTCATGGAAAAATCTCTCTACGAATCAGTTATTAAATAAAATAGTTGACCTATTCAACTATAGTATAGAGAGTTGGGGGATGTCACCATCTTTTTACAAAAGATTGTTGGAGAAGAAATTGATAGAGTGAGTGTAGAGGAACTAAAATGACAAAGGAGAGTTATCAGGCATAGACAGTGAAAATGACAATAGAACAAGTCAACCAAACGTTTACAAGATATGAGACTACCGATTAACATAGAAGAACTGCTCAGCGGTCGTGCCGTGGAAGGTGACCGCTTGGAGTACAAGACGGGCTGGAATCCCGATGCCATATACCGCACCATCTGTGCGTTCGCCAATGACTTTGACGAAACTGGCGGCGGTTACATCGTAGTTGGCGTAAAGGAGGAGAACGGTCGTGCCATCCGTCCTGTGATTGGCATCAACCCAGACCAGATAGAGCCAATCGAGAAGGAGATGGTGGGCTTCAACAACCTGATACGCCCGTACTATCAGCCACGACTATACGTGGAAGAGGTGGACGGCAAGACCATACTCGTTATTAAGGTGTCGCCTGGTGAGCGTCGTCCCTACAAGGTACCCGACCAAATTACGGCGAAACAGAAGACATACAACTACTACATCCGCTACAACAGCAGCAGTATCGTCCCCAAGGACGAATATGAACGGGAACTAATTAACCTTGCCAACCGTATGCCGTTTGATGACAGGGGCAACGATGACATCAAACTGACAGACATATCTCCATTGCTCCTGCATGACTATCTGGTGAAGGTGAAGAGCAGCCTTGCTGACATTCCGCTGACCGACCACATGGAAGATGTTCTGGAGCAGATGGACTTATTAGAACCAGTACCAGAAGGGAATCGCATCAAGAATGTAGCAGCTATGATGTTTGCTGAGCATCCCGACCGCTTCTTCAAACAAGCACAGGTGGAAATCGTACTCTTTCCAGAGGGACGCGAAAAGAACCCCAACAACCTTATTGAGGTGGAACCTATCAGAGGCTGTGTGCCTACCATGATACGGGAGACGCTAAGTTACCTGCGTACTAATGTCATCAAAAAGCAGATTATCAAACCCAAGGACAGAGAACAGTCGATAACGTTCTACAACTATCCCTATCAGGCATTGGAAGAAGCTGTTGTGAATAGTCTATATCATCGCGATTGGACGATTCAAGAGCCTGTGGAGATAACCATTGAGCCAGAACGTATATCGATATTGAGTTTCTCTGGCCCGAACCATACTATACCGATGGAAGCCGTTCGCATAGGTCAGTCGCTTCGTTCTCGTCGTTATCGTAATCGTCGGCTCGGTGAGTTTTTAAAAGAGTTGGATCTTACTGAAGGAAGGGCTACAGGCATACCAACCATACAAGATGAACTGCGTGAAAACGGTTCGCCGCAAGCAACTATTGAGACGGACGAAGAAAGAACCTACTTCTTGATAGACATTCCATGCCATCCCGATTTCGTTGTAGATAAGGTCATTTTGAATAGAGATGGCGTAAAAGATGGCGTAAAAGATGGCGTAAAAGAATTGTCTGAAATTCAGGAGATTATCATTTCTGAGATACAAAAGTTTCCTAGTATTACGACAAGTGAATTAGCACAAAAGATAGATGTCAAGTTTCGTACACTTCAGCGATATATCTCTCAACTCCAGTCATTGGGCGTTCTAACCCGTGAAGGAGGTCGCAAAGAAGGTCATTGGGTGATAATAAAAGGCACATAAACATGAAATATATGGTATGTATAGCACTTGATTGTTGACTCCGTACCATGTTATAAAAAGTTAAAAACGTTAAATCTTCATTTTTTCCAATATTTCCAGAATCTTCGCCGTCACTTTTCTACCATTTAACTTGCAAGTCGTTGATATAAAGCAGCTTGCAAATACTCTAATTGTAGTGGTTTAGCCTCTATTGTTGTGAATCAGGATAACACTAAGTTTGATTCACGCGACAACTGCAATGCAATAATTGAAACAGCAACAAATAGTTTGATTGTTGGGTGTAAAAACACTATCATACCCGAAACAGTGACGAGCATCGGCAATGCGGCCTTTCAGGGCTGTAATAGTATGACTTCTATCATAATTCCTGGCAGCGTCACAAGCATTGGCAATCAAGCCTTTCATGGTTGCAGCAACTTGACTTCACTCACAATTCCCAGCAGTGTGACAAGCATAGGCAATCATGTTTTTTCTCGTTGCAGCAATCTAACATCTATCAATGTTGAACCAGAAAATAACATATATGATTCTCGCGACGACTGCAATGCTATTATTGAAACAGCAACGAACACCCTTATTTCCGGCTGTGTTAATACCATTATTCCGGACGCAATAACAAGCATTGCCAATGGTGCATTCCTTGGACGTGTTGGTTTATCTTTTATTATCATTCCCAACAATGTGACAAGTATTGGCGTTCAAGCTTTTGCAGATTGTTGCGATTTAGCTTCTATTACTATTCCTTACAGTGTGACGAGCATTGGCAGGAAGGCTTTTGATGGCTGCAGCAATCTAATCTCTGTAACTGTAGAAAATGGGACACCTGTTGAAATTGAGGAAAACACCTTCTCTAATCGCTCAAATGCGACTCTTTATGTTCCTGTTGGAAGTAAGGCTGCATACAAAGCTGCGAATTATTGGAAGGAATTCAAAAGAATAGTTGAAATTCCTTATCACGATTCTAATCTTAATCCATATTTAGTAACAGTAGGAAGTACGGGCTTTGCAACATTCTGTTCTTATAGGCCATTAGACTTTTCTGGGATTACTGGTATCAAAGCATATATTGCCAGTGGCTTTAATCCAACAACAGGCAAATTGGTGCTCACGCAGGTAACAGAAGTACCCGTTGGCGAAGGACTTTATATCGTAGGTACACCAGGTGAGTATATTATTCCTGAAAAAACAACAGCTATGTTCTACGCAAATCTGCTGAAAGGTGTGACAACAGCCATTACTATTTATCCAACTGAAGAGGACAACACGAACTTCATTCTTTCCAATGGCAGTCATGGCGTCGCATTCTACACGCTCTCAAATGATGGCATTCTTGCAGCTGGCAAAGCATACTTGCAATTGCCAACGGAAAGTGTTGCTGGTGTCAAAGCTTTGAAGATTTTCTTTGAAGATGAGGACGATGATCCTACGGGCATAGCTATCACTTCTGCCGGTCCAAATGAAGAAGAGGCTATTTACAACATCGCTGGACTGCGTTTGAGCACGGCACAGAAAGGCCTTAATATCATAAATGGAAAGAAGGTAATCGTTAAATAAAACTAACTATGAAATTAAAATATAAGGCTCCCCAAATGATTCAGATAGAGATTCTGACAAAACATTTGGTATCCGAATCCACAACAAGTCAGGATGTGTGGACAGATGACCCGCAAGATCCAGGCGGAGCGTTGACGAAAGAAATACATAACCGAAACCTGTGGGACGATGAATGGTAGTAAAGTTTAGGTTGCGGTTCGAAACTGCAATGAACGAATATTATGGCAGGTATGCAATCAAGGCATACCTGCCTTTTTTCATCTTTCCTTTCTCGCGTGTATATAATATATAATGTATATGAGGCAAAATTTCATCTTTTTTTGAAAAAAGTCTGTGAAAGTTTTGTCAGTTTGTGGAAAAGCCGTACCTTTGCAGCCGCAAATGAGGTGAAGCCGCCTCTCTGATGGGGTGGCCGACCTTTGATGCGCTCCTTTTGGAGTACGCTCTTTGAAAGATTTACATAGACAGAGATTGTAGTACAAGAAACAAGTACGTAAGCAACTGTTTGTGGCAACACAAGCAGTCGAATGTAGAACCGTCAATATCCGAATAGGATAGAGAAACAGCAGTCCGGGACAAGCGTCATTGAAACAGACATTAGTAGCTGCTTAAGTGCAGCCACAAAAGATACTTAACGATGAAGAGTTTGATCCTGGCTCAGGATG
>JAFYNL010000014.1 GCA_017548075.1 Bacteroidaceae bacterium | reverse complement strand
ATATGGCAAAAGTAATTAAGTTACGCAAAGGCCTCGACATCAACCTCAAGGGCAAAGCCACGAAGGAAATCGCAAGCGTGAAGTGTCCGGGCGAGTATGCACTCGTTCCCGACGACTTTACCGGCGTGAAACCTAAGGTGGTAGTCAAGGAGGGAGATGCTGTGAAGGCTGGGGATGCCTTGTTTGTGGACAAGCTACATCCCGAAGTGAAATTCGTGAGCCCTGTCAGCGGAACAGTCAGCATGGTGGAGCGAGGTGATCGCCGCAAGCTGCTGAGCATCCGTGTGAAGGCTGACGAGAAGCAGGAAGCCCGCCAATTTGACACGAAGGGTGACGTGAAAGCCCTCATGTTGGAGAGCGGTTTGTTTGCTTTCCTGCGCCAGCGCCCCTACGACGTTGTGGCAAATCCTGAAGACAAGCCCAAAGCTATCTTTGTGAGCGCGTTCAACAGCATGCCACTGAGTCAGGACTTCGAGTACGTCCTGCAGGGTCAGGAGGCTGAGTTCCAGGCAGGTCTCTCTGCTTTGGCAAAGCTTGCTAAGGTTTATCTTGGCGTAAGCGCCAAGCAGACCGCCAAGGCTCTGACTGAAGCAAAGGACTGCGAAGTGAACATCTTCGACGGTCCCGCTCCTGCAGGCAACGTCGGTGTTCAAATCAATCACGTCAGCCCCGTCAACAAGGGCGAAGTGGTATGGACTTTGGGTGCTGAGGAAGTCATCTTCCTGGGTCGTCTCCTGAAGAACGGTACAGTCGATTTCACCCGCACCATTGCTCTGGCAGGTAGCGAGGTAAAGGCTCCCAAGTACTACAAGGTGGTAGTCGGCCAGAAGTTAACCACCCTCCTCGAAGGTACCATCAATGCCGAGGGTGCCCGCATCATCAACGGCAACGTGATGACCGGCCTCAAGACCACAGCAGAAGGTTTCCTCGGAGCACATGCAACCGAGGTGAACGTCATTCCCGAAGGCGACCATGCCGACGAGATGCTGGGCTGGATCATGCCTCGCTTCAACACCTTCAGCACCCATCGCAGCTACTTCAGCTGGCTCTTTGGCAAGAAGAAGGAATACGTCATTGATGCCCGCATCAAAGGCGGTGAGCGCCACATGATTATGAGCGGAGAGTACGACAAGGTGTTCCCGATGGACATCTATGCAGGCTACCTCATCAAGGCTATCATCGCAGGCGACATCGACCGTCAGGAGGCTCTTGGCATCTACGAGGTTGCTCCCGAGGACTTCGCCATCGCCGAGTTCGTTGACAGCTCGAAGCTTGAGTTGCAGCGCATCGTTCGCGAAGGACTGGATATCCTCAGAAAGGAAAATGCTTAACACATTATTTATATAGTTATGAATCCAATAAAGAAACTATTCGATAACATACATCCCTACGTCGAAGAAGGTGGCAAGTTCCACGCCTTTCGCTCGTTGGTGGACGGATTCGAGACGTTTGCTTTCGTTCCGAACACAACCAGCCGCGTAGGAAGCGTGAACATTCACGATGCTATCGACAGCAAGCGCATCATGAGTTTCGTGGTGATTGCTTTGCTGCCAGCTCTCTTCTTCGGAATGTTCAATGTGGGTTACCAGAACGCTCTTGCTTGCGGAAAGCTTGCTGAGGCGACGTTCTGGGGCATGTTCTGGTACGGCTTCTTGGCCGTGCTGCCAAAGATTATTGTCAGCTACGTTGTTGGTCTCGGCATCGAGTTCGTGGTTGCTCAATGGAAGAACGAGGAAATCCAGGAAGGCTTCCTTGTATCGGGTATCATCATTCCCATGATTGTTCCCGTCACTTGTCCGCTTTGGATGCTCGCTGTGGCAGTTGCTTTCAGCGTCATCCTCGCTAAGGAAATCTTTGGAGGCACAGGTATGAACATCTTCAATCCTGCCCTCATCACTCGTGCTTTCCTGTTCTTCAGCTATCCTTCATGCATGACTGGCGACGCTACAGTGTGGGTTGCTCAGGACACAATCCTGGGTCTCGGCTACAAGGCTACTGATGCCTTTACCGCAGCAACTCCTCTTGGCGAAGCTGCTCAAGCAGGTTTCACAGGCTTTACACCTGATACAATTCAGAACGCCATTACCGGTTTGATTCCTGGATGTATTGGTGAAACCAGCGTGATTGCAATCGCACTTGGTGGTTTGCTGCTTCTTTGGACAGGAGTTGCCAGTTGGAAGACGATGTTGAGCGTCTTCGTAGGTGGCGCTGCAACAGGTTATCTGATGCAAGTTCTCGGCCTGACTCAGATTGAGTGGTACGAGCAACTGGTTCTCGGCGGCTTTGCCTTCGGTGCAGTCTTCATGGCAACCGACCCCGTCACAAGCTGTCGTACAGAATGCGGCAAGTACGTCTATGGCTTGCTTATCGGCTTCATCGCAGTCTTGGTGCGTGTCCTCAACCTAGGTTATCCTGAAGGCATGATGCTCGCTATCTTGCTGATGAACCTCTTTGCAAGTCTCATCGACTACTGCTTCGTACAGAGTAACATTAACAAGCGTGCAAAGCGCGCCATTATTAAAAAGTAAACAGATATGGCAAAGAAATTTATATGCGAACAATGCGGCCAGACATTCGAGGCTGCATCAAAGCCCGATAAGTGCCCTATCTGCGGCGCCGACGCTTCCAAGATAAAGGAAGTTAAGTCAAAGGGCATTAACACGAACGGTAATGTATATACCTTCTGCTATGCGGCAGTAATGGTAATCATCGTTGCTTTCCTGCTGGCTTTCGTGGCTTCGGCATTGAAGGAGACACAGGACGCTAATGTGGCAAACGATACGAAGGGACAGATTCTGAGTGCTCTCGGTTACGACAAGGCCGCTATCGATGTGGCTAAGGTCTTCGACGAGAAGGTGAAGGACAATCTCTATACTAGTCGTCCGCCTCAGCCCTATGAGGGCAAGTTCAACACCACTTACGGCTCTCTCATCAAGAACGGCGAGCTGCACTTCTTCACAGGCACTACTGCTGAAGGCGAGCAGGCTTACGTGATTCCTGTTGTAGGTCGTGGTCTTTGGGGTGGCCTCTGGGGTTATATTGCAGTCAACGAGACGAAGGACAAGGTGCTTGGTACATACTTCTACCACGAAAGCGAGACAGCCGGCCTTGGTGCCCGTATCGGTGAGAAGTGGTTCCAAGACCAGTTCATTGGCAAGCCCATCTTCGACGAGAATGGCAACATCGCCCTTACTGTTGTAAAGGCTGGTTCAGCCAAGACCGAGTTCGAGGTGGATGGCGTGACAGGTGCTACCCTGACCAGCAACGGCGTTGCAAATATGGTGAAGGAAGGCCTGGCAGCCTACAGCAAGTTCCTTGGCGACCGTCCTGATTGCGTATGTGATGAGGAGTGGTTTGAGGACTGGGTAAAAGAGAATGAATTGAGTGAATCAAACAATGTTGAACAATAAAAGAAGGAGGAAAAGAATATGAGTAAATTGTTTTCTGACGAGAATAAAGCCGCATTCACCAACCCCCTTAACCTGAACAATCCTATCACCGTCCAGGTGCTTGGTATTTGTTCGGCATTGGCTGTAACCAGTCAGCTAAAGCCCGCCATCGTGATGGGTCTCTCTGTGACAGTTATCACGGCATTCTCGAATGTGATTATATCTTTGTTGCGCAAGACCATTCCCAATCGCATCCGTATCATCGTACAACTTGTGGTTGTGGCTGCTCTTGTAACAATTGTGAGCCAACTGCTCAAGGCTTACGTTTATGACGTGAGCGTGCAGTTGAGCGTTTATGTAGGCTTGATTATCACCAACTGTATCCTGATGGGTCGCCTCGAAGCTTTCGCGATGCAGAACGGACCTTGGCCTTCGTTCCTCGACGGCATTGGCAATGGCTTAGGCTATGCTGCCATCCTCGTCATAGTAGGCTTCGTTCGCGAACTTTTCGGCTTTGGTACCCTTTGGGGCTATCCCGTTATTCCCAAGTTCCTGTATGAAGCAGGTTATCAGAACAACGGCATGATGGTGATGCCTGCAATGAGTTTGATTATCGTAGGTTGTGTAATCTGGGCACATCGTGCTTATAATAAGGAGGAGAAGTAGTATGGAACACATGATTAGTCTCTTTGTCCGCAGCATCTTTGTGGACAACATGATATTCGCTTTCTTCCTGGGTATGTGCTCTTACCTCGCCGTATCCAAGAATGTGAAGACAGCTCTCGGCCTCGGCATCGCAGTAACTTTTGTGTTGCTCGTTACAGTTCCCGTCGATTATGCCTTGCAGACATACGTCCTCGGACCTGATGCAATCGTTGCAGGCGTTGACCTCACCTTCCTCGCCTTCATTCTGTTCATTGCCGTCATTGCTGGCATGGTGCAGTTGGTGGAGATGATTGTGGAGCGCTTCAGCCCGTCGCTTTATGCGTCTCTGGGTATCTTCCTGCCTCTGATTGCTGTGAACTGCGCCATCATGGGCGCGAGCCTGTTCATGCAGCAGCGTGTCACAATGGAGCCCACGAATGCTCAGTTCATCGGAGGATTCGGCGATGCAATTGCTTATGCACTCGGCTCAGGTATTGGTTGGCTGTTGGCTATCGTAGGTCTTGCAGCTATTCGCGAGAAGATGGCATACACCGATGTGCCCAAGCCTCTGCAGGGTCTCGGCATTACATTCATCACAGTTGGCTTGATGGCACTTGCCTTTATGTGCTTCAGCGGACTTAACATCTAATGAAAGGAGGAAACAGAATATGGATTTGAATTTGATATTAGCCAGTATTGCTGTCTTCCTGGGCATCATACTGATATTGGTGACAATCTTGCTCGTAGCGAAGGCTTACCTTTCGCCAAGTGGCAACGTGAATGTAACGATTAACGGAAAGGACACACTCTCCGTTCCTCAAGGCGGCTCTCTGCTGAGCACGTTGAGTCAGGAAGGCATCTTCCTGCCCTCAGCTTGCGGCGGTAAGGGGTCTTGCGGACAGTGCAAACTGCAAGTAACAGCAGGTGGAGGCAACATCCTCGACTCTGAGAAAGGTCACTTCACCCGTAAGCAAATCAAGGAGAACTGGCGCCTCGGTTGCCAATGCAAAGTGAAGGGCGACCTCGAGGTCAAGGTTGACGACTCCGTAATGGGCGTTAAGGAATGGGAATGCACCGTGATTGGCAACAAGAACGTGGCAACCTTCATCAAGGAGTACAAAGTGGCTCTGCCTCCAGGTGAGCACATGGACTTCGAGCCAGGCTCTTACGCACAGATCAAGATTCCTGCATTCAAGTGCATCGACTACGACAAGGACTTCGACAAGTCTCTTATCGGCGACACTTATCTTCCTGCTTGGGAGAAGTTCGGACTCTTCCCGCTCAAGTGCGTTAATCCGCAGGAAACCATCCGCGCTTACTCGATGGCGAACTATCCAGACGAGGGCGACATCATCACCCTGAATGTTCGTATCGCTACGCCTCCGATGAAACCGAAGGAGCAAGGTGGCGGCTGGATGGACGTCAATCCAGGTATCGCATCGTCTTACATCTTCAGCCTGAAGCCAGGCGACAAGGTGATTATGAGCGGTCCTTACGGAGAGTTCCGTCCCGTTTATGGCTCAGGTCGCGAGATGATTTGGGTAGGCGGTGGTGCAGGTATGGCTCCTCTTCGTGCTCAAATCATGCACATGTTGAAGGGCCACGGCGTGAAGGATGAAGACCGCAAGCGTCCCATGCATTACTTCTATGGCGCTCGCGCTCTTGAGGAGATTCCTTTCCTCGACGACTTCCTGCAGTTGGAGAAGGACTTCCCCAACTTCCACTTCCATTTGGCACTCGACCGTCCAGATCCGAAGGCAGATGCAGCAGGCATCAAGTACACGCCGGGATTCGTTGCGCCAGTAATGGGCGACACCTACCTGAAGGCTCACGAGGCTCCCGAAGACTGCGAGTACTACCTCTGCGGACCTCCAATGATGGCAAAGACCGTGCTCGACCTCTTGCACTCTCTCGGTGTTGAGGACGACATGATTCGCTTCGATAATTTCGGCGGTTAGTTAATACAATGTAGAGGGTGTGTCGATACGGCATGCCCTCTACTGTTTTTCATTCCTTTTATGAAAAGAACATTAATCCTTATGGCACTTTGTGCCGCCATTTCATCCTTCGCGCAGACTTTAACCGTGGATGCGGGAAAGGTGTTGAGCCGCGTGGAGCCGCTGATTTACGGCGCAGGAGCAGAAGACGTGAACCACGAGATATACGGTGGCCTTTACGACCAAAAGATTTTCGGCGAAGGCTTTGAAGAGCCTGCAAATGTCGATATAAAAGGATTCAAGGCATACGACGAGCAGTGGAGCGTCGCTTCAGGAATGGCTGTGTTGCAGACATCGCGTCATGGAAAACTTATCTACGAAGGCAAGTATTTGTCGAGAGGCACAGTCGAGGTAGAGGTGAGAATGGATGATATCAGTGCCATTGCAGGTTTTATCGTCAACGTCACCAGCGCGGGCACGGGAGCAGATGCATTCAATGGCTACGAGGTGGCTTTGAATGCCAACAAAGGCTCGTTCGTCTTGGGCAAGCATCAACAGAACTGGCAGCCTATTTCGGACACTCAGATACCTTTCAACCCTTTGGGCGAATGGAACAAGCTTCGCGTTATCATCGACGGAGCGAAGCTGAACATCTACCTGAACGATGACCTGATAAAGACTTATGAAGACACGAACAGTCCTTTAAGATCGGGTTATGTTGGCCTGCGTTCCTATGGAGGTTCTGCTACATTCCGCAACCTAAAGATAGACGATCAAGACATTGTTTTCGAGGCTGACGGCCCTAGTGTCTCTGGTATGTGGACGCCATTAGGTGAGGGTGACTTCGAGGTTGATACGTCTCAGCCTTTCACCGGCAAGCAATCGCAGAAGATGAGTGGATCTGTCGGTACGGGTATCTACAACAAAGGGCTCAACCGTTGGGGCATCAGCATAGAGAAGGATAAACGCCTGAACCTGTCGCTCTACTTGAAAGGAAACGCGACAAAGGTGCAAGTCGCCCTGCAATCGGCAAATGGTAACAAGGAATATGCACGCACTGAAATAGATGGTATCGATGAGGAATGGAATCGTTTCGACGTTGAGCTTACTCCAAACGACGATGACCCTGCCGGCCGATTTACGCTTGAACTGGCCGAAGAGGGTAGTGTTTGGGCTGACCAGGTTCTGCTCTGCACAGACAGTTATCCTTTCCGCTCTGACTTGACGGAGGCTTTCCGAGAAGAGCACCTAAGTTTCCTTCGTTATGGCGGCACGATGGTCAATGCTCGAGAGTACATGACCCACGATATGATTGGACGTCGTTTGGAACGGCAGCCCTACTATGGACATTGGTATCGCTATGCTACAAACGGCTTTGCCATCCCCGAGTTCGTGGAGTTCGCACGGCTCATCGGCGCAGAACCTACCTTTGCCATCAACATTGAGGACAATCCCGAAGACGTCCTTGCTATGCTTCGCGAGATAGAGCCCTTCGGCTTGAAGTTCATCGAGATAGGCAATGAGGAGTACATCGGCTCGTCAGCCCGCTCCGGTTACGAGCATTATGTGGAGCGTTACCTTACTCTCTACGAAGCCATTCACGCGGTTTATCCCGACCTGCAGTTCATCAATGCGGCTTGGTGGAGGAGTAACCAGTTGGAGACGATGCAATATGTCTTCGAGCAACTTGACGGCAAGTGTGACTTCTGGGACTATCATCCATGGACGGAAACGCCGCAGCAGGCCGTTGCCATCGAAGCCGAGATAGCGCAGATGAAAGAGCTTTTCTTGCAGTGGAACCCGAATACGACGATGCGATGCGCCATCTTGGAAGAGAACGGCAACACTCACGATATGGCTCGCGCTTTGGCTCATGCCGTGATGCTTAATGTGGTTCGTCGAGCAGGAGGCTTCGTCCCTCTCGACAGTCCGGCAAATGCCCTGCAACCCTACAAGCAGAACGACAATGGCTGGGACCAGGGACAGATATTCTTCTCTCCCTCGCAGGTGTGGATGCAGCCGCCGTTTTATGCTCAGCAGATGGCTGCGACGAATCATCAGCCCTTGCTCGTCGACATTGTTGGCACCAACGCTTCCAACCTCGATTATACGGCAACGCGCAACGAGAGAGGCGACACATTGGTCCTGCATGTCGTGAACTACGGTACCACAGCCCGCAACTTGACACTCGACTTAGTGAACTTCGGAGACGTGAACAGCGTTCGCTACATTACTTTGGGTGGAGCATTGAATGCCGAGAACACGCCTCAGAAACCCACTACCATCGTTCCTAAGGAGAAGACGCTCGAGCCAGGGAAGAAGGTTCCGTTGAGGGCGAACAGCTATACGGTAATTGTGATAACTACCGACGATGGCCAGACAGGAATCAAGCAACCCGAGTCGGCTGCCATTCCTTCAGGCAGGATATATAACCTCGCAGGACAGCTCTTGCCTGAGGCACAACCTGGGCTTTGCATCGTAAACAATAAGAAAGTAATGTATAAATAACAATTTCAAAAGACAGGAAACCTATGAAGAGAATTCTTTTGGCGATAATCTTGCTCCTTTTCGCTTTTTCCCCCATCCAGCTATTAAAGGCGCAGAGCCTTGTCGGTCGCGTTTACCACAACGCCAACATCATGGCTGAAAAGATGAATGAAGCCATCAGCAAGGCGATTCCAGAAGCCAAAGCTGAGGCAATTGCTAAGCAGGAAAAGGAGAAAGGGCGCAAGTTGACCGATGCCGAGAAAGCTGAGGTCAACAAGAAGATGGATGAGGCCCAGGCTAAGGCTAACGCCGCGATGAAAGGCATAAAGACAGCCATTACCGTGGAGTTCAAGTCAGAGACGCAGGCTGTCATGAAGACGGACATGCAGGTTAACGAGGAAGCCTTGAAGCAAGCCGGTGTGCCTTGGGCAAAGCGCAAAGCCCTGAAGGCAGCAATAGCTATCATGCCAACCACGGAGAAAACGTCGTATATGGTCAAGGGCAATCTCGTCATCATGAGCCCGACTGACGAGCCCGACACGCTTCGCCTTTCCAACGATGGCAAGTACCTCTACGGCAAGTTCGACAAAGACTTCGAAGTCAAGCTGACAAGAACGAAGTAATTGCCTGTAAATCAGCTTACAGAAATAGTAAAGCGACGATGGGGAACCTCATTCCTGCTGTCGCTTTTTTTGTTTTTATAAGTGACGTCTTCAAACGCGACGTGTTACGATGCCAAACTTAACGTGTTATGATTGCAAACGTAACGTGTTATGATGGGCAACGTAACTGCATGTGTTTGCTCCCATTCCGTGGAGGGTTTGAAGAATAGACTGCAAAAAGAGACTGAAATAGCTTGCAGATGAAGAAGCTTTTTCGTACCTTTGCAGAGTTAAATGCTAATAACAAATGCTTAAATGATAAGCGAAACATTCTTTAACTACCTGATTTATGGCATGCTGGCGATGGCCGTTGTGGTCTTCGTGAGTCTTTATTTCGTAACGGCTGGCTATGGTCAGTTCCGCACAAAGCAATGGGGCTGGAGCATCAACAACAAGGTGGCTTGGGTACTTATGGAGATTCCCGTCTTCCTTGTCATGCTAGCGATTTGGTGTGCTTCTCCTTTGAAGTGGCATTTGCCGCAGTTGGTACTGTTCGGACTCTTCGAGTTGCACTATTTCCAGAGGAGTCTCGTCTTCCCGTTCCTTATGAATGGTAAGAGCAAGATGCCAATCGCGATAATGCTGATGGGAGTGGTATTCAACCTCATCAACGGCCTGATTCAAGGTGGAGGACTCTACTGGTTCCCCAATCCTGAATTTGAGCAAGGCATTTCCTACTTGGCTCGTCCAAATGCCATCATAGGTATCCTGCTCTTCATCATAGGGATGATCATCAATCTTCACTCCGATCATGTAATCAGACATCTTCGCGAGCCTGGGGATACGAAGCATTATCTGCCTTCGAAAGGAATGTATCGCTATGTGACTTCGGCCAACTATCTGGGCGAAATCCTTGAGTGGATGGGCTTTGCCATCGCGGCTGCGACTCTCGCGGCATGGGTGTTCCCCATTTGGACGGCAGCCAACCTCGTGCCTCGTGCTCACGCAATATATAATAGGTATAAGGCCGAGTTCGGCGAAGAAGCACTTGCCGACCGCAAACGAATAATACCATCCATCTACTAAATAATAATATGGAAAACAAGATATTCGAGGAGGCTCATATTGGCCCGTTGACTTTGAGGAATCGCACTATTCGGAGTGCAGCTTTCGAAAGCATGTGTCCTGGACACGAACCCAGTCAGATGCTCTACGACTACCACACGAGTGTGGCTCGAGGTGGGGTAGGAATGACGACGATTGCCTATGCCGCTGTGACTGAAAGCGGATTAAGTTTCGACCGCCAACTTGTGATGAAACCTGAGATTATTCCTGGCCTTCGCAAACTTACAGACGGCATTCACAAGGAAGGAGCTGCGGCTGGTATTCAGTTGGGGCATTGCGGCAACATGAGTCACAAAGCCATTTGCGGTTGCATTCCCGTGGGTGCTTCCACAGGTTTCAATCTCTATAGCCCCACCATCGTTCGAGGTCTTCGCAAAGACGAACTGCCAGAGTTGGCAAAGAAGTTCGGCGAGGCAGTCAATCTTGCTCGAGAAGCAGGCTTCGACGAGGTGGAAATTCATTGCGGTCATGGCTATCTCATCGACCAATTCCTCAACCCTTACTTCAATCATCGCAAGGATGAGTACGGCGGTTCGCTTGAGAACAGAATGCGTTTTATGACGCTTTGTTTGGAGGAAGTCATGAAGGCAGCGAAGGACGATATGGCTGTGGTCTGCAAAATGAATATGCGAGACGGCCTGAAGAACGGCGTTTCCCTTGAAGAGCACAGCATTCCTGTTGCTCGCAGATTGCAGGAGCTTGGTGTTCATGCTCTGGTCCTGAGTGGCGGTTTGGTAAGCGCTACGCCGATGTATGTTATGCGAGGCGAACTGCCTTTGCAGACGATGACGCACTATATGGACAAGCCTTGGCTCAAGTATAGCATTCGTTCGTGCAAACCAATCGTAAAGAACATCATGACGAAGCCTGTTTCTTACAAGGAAGCCTTTTTCCTAGAAGATGCCTTGAAGTTCCGTCAGGCCTTGCCCGACATGAAGTTCATCTATGTTGGAGGCTTGGTATGTGGCGACAAGATTAACGAGGTTTTGGGATACGGATTTGAAGCCGTTCAGATGGCTCGCAGCCTGCTTAATGAACCCGACTTCGTGAACAAACTCAAGAAAGATCCCCATCATCGTTGCGGTTGCAAGCATAGTAACTATTGCATTGGTAGGATGTACACCTTGGAAATGGCTTGCCATCAACACCTTGAAGAGCCGCTTCCAGAGGATGTGGTAAAAGAAATAGAACGAATAGAAAAGGAACAGAACGCATGAAGGTTGCTATCATTACAGGAGCCGGCACAGGTATGGGCTTCGAAGAAGCAAAGGCCGTAGCTGGCAAGGGATTTCACACTATCATGGCCTGCCATCATCCTGATGCGGCAGAGGAGAAGAGACTGGAAATTATTCAAGAGACTGGGAACGAGAATGTCGAGATGATGGGAATGGAACTCGCTAACCTCAGTGACGTTCGACGTTTTGCAGACGAAATAAAGGAGCGTTTCGACCATCTTGACCTCCTGATGAACAACGCCGGAACGATACAAACGCATTTCCATCTTACGCCTGATAACATCGAACACACTGTAAGTGTAAACTATGTTGGCCCGTATCTGCTTACTCGACTTCTGCTGCCTTTGATGGGGGAGGGGAGTCGCATTGTGAATATGGCTTCGCTGACTTATTGGATGGGACGTTTGGACTTCCCCGAGTTCTTTACTCGTGGCAGGAAGAAGAGTTTCCACCGCATCCACATCTATTGCAACACGAAACTGGCGATAACTCTGTTTACTTTCTACCTCGCCAACCTCCTGAAGGACAAAGGCATAACTGTAAATGCGGCCGACCCTTGGATGGTTTCGACGAACATTATCCGTATGCATATTCCCATCGTCGATTTCTTGGCCGACATCTTCTTCCGTCCCCTCATCCGCACTCCTCGACAAGGAGCCGACACAGCTATTCGCCTCTTATTGGACGAAGACAAAGCCGGTCAGACTGGAACGTTTAATCGCTCGAACCGCATTATCGACGTTGGCGATAAGTACTTCCACCACAAGCAAATGCAAGAGCTTTGGGACAAGACCGAAGACATCGTCCGTAAGTTCCTATAGACCCCAGTGTTGATGTCAAACTACACTAGTGTCATTCGCAAACATAACGTGTTAAGATTACAAACGCCGCAGGCTAAGATTTTTCTCTTAACTTGCGGCGTTATTTATTCCTCTTAGTGAGGTTGGTTCATTAAACTTTTGGCAACTTTGCGAGAGCGGCTTTGATTTCCTCGTCGGTGGGGATGTAGTCGGTCATAGTGTTGTCGTTGTAAGCCATGTAGGCATAGAGGTCGAAATAACCTGTGCCTGAAAGGTTGAAAACGATTACCTTCTCTTCGCCTGTCTCCTTGCATTTAAGGGCTTCGTCGATAGCTGCGCGGATAGCATGACTGCTCTCGGGAGCGGGAAGCGTTCCTTCTGCGCGAGCAAAGATTTCTGCTGCCTCGAAGACTGAAGTCTGTTCGTAAGCGCGTGCCTCGAAGAGGCCTTCGTCGTAGAGTTCGGAGAGGATAGGACTCATGCCGTGGAAGCGAAGTCCGCCCGCGTGGTTGGCAGAAGGAATGAACTGACTGCCGATGGTGTACATCTTAGCAAGAGGACAAATGCAACCTGTGTCGCAGAAGTCGTAAGCGTAGATGCCGCGAGTGAAGCTGGGACAAGAAGCAGGTTCAGCACCGATAATCTTGTAGTTTGCCTCGCCTCTCAGAATCTCGCCCAGGAAGGGAGCAGCAAAGCCTCCGAGGTTGCTGCCGCCACCAGTACAACCGATGAGGATGTCGGGCTTGATGCCGTACTTCTTGAGGGCTGCCTGCGCTTCAAGACCGATAACGCTCTGGTGCAGCAGAACCTGATTGAGCACGCTGCCCAACTCATAGCGATAGCCTTCGTTGGTCACTGCAACCTCCACTGCCTCAGAGATAGCGCAACCGAGAGAACCTGTCGTGCCTGGGAACTCAGCCAATATCTTGCGGCCAACCTGAGTGGTGTCGCTGGGAGAGGGGATGATGCTTGCACCATAAGTACGGATGACTTCGCGGCGGAAAGGCTTCTGTTCATAAGAACACTTCACCATATAAACCTTGCAATCGAGTCCGAAATACTGGCAAGCCATACTCAGAGCCGTACCCCATTGTCCTGCGCCCGTCTCGGTGGTAACGCCCTTCAGGCCTTGCTTCTTGGCATAGTAAGCCTGAGCAATGGCAGAGTTCAACTTGTGGGAGCCGCTGGTGTTGTTGCCCTCGAACTTATAGAATATCTTGGCAGGCGTATCGAGTGCCTTTTCCAAGAACTTCGCATGAACGAGAGGACTTGGGCGGAACATCTTGTAGAAGTTCAGGACTTCTTCGGGGATGTCGAACCACTTTGTATCGTTGTCAAGCTCTTGCTTTACGAGTTCTTTACAGAAAATCGGCTCCATCTCAGCCGCAGTAAGGGGCTGACCTGTGCCAGGATTCAATAACGGTGCAGGCTTAACCTTCATGTCTGCACGTACATTATACCATTGAGTCGGCATTTCTTGCTCACTCAAATAAATCTTGTAAGGGATGTTTTCTTTCATCTTTTTAATCCTTAAATAATAATACAATGAATTTTCTGAAGTAAAGGAGGGAATTAAAAATAGCTCCGCCTGTGCTTGACACACAAACCGGAGCGCAAAAAGTTAACTCACTGCGCTAATTGAAGTCAAATCAGGCTACACCATCGACGTACTCGGCATTCCATGCTGTCGAGCAGTGCGCAGTGTTTAACTTCCAGCTGATAATGCTGGCGTATCTCCCTATTTAACTTCATTTTTTAGCTTCCTAAACTTAGGTTTTTAATTGAATCCGAGTGCAAAGGTACAAAAATATTTTATAATTGAGCAAAATAATGAAGAAAATAATTGTTCTTAGCTCGTCTTTTT
>JAFYNL010000013.1 GCA_017548075.1 Bacteroidaceae bacterium | reverse complement strand
TTGCGATTGGTTTTCAAATCTCAGCACCCATTCCACAACTCCAAAGTCCTTCCATCCAGTCACTTCGCACTCTACCTTCAGTCCCGTTTCTTTGTCGGCATAGCTCACCAAATAGCGAACCTGATTCTCTTCTGATGGCAGCCGAGAAATGGTGTGTTTACAAGTTTTCAGGAATGTTTCGGAAGGTTTGCCGCCATAAAAGAAAGAGAATGGAGGCGTCTTACCTTTCGCAAACTGAGAGGTAATCCAGCGCTCCACATTCACGCTTTTCTTGTTGAGAATGGTCTGGCTTTGTGCCTCAGCATACAGAATACCCCCTAAAAGCAATAATGCAAGAACTAGGAGGTATCGTATCTGGCTTTTCATCCTACTTATTGAGTGCTTCTGAGGCTTGACTGATGATGTCGAGCGTGGTTGTGTCAGACGAGAAGACTGCATTGAGTCCCTGTTCCTCTTGAGCTGGATCGCCTACATAATCATCCCATCTTTGCCAGCGCCGATGCTGAGGTTGAGCAAAACCTCCCCAAGCCCAGAAGCAGCATCCTTGCAGTTTTCCGCTATCCTTGAGCAAGCCGAAAACATATTCATAATAGATGTCTCGCCCCATAGTTGGAGAGCCTGGCTCGATAAGATAGCTGTCGCGAGGATAGCCGAACTCTTCCAAAACCATTGGCTTGTTCAAATCCTTCACAGCCTCATGGCAAAGATCCAAATACCTTCGAGTCTGACGGGCTGCATTTGGCACACTATCCAACGGAGAAGATTCGCCATTCTGAGCAAGGCCGACCTCGAGCGGACCGCTTGCAGGACCGAGCCAATGCCAGTTGTAGGGCCAGATGTGGATGCAGATATAGTCAATCTCGGGGAAAGCATGAACCTGATGGAAAAGGTCTGCATCTTCCTCACAACCAACAATTCCTTCGCTTCCAGTTGTGACCAAATGGTTAGGATCGAGGCTCTTGATGAGTTTTGCCTGTGTCTCAATCCACTCTGCAAAACAAGCCTTCGTCACAGAATCTCTTGCAAAGGCTCGAGGTTCATTAGCGAGTTCCCAAGCCATAATGGCTGGCGACTCCGAATAAGGCTTGCCTGTAACGGTATTGGTGCGAGAAACGATGAAGCGAACATGCCGCTCAGCCATTGCTTTTGCACTATCGTTCTTGACGAATTGGCAATGGTAACGCTGAGCCACATCCCAATCCGACCAATCGGGAACCGGTCCGCAACCTGCCCACTCAAGATAAGCGCCATATCCCCCACTCCATTCCCAAGAGTTGTTCAGGAAGAGAACGGCGGTCATTTCGCGTTTCTCGAGTTCTGCAAGAAGGTAGTCCAAGCCCCGAAGAAGCGTATCGTTATAGACGCCAGGCTCAGTCTGGAGGACTGGGAGAACGTGCGAAGCCACCGTATCTGGCCCTTCGCCAGAAGCAAGGACGCGCACATTGGTAATGCCCACTTCCTGCATCAAATCAAGTTCTTTCTGCAGACGGTCTCTGTCGCCACCTTGACCTTCGGAAGCCAAGACTGCGCCAAACCAGAAGTTCGCCCCGATAAACTTATACTCCTCGCTGCCTCGATAGAATTTCCCTTCGTGGGTTGTTACGAAAGTTAACGTGTTACGTTGGCCAACATCACTGCAGTTGATGAGCAACAACACTGCAGTCGTTGCGAGGAGACTCAGGAGGCGTTTCATGACTTTTGCTTTTTACATCTCCCTCTCTTCTGGAGAGGGCTGGGGTGAGGCTTTAAATGATGATTTTGCTCTTATGGTAGTTGTCGCGGAAAGCTGTGGGAGAGCAGCCTTTCTTCTTTTTGAAGATGCGGTTGAAGTTGCTGATATTGTTGAATCCGCAACTATAGCAAATCTCTGCCACGCTGGTGTGAGTATCGACGAGCAAACGGGCTGCATAGCCGAGGCGAATGTCGATGATGTAGTCGCTGACAGTCTTTCCAGTCCGAGTACGGAAGAAACGAGAGAAAGCGGCTGGCGTCATGCCTGCAATATCGGCAAGCGTCTTCAGTCGAATCTCCTTCTTGAAGTTTTGGTCGATGTGCTCTTCTACGGCACGAACTCGACGGCTTTCAGGCTGATTCTTTACGTTGGCAAACGTCTTACTTGCCAACAGATGATAATTGTCCTGCAGGGAGAGTTCATAGAGAATCTCGAGCAGGGAGAGCATGCGATAGAAGCCGGGCTGAGCCGAAGTGATGGCCGTCAGCTTTCCATACAACTCCATAATGGCGGGAAGCTCGAAGGCAACGCCTCGCTTAGCATTCTCGAAGAGGGCACGAAGGCTGCTCAGCTGGTTCTTCTGAAGGAACTGTTCGCCAAGCAAATCAGGTGGAAACTGAATGGTAATCTCGTGGATGGAGTGACTCTGACAATCGTACTGGTCCCACATATGCTCCAATCCGCTTCCTACAAGCACGAGGTCGTACTTGCCGAGCACTTCGATGCTGTCGCCCACAATACGGCGAGCCCCATCACAATGCTCAACGAAATTCAGCTCCATCTCTTCATGTTTATGAAGAGGATAAGTGAATGCATCTTTGTCTCGGTCAACCATTAGGAAACAGTCCTTCTCTCCTAATGGCGTAATTTCTGTAATCACTTTGTCTGTCATACTTTTTATTTAGGCTTTAAGGTAAAAATTCTATACTTTCGTGTTTTTCGCGCCACAAAATTACACTTTTTTGTTCAGAGAAACAAGAAAAGTGCAAAGAAAATATCAAAAGAGCAACATTACACCGCTAGCAGGTCTTCCTGCAAGGAGTTCCTGCATCATATAATCCATATAAGGAGCTACATGTTGGAAGAAAATGCGGTAACCGGCACAAAGATAATTGAGTCCTGGTTCGCCATCGGCAGTTTTGAGGAAACGCAATCGAGGACATTCGCCGTGACAGGCCTTAAGCCATTGACACTCACGGCATTGTCGAGGAAGAGCCTCCTTCTTCAATCGGCTGAAACGATTCTGCTTGGTGCCATAAAGCATCTGTGGAAGGCCATGTGTTCGGATGTTTCCCAACTTATATTGAGGAAAGACAAAATGGTCGCATGAATACACATCGCCGTTTTGCTCCATTACTGCTGCATGACCACATTCCTCAGCATAAACGCAAACTCCAGGAGCCTCGCCCAACCAGCCTGCCAAAGTCGCATCGAAAAGCTGCACAAACATTTCGCCAACATCATGCTTCACCCAATCATCGAAAATGGCACACATAAACTTTCCCCACTCTTCTGGGCGAATGCTGAAAGGTGCTATGGGACAATCCTCGTCGAAGACTTGTGCCAAATGTCGACCGTCGCTATGCTCTCGAATGCGCTCTACAACAGGACTTATCTGCAGATATTTGCACTTCAATTCATCGCGAAAGAAGTGATAGAAGCTGATCGGATCTTGGCAATTATAGTGGTTCGCCGTCGCCATAGCATTCCATTCCACACCATAGTCGTTCAGCATCTTAATGCTCTCGACAACTCTTTCCCAAGTCCCTTCGCCGTGAACATCGAGGCGATAGGCATCATGTTGCTCTTTCGTTCCGTCGATACTGATGCCAACAAGCCAGCCTTCATCGTGAAGGAACTGGCACCATTCTGGCGTCAGAAAGAGTCCGTTCGTCTGAATACTGTTGCTGATTCGCTTGCCTCGACCATAATACTGCTGAAGCCTGACTGCTTGCCGATAGAAACTGAGCGGCTTAATCATCGGCTCGCCCCCGTGCCAAGTGAAGAGCACATCGGGAGTCTGTTGCAATTGGATGTAGTCGTGAATGTAAAGTTCAAGCAGTTTGTCGGTCATTCCACCCTTTTGATGCTCCGAAAGATGCTGCTTCTCCAAGTAATAACAATACTTGCAACGAAGATTGCAGAGCGGCCCTGCAGGCTTGGCCATCACATAAAGCGGACGGGCAAAAGGATATGCTGTTGACGACATTTTATTTCAGCAAGGTTCTCGAAAGGTAGCGAACTGGGTACCATATCGCGAGCCAACCAACGGCGAGAACGGTTACGAGAATCAAGATGATATCGGTCCAATAGACACTGACAGGATAAGTCTCGATTATGAAACTGCCTTCGCTATCGCCCATCGTTACAAGGCCGTACTTCTGTTGAACCCAGCAAAGCGTCACACCAAGCACCAAGCCCAGCAAAGCTCCTGCCAGGCTGATGATGTGACCTTCGAGTCGGAAGACAGTACAAATCTGCGAATCGGTTGCTCCAAGACTTCGAAGTGTCTGAATATCTTGCCTTTTGTCTATCATCAACATCGAGAGCGAGCCGATGATATTGAAGCAAGCCACTAGAAGAATAAAGGAGAGGAAGACGTAGGAAATGAGTTTCTCTATTCGCATTACACGAAAGACATCGTTCTGTTGCTCGTAGCGGTCCTGCACTTTGAAGCGCTCTCCCAGCTGAGCCTGCAGTTGTTGCTTGACCTTCTTCACATTAGAATCGCTTCCGTTCTTCAGTTTCAGTTCCACAGAAGAAAGCTTTCCCTCTCTGTCGAAAAGGCGCTGGGCAAAGCCAAGACTTGTGAGGATGTAGTTTGCGTCGTACTTTGCCTGCCGAACCATAAAAACAACGCCTGGACTCTGCAATTCGTCGTGATTGAACGAGGAGAGCGGATTGCCGATGTTCACCCTTTCTCCAGGCTTCGGAGCATAGACTTGCAACGGGTTCTCGAAGAAGGCCGGAAGTCCCAGTTGCTGAGCCAATTGTATGCCGAGAACGCCATATTCGAGGATGTCGGCATGAAGGCAGAAATGCCCGTCGCCATAAAGAATGTCCTCAATGTGACCTTGCTTCGTGATATTGTCGGCAACGCCTTTGATGGTGACGACTTGTTGCTTGCCGCCCTCCACAACGAGAGCCTGCCCTTCGAGCACTGGCGTATAGGCCTCCACCGCATCGCTCTTCTTGAGTTGCAGGAGAGCAGGATCTTTCGCGCTGATGGTCTGGCCGTCTTTGGGTGTGACGAGCAACTCGGGATCGAAGGCTGTAAAGAGGTCAGCCACAAGGTCTTGGAAGCCATTGAACACGCTCAAAGTGACCACCATCGCCATTGTTGCGACGGCTACACCAAGCACCGAAATGCCACTAATGATGTTGATGGCATGATGACTCTTCTTGGCGAAAAGGTACCTTCTTGCTATGAAGAGTTCGTAGTTCACTGTTTCAGGAGTTCGTCAATGTGTTCGACGTAGTCGAGGCTGTCGTCGATGAAGAACTTGAGTTCGGGGATGATGCGCAACTGCTTGCCCACTCTTGTGCCAAGGTCGAAGCGAACTTGCTTCTGGTTGGCATTGATGTTCTGCACAATCTCCTGTGCCTTCTCGCTTGGGAAGACGCTGAGATAGACGCGACAAACACTCAAATCGGGACTGATGCGGCAAGTACTCACGCTCACCAGAACGCCTCTCATCGCACTTGTCTGCTTCTGAAAGATGTCGCTCAACTCCTTTTGAATGAGGCGAGCTATCTTGTTTTGTCTGGTTGTTTCCATATCAATTCTTCACTCTTTACTCTTCACTCTTCACTTTGAAACATTGGGTCCCAAGCGGGCAGACGGACTGGCTTCTGCTTCAGCAAGTCGAGGACGGATTCGGGGCAATAGCGACGGTTTGCCACGATGCGGAACATATACTCGCGGAACCATTCGTCGGTCATAATGATGTAGCCGTTTGCGCCGCTATCGGAGCCCCAGCTGTTCTCCACCTTCCACTTCTTCGCCTTGCCTTCGCCGTCGAGGTCCACAGCCATCAAAGTCATTGCATGGGTGCTTCCGCTGTCGAAGGTCTGGATGCGCTGCTTCTTGTTCATGCCGAAAGTGGTTCCGAGAAGGCTTCCGTAGTCGAAGTTCTGGAGGTCGGCTATGCCTGTACTGCGGTCGAGGAACTTATTTACATCGCAACTGAAATAGATCTGGCAACTGTCCTTCAGGGAAGCGATGGCAATGCTCTCAAGGTCTTCGATGGGGATGTTGACGTAGAGCCAGTTGTGGCCATCATAGACATGGCGGTCGTAATCAATCTCATAGACCTTGTTGTAAGGCCTGCTGGGGTCGTTCATCAGCATCACATAGTCCTTATTGAGGTCTTCGCCTTCCTCGATGCAATAGGTCTTGAAGAACTCCTGCGGAGTGTAGGTCTTGTCCTTCCAGGTAAACTCTGTAGGAGGCACGCCATAGGCCATCACAAGCATCTTATAGACGGTGCCGAGTTGCTCCACTTTCAAAGCTTCGAGCTGCTTCTCGCTCATACCAGCCTCGCTCTTTTCGCGAAGGGTAATGCCGAACTCGCGAAGCTTCCTTTTTAGGTGGCCGCAGAACTCGCTCGTACTGTTGCTGACGTAGGTTTCGGGCATGATGTCGGCAGGGATTACGCCATACTTGGTAGCCAAGTCGGCCACGCCAGTATAAGTGCCGCCATCGGAGAGCGGATGCTGGAAGAGCCAACGCACCATCTCGCTGTCAACAGGCTGTTTGCGAGTGTCGATAATGCCTTGCAGGAAGAGGTTGCTCTTCTCCAGCTGGTCGTAGAAGAAGAGGTAGCACTGACTGAGGACGAGGTTCTTCGTGTCGAGCTTCTTCATCGCCCTACCTCTCAGCACATTAAGTCCCGTAAAGAGCCAGCAACGGCCACTGCTCTTCTGGTCGGTAATGCCCGTGTTCTTTATCTCGATGCCGAAGTTCTTGTCCTTAGCACCCACATTCTCCTGATTGATGGCCATCTTGGCGATGCCGACGTTGCTGATGGCATTGCGAAGCGCTTTCTCTGCAGGAGTTCCAGTATAGCTGCCTTCCAACTTCTTGAGCACCTCAGGCGTAATGCTTGTCTGCGCATTCACTGCCATGCAAACAAACGCAACAATAAGACTTAGAATACCTTTTTTCATATCTTTGGTTTTGTTTTAGTTTCTGAGTGCAAAGATACGACATTTTTCTGAAATATCCAAATTATTCTATAATTATTTTTCAAAGAAAATTAATTTTATTTTAAGCAGACTTTTGAAAAGGGGAAATTTGTTATGCCATGCAGGAAATTAGGCGATTGGACAAAACGCCATAAAAAAAATGCCAAAATTCTCGATGAAATGGGCGATTTTTGCAAGATGGAACAAAAATGTAACACGCTAAATTGCCAGACTTAACTCGTTAAGTTTGCAATCGTAGCACGTTAAAATCGCAATTAACCTGAGCTAAGTTTTGGCATTTTGGATTATATTGCGTAAATTTGCCAAAGAATTACACTATTTATGAGGAAATCTAATTACGATAAACAGCCAAGTACGCATATTGAAGGCAAGATTGTTTGCGGTTGGGACAAAATAATTAAGGTACTTTCCGAGGCTTGGGCGGACGAACCTGTTTGGGCCATCGACCTCTACCCGGGCACTTACGAGGAAGATTTCCTTGAAGCTTTTGCAAAAACAGGCCGAAAGATTATCAATACACGCGATTTGATGCGTCCGGAAGCCGAAATCCGACAACTGACAGAGCGATTCATGACCGATGATGTGCTGTTCGGATACCTCTCCAATATTCGTTTGAACGAATATTTTGATAGTTCAAAGTTCAAAGTTCAAAGTTAAATAATCATATTATTATAGGCACTGGAGCAGCTTTCGTCGCAGAAAAATTGTCAATTTTCAATGTTCAATGTTTAATAGTTTACGCCGATATGGCGCGTTGGGAGATTCAGCAACGCTTCCGCAGGCACGAAGTGAAGGCGCTGGGAATCGACAACCACGAGGACAGTCCGTCGGTGCAATACAAGCGCGGCTACTTCAACGACTGGAACATCATAGACCGCTACAAGGACGAGCTGATGCAAGAGGGGCGCATCCAGTTCTGGATCGACTCAAATCGCCGCGACGAGCCCAAGATGATTACTGACGCTCAGATGTGGCAAGGATTGGAGCGGACGGCTCACAAACCTTTCCGAGTGGTGCCCTTCTTCGACCCTGCGCCTTGGGGCGGGCAATGGATGAAAGAGGTCTGTGATTTGCCAAGAGAGGAGCAGAACTATGGTTGGTGCTTCGACTGCGTGCCTGAAGAAAACAGTCTCTATCTGGAGGCTGAGGGCACTCTCTTCGAACTGCCTTCGCAAGATGTCGTGCTGGCTCATAGCCGCGAGTTGCTCGGGCAGCAGGTCTGGGCTCGCTTCGGCAAGAGTTTCCCCATCCGTTTCGACTTCCTCGATACCATTGGAGGCGGCAATCTCAGTCTGCAGGTTCATCCCACTAACGAGTTCGCACAGAAGGAGTTCGGGCTGCCATATACCCAGGACGAAAGCTACTATCTGCTCGATGCAGGCGAGGATGCGGTGGTCTATCTGGGCTTGAAGGAAGGCGTGGACAAGGTGCAGATGATTGAGGACTTGCGAGCTGCACAAAGGGGAGAAATCCTCTTCGATGCAGAAAAGTACGTCAACAAACTGCCCGCCAAGAAGCACGACCACTACCTCATTCCTGCCGGCACGATTCATTGCTCCGGCGCAAACAGTATGGTGCTCGAAATCAGCTCAACGCCCAGCATCTTCACCTTCAAGTTGTGGGACTGGGCACGACTCGGACTCGACGGCAAACCGCGTCCCATCAATGTAGAGCGAGGCAAATTCGTCATCCAATGGGAACGCACAACTCCCTTCGTGAAAGCCGAAATCGCCAATCATTTCGAGGTGCTGAGCGACGAGAACGGCATTAAGGAAGAGCGAACTGGACTGCACCCGAACGAGTTCATCGAGACGCGCCGCCACACCTTCTCTCGTCCCGTAGAACACAACACCAACGGCGGCGTGAACGTCCTCAACCTCGTGGATGGTGAGGCAGCCCTCATCGAAAGTCCCGAAGGCAAGTTCGAACCCTTCGAGGTGCACTATGCCGAGACTTTCATCATCCCAGCTTGTATAGGTCGCTATACCATCAAACCCCTCAAAGGCGAGTGCATGACAATCAAAGCTTACATAAGGACAACAACATAATCAAAAAACTAAACAACTATGAGTAAAGACAAGAAAATTGTGCTGACGCTTGATGCAGGCGGAACGAACTTCGTGTTCTCAGCAATTTGTGACAATCAGGAGATTGTGGAACCTGTGCGCTTGAAAGCCGTAACCAACGATACTGAGGGCTGTCTGGCAACGCTTGTGCAGGGCTTCACAACAGTCAAGGAAAAACTCGATGCCGAGCCCGTTGCCATCAGTTTCGCTTTCCCAGGTCCTGCCGACTATGTGAGAGGCGT
Source organism: Bacteroidaceae bacterium (assembly GCA_017548075.1). Lineage (GTDB taxonomy): Bacteria > Bacteroidota > Bacteroidia > Bacteroidales > Bacteroidaceae > Physcousia. Next base: position 5,453 of record JAFYNL010000013.1, on the reverse strand, counting down.
CATCGGCGACCTTCCCAACTTCCCCTCTTTCCGCGGCGGAGTGGCGCTCGGTCCCTATCTGGAAAGCGTTTTCCAGATTCCTGTGTATGTGAACAACGACGGCAACCTCTTCGCTTATGGCGAGGCTTTGGCAGGTGCCCTTCCTCGCGTCAACAAGGCTCTCGAAGAGGCTGGTTGCAAGCGTCGCTACAAGAATCTGGTCGGCATTACTCTCGGCACTGGTTTTGGTGGCGGAGTGGTGATTGACAAAGTCTTGCTGACTGGCGACAACAGTTGTGGCGGCGATGTTTGGTGCATGCGAAACGGCATGTATCCCTTCGTCATTGCAGAGGAAAGTGTCAGCATCCGAGCCGTCCGCAGAGTGTATGCCGAGATGTCGCACGAAGAGATTGGCGACCTCACTCCCAAGGACATCGGCGACATTGCAAATGGTACTCGTCCAGGCAACATGAAAGCCGCTCAGGAAAGCTTCCGCCAACTCGGTCAAGTCACGGCTGCAGCTCTGGTGAATGTACTCAATATTGTCGATGGAATCGTGGTTATTGGCGGCGGTTTGTCGCACAACTCTAAGTGGATCCTGCCTGGCATGATGGAAGAATTCAACCGTCCTGTCGGCACTTTCTCGGGCAATCTGCTCCCAACTCTGCAGTCGGAGGTTTACAACTTCGAAGACCCAGAGCAAAGGGCCGCTTTCCTCGAAGACAAGGACGTTTACGTGGATGTGCCTCATACCAACAAGAAGGTGCTCTATTGTGCTCAGCGAAAAGTGGCCGTCACAATCTCTGAACTGGGAGCAAGCAAAGCCATCAACCTTGGCGCTTACAACTTCGCACTTAATCAGTTAGGCAAATGAACAAGAAACTTATTCCCGTAATGCTATGCTTCTTCGCGATGGGATTCGTGGATATGGTAGGCATAGCCAGCAACTATGTGAAGGCCGATTTGAGTCTTTCCGATTCGATGGCGAACACCCTTCCCTCGCTCGTTTTCCTGTGGTTCCTCATCTTCAGCATTCCCACAAGTTTGCTGATGAACAAGATAGGACGCAAGAATACAGTCCTGCTGAGTCTTGTAATGACGCTTGCGGCAATGGTGATTCCTGTGCTCACACTCGATTTCACCATGCTGCTCCTCTCCTTCTCGCTTTTGGGAATTGGTAACGCCATCATGCAGACTTCGCTCAATCCGCTTGTGGATAGTGTGATGAAGGGCGGCGCTTCTGCCAGCACCCTGACTTTCGGGCAATTCATCAAGAGCATTGCTTCGTTCCTGGCTCCCATCATCGCTTCATGGGGAGCAACCACAAACGCCTTTGGTTTGGGTTGGAAAGCGCTCTATCCCATCTACTTAGGCGTGGGCATCTTGGCTACCCTTTTGCTTTTCGGAACTCGCATTACAGAGGAACCAGCCACACAAGAACAAAAGCCTGTAGGTCAGCAGTTTGCCGATTGTTTTGCCTTGCTCAAGGAACCCTTCATTCTCTTCTGCTTCCTCGCCATCATCTGTCATGTTGGCATTGATGTGGGAACAAGTGTAACGGCTCCGAAGATTCTGATGGAACGAGTTGGGATGGATCTCGATAAAGCTGCTTTCGTTTGCACTATCTACTTCATAGCCAAGGCGATAGGCAGTTTCTCGGGCAGTTTCATCATGAACTACCTGAAGGACTGGACTTTCCTGCTCTTGAGTGTTTTGCTGATGGTACTGGCCGCCCTTGGTCTCATCTTCGGTCACGACACCACTACCATCTATGCGAGTGTGGCTTTGATGGGCTTCGGCAACGGAAATCCCTTCAGCATCGTCTTTGCGAGAGCCTTGCAAGCCGCTCCAGAGAAGAAGAACGAAGTCTCGGGTTTGCTCATTATGGGCATCTTCGGCGGCACAATCTTCCCGCTTCTGATGGGCTTTGCCAGCGACGCAATCGGTCAGGTTGGAGCCGTTCTCGTCATGAGTGTCGGCATTCTCTATCTGCTCGGCTATTGGCTTCAAGGCAGAAAAGCATAGCATCCGCTTGCTTTGATGAGAAAAGAAAAAAGGAGCAACCATCACGGCTGCTCCTTTTCTAGTCATTAGTTGTTTTGAGAGAATTGATTGTTTTAATAAGCTATTTACTTCTGTGAAGAAAATGATTATCTTGGGAAAACATCGAGTGTATCGATGGGTTGTGATGTGAGTTCGGCCGACTGTTGCTCAGGCTGACCGATGGTAATTTGGTGCAGACTGTCTATCGGAATGTTCTCTGCCATCTGAGGTTCTTGAACTGCATCATCGTCGGTGAAGCTCTGATGAGCTGCATTGCCGATGGTAAGCAGGATTGCGATGAGTCCGGCTGCTCTGTAGAAAGGACGACAGCGACGCATAAAGGTCACTTTGCGAGCCTTGCAGACCTGAACGGGAACTTCTTCTCCAACCAGACGAAGCATCTTGTTCTGGAAGTCCTTGCTCAGATGCTCTTCCGCCATTTCATCCTCTTCAATGAAGAGTTGGCGGTAAGGAAGCAAACTTGCAGGCACATCTTCCTGACGGAAGAAAGTGCGCAGAATTGCCTCCTCCTCGAGTGTAGTCTGGCATTCCCAGTAACGCTCCAAAAGTTGTTCTATGTATTTATAGTCCATTCTTCAGTTTTTCCTTTATCTTTGTTCGGGCTCGATGCAGATAGACCTTCACTTGCGTTTCATTGATGTCCAGCATCTCGGCTATCTCCTGATAGGTCTTGCCCTCAATGTCTCGAAGCAACATAATGGTTCGTTGCACTTCCGGCAACTCATCCACGAGCCTTCGAACGAGAGAAATTTGCTCGTTAGCCTCCAGTTGTTCATGAGGCGTTTGGCTGCTAAAATGTGCCATTTCATCGAGATTCTCGGTCTTACGACCAGCTCTTTTTACGATGTCAAGAGCACGATTTCTGCAAGTCGCTATTGCGAACGCTTCGAGATTGTTTATCTGCTCCCATTCGTTGCGATGCTCCCACACTTTCAGGAGTGTATCCTGCACCACATCTTCGGCCTCTGCCCTATTCATCGTAATGCGAAGAGCAAGACGAAAGAGCCTGTCGCTCAACGGCAAAACGGTGGTTCGGAAGCTGATGTTCTCCATCTCTCTACTTAACTAGACGATTCAGGGCCGTAAATGTTACAGCCCTGAGCAAATTATCTTTCTTTTATTGTTGTGCCTCGCGAGCCATCGATGTTATCTGCTTGAGTGATAACAACTTGCCGCACGCCTCGATGAAGGGCATCGAAGGCATTCTCAAGCTTCGGAATCATACCTCCTGAAACAATGCCTTCATCAATAAGTTTCTTAAACAGTTCCTCGTTGATAGATGGAATTACGCTATTCTCATCGTCCGCATCCCTAAGCACTCCCGCTTTCTCGAAACAGAAAGTCAGAGTGACGTCATAATACTCGGCAAGGGCACAAGCCACAGAAGATGCAATTGTGTCGGCATTTGTGTTGAGGATGTGACCCTCTCCATCATGGGTAAGCGGAGCAATCACAGGCACAGAACCGCCTTCGATGAGTTCCGAAAGCAACTTGGCATCGACTTTATCCACATCGCCAACAAAGCCGAAATCGATCATTTGCTCAGTTCCGTCATCCATTTTGACGCGCTTCAAAGGCCGCTTATGACTGCGAATGATATCGCCATCGGCACCAGTCAAGCCAATTGCTTTCACGCCTTTTGCCTGCAATCCTGCCACAATGTTCTTGTTGACCAAACCGCCATAGACCATCGTCACAACCTCGAGCATCTTCTCATCAGTAATGCGGCGCCCTCCAATCATCTGACTTTCAATGCCTAAGCTTGCAGCCATAGACGTAGCCAAGCGGCCACCGCCATGCACAAGCACTTTGCGACCTTGCATCGAAACGAACTGGTTGAGCAAAGAATCAAGCGACATTTGGTTCTCAACCACACCGCCTCCTACCTTTATTATATTAAGCGTTTCCTTCATGAATGTTAGTTTGCTCCTCTGTACTTATCCTCATCCTTGTCCTCGAGCATCGAGAGATAACTGTTGAAACGGCTTTCAGCAATCTTTCCTTCTGCAACGGCTTGCAAGACTGCGCAACCAGGTTCGTGAGTGTGGGTGCAATTGCCGAAACGACAATCTGCCGAAGTCTTGAATATTTCGCGGAAGTAATGCGACACTTCTTCGCGTTCCATATCGAATGTGCCAAAGCCTTTGATGCCTGGAGTATCGATAAGTGCTCCGCCTTGAGGCAGGAAGAACATCTGCGAGAAAGTCGTCGTATGCATGCCTGCATCGTGAGCCGCACTGATCTCTGCCGTCTTGGCTTCTGCATCGGGCACAAGCAAGTTAAGCAATGTGCTCTTCCCTACTCCACTATTGCCGCTCAGCAAGGTCGTCTTGCCCATAAGTTCAGCCTGCAACTCATCGATGCCATTTCCCTTCTCAGCAGAACAAGTCAGGCACTTATAACCGATGCTTCGATAAAGTGCGACAAGTTCATGCATTTGCCTCAACTCTTCCTCGTCATAGAGGTCTGTCTTGTTGAAGATGAGAAGAACAGGCACCCGATAAGCTTCTGCACTTGCAAGAAAGCGGTCAATGAAGGTCGTGCTCGTTTCTGGATGCGCAATAGTGGCCACAAGCGCGGCCATATCGACATTTGCAGCTATAATGTGGCTCTGCTTCGACAGATTAGAGGCTTTTCGGATGATGTAATTCCGTCTGTCCTCGATATCCTCAATCAAAGCAGTTTGTCCGTCAGAACTAGGTGTAATAGTCACTATATCGCCTACTGCAACAGGATTTGTGCTCCTGATGCCCTTGAGGCGAAAGGTTCCTTTTACCTTGCAGTCAAATAGCTGGCCATCGTCTGTTTTGACGGTGTACCAGCTACCTGTGTTCCTGACAATGAGGCCGCGCATTTAGACGGTCATGATTTCCTTCTCCTTAGCAGCAAGCAACTCATCCACCTTCTTGATGAACTTGTCGTGCATCTTCTGCATATCGCCCTCAGCATCCTTCTCCAAGTCCTCGGAAAGACCGTCCTTGATGCCCTTCTTCAGCTTTTCGATAATCTCGCGACGAGTATTGCGGATGCTCACTTTGGCTTGCTCGCCTTCCTTGCCACATTGCTTTGCAAGTTGCTTACGACGCTCCTCAGTCAAAGGAGGAATGCCCAGACGAATAATCTCACCATTGTTCTCAGGCGTAATGCCTACATTGCTATCCATAATGGCCTTCTCGATGGGACGGAACATGCTCTTATCCCAAGGTTTAATAGCAATAGTACGAGCATCGGGAGTGTTGATGGCAGCGACCTGATTCAGGGGAACCATGCTTCCATAACTGTCGACGCGAATGCCGTCCAGAATCTTGATGTTAGCCTTGCCTGCACGAATATGTGCCAAAGCTTCCTCGAGGTACATCACAGCCTCTTCCATTTTCTCCTCGGCTTTGCCGAGAGTTTCTTTTACGTCT
>JAFYNL010000004.1 GCA_017548075.1 Bacteroidaceae bacterium | reverse complement strand
CCGCTGGCTCATCGGGATGCAGGTGCTCTACTGGCAGAGCGGCGAGTATATGCTCTATGCCGACTATGCCCGCATGGCTCTGGCGAAGACGCGCACGCATGGCCGCAGGGACCGCATGGGCGTTTGGCACACGGAGCGCTACCTGGTCTGGACGGAAGAGGGAAGGAAGTTCTTGCATGAAATCTTCAAACGTTAATATTATGAGCGTATACATTATTAATTATAAGGACGGGGCGAAGGTGATGCGCCCTGTCCTGACCAGAAAACAGTACACCAGCCTGAGAAACTCGCGCAAACAGATCTCCTTGGTCGCTTCGATTAGGAAGGGAAACACCTCGCTGAAGAATATGCTGGTGCAGATGAACTACAGCTGCCTGCCTAACGAGTCGGGAAGTTTGAAGGGCTCCACCCGAATGAGTACGACGATTGGGATGGATATCGACTGGCCCCCCTCCCAACTCCCCCACAAGGGGGGAGAGCAAACAACTGCCAGTAAGGAAGAATGGCTGAAGAAGGTTCCTGAACTGGTGCTGAAAAAGAAAGAGGAACTTGGATTGCTGATGCTTGAAAGGTCGGCCACGAAGGGGTATCACTTGGTGTTCAAGCGCCGCCCGGAACTGAGTCAGGAGGAGAATCTGCGCTGGGCTAGCGAACTGCTGGGCGTGGAGTACGACAAGGGTGCGAAGGACATTACCAGGGTGTTCTTCACGACGACGGCAAGCGAGGAAGACCTCTTGTTCCTCGACGACAAACTCTTCGTCGTCGAAGAAATGAAAAATGTAAAATTAAAAATGAAAAATGAGGATTCTTCACTCTTCACTCTTAACTCTTCACTTAAATATCGAAATATCCCGTATTGCGATATTGTAAGGAAGTGGTGGGAGATGAATGGGGGTGAGCCGCAGGAGGGCGAGAGGAATGTGAAGCTCTATCAGCTGGCGGTGAACCTGCGCTCTATCTGCGACAACAACAAGGCTCTGCTGCTGAAGATTATGCCACGACTGGGACTGGACGAGGCTGAGCTGCGAGGCATTGTGGACAGCGCTTGCAAGGAGATTCCCAAGGGCATCAGCAAGGCGATGAAGGAGGTGATCGACTCTATCCAAAACATCGAGAACGAGGACGACACGGACATCCCCGAGGAGCCTTCGTACTACGACCGCTTGCCGAAGATGCCTATGGGGGTGAGGGAGTCGATTGAGGCTGTGGGGCCGAACCTCTCGATGCCTACGCTGACGGCCATTTGTCCTTGCATAGGGGCATTGGCTACGGGTGTCCGACTGGATGTGCACGGCACGAAGAATTCGCTGAACCTGATCAGTTACATTGCCGGTGACTTCGCTTCTGGCAAGGGCAACATCGACCCTGTGATTGAGGCTTGGACGAGCGAGGTGAAGGCGATAGACAAGGTCTATCTGGAGCAGGAGAGTGAGTGGCGCAGGAAGAAACGCGCTGCGAAGAACAAGGAGGAGCAACCCGAGGAGCCTAAGCTGCCTGTGCGTATCCTGACGCTGAACAACACTGTGGCGAACTTGGCCGAGCGACTGGCCAACACCGATGGCAAACACGCTTTCTCGTTCACTCCGGAAGCCGACACTGTGGCGCAGAAGTGGAAGACGGCGATGAGCGATTTCTCGGTGATGCTGCGACAGAGCTACGACGGCAGTTCGTACGAGCGAGAGGCCCGAAGTGCCGATGCTGTGAATGTGCACATAGACCGACTGCTCTGGAATGTGACGATGTGCGGAACTCCCGATGCGCTCTATCGAGTGGTGAACAACTACACCGATGGTTTCCAGAGTCGTCTGGCTGTGGCTCGGACTCCCGACAACACCTTCTCTCCGCTGGAAGAGAATCCCTACGTCATCACCGAGGAGCAGAAGAACAGAATAGGCGAGGTGGCTCATTTGCTCACGCTGATGAATGGCACTGTCGTGCTTCCGAAGCTGGAGCAGAAGGGGCGCGAGTGGCTGGAACAAATCAGGCAGGAAACGATGATGAACGACGACAAAGTGAGGGCCCGCCAACGATTCCGCATCTGTGTGACTGCGCAACGCATGATCTGCTGCATCATGCTCTGCAAGGTGGCTGAAGAGCTGATAGCGAAGCATGGCTTCGAGGAGGCTGAGAAGGAGATGAAGGCTAAGCCCGAGCTGTGGAAGGAAATGCTCCTGAAGGCGCAGACACCTGAGGCTCTGGAGGCGTATGATGTGGTGGCAAACTATCTGCTGGACTGCGCTCTGTTCTTCTTCCGCGAACGCATAGAATATGCCTTCAACAGTCGTGAGTACGCAGGAACGATGGAACGCAAGCGAACGGGGAGGAACGACTCCATTTTCGAATGTCTGGACTATGAGTTCAACTTCGACAGCGCCTTTCAGTTCAGTGCGATGATGAAGAGGGGAAGTGTCTCGCACAACCAGGTGCAGCAGATGCTGAAGAACTGGAAGAAACAGGGGCTCATCGTGCAGACGGAGTCGGGCTACAGAAAGGTGCAGGAGGCGTGTCATTAAGTCATTAAGTCATTAGTCATTAAGGACTCTCTGTTATGATTACTATTGAAAATACTCAGGAATGTTTCGTGCAGCTCTGGCTCAGGCTGGAGCGCACGAGGCGGCTCCTCGGAGGGCAGTGCAAACGCTTCTGTATCAGGAACATCCTTCGCTCGTGGTTCGGGCTGAAGGCGACGGACGACTATATCTTTGAGGTGTGTCTGCGGGGCTCTACGGAGGAGCTGAAACTGAACGGAATGGACACACTGCCGCCCCCAGCACTCGCTCCCCGAAAGCACCGCGAACTGCTCCGAGCCATCGTCTCCGTTGCACTCGGCATCGGCATGCGCAAGGTGCATCTCAAAGCACTCGACAAGGCTTTCAGTCAGGCTTTCCCCAGAAGCACCCCCCTCAACGTAAACAAAAAGAAACGGCCCCCATAAAATCTACCCGAATTCGTTGGGAAATGGAAGATTTCAGTGTGATTATTTTGTGGGAAATGGAAATTTTCAGTATCTTTGCAGGCAGAATAATCTACGGATATGGGAAAAACTTATAGCGAAATCAAAAACGAGCCAGTAATGGCAGCAGAACCCGTTGCCCCATATACTGCGCCCAATCCCTCTCATGCTATGCCGAAAACCGTCTCCACAAAAGAACACATCATGGCCAGCACGGTTTCGGTCGACGAGTATTTCGACGAGCTAGTCTCGCAAGTTCGTGAGGACTATGCAAGTCTATGAAGTAAGAATCAGCCGAGCTGCCTATGCAGATATGGCAAGCCTGCGAGCCTTTCTGGACGCGATGTTGTCGGAAGAAGGCGCAATCCGTTATGCGAACAACATGAGAGCCGAGATTAAGATGCTCTCTGTTTATGCCGATTGTTTTGGTCGGACCACTTCGAAGACATTGCTCAGCATTCATCCCAAAGCTCGCAGAATGATCTCTCATAATCGCCGTTGGCTTTATGTTTTCCACTTAGAAGGAAGTTTTGTTATCGTCGATCGCATTCTCCCAGCCAAAATGAATAAAGGCTAGGTCAGATTTCAGCCAACCCTCAATCCTTAATCGCTATAAAAGTATGAAAAAGGCGGCTAAGTTGGCCGCTTTTTTAAACCTTTTGCGGGTTGGGGCGTCATAAATAGTGTGATGAGTAAAAAAGTAAGATACATTGCCTGCCTTTTGCTCCTGCTTGCTACCACCCTGACTCAGGCCCAGCAAAAGCAGGCGATGCTTCTTAATATCCGCGGTACTGTCTACGAGAACGAGAAGCTGCACCCCATGGAAGGAGCGGCTGTGAAGCTCTACAACGAGCGCGACTCGATGGTTACCGGCGCCACCACTAAGCAGAACGGACAGTTCATCTTGCCCGGAATTCCTGCTGCCACCTATACCCTTCAGGTTTCGTTCATGGGCTTCAAGACGCAGAAGTTCAAACTCGTCCTACCTCAGAAGTCGGGCAACTACAAGGTTGCAGATGTGATGATGCGAGAGGATGCCACGGTTATGGCTGAAGCCGTTGTGGAGGGCAAATTGCCGGAAATGACGGTAATAGACGATACGGTGGCCTATAACGCGGATGCCTTCAAATTGCCCGAGGGTTCGATGGTGGAAGACCTCATCAAGAAGCTGCCGGGAATAGTTCAAGACGAGAACGGCAACTACACTTTCAACGGCAAGAATATCAGTCAGATCCTGGTGGACGGCAAGGAGTTCTTCGGCAACAACAGGAATCTGGTGCTCCAGAACTTGCCTGCCGAAATCGTGGATAAGGTGAAGGCTTACGACCGCAAGAGCGACATGGCTCGAATAACCGGTATTGACGACGGAAACGAGAGGACAGTGCTCGACCTCGCTATCAAGAAGGATAGGAAGAAAGGTCTGTTTGGCAGAGCTGATGGGACTTACGGCACTCACGACCGATACAGCGGCAACCTGAACATCAACAGCTTCCGAGGTGACGAGAAGTACAGCTTTGTGGGAAGTGCGAACAATACTCAGGGCAACGGTTTGAGCGACAATCAGAGGCTGGGAACCACGATGAACTGGGAGAACAAAGTGCTGGAGCTGAACGGTAGTGTGAATGGCGATTTCAGTCAGAACAGCAGCGCTTCGGAGTCGAACTCGCAGAACTTCGAGCTGAAGAACTCGGCCTATTCGGCTAACAAGAACCATAGCAGCAACCACAACGGCAACTTCGGTTTCCAATACAGAATGGAATGGAAGCCTGACTCGACCTGGAACATCATGTTCCGACCTGAGTTCAGTTTCAGCAGAAGTCATGGTGAAGGTGGCAACGAATCGGCTACCTGGAACGACGACCCCTTCCAGTTCTCCCCCACTCCACTGGCCGACTATGCTGCTCTGGCAAAGCAGATTGGTGTGAACCACCGTCTGGGCGACAACTGGAGCAGTTCGAAGAACATCAACGCCTCTGCTTCTCTGCAAATCAACAAGAGACTGAAGAAGCCCGGACGAAACATTACGCTGAATCTGGGGGGCGGTTATGGCGATTCGGACAACAACGGAAACAGCTATTCGCAGACGGATTACTATCTGCTGCAAGCACTTAGCGGCGAAGACTCTGTCTATCACAAAGTGCAGTATAATCGCGGCTCGAACTACAGCTACAACTTCAATGCGCGTTTCAGTTATAGCGAGCCCATCGCCTATCAGACTTTCCTGCAGTTGACTTACAACTATCGCTACAACTTCCGCGATAACGACAGGGACGTGCGCTCTATCTTCGACCCCTACAACGACATTTTGGGTGTGAACCAATATAACTACGACAATTTCTTCGACTCGGAGTATGTGGTTCAGGACAAGCAGCAATGCAGTTACACCAAGAACATTGGTCAGAACCACGACCTGAGACTTCAGGTGCGCATCAACCGTACGAAATATCGTCTGACCATCGGCGGAAATGTGCAACCTCAAATCAGTAAGGTAGACTATCACAAGGGCCGCATAGACACTCTGCTCAGAAGGACTGTGGTCAACGCCTCTCCCGTAGTGAACTTCCAATACAGGTTCAGCCGTCAGGAGCAACTGGAGTTCCGATACAATGCCGATACGGGTTGGCCCAACATTACGGACATGATTCCCGATACGCTGAGCGATGCGAACCCTCTTAATATACGTATAGGTAATGCGGAACTGAAGCCGAGTTTCACCCAGAATGTTCAGTTCGAGTATCGCAGGACAGTCATCGACTACCAACGCACAAATGCTATCAACCTCCAGTTCAACACTACGAGGAACAGCACTACGAACAGAACGGAATACAACGAAGTGACGGGTGGCCGTGTCTCTATGCCAGTGAATGTGAACGGCAACTGGAGGGCTTCGGCCAACTACAACTTCAATACGGCTCTGGACAGCAAGAAACATTGGCGCTTCGACATGAACACGTCGCTCAGTTCTTCGAAGAACATCGGTTATCTCTATCGAAGCAAAGACAAGATGACGGTGGAGAATATCACGAGGAGCGGCAACTTCGGCCAACGCCTCCGACTCACTTTCCGACAAGATTGGGAGAGCGGCTACCAAGTGGAAGCCAATGCGAACGGCAGATTCACCTACAACCTGAACCGCAGCAACAATGCTACGGCTTCGAACCTCGACCACTACAACTTCAACTATGGCGGCAGTTTCGTCATCACTTTCCCCTGGGGAATGACTATCAGCAGCGACATTGAGCAACAAAGCCGCAGAGGCTATTCGGATGCTGTAATGAACACGAACCACCTCATTTGGAACGGCAGCATAAGCCAGAGGTTCCTCCCATACAAGCAGCTGACAATCAGTCTTCGAGCAGTTGACATCCTTGACGAACGCGACGATGTGAACCGCAATGTGAGTGCTGTAAGCCGTACCGACACAAAGAACGAAATGGTCAGGAGCTATGTTCTGCTCTCAGCCAACTGGCGTTTTGGTCGCTTTGGCGGTAGAGGAATGATGGGCGGTAGAGGCAGAGGCGAAGGTGGCCAGCGAGGTGGTGGCGGCGGCTTCGGTGGCGGTCCTAGAGGCGGCGGTGGAGGCGGCTTCGGCGGCGGCGGTGGAAGATTCTAACTACCTGATTGCCGTTTTCTTTCCTCCCACAATATAAATGCCCTTGGGCAACTTTCCTTTACCTTTTTGGCTATCCCTCATCTTCTGACCTGCAAGATTGTAGATCGAAGTGTCCGTAGTGGTTTCCCCTCTCTCGATTGAACCGATTCCGGTGGGATCGTCCTTCAAGTAAACGAGACTGAAGTTGTCCACACAAGCCCAGTCGAAAACAGTGGGAGCGAAGTGACGAAGGCCTATGCGAAGGTCGGAAACCTCATCGAGTGCGAACATCATTTCTTGCTGATAATAACCCGACTGAAAAGCTTGATTGGCAGTCGATACATTATCGGGATAGTTGTAAGGATCGTAGGTGTAAGGAACCGAAGCGTCGTAGATGGACAGCAGATTCGTGGTATTCTCGTTGGCATAAACCTCGGCAGTATCTTCCTGACCGAGAGTGTGACGAAGATAGCCGTTGGCTATGTTGCCATTGCGATAGAAACCCTGCCAGCTAAGACGATAGAAACCTATCGGCATATTGTGGAGAATCTGATAGGTGTCGAACACTTTGTTGTATTGCTCTGCAACCGTTCCAGGAGCAGCAGTAAAGACCGTTCCTTCCCATCCGTTTCCGCCATTGGAGAAGTTGGGGTTCTTCAGCAAGGAAGTGATGTCCACCTCTTCGGCATCACCAATCAGCGAAACCGCTTCTGCATTTGGCTCCAAATCCGGTTCGGGAATGAGAGCGGGACACTCTGTACTCTTTGCTGCAGCAGCTTCATAAAGAGCAAGAACCTGAGCGGGAGTGAGTACGCAATCATAGACGGCAAAGTCGTCGAAGAAAGTCTTGCTCATCAAAGCATCGGCAGTATAGGGACTGCGACCTATCCAAGCATTCGTGGAAGCGTTGAGGGTAAGAGCGTTGATGTTCGACGGTTCTGTTTGGCGCAACACACCATCGATGTAAATGCTTGTGGTTTCGGAATCTGCGGTAACGGTGACATTGTGCCAAGTCTTCCAACTCAAACCCGAGCGAGAATTGACTGCAACGGAACCCGGTTGGGTTTTCCTCTCGAAGTACCAGTTGACGTTGTTGGCCTGGTTGATTAGTCCTGCATAGGAACTTGTGCCATTGTTGACATTCCACGACCAGCAATAGTTGCCGAGGTTACCGCTGTCCGAAAAAAAAAGATTGAGACTGACGCTATAGGCTCCACCGTTCAATATCTCGCCAATGGCCAGAGCCGCTTGGTTTCCCAAATCGACATAGCCGTTATCAGCGGTATAGAAAGCGTGGTTGCCATCAGTAAAACCCAAGCTCTGCGCATCGTCTTCGAAGTCGTAGTTGACGGAAGCAGAAGGTGGATTAACCGGTTGAGTCTTCTCCTCCGCACTTACCTGTGAAAGCGGAACCTGAATGATGGAAAGCGAATAGGCCGGCACCTCGAACAAGAGCGTTTTATCGTTCTGAGGGGTTAATGTCTCATTCCTCGGTACAACTTTCTCCGGCTCGGCCAAAGAGTTCTCGGCATAGTTGTCGGCATTGCTCATGATGCGAATCTCAGCATCACCTCCGATTGTAGCATCGGTGAAGGTAAAGTTGGTAGAAACGGCCTTGCTGTTGTAGTTGATGACCTTGATGATGGCTTTGTCCTCAGCCTCGTTCAAAGCAGCACAAAGGTAGAGGCGCTCTCCAGTTTTCTCGGTAAGAGTAACAGTATGAACGAGCGAGCCATCGAGGTAGCATTTAGCCGTAAGTCCCTCGCGGACAATCTTGATGTGATAGGTTCGGCCAGTCACAATGTTTCCGTCGGCAGTTGCAAGAGTCGTCTTCGAACCATTTATGGCCTGTTCCACTCCGTGCCTTGCATTTCCCCAACCTCCAAGGTTCCACCAAGCATAGTTGCCAGCATCGATGAAAGCGAAGTTGATGAGGAAACCCTCGTCGCCACTATTCTTTACCGCATCCATCTCGATGGTGCAATTGCCCGTGCAAACATCGAAGGTGCGATAAGTTCCTTGCATACTTCTGGGCGATGTGATGGGTTCTGTCTGCTCGAAGACGATATTGTTCGCGGCATCAGTGATGCGAATGTTCGAATAGGTGGCTTCCGTATTCCACGAACCAACACCCAGAAGTGCATCGTTGGAACTGATGGTGTTCCCCGATTCTGTCCAGGTAATGTTCTGATTTCCGACAATAGAAGCCATCATCTCCTGAGCCCAATAGGAAGGTGTACCAAAGCTTGTGTAAGCATTATAGTGCAGCATATCGGGGTTCCACTGAGCATCGTTCTCGTTCTTGAAGATGGGAGCATACGAAGCCATGATGCAGACATCGGAGTTGCGTTCCATTCCAGCCATATAGATGGCTTCTCCAAGAGCAGCTTTCAGTGTTCCATTTGTACCGCAGTCGCTTGTAACAGCATATTCGCCATTGTAGATCTTGTGACTGGTTCGGCTGGTATTGTCGTATTTGTGGTAATTGGAAGCAAACCAATCGGGAGAACGATAATAGTGCTCGTCCACAACATCTACGGGATTGGCATTACGCCAACTGGGATTGTCTGTACCCCAACTCTCCACATTACCAATGCAGATTGTTCCTGGCCAGTTTGCTTTGATGGCATCGTAGAACTGACGATAACGCTCGGGATAGTGGTCACTCTGGTCGTTATTGTTGTTGAAGCTGTAATTGTAGTTCTCGTTACCAATCTCCATCAATCGCATTCCGAAAGGTTCCGGATGGCCTGCTGCAACTCGCTTAGCTCCCCAGAAAGTAGAGGCGTCGCCATTAGCATACTCAAGTGCATCGAGAGCCTCCTGAATGAAATCTTGTATGTGCTGGTAGTCCTGATACCATCCATGGCCCATTCCCATATTGACCACAAACATAGGCTCTGCACCCAAGTCCTCGGCCAGCTGCAGGAATTCGTGGAAGCCCATTCCATTCGTAACAGGATAACCCCACTGACTGTTGTAGATACCCAATCGCTCTTCAACAGGTCCGACAGTATGTCGCCACTGGTAACGATTGCCGCCTTCGATATAGCAGCCACCAGGGAAGCGCATAAACTTCGGATGCAAAGCAGCCAGCTTCTCAGCCAAATCGATACGCATTCCATTCTCGCGACCTTTGAATGTAGGTGGGAACAGACTCACACAATCCAGGTAAATCGTACCAGACTTACTGCCTTTGATAGCGAAATATCCTTGCTGGCAGTTGCCTGTGGCAGTGATCTCTGTGGCATATCTCAGCCAAGAACCTGCGTCGTTGACCGGCACAACTGTATGTCCCAAGTCGTTACCCTCTTCGTTTTCGAGAGCCAGCGTCACATTTCCATTCCAATCATCGGCTGTACGAATCCAGAAACTGACTTTGTAGGTCTGACCCTTCACAATGTTTATACCCCAATAACCAGTATTGCGAACTCCATCTCCCTCTTTGGTCAGATTGAGCTGCATAGCATACTTCTGAGCACCATTGATGAGGTTCTGCGACGAGATGCCGAGGGTAGCATTTCCTACCTTGCTCCAATAGGTGGGATTCGAGTTGCTTTCCTCCATCGAACCATTGCGAATGAGTTCGGCATAAATGCCTCCATCACCAGCATGATTGATTTCCTCGTAGAAGATACCATAATGAAGCGGACCAATAACCGGACCGCGCTGAGCTGTGGAAAACTGGAAAGTGGTCTGCTGAGCCGAAGCACAGAGAACACAAAGAAGGCTGAAGGCGCAAAGTCCCACTACCCTCATTGGTAAAAAGCTGTTTTTCATATATCAGACTTAATTAGTTTGTTTGTTCTACATTTACTTAACCTCCCAAATGTCGTTTGTTTCGAGGAGTTCTGCGAAGTTGTGATACTTCTTGGCCGCTTTGATTTCCTCAATCTGACTCCAAACGCTCTCGTCGTAGGTAGGAGCCTCAACATCGCGAATCACACCAAGTGCAATGGGCCATTCCATCTCAGCGAGTTTGAGCTGCAAGGTATTGTCCTCGCATTTCGCATCGTGAACCAGAACGTCGGCTTCTGTGTAACCTTCCTCACCAAGTTTCACGGCCTTGATGTTAAAGCCTTCCTGAACAATGCCATACTCGTTGTTCTCTCCGAAGAGCATCTTCTCGCCGTGCTTCAAGTAGATAGCATTCTTTGCGCGACCTTCCTTGCTGTAAACGGCATCGTGGGTGCCATTGTTGAAGATGACGCAGTTCTGCAGAATCTCGCAAACGCTGGTTCCCTTATGATTGTAGGCAGCCTTGAGAATCTCGATGGTTCCAGGAGCGTCGGTAGCAACCGAGCGAGCAAAGAAATGACCTCTTGCTCCGAAGCAAAGTTCGGCTGGGCGGAATGGGTCTTCAACTGTTCCGTAAGGAGAAGACTTGCTGACGAAACCGCGAGGACTGGTGGGGCTGTACTGGCCCTTAGTCAAGCCATAAATGCGATTGTTCAGCAGAATCATATTCAGGTTGATGTTTCTGCGGTTAGCATGAATGAAGTGATTACCTCCGATAGCGAGTCCGTCGCCATCTCCACTAACTTGCCAGACGGTCAAGTCAGGGTTGGCAACCTTGCAACCGGTAGCAATTGCTGCTGCTCGACCATGAATGGTGTTCATGCCATAAGTCGCCATATAATGAGGTAAACGACTTGAGCAACCAATACCGCTAATGACGGCAGTTTGTGAGGGAGCGACTCCTATCTCGGCCATTGCTTTATGAAGGCTGGCCAGGAAGAAGTGGTCGCCACAACCAGGACACCAACGCGGCTGTCCTTTCTTGAAATCGTTATTCGTATAAGCCATAATTGTGTGTCCTCCTTTTACTTGTTGATAATCTGTGTGAATGCTTCGACCAACTCGTTCACAACAAACGGTTGTCCTTTCACTTGATTGAACTTCATGGGCACGAAGCCATCGACTTTCATGCGGAGCCAACCTGCAAGCTGACCCATGTTCTGCTCTGCAACCACAACTTTCGGGTACTTCAGGAGCACTTCGGAAGTGTTCTTGGGAAGCGGATTGATGTAGCGGAAGTGAGCCAGAGCCACTTTCTTTCCCTTTGCTCGCAGTTCGTCCATTGCAGCATGAAGGTGTCCGTAAGTCCCTCCAAAGCCGACAATCAACAACTCGGCATCTTCCTTATCGCCCAAGACTTCGAGGTCAGGAACAGGAATCGCATCAATCTTAGCTTGGCGCTTGCGAGTCATGAGGTCATGATTCTCTGGATTCGTGCTGATGGCACCCGTCTTGTCATCCTTCTCGAGACCACCCAAGATGTGTTCGAAACCTTCCCTACCAGGCACAGCCCAGTAGCGAACGCCCTCCTCATTACGCATATAAGGAGTCCAAGAGCCCTTGAGTTCCTCAGGAACATAAGGAGGTTGGATGGTGGGATAGCTCTTCAAATCGGGAAGTTTGAAAGCGGCCGAACCGTTGGCCACAAAGGCATCGGTCATCAGAATGACTGGAGTCATATGCTCGAGAGCCATCTTCGAGGCAGCAAAAGCCATTTCGAAGCAATCGGTAGGACTGGCCGCAGCAACCACAGGCATTGGGCTCTCACCATTTCTTCCGAAGAGAGCTTGCAAGAGGTCGGTCTGTTCGCTCTTGGTAGGAAGTCCCGTTGCAGGACCGCCCCTCTGAACATCGAGAACAACCAAAGGCAGTTCCATGATGACCGCAAGGTTCATTGCCTCGCTCTTCAAGCAGATGCCAGGACCAGAGGTGCTCGTCACAGCCAAAGCCCCAGCAAAAGAAGCTCCTACTGCACTTGCGCAACCGGCAATCTCGTCCTCGCATTGAACGGTAATCACACCCAGGCTCTTGTGCTTGGAGAGTTCGTGAAGAACATCGGTTGCAGGGGTGATGGGATAAGAGCCGAGATAGAGTTTCAGTCCAGCTTTCTCGGCAGCTGCGATGAAACCATAAGCCGTTGCTTTATTGCCAGTTATGTCCATATATCGACCAGGCACTTTGTTCTTGGTCTCTATGCGATAGACATTCGCCACACTCGAATGGGTGTTGTGTCCGTAATCGTAGCCAGCTTGGATGACTTTGATGTTTGCTTCGGCAATTTCTGGCTTCTTTGCGAACTTCTCTTTGAGGAAGTTGAAGGCAATGTTGATGTCTCTGTCGAAGAGCCAACAAACAAGTCCGAGGGCAAACATATTGCGACATTTACTGATGCTCTTTGCATCCATTCCGCTATCTGCCAGGCAATCCTTCACCATAGAGGAAAGCGGACAAGCAATCACTCTGTCCGGGTCGATTCCCATCTCGCCGAGATAGTCCTCGGTTTGGAACTGAGCCTTCTCCAAATCCTTAGGTCCGAAGCTGTCGGTATCGATGATGATAGCGGCATCGGGCTTAGCATAGCGATACTGCGTCTTCAGGGCTGCAGCATTCATTGCCACAAGCACATCGCAGAGGTCGCCTGGCGTATAAACCTGCTCGGCACCAATATGAACCTGAAATCCGCTGACACCTGTGAGCGAACCTTGCGGAGCTCGGATGTCGGCAGGATAATCTGGGAACGTACTAATACTGTTGCCCACGGTTGCAGACACAGTAGAAAAAATATTTCCGGCCAACTGCATACCGTCGCCGGAATCACCTGAGAACCTTACTACTACAGATTCTTTTTCCTTTATTTCCATCGTTAAATATGAACTAAAAGTTGTACTCCCGAGGGGAATCGAACCCCTATCTAAAGTTTAGGAAACTTCTATTCTATCCGTTGAACTACAGGAGCAGGCTCGTAAATTGGTTACATGAGGCCTTCTAAATCGGGCGCAAAGTTACAACATTTAATTCAAAATACAAAATATGTATTGTTATTTTCTCAACAAAGTAAAGCTAGTTGACAAACTAGGTGTGGCTACCTTGCAAAGTTAACGTGGGTTAATTGAAAAGTTAACGTGTTAAGTTGGCAAACTTAACCTGTTATGATTGCAATCGTAACCTGTTACGTTTGGATTTTAACTGAGGGTTGTTTGGAGAGCAAGAAAAAGGCCTGGGACATTTTGCCTCAGGCCTTATGGTTTAGGGGAATCCGTTGCGGCTTAGAACTTCACTTTCAGGTACTTGACTCCATGAGTGGGAATGAAGTATTTCACATCGGAAGTGCTGAGGTCTTTCTGACGCCAAAGGTCGCGAACACCCTTCAGAGTCTCGATTCCCATCTCGCCAAAGTACTTCTTGAAGTCAACCCTTGCGTCTGTCGCACCTACATTGAAGATGCCGACTGCATAGCTGCCATCGCTCAAAGGACGAGCCCAAACCTGAATGGCTCCATCCTGAACGACTCTTTGAGCCTGCTTGCCAAGGATGTCCTGATTGACTGCATTTACTTCGTGGTTGCAGAGCAGACTAACGGTAAACTCGTCCATCTGAGCAATATCGCAACCAATGAGCATATTGCTGGCAAGGAGCGTCCAAAGACTGATGTGAGTGTATTGCTCGTCGGGAGTCAGTCGGCTGTCGCGAAGATTGTTGCTCCAACCCACTTTACCCACAATCAGCATATCGGGATCGTTCCAATGACCTGGCTTTGCATAAGGATAGAGGTCGGGCTGCTGGCCGAAACCAATGTCGTAGAGGCTCTCCCAAGTATCCGTAATATCGCCGGTAGTACGCCAAGAATTAGCATCAACGGCTTCACCCCACTTCCATACCTCAGCCATTCCATATTGGCAAAGGCTGTAGAAGATGTCGCGAGGTTGCTGACGAAGACAACGCTCCATCAACAAGTAAGGACGAACATAGCTGGCAACAGTCTGATTGTCAGGCTCTGTCCTATGCTTGCGACCATAGCCGCACCAGTCGTACTTCAGGTAGTCGATACCCCAACTGTTATAACTCTCCGCATCCTGCAGTTCATGGTCGATAGAACCAAGGTAGCCACCACAAGTAAGGTCGCCAGGAGAGGAATAGATGCCGAACTTCAAGCCTTCCGAGTGAAGCCAGTCGCCCAAATCTTTCATGCTTGGGAACTTCTCGTTGACTGCAATCGTTCCATCTGGGTTGCGTTCCTTTGCTTCCCAGCCATCGTCGATATTCATATAGCAGTAACCATAGTCGGCCAAACCTTTTTCAATGAGAGCCTTAGAACTGCTGATGACCTTATCTTGCGTGACACTCAAGCCCCAGCAATTCCATGAGTTCCAACCCATTGGAGGTGTGAGACCAATCTTACTGCCGCAACGAATTGTGAACTTCTGTGTCTGCTCACCCTTCGCATTCTTTGCCTTTACAGTAAAGGTATAAGAACCTGGCTTTTCGAGAGAGCCGCTCAAAGCTCCGTTATCAGGATTGATGGCGAGACCTGCAGGCAGATCGTCGGAAGTAATCTTCATGGGTTTCTCGCCACTAACACCAAAGCGGAAGTGGATGGGAGAACCTGGGCGAACACCATAAAGAGGAGTAGTGTTGAAGCGAGGCTCTGCCGGAGCTGCAGGAGTGAGGATGTACTTGGGAATGTACTTCGTTTCTGTGCTCAAGCCAGTCTTGCTCTCTGTGAAGCTCGATACGATACGAACCATTTGATGGTTGTCATAAGGAAGACTGATGACGCGGTTCTTCTTCTCGTTCACAGAAACCTTCATCGACTTCTCTGCAAGCACTTTGCCCGTTTCAGGGTCTTCCACCTGAACCTTGAAGACGCCGTTCTTGGTAGCAGCCATCTTGCTTGTAAGTGTGCTGACACTCTGACCGTTAGCACCTTCCTTGATGCTGATGCTCAGATTGTCGATTGTATTGGGAACTCTCACAGTAGCTGGGCCAGCAAACATGCCGCCAGGATCGCCTCCATTATAGACTCTAACGGCAATCACATTGTCTGCATCCCACTTGATGATAGGATCGTTGGCCTTTACACGATAAACTCTAGGAAGGCTCCAAGCACTTCTGTAGCCCTTCGCATCACCAGGGAAACCACCACTCTTACCAATGAGCTTGCCGTTCAGATAAACTTCGTCGGCATCATCAATCTTGCCCATATTGAAGTCGACGGTCTCTTTGAGGTCGGATTTCTCGAGCAAACTCTTTGGAATGGTTACATGATAGCGATACCAGCCGAAGCCGTTCTCGATTCTGACGCCTTGCGAAGTCCAAGTCATCGTGTTCTTGATGTCGCGCCAACCGCTTTCGTCAACATTCACACCAGCCCACGAAGCATCGTCTCCAACATGGAACTTAGCATTCTCCAGACTAACATCCTGAGCAAGGGATGAGAGCGACATAGTGCCGGCAAGCACTAAGAGGGAAAGAAACTGTTTCATCATAATTGTCAGTTTTAGGTTTTATACTTATTTAATTTACACTTTCAGGAATACACGCTTGCGATAGAGGAAATAGAGGAAGAACCAGCAAACTGCAATATAAGCCACTTGAGTAAAGAAGGCTTGCGAGTTCTCTGGCATCAGTTTCACCAGTCCGCTGAAGAGTTTCTCCGAGGTATAGGAGAATTTGACAAATCTCTGAGCAAGGTAGATAGTGATGGAATTCATGCCGATAACTGTGAAGAAGAGCGTCCACTTACGCCAGTTCAACACATCTATAATATAATAGAAGAGGGCAAACATCAGCACAGAATAGGCTCCGACAACCAGTACGAAGGAACTTGTCCACATCTTCTTGTTGATGGGGAACACTTCGTTCCAAAGCAGACCAACAACCAAAAGCACAATGCCGGCAAGTATCATCCACAGAACCTTTTTGCCAGGAGTCAGGCTTTCGCGCTTCGACTTCACCAATTCGCCTGTAAACATACCCAAAAGAGCTGTGCCGATAGCAGGGATAACACTCAGAATGCCTTCCGGATCAATGTTTCCATAATAAATTCTTCCAGGCAGAAGGATGCGGTCAACATAGCCTACGATAGAGCCCTGAGCAGAGAAGATGTCTTCTCCACCCCCGTCTGGAGCAGGGATGAAGCCAGCCACAAGCCAATAACCAACAAGCAGAGCTGCCGTTATAAACACTCTTGTTTGCCACTTTGTATGTATGAAGATGAGGGCTGCAAACATCCAAGCCAAGCCGATTCGGCCAAGAACGCTAGCATAACGAAGATTCTCGAAGTCGAAGTCAAGCAAGCCATTATAGACAACTCCCAAGAAGACAAGCATCAAGCCACGATAGATGACTTTCCTATGAATACCCCACTCAGAGCGACCTTGCTTGCGTTGCTTTGCCAAAGAGAATGGGAAGGAAATGCCTGCAATAAAGAGGAACAAAGGGAAGATGGTGTCGTGATGCTTAAGTCCGTGCCACTCAACATGTTCCATTTGCTCAGCTATTGCCTGAGTGAAACTGCAAGGAATCCACTCGGCAAGGGCTATAAACAAGGCTGCTCCACCCATAATGAACAACATATCAAAACCTCGAAGGGCATCAATCGACATCAGTCGATCCGAAGGCAACTGTACTGCTTTCTCGTCTGTCTTTTTC
This sequence comes from Bacteroidaceae bacterium, assembly GCA_017548075.1. Lineage (GTDB taxonomy): Bacteria > Bacteroidota > Bacteroidia > Bacteroidales > Bacteroidaceae > Physcousia. Next base: position 54,487 of record JAFYNL010000004.1, on the reverse strand, counting down.
TTCATGATAACTAATTATTTGTTTGAAAGGTTTAATACTTGAACGAACTTCCTCCTGCAAACTCACGAAGCAAGCTTGAAGGTGGTACTTGGTCTCCAGGAATGCCTCGGAAGTAAGCCAAGAACTTGCGCAGACGACTTGCTTCAGCATATTCCAAAGCTCGTTCTGGCACTTGTTCCAGGATGGGCATCACTTGCTCGCGAATGACACCTAACTCATAAAGCAAGGCACTATTGAAAGTCGCATCAGCAAACCCTTGGAAGGGGAAAATCCACTTCTCCTCGCCAGCACTGACGCTTGGAGCACGCTTGATAGTCTCTACTGCTGAGTAGCCGCGATGTTTATAGTCGCGAAGAATGCGACGAAGCAATCGAATGTCAGCTGTCGGAATGTGGTTGTGGTCGTCCAGCTGAATGGTAGTAAGGGTAGAGACATAGATGCGATATTTCTTCTCCTCTGGTATCTGTTGTGTGAGGATTGGGTTAAGAGCATGATTACCTTCAAGGATAATGACATCTTCAGGGCCTATCTTAAGCTTCCTTCCTTCGAAAACACGCTCACCCTTCTTAAAGTCATAACGCGGAAGCTCTACCTCTTCGCCCATTAGCAAGGCATTCATCTGCTTGTTGAAGAAAGTCGTATCAACTGCTCCAATACACTCGAAGTCATACTCTCCGTTGGCATCCTTTGGCGTATCAACACGATTGACAAAGTAGTCGTCTGTGCTGATGGTATGAGGACGCAAGCCACAAGCCATCACAAGGATTGCAAGCCGCTTGGCTGTCGTTGTCTTACCGCTACTGCTCGGGCCTGCGAGCAAGACGATACGGGCACCTCGCTCAGCTATCTCGTCGGCAATGTTACTGAGTTTCTTCGACTGCAAAGCCTCGCTGACATTAATAAGGTCTGTTGCATAACCTTCCTTTATGGCATAATTGAGTTCGCCAACTGTTTGCACGCCAAGAATCTCCTGCCATCTCTGATGCTCGCGAATGACGTCGAACATCTTCTTGTTCTGCTCGATGATCTCTTCCAACTGCGAAGGGTCTTTTCGCGAAGGAGCACGAAGAAGCATGCCGTCGTAGAACTTGATGAGGTCGAAGAGATGTATCTGACTTGTGCGAGTAAGCAAACAACTGTAGAAATAATCAATTGTGTCGCCCAATTTATAATAATAGGTATAGAGTTCGTCCTGACTTTCCAACAACTGGACTTTACTCTTCATACCTCGCTTCTCGAACATCTCAATAGCCTCTTCAATAGGACATTGTATGCGATGAATGGGCATATCGGCATCTATGATTTCCTGCATTCGTTGCTTTATCCGACGAACATCCTCATCCTCTACAGGACGACCTATGCGGAGCTGACAATAATAGCCTCGACAAACAGAACCGCCGATAAGGAGTTGTGCATCGGGATAGACGTCTTCAACTGCTTTTGCAAGGATGAAGAAGAGCGTTCGCGTATAAGTCCTCATCCCACTATGGGAAGTGAGCGACAGGAACTCCACATCTTTATTATTATAGAAGCGATAGTTCATGCCCTGCACTTTATTGTTGACGCGAGCCGCCACAGGACCATACTCCATCTGGAAGTTCGCTAAGGCAAAGGCATCATAAAGATTACTGCCGAAGGGCACGCTTATTCTCTTGCCATTATTGCGGCAACGTATTCTCAGTTCACTTGGCATTAGTTTTCTTCGATTTATGAGTTAAGAATAGTCATTAGTTCTTTCATTCCTTCGCTTGCACCCTTCATGATTTGATGAACAGGCACATCACTATTCCATGCAACAGGCTTGGGATCAATAAGATAGATGGGCGTTCCTGGACGAACACAACGGGTAAGTCCTGCAGCAGGATAGACGTTGAGACTGGTTCCGATGACAATCAGCATATCTGCTTTTGCGCATTCTTCTACGGCTTTATCTATTTCAGGAACTGCCTCGCCAAACCAAACAATGAAAGGACGAAGCTGGCTTCCGTCATCAGCAAGGTCGCCGATGGACACTTCGAGGTGATCTTTGTCGAGAGTCTTAATGTATCGAGGGTCATTAGGAGACCAACTGCTGGTCACTTTCATCAGTTCTCCATGAAGATGTATCACATAGCTGTTACCAGCTCTTTCGTGGAGGTCGTCCACATTCTGCGTCACAACTGTCACAGCATGCTTGTCTTCAAGCTGGGCCACGAGTTCGTGTCCGAGGCAAGGTTTTACTTCGAGCAATTGCTTTCTGCGAATGTTATAGAACTCTGTCACAAGTTTCGGATCGCGAGCCCAACCTTCAGGAGTCGCAACATCCTCTACATTGTATTGATCCCAAAGACCTCCATTATCGCGGAAAGTACTGATGCCACTTTCTGCACTCATGCCCGCACCAGTCAAGACTACAACTCTCATAATTGCCCCATTTTTGGTTAAAGATATGCAAATATAGCAAAAAAAACGATGCGGAAGTGCGCAAAGTAGAGAAAATGTTTTAATTTTGCTGCGCATTTAATGTAATATGTATATAAAATGGACAAGATTAGCTATGCTCTGGGCCTTGGAATAGGTCAACAGATAAAGAGTATGAACATAGAGAACTTCAGCATTGAAGACTTCGCAAAAAGCATTAGCGATGTAATCGAAGGCAAGGAAACTGCTTTCTCTAGCCGCGAGGCTCAGATTATGCTTCAAGAGTACTTCACAAAGAAGCAGAAAGAAGAGGCTCAAGCTCACATCGCAGAAGGCAAAGCCTATCTGGATGCAAATGCGAAGAAGGCTGGTGTAACTGTAACGAAGAGCGGCCTTCAGTATGAAGTTTTGCAGGAAGGAACGGGCAAGAGTCCTAAAGCAACCGATACTGTTCGCTGCCATTATGAGGGAAGATTGCTCGACGGAACTGTCTTCGATAGCAGCTACAAGCGTGGAGAACCTGCTGACTTCGGCCTGAATCAAGTCATTACAGGTTGGACTGAAGGCGTGCAACTGATGAAGGAAGGTGCTAAGTTCCGCTTCACTATCCCCTATCTTCTGGCTTACGGAGAACAGGGAGCAGGAGCAAGCATTCCGCCTTTCAGCACACTCATCTTCGATGTTGAACTCATTAAGGTACTGTAAATTCTAAACTCACAAACTAATAAATTTTAAAGACATGAAAAAGTTTTCAATCATTGCAGCCGTTGTATTGGCTGCTATTCTGGGCAGTTGCGGTAATGGCACTCCCAAAGCTAACCTGAAAGACGACGTTGATACACTTACTTATGCAGTAGGCGTAGCTCAAACTCGTGGCCTGAAAGACTATCTGACTCAGCGTATGGGTGTTGACACAACCTATATGGACGAGTTCTTCAAAGGCTTGAAAGAAGGTGCAAATGCTGGTGACAACAAGAAGAAGGCTGCCTACTATGCAGGTCTTCAAATGGGTCAGCAAATCAGTCAGCAATGGATTCCTGGCATCAGCTACGAAATCTTTGGTGACGATAGCACTCGTACTGTAAGTCTTCAGAACCTTTTGGCAGGCTTCATTTCTGCTTCAACTGGTAAGGATTGTCTCATGACACCCGACGAAGCAGCTCAGACAATGGAGACATTGATGCAGACTGTTAAGGCCAGAGTTATGGCTGAGAAGTATGGCGACTGGAAGAAAGAGTGCGAGGACTACATGGCAAAGATTGCCAAGAAGGACGGCATCAAGGAACTCGGCGATGGTGTTTACTACGAAGTTCTCACTGAAGGTACAGGTGCCATTCCTGTTGACACAAACAAGGTTAGCGTTCAGTACGAAGGCAAACTCATCAACGACACTATCTTCGATAGCAGCTACCAGCGTAACGAACCCGCTAAGTTCCGTTGCAATCAGGTTATTCCTGGATGGACAAAGGCTCTGACCAATATGCCTGTCGGCTCTGTTTGGAATGTTTATATTCCTCAGGAACAGGCTTATGGCGAACGCGAAGCTGGTAAGATCACTCCGTTCTCTTGCCTCATCTTCAAGATTGAACTGCTTGGTATCGAATAATTTGGAAGTAAAATGAAGAAACTTATTCTGTTCGCACTCTGTGCCAGTCTTTCTCTGGGCATGAGTGCTGCCAAGAAGACTACCAAGAAGAAAAACTCAAAGCAGCCTGTCGAGGTTGTCGATACTGTTAGTGTTGACGTTTTCAGCTACCACTTTGGTCGTGCAAATTCCAACGGTCTGAAGAACTACTTGGCTCAGCGAATGGGCATCGACACCACTTTTGTCGTTGATTTCCTGAAGGGTTTCGAGCAAGCAGAACTTACCGAGGCCGACAAGAGAGAGAAGGCTCGTCTGGCTGGTATCGAGATTCGTCAACAAGTTGAGGAACAGGTTTATCCTGGAGCATCAAAGCAAGTGAACGATAGTACTGATATCTTGAACAAGGCTCTCTTCGTTCAGGGTTTCCGCGAAGGCTTTACTGGCGAGAATGCAACCATTTCTATGGACAGCACTCAAAAGATTGTCAAGAAGCAGATGGAGTACTATCACAAGGTCAACATGGAGAAGAAATATGGTGCAAACCGTATTGCTGGCGAAGAGTTCCTCAAGGCTAACGCCAAGAAGGACAGCGTGAAGGTAACTCCAAGCGGTCTTCAATACAAGGTTCTGACTATGGGTACAGGCGAACTTCCCAAGAAAGAGGATAAGGTTAAGGTTAACTACGAAGGCCACCTCATCGACGGAACAGAGTTCGACAGCTCATACAAGAGAAACAAACCCGTTACTTTCCCTGTTGGACAAGTGATTGCAGGTTGGACTGAAGCACTCTGCATGATGCCTGTAGGCAGTAAGTGGATGCTTTATGTTCCTCAGGAATTGGCCTACAAGGATCGTGAGCAAGCAAAGATTCCTCCCTTTTCTTGCCTCATCTTTACTGTAGAGCTTTTAGGGATTGACAACGAAGGTCCCAAAAACTAAGCCAGTGTCGTTGGCAAACGTAACACGTTATGATCGCAATCGTAACACGTTAAGTTTGCCAACGTAACACGTTACGTTTCGAAACATCACTAGATAAGATTACAATTTACTAAAACTGACAATATGAAGAAGTCACTTTTCCTTGCGGTTCTGCTCCTTTCGAGCTTTGCCGCCAAAGCGCAGAAACAAGTCAGCGCAACGAGTCCAGACGGACAGACAAAAGTAACAGTAACCGTCTCCGACCGCATTTACTACGACGTAGAGAGTCATGGAGAACAACTCTTCGCGTGCCACATCGGTATGACCCTCAAAGATCGTACTCTTGGCGAAAAGCCCGTCCTCAAAAGCAGCAAGGTGACGAAGGTCAACGAGACTATTTCGCCTATCCATCCCCTCAAGTTCAGCAAGGTCGAGAACAACTATACGTTGCTCACAACCACTTTTGGCGGAGGCTACAAGGTTGAGTGGCGTGTCTATAACGACGGCGTCGCTTACCGCTTCATCACAGCCCTGAAGGGCGATATCGAAGTGATGGGCGAGGACGGAACCTGGCAACTCACCAAGCCCGCAAAGCTCGTCCTTCAGCAACCTGGCGGCTTCAAGACCAGCTGCGAAGAGAACTACTCAGTCGTTGAAAGCAATGCTTGGAAGGCCGACGACCGTATGAGCGAACTCCCCATCCTCGTTATGGGCGAGAAGCAGAAAGTCCTCATCTCCGAGTTCGACCTGTTCGACTATGCAGGCGTCTTCCTCAAATCAACCGGCGAAGGCAACAACGCTTTCACAATTACTCAGCCAAAGTGCCCGATTGAATACGAAGATCAGGGCGACCGCAGCCATAAGATTCTCAAAGAAGCCGACTATGTAGCCAAGACAAAGGGCACTCGCACCTTCCCTTGGCGCTATATGCTTATCACTCAGAGCGATGGTCAGCTGGCCGAGAACACCTTCCCCGTTCGTCTCGCTCCTGCAAACGAGATTGGCGATACCGATTGGATTAAGGTCGGACAGACTTGCTGGGACTGGCTCAACGGCATTCCCTTCGGTCCTGACGTAACATTCAAATCAGGCATCAACCTCGATACATATAAGTATTTCATTGACTTCGCAGCTCGCAACGGTGTGGGCTACATCCTCATTGATGAAGGCTGGGCAAAGAACACACGCAACCCCTTCGAGACCAATCCCGAAGTGCATCTGCCCGAGATTATCTCTTACGGCAAAAGCAAGGGCGTGGGCGTCATCCTTTGGCTGCCTTGGCTCACAGTCGAACACCACATGGACCTCTTCCAGAAGTTTGAGGAATGGGGTATCAAGGGCACTAAGATCGACTTCATGGACCGTCAGGACCAATGGATGATCAATTTCTACGAGCGCGTGGCCAAAGAGGCTGCCAAGCATCATATCTTCGTCGACTTCCACGGAGCATTCCATCCCAGCGGCTTGGATTACAAGTATCCCAATGTCCTGACATACGAAGGTGTGCGTGGTATGGAGTATAACGGAAGCTGCAAACCCGACAATACCGTATGGCTTCCCTTCCTTCGTAATGCCGTCGGACCTATGGACTATACGCCAGGCTCAATGCTGAACTATCAGCCCGAACGCCATCATGGAAACCGTCCTATCTGCTCTGGTGTGGGCACAAAGGTCTTCAACTTGGCTATCTTCGTACTTGCTGAGAGCAATCTGCAAATGCTGATGGACAACCCATGCCGTTATGACCAGTGGCCCGATTGCCGCGACTTCCTCACAAGCGTGCCAGTTAACTGGGACGAGACTCGTGTTCTCGAAGCAGAAGCAGGTCAGTATTGCATCACAGCAAAGCGCAAAGGCAACAAGTGGTTTATCGGTGGCATCACCAACAGTTCTGAGCGTGACTTCCAACTCAAGCTCGACTTCCTGCCCGAAGGCAAGCAATACAAGATGGTTAGCTTTGAAGATGGTGTGAATGCTCACATTATTGCAATGGACTATCTCCGCAAAGAAAGCAGAGTAGGCAAGAGTTCTGTTCTGCCTATCCACATGGCTCGCAACGGCGGCTGGTGCGCAAGCATTGAACTCTAGAAATAATTCTCTAAAGCACAAACCAAGCGGACGAAGGCCAATCATCACATCAACCTTCGTCCGCTTTTTCTGTAAGTTGTAAAATAATTCACTTTTTTCCTGTATTCGCGGGAACAATATTTCTTTTTTTGCGTCTATATAATAGGACAACAGCATAATGGAGAGAAAAGAGTTCTGCACATTAGCTAAACAAATGAGGGCCGACATCCTGTCCCTCAGCCGCCGCTTCCTAAAAGAAGAAAGCGAGGCAGAAGACAATGTTCAGGACACTCTGCTCAGGCTATGGACAATCAGGGAGAAGCTCGACGAAGTCCGTTCTGTCCAAGCACTTACATACGCCATTTGCAAGAATCTCTGCGTCTCAAAACTTCGCAAAAAGCGCATCATACCAATGGAGCTGAGCGACGAGATAAGGCTCATCAGCACTCACGACTCAGGATGGATGCTCGAAGAGAAAGAGAACGCTCAGTGGCTCGAAGACAACATAGCAGAGCTTCCTTTCTCACAGATGCAGATTCTCAAGATGAGCCAGCAGGATGGACTCGAGAACAGCGTGATAGCAGAAGTGCTCGGCATCAGCGAAGTAACTGTTCGAACTGCTCTTTGCAAGGCAAGAAAGAACCTTTTGGAGAAACTTATGAAGCGAAATCAAGACATAATATCATGAATAAGGTAACATCAGAATACGTACGTGTGCTCCTCGACCGCTATATGGATGGCGAGAGCTCACAGGAAGAACTGAAGCTGCTCAAAGACTACTTCTGCTACACTCAAGATCTGCCCAAGGACTTGATTCCTTATGCCCAGATGTTCACCATTCTGGACGAAAGACAACAGACACCTTCGGTAGAGGCCTTAGACAGATTCTCTGAGGTTCAAGCAACAACAACCTCTCGCCGCATTCCTTTGTGGCCCTTCATAGCAGCAGCCTGCATAGCCGCCTTCGCTGTCATTCTACTGGCACCACCTCAGCAAAAGGAGGAAAGCATGGCGGTAGCTTACGTCGATGGCAAAATGCTCAACGACAAAACATTAGCTATGCAAATAGGGCAAGAAGCTCTGCAAGAGATATTCAGCAACGGAAATGAAGAACAACAACTCCACGAACTATTCAACACACCATGAAACAGATATATATAATAATGTGTATGCTACTCTGCATCACCCTGAACATCACAGCACAAGAAGGCCTACACATCAACGAGGTCTTCGAAGGAAGACTTCTTGACAAAGAGGAAATGAGAGAAAGCCTCATCAAAGGAGAAAGCCTCGCTCCCTACAAGCTAGATGTGCTCCACACCATCAAGTTCTCAGCAAACAGCAAGGAAAGGGCAAAGGTAGACGCTCTCTTTACCAAGGACATGGACGGACGCATCTCTGACGACGAAAGCAACATGGAGTATGAGAGTCACGACGGCTTCATCTATTACGCCATCGTTCAACTTACCGACAGCAAGAGAAGCCGACACCGCTACATCTGCTACCAGTGCCGAGATAAGTCGGACCACTACGACATAACTCTGGCCTATATGGAAGGCAAAGCCTCGCTTGCCGACCTCAGGAAAACATTCAAGAAGAAGTAATAACAAATAATAATGTATCAAACAATGAAAAAGTTTTTAGCAGCCATCATAATGGCAGTTATGGGATTGACAAGCGTATCAGCAGACAACATCTTTGACGACGAGAATCCAGGCGGTTGGGATTTCGAGTTGCCTGGAGTCAGAGTCAACAAGTCTGGCTCATACAGAGAAGTAAAGTTCTCGTTGAGCAGCAGCCTCTCCTTCGGCTTCATTGGGGGAGTTAGTCAGGCCAAAGATGTTAGCATCGACATGGGGCAGTCTTACGAGATTGAATGGGGCGATGTGATCAGCAGCCAGGTTCGCGTAGGAAGAAAAGATTTCATGCGCATCGGAATGGGATTCGATTGGAGAAACTACAGAGTGACTGATTTCAAGATGTTCTCTAAGGACGAGCGAGGAGTCATCTCTATGCAGGACTATCCTGAAGGAACAGAGCCTAAGTTCAGCCGCATCCACACATTCAGTCTTTCTTTCCCTTTGAAGTACTATCACTACCTGAACAAGAAGATATACTTTGCCGTAGGACCTGAGCTGTACTTCACGCCTTATGGCTCCCTCAAAACTCGCTACTATGAAGATGGGGAAAAGAAGAAGATAACAAGTGGCAACGTACACCAGAACCGCTTCTCAGTAGGTGTGGGAGCAGAAGTTATCGTCCACCACTTAGGCATCTATTACAAATACAATCCCTTCAGCGTGCTTCGTAGCTCTTATGGTCCGAAGTTCAGCACCATGACAGTCGGCCTCAAAGTCGCTTTCTAGAGGGGAGCATTACAGCAAAAATAGAGGCTGTGTCAAAGCAAATGACGCAGCCTCTATTGTATTATTATATAATGTAGGTTGACCTTAGCGGCGGGGCAAAATCTTGCGAAGCTTCCGAAGGTAGGCATCAGCATACTGGCGCATCCCGAGGTCGTTGGGATGAAGGCCTTCTACCATGGAATCTTGCGTGAAGCCCATCTCGTCGTGACTTAGATAATAAAGGCGCTTCACACCTTGCTTCTTCAAAGCCTTGTAGGCTCGTTGCTGCTCACGATTGGAACCTGTGTACCAATCGATATTCTGCTGCGAGCTGGCTCCGTTTGCATAGTCGTGCTCGACAAAAAGAATGGGAGCCTGACTCTTTTCGCGAAGAATGGCAACTCCCTTCAAGAGTCGGTCGTAAATCAGTTCCGTGCGCTCCGTCGCCATATTGGGAAGGCAGTCGATGACAAAGAGTTTTGCATCTATTTCCGACAAGAACTGGAACATCTCCTCTTCCAGCTGGCCGTTGCCCGAGAAAGCGAGATTGATGACGGGATAGCCCGACTCGCGATGCACAATATTGGTCCAAGCCATACCTGGGCGCGATGCACAAGCCCCCTGCCCTATAGAAGTGCCATAAACAACAATGGGCTTCTCGTCTGGAACAGGAATGAAGCGCAGCTCTCTGTCTTCGGGCACGCCAATCTCCATCCAAGCCACCTCGTTGTATAGCGGCAAGTAGAGTTCGAAGTCGTAGCCTTTGTCTTCGCCTGTGAAGTATGTCAAGTCCTTGAACTCATAGTTGACGGTATCCTTGAACGACTCGTTGAACTTGCTGGCACACCAACGCAGTTTGCCGTTGGCATCTGTGGCATAGAGGTCAACTCCAGAGACGCCTGTCGTGGGCATGTGGAACATATTCAGACCTCCCCTCAGTTTGTAGCGAACTTTTACACTGGGAGCGTTTGTGTGGAAGCAAATAGAGAGTCCTGCAGATTGCTTGGAAAGCCTCCAGACTGCACCACGAACCTTGCTCTCGGCTCTTGGAGTCAAGCGGAAGAAGTTGTCCCTCAACTCGTTGTTCCACCATCGCCCGTGCACTATGTTATCGCCTTGCTCTAAAGGGTTCATCCACTTTGTCTGTGCCACCAACGGTATCAGGCACATCGCACATGCTACAATCAATAGTATTCTTTTCATATTGTATATCATTAATAATAATTTCGATGGCAAAGTTACAAAAATAATCGTACCTTTGCAACACCAAACTGAAATAAAAGACATATCGTGGAAACAGAGAGGATATTATTGCGCCCTGTGAAAGTAATGAAACTGGAAAAGGAAGAAATCAGATGAAGACAGAAATCAATCCAAAAGAAACAAGTCGGGCGTATGCCTTCGATATGTGGATGAAGTCGACAATGCCGATGGTGACGCTTATGAAGACATTTGATGTCAGCCATCTGCTGAAGGTCCGCAAGCAGTCAGGCTTGAAGTTCAATATGCTGCTGTGTTGGTGCATCGGCAAGGCTGCGAGTCAAGTAGAAGAGTTCTATGTGCTGCCCGAAGATGGCAAGTTATTCTGCTACGACAGGCTCGCCATCAATGTCATTGTGAGCAATTGCAATGGCGGCATCAGTTGGTGTGACATACCTTTTTCCAACGATTTGCAACAATTCAACCATGATTATCTGGAACTGACAACCAAGGCGGCCAAAGAATGCAAGAACATTACGATCGACGACTCAATGGTTATCGGCACCTCTGCCGTAGTACAGACGGAGTTCGACTGTATCGTTAATCAGTACAACGGCATCTTCAACAACCCGTTTCTGGCTTGGGGCAAATATCGCAAAGGACTGTTCAAGACTACTCTGCCCATATCGTTCCAATTCCATCATGTCCAAATGGATGGAGCACAAGCAGCCCGTTTCCTGGTCGAGTTACAAGGGATAATTAAAACAATAAATACCTGATAATAGTGGAACTGCCCTTTATGGCAAAGTGATAGGGAAGAGCGGACTGTCTGTATGCTCTTGATGGACAATCCGGATAAGTTCGGTGAGTTTATCGGGATAAGTGGCTTTGAGGTCGTAGTCTTCGTGGATATCAGTCTTGAGATTATATAGGAAAGGCTTTCCCTGACTGACCACAAGTTTCCAATCACCTTGACGAACACCAATCACTTGTGTCGGGCCATCGCTCATCTCCCAATATAGGAAGTCGTGTTTCTGCTGCTTTCGGCTCTTGCCTCGAAGGGTTGGACAGAAAGAAATGCCATCGAACGAAGGAGATTCAAGACTATGTTCTATAATCTCTTTCTTGGAGAAAGCTCCACTATACTCCATAAAGGTGGGCATAAGGTCATAGAAAGCGAGCTGATGATCGTTAACTGTACCTTTGGGAACGCCTTTGCCCCAACAGATGAAAGGGATGCGAATGCCGCCTTCGTAAGTGCTTCGTTTGATGCCTCGCAACTTTCCATCTCTGCCAAAGAAACTCGGGTCTGCCCCACCCTCCTCATGAGGTCCATTATCGCTGGTAAAGACAACGAGCGTGTTCTCTGCCAATCCCTTCTCCTTTAGTTTCTCAAGTATCTCACCTACATAAGCATCAAGCCGCGTTATCATAGCCGCGAACTGAGCATGCTTGTCGCTTCCACCATAATACCAACTGCCCGCATTGGTTCTATAGGAACGCTCCTCTTCAGAGGGGAAAAGCCGATGATAGTGCTCCACAATAGAGTCTTTCGGCTGCCAAAGCTCGGCATGCGGCAAAGTGTAGGTGAAGATGCCGAGGAAAGGCTCGTCTTTTGTCTGTCGATCGAGCCATTCTAATGCATAACGATGGATAAGGTCGGCTGAATACTGCTCTCGTTCCTCGTAGTCTTTACTGCCAGAATTGATGGCTGGATGCTTGATGTTCTGCTCCATCACCTCTGCCACAAGATACTTGTCACCCTTGCCTTCAGGATCGTAACGATTGAGGAAATTGGGATAGTAAGTGTGTGCCTGAAACTGACAAACTGGCCCATAGAAGCAATCTATGCCTCTGAGGTTGGGCAAAGAACATGAAGAACTCTCGCGACTTTTGCTGGTATCTGTATTGCCATCAGGCAGTTGGGCATAAGTGTTGGGATAGTCATAATTCCAATAACCTCCTGCCCACTTGCCGAACATGCCTGTCCTGTAGCCTTTCTCCTTGAAGAGTTCGGGGATGATAGGCTGCGTCATATCATAAGGTTCCTGACCTATGACATAATAGTCGGCATTCTTCCCGAACATATTCTGCCTGAGTGTGCCACCCCAATACTCTTTGTTGCCACGAATCTTAGCGTGTCCAGTATGCTGACCAGTCATGAAGGAGCAACGACTTGGAGCACTTACAGGACAGCCGGCATAAGCCTGAGTGAAGCGCATTCCCTCCTTTGCCATCCTGTCGATGTTAGGAGTCGAGATGTACTTCTGCCCATAGCAACCCAAATCGCCATAACCCATGTCGTCACACATTATATATATTATGTTGTGGTGCGACTTGGCGAAAAGCGTCAAAGGCAGAGTGCCAAAGAGCGATACTATGTAAAGTTTCGAGTTTATAGTGTCAAGTTTATAGGTTTCTGGGCACAAAGTTACGAAAAAGTTTGGTAAGAACAAAAAAATGTCTTACCTTTGCAGCCGGTTTTAAGCCCCGATGGCGGAATCGGTAGACGCGTCGGTCTCAAACACCGATAGGGAAACCTGTGCCGGTTCGACCCCGGCTCGGGGTACAGGAACAGGCTGGTAGCCAAGAGGCTATCGGCCTGTTTTGCATTAAACGAAGAACTAACCAACTATGAAGAAGAGCCTTTTACTTGCCATTTTCCTTTGTTGCCTTGTGGTAAAGGCACAAGTTGCAGAGGTGTCCGACAGCCTTGTGCAGGTCTATAAAAGCACAGATGCGCGGTTCTATACATTCAACTATCCTTCGAAGAGTGCGAGTGGCGAAGACGTAGTTCTCTCGTCCTTGCTCATTGCTTGGATGCCTTCGAAGCCCGCTGCAACCGATAGTATCGAGTCGCTTCACATTTACAGTCACTATACGATTACTGCCGACAAAGAGTGTCCCACATCGGATCAAAACTCACAAGACCGCCTTTTGTTCAGTATGTTGGTGAAAAGCAAGTACGGAATGGGCTTGAATTCCAACTACAATTTCGTTGCTCATAGTGTCGTCATTGCTCCTGATTACGAGGGTTATGGCGTGAGCAAAGACAGGAGTCATCCTTATCTTTCGCAGGAACTGACTGCCCAGCAAGTAATGGATGCCGTTCAGTATGGACTCGAGCTTTATCAGAAGCATATCAACGACAATCGGGCTTTGGACTTCAAGAGCGATTGGCGCAGCTTCAGTTGGGGTTTCTCGCAAGGTGGAGCAGTTGCCCTCGCAGTTCATCGTTACATTGAACAGAATGATCTTTCAGACGAGTTGAGGTTCCGCGGAAGCATTTGTGGCGACGGACCTTACGACCTTCTTGCCACAATGCAATACTATATGGAGGACGACGGAAACAGTTTCGATGCTGAAACCAGCCACCAAAAGGGAATGTGCACAATGCCGATGGTAATGCCGATGATTGTGAAAGGCGCACTCGACAGCCACCCTATCATGCAAGGCCACACACTCGAAGACTACTTCTCTCAGCAGTTCCTCGACACAGGCATTATGGATTGGCTGGCCAGCAAGCAATACTCTACTGGCGACATCAGCAAGAAGTGGTATCAACAATTGCAGAACGGCCTTGATGCCAACGGACGCCATTATACGCCTGCACAAATGGCAGAACTCTTCTATTCGCCTTCCTCGAACAGTGTTTGGGGCAAGCTCGACAAGATCTTCAAACCAGGTTACAAGAACTATTCAGGCAAGTGGGCATACCTTTATCAAGCGATGGTCGACAACGGAGTCGCTTCAGGTTGGCAGCCTCAACATCGCATTCAATTCCTTCACTCAAGAGGCGATACAGTCGTTCCCTTCAGTAACTATCTGGCTTTTCGAGATGCTCACCTTGATGACGAAGGCGAACTCTTCCGTCTAGACGATAGTTTCACCCCTCAAGACCACAGTACAGCTGGCACGAACTTCTTTATGGCGCTTACAGTCAGAGGTTCTTATGGCGAATACTTCAAGTGGCTCGACGAAAGTCCAAACGTCACGAAAGTTCAGAGCCCAGAATTCTTTGCTCATAGCGAAGGCGACGCTTGGTTCGACCTCTCTGGTCGTCGTCTGAATGGCCGTCCTTCAGCTAAGGGAATCTACATTTTCAGGGGCAAGAAGATTGCGGTAAAATAGGCCCTGAACGCTATTCCTACAGTTGGATGCTCTCGATGCGGAGCCTTTGAACGCCAGCCGGAACATTTACCTCAACAACATCTCCAACCTTCTTTCCCAGCAAGGCTCGGGCAATGGGAGACTTTATGGAAATCTTGCTTGCTCGCAGGTCGGCTTCGTGAGGGCTGACAATTGTGTAAGTCATCCTGGTGTTGGTATTGAGATTGGTCATCTCCACTTTCGTGAGGAGCATTACAGAATCGGCAGCCAAACGAGATTTGTCGATAACTCTGGCGAACTCCAGCACTCTTTGCTTGAAGCGAATTCGTCCCAACAGTTTACCTTGTTCGCGCTTTGCAGCATGATACTCGAAGTTCTCGCTAAGGTCGCCTTTGTCGCGAGCCTCAGCAATCGCATCCTTCACTCGAGGCAGTTCCACCGTCTCAAGTTGGTGTAGTTCGGCCACGAGTTTGTCGTAGCCTTCTTGCGTCATATATTCCATTCGACTTGCAAAGGTACACATTATTATTTATAGGTACAAGAGAAAAAGAGGAAAAGTGAAGGAAAAAGGTCTTTCTGCTTTGCTCTTCGAACAGAAAAGAGCAGATGGATTGCTGGAAAAAACTTGACAAGTTTTTGAAGATGACGTTTGAAAATCGATAACTTAACAGGCAAAGTTTGTCGACGACCCTCAGTTAAGTTTCAAACTTAACACGTTAACTTTGCCAACGACCTTAGTTAAGTTTCCCAACTTCGCACGTTAAATCTGTCGATGAAATGGGGCATTTTTAGTCGAAAAGCACATATTTCCTGACCTTTTTCTCTGCTACGATTTCCTACCCGACCTTGCAAGATACTGACTCTCAAACGGATACGAAAACGGCAAAATTTGGAGCCTTTAAGGCCTTTGGCTGCGACGGAGGCCGTTTTCTGTAATTGAGATTGGCGTTTCGGGAAAATTCCTTTACATTTTCGGCAAGGAACAAAGGTCGCCCGCAGAAGCAAACTTAATTAAGAAAACATAAAAAGTTGGGCTTTCATTTTGCTTTTCCAAGAAAAAGCAGTATCTTTGTAGGCGTTAAGCGACTAACGACTATTAGCATGACCTACTTGTCTCTGCCTTCGGACGAAACGCGACGCCTCTCCTTCTATCTGGCAATGGAGGAATTCGCGGCTCGTAGTCTCAACGAAGGCGACGACCTCTTCTTCCTCTGGCAAGTGGAACCGACGGTCATCTTCGGCAGGCATCAGGTCATCGAAAACGAGGTGAACATCCCCTATTGCCGCGAGCACGGCATCCAGTTCTACCGTCGCAAAAGCGGAGGCGGCTGCGTTTATGCCGACAAATCGAATGTGATGATGAGCTACATCACTCGCTCCGACGAGGTTCAGACCACTTTCAAGGAGTACATGCAAATGGTGACGAAGATGCTCCAGGAACTTGGACTCGAGGCGACCTCAACGCAGAACAACGACGTCCTCATCGCTGGGAAGAAGGTCTCGGGCAACGCCTTCTACCACATTCCCGGCCATAGTATCGTCCACGGCACAATGCTCTTCGACACAGACATGCGTCACATGCTCAACGCCATCACGCCGCCTCAGCAAAAGCTCGACAAGCACGGAGTAGAAAGCGTTCGCCAACGCATCACTCTACTCAAGGAGCACACGAACCTCTCTATCGAAGAGTTCAAGCGGTTCGCAGTAGAAAAGCTCTGCAACAAAGAGCTCCGACTGACCGAGGAAGACGTCAAAAACATCGAAACAATTGAACAAGAATACCTTAACCCAATATTTATCTATGGAAAAGAAAACGTGTCTCTATGACCGCCATGTGGCTTTGGGCGCACTCATGTCGCCCTTCGGCGGATTCATTATGCCTATTCAGTACTCCAACATCACAGACGAGCATAATGCCGTTCGTCAGCATTGTGGCGTTTTCGACGTGAGTCACATGGGCGAAGTGCGCATCACAGGTCCCGATGCAGAGAAGTATGTTCAGCACATCTTCACAAATGATGTGGCTGGAGCACCAGTCGGACAAATCTACTACGGCATGATGCTCTACCCCAACGGCGGCACAGTCGACGACTTGCTCGTGTATAAGATGGGCGATAACGACTTCTTCCTCGTCATCAACGCCGCAAATATCGACAAGGATGTGGCTTGGATGAAGGAGCACACAGCAGGCTTCGACATCAAACTCGACCACCAAAGTGATTTCTACGGGCAGCTTGCAGTACAAGGTCCTGAAGCCGAAACCGTCGTTGAGGAAGTGCTCGGAATCCCATGCAGCGAGTTGAAATTCTACACGGCAAAGGTCGTGTGCGACATCATCATTAGTCGCACAGGCTATACTGGCGAGGATGGTTTCGAGATTTATGGTTCTCATGAGTTCACTCAGAAGTCTTGGGACAAGCTCATCGAAAGCGGACGTTGCAAACCTTGCGGTCTCGGATGTCGCGACACCTTGCGCTTCGAAGTCGGACTTCCCCTGTATGGCGACGAACTCAGCGCAGAAATCTCTCCCGTTATGGCTGGTCTTTCGATGTTCTGCAAGCTGGATAAAGAGGAGTTCATCGGTAAGGAAGCACTCGTCGAGCAGAAGGCAAACGGCGTCGCTCAAAAGCTCGTCGGCATCGAACTCGCAGACAAAGCGATTCCCAGGCATGGCTACGCCGTCCTGAACACCGAGGGAGAAGTAGTGGGCGAAGTAACAACGGGCTACCATTGCCTCAGCGTCGATAAGAGCGTCTGCATGGCTCTCGTCAAGACAGAATTCGCCAAACTTGACACTCCCCTTGCCGTCCAAATCCGCAAGAAAGTGTTCGAAGGCAAAGTGGTAAAGAAGAAATTTTACGATAAACATTACCACAAATAAGAAATTAAGAAAATAAGAGAATAAGAAAGGTTGGGAATGATTAAGAACAATCTGTTAGCTGAACTAAGCAAAAACTTTGGTTTGCGCATGATAAAACTGCACAAGTTCCTTCGCGAAGAACGGCAAGAATATGTTATCTCCAATCAGGTCTATAAGTCTGGAACAAGTATTGGGGCAAACATTGCTGAAAGCAAATATGCCCAAACAAAGCCAGATTTCGTCACGAAACTCTCTATCGCCCTAAAAGAAGCTGGCGAAACAGACTATTGGATAGACCTTCTTTTCTTATCAGAAACAATTGAACAACACGAATACGAGTCATTAAAAAACGATTTAAATATAATTATAGGTACATTAATCAAGGTAATTAAGAAGACAAGAGATAGTCAGGATGAATGATTCCTCCTTTTTCTTATTTTCTTATTATCACAATTTCACATTTTAATTTATGGCTAAATTTGAAGAAGGACTCCGTTACAGCGAGTCACACGAGTACATTCGCGTTGAAGGCGAATACGGTTACATTGGTATTTCGGACTATGCTCAGCATGCTCTCGGCAATGTGGTTTATGTCGATATGCCCGAAGTGGACGACGAGGTAACTGCAGGCGAGGAGTTTGGCGCCGTTGAAAGCGTCAAGGCAGCAAGCGACCTGATTTCTCCCGTAAGCGGCACCGTCGTTGAGGTTAACGAGGCTCTCGAGGACACACCCGAGCTTCTGAACGAAGACGCCTTTGCCAACTGGATCATCAAGGTGCAGCTCTCCGACCCCTCGGAACTCGACAACCTGATGGATGTAGAAGCCTATAAGGAACATTGCAAAGAGTAAAATAACCATGTTCAAGTACTTTCCACACACGGAAGAGGACTTGCAGGAAATGCTGAAGGCTACTGGCTCGAAGAGTGTTCACGACCTCTTTGCCGACATTCCTGAGGCTGCGCGATTCAAGAGAGACTACGAACTGCCCGAAGCTCTCTCGGAAACCGACCTGCGACTCTTCTTCGAACAACTGACCGCACTTGGCAATACGCAGCAACTCGTCTGCTTTGCCGGTGCAGGATGCTACGACCACTATGCTCCAAGCGTAGTGCAAAACCTCATCCAACGCTCAGAGTTCCTGACCTCATATACTCCCTATCAGGCCGAGATATCACAAGGCACGTTGCACTACATCTTCGAGTATCAGTCGATGATTGCAGAGCTGACGGGCATGGACATTGCCAACGCCTCGATGTACGACGGCGCAACTGCAACGGCGGAAGCTGCCATGATGGCTTGGGGCAATGCCAAGAAGGCAAATTGCGTCTTGGTGAGCGAGACCGTTGACCCAAAGGTTCGTCGCGTCGTAGAGACCTATGCGCACTTCCACGGCTTCCCCATCAAGCTCGTTCCTGCTGAGAACGGTGTCCTCAACCGCAGCGCCCTCGACAAGGAAATCGCGGAAGGTGGCGTCGCAGGACTCATCGTTCAGCAGCCCAACTACTTCGGCATCGTCGAAGATTACACAGGTATTGCCGACGCTATCCACGAGCAGAAGGGCATCTTCGTAGTGAATGCCAATCCTTCCGACCTTGCTATCCTGAAGACTCCTGCAGAATGGGGAGCCGATGTGGCTGTAGGCGAAGGCCAGAGCCTCGGCATTCCAATGACCTTTGGAGGTCCTGGCGTGGGCTATATGGCTTGCACAGAGAAGCTGATGCGAAAGCTTCCTGGACGCATCGTGGGACAGACACTCGACAATCGCGGCCAGCGTGCTTTCGTCTTGACGCTGCAGGCTCGAGAGCAACACATACGCCGTCAGAAGGCAACCTCCAACATCTGTTCCAACCAGAGCCTCATGGCGCTGTACGTCACGATATACCTCAGCCTCATGGGCAAAGAGGGCCTTCGTGAAGTGGCGGAGATGAGCTATGCCGGCGCACACAGTCTTCGCGACAAACTCATCGCGACAGGCAAGTTCAAGGAAACTTTCCCGGGACAGCCTTTCTTCAATGAGTTCTGCGTAGATTATGAGGGAGACCTCGATGCGCTCCTCGACGAATGCACCGCCAACGGCTATCTCGCTGGCGTAAAGGTCGGCGAGAAGACGCTCATGCTGGCTGTCACGGAGCAACGCTCAACAGAAGAGATTGACGAACTCGTCGAGATTATTCAGGAATTTAAGGAAGAGGAGGCAAAGGTATGAACAGGACATTATATGGAAACCTTATCTTCGAGTTGTCGAAGAAAGGACGCAAGGGTTACTCCCTTCCGCAGGATTATGACCGCACACACACAACTGCAGAGCTTCCCGCAGCACTTCGCCGCAAGGAAGCAGCAAGGTTGCCCGAGTGCGACGAACTGACTGTCGTTCGTCACTACACAAATCTCAGTCACAACAACTTCGGCGTGAACGACGGTTTCTATCCACTCGGCTCATGCACGATGAAGTACAATCCTGTCATCAACGAAGAGATTGCTGGCATGAAAGCTTTCGCCGGATTGCATCCTCTGCAACCCGCCGTAACATGTCAAGGTGCGCTGGAAGTGTACTACAATCTGCAAGAATCGCTTGCCGAGCTTGCTGGCCTCAAGGAATTCACCTTGAATCCTTGTGCCGGAGCACATGGCGAGTTGACCGGCTTGATGGTCATTCGCGCCTATCACGAAAGCCGAAAGGATGCCGCTCGCACAAAGGTATTGATTCCCGACTCTGCTCACGGCACCAATCCTGCCTCGGCAGCTGTCTGCGGACTCGAAGTCGTGGAGGTGAAGAGCCTTGCTGACGGCACCGTCGATGTCGAGCATCTTCGCGAACTTCTTAATGAGATGGGAAGCGAAGTGGCAGCCATGATGATGACCAATCCCAATACGCTTGGCATCTTCGAACCGCGTGTCTTGGAGATTACGGAACTTGTTCATAAGGCCGGTGGCCTGATGTATTACGACGGAGCGAACCTCAATGCGCTGCTCGGAGAGTGCCGTCCTGGCGATATGGGCTTCGACGTCATGCATATCAACCTGCACAAGACGTTCTCCACACCTCATGGCGGTGGCGGTCCTGGCAGCGGTCCAGTCGGCGTTCGCGAGGGTTTGGAACAGTTCCTGCCTACCCCAAGAGTCAAGAAGGTTGTGGTCAATTACGACATTCCCGAAGACGGACCGACCGAATGGGAAGGCTTTATCGTCGACTGGGGCACAGACTCTTCACTCGGCAGCATCGGCAACTTCTTCGGCAACTTTGGCGTCATGCTGAAAGCCTACGCTTACATCCTGTCGCTTGGAAGTGAAAACATCAAGAAGGTAGGACCTCTGGCAACCCTCAACGCCAACTATATCAAGGAAAGTTTGAAGGGCGAGTACCTGCTTCCAATCAAGGGCTTGTGCAAGCACGAAGTGGTCTTCGACGGCCTTGTGGACAAGACGACAGGCGTCACAACGATGGATGTTGCCAAGCGTCTACTTGATTACGGCTACCACGCACCAACCATCTACTTCCCCCTACTCTTCCACGAGAGCCTCATGATTGAGCCTACCGAGAACGAGAGCAAGGAGACGATTGATGCCTTCATTGCCGTGATGCGCAAGATTGCCGAGGAAGCCAAGACTGATCCAGAGCTTGTGAAGACTGCTCCTCACAATACTCCCATCGGTCGCGTCGATGATGTTCTGGCTGCAAAGCAACCTGTGACAACCTATTGGAAATCGTTAGAAGTATGACAGACCTTATTATTATAGGTGCCGGACCTGGTGGCTACAAGGCTGCCGTCTATGCTGCAAAGCACGGACTCAAGGTCGTTATCTTCGAGGACGTCAATGTTGGTGGCACTTGTCTCAATGTTGGTTGCATTCCGACGAAAACTTACGTACACTCTACCACTTTTGCTGAAGCCGTTGAAAGGCAGCAGCAAGTGGTGGAGGCGCTGCGTGGAGGCGTTGAGACGCTGCTTTCTCATCCCAACATCACGCTGGTTCGCGAGAAAGGAGTCTTCATCGACGCACACACCGTAAGCGGCTACACGGCTCCCAACATCATCGTGGCAACGGGCAGCTCGCCCAAGATGTTGCCTATTGCAGGAGCCGACAGTCCGCGAGTCGTCGATTCTACTGGCTTGCTCGGGCTCAAGGAGCGACCCCAGAAGCTCTGCATCATCGGCGCGGGCGTCATAGGGATGGAGTTCGCGAGCGTGTTCCAACGCTTTGGTTCGGAAGTGACCGTCATCGAATATCTCAAGGAGTGCTTGCCGATGGTGGACAGCGACATTGCCAAACGTCTTCGGAAACTCCTCGAGAAGCGCGGCATAACTTTCCGCATGAAGACAGCCGTACAAGATCTCTCGGAGATTGATGCCGACATCATCCTCATGGCAACAGGCCGCAAGCCAAACGTTTCGGCGGACTTCGCGAATGCTGGTTTCGACTTTGACGAGCGGGGTGGAATTGCCGTCAACGATGACTTCGAGACATCTGTGAAAGGTATCTATGCCATCGGCGACGTGAATAGCCGGCAGATGTTGGCTCATGCTGCGGAGATGCAGGGCATTCATGTCGTGAATCGCATCCTCGGCATCGAGGACAAGATTCGTTTCGAGGTAATGCCTGCAGCCATCTTCACAGAGCCGGAAGCTGCTTGTGTCGGACCGACGGAGGACCAGTTGAAGGAAGCCGGAACAGCGTTCGAGTGCCACAAAGCCTTCTATCGTGCTAACGGAAAGGCTCTCGCGATGAACGAGACGGAAGGTATGGTGAAGCTTTGCTGCGAGCCTGAGGAAGGAAAGTTGCTTAGTGCTCATGTCTTCGGAGCACACGCTGCCGACCTCGTTCAAGAGGTTACTGCCTACATCACCCTTGGTGCGACGCTCCGTCAACTTCGCGAAACCGTCCACATTCACCCGACTCTTTCGGAGGTACTCATAGAGGTGAATTGAAACGACTGCAGCGTCGTTGTCAAACGTAACGTGGTTAAATCGCGAACGTAACGTGTTACGATTGCAAACTTAACACGTTATGATTGCCATCGTAACGTGCTACATTTAGAATAAGAGCGTGCTACGTTTTTCGACGCGGCACGCTCTCTTTATTTATCAGCCTTGCAGAAGGACTAAGAATCTCTCTTAAAGAAGCTTCTTAGCCAACTTTTCGAGCATGTCCTTCGTCATTTCATCGAGGCCATACTGGTGCTTCCAATCCCATTCCTGACGAGCACAACTGTCGTCCATCAAATTGGGCCAAGAGTCAGCAATCGACTGTTTCAAAGGATCAACGTCATAGACCATCTCGAACTCGGGCTTGTACTTCTTGATGTTCTGGTAAATCATTTCGGGGTCGAAACTCATCGCTGCGATGTTGAAGCCGTTGCGATGTTTCAGTCGAGTCGGGTCGGCCTCCATCAGCATCTGTGCTGCGTGAAGAGCATCAGGCATATACATCATGTCCATGTGCGTGCCAGCCTTGATGGGACAGGTAAAGCGTTCGCCACGAACGGCGTAGTAATAGATGTCGACAGCATAGTCGGTAGTGCCACCACCTGGAGGTGTGACGTAGGAAATGATGCCTGGGAAGCGAACGGAACGCGTGTCAACTCCGTACTTGTGGAAGTACCAGTCGCTCAGCAACTCAGTCGTCACCTTCGAAACACCATAAATGGTACGAGGCCTCTGAATGGTGTCTTGAGGGGTCATATCGTGTGGCGTCTCCAATCCAAACGAGCCGATAGAACTGGGAGTGAATACTGCGCAATTGTTCTCGCGAGCAATCTCGAGGATGTTCCAAAGGCCGTCGATGCCAATCTTCCAAGCCAAACGAGGCTTCGACTCAGCCACAACTGACAGCAGAGCCGCAAGGTTGTAGATGGCGTCGACGTTGTACTTCTTCACCGCATCAGCAATGCTCTGCGCATCAATAACGTCTGCAAGAGCCGACGGACCACTTTCCAAGAGTTCACCTTTCGGCTCAGCTCCAGGAATGTAGCCTGCTACAACGTGTTCGTTACCATAAATACTTCTCAGATGCATGGTCAGTTCAGAACCAATCTGACCTGTTGAACCAATAATAAGTATGTTTTTCATTCGTGTTTTGTAAGTTTTAGTTTTTTGCGACCACAAAGTTACGAAATTATTCATAATTAGTCATCCATAATTCATAAATATTTTGTACTTTTGCATAACAAATTTAATATAACCTCAATAAACTAACATACTATGTACGGAAAAATGAAAGAACATCTCAGTCAGACGCTCGCTGAGATTCGTGAAGCTGGCCTTTACAAGGAAGAGCGCCTCATAGAAAGTCCGCAGAAGGCTGCCATTCAGGTGAAGGGAAAGGAAGTGCTTAACTTCTGTGCAAACAACTACCTCGGCCTCTCCGACCACCCACGTCTCATCGAGGGTGCTACCAAGATGATGCAGGAACGCGGTTTTGGTATGTCGAGCGTGCGTTTCATCTGCGGCACACAGGACATTCACAAGCAACTGGAGGCTGCCATCAGCGACTACTTCAAGACGGAGGACACCATCCTCTATGCAGCTTGCTTCGATGCAAATGGTGGCGTTTTCGAGCCTCTCTTCACGGAAGAAGATGCCATCATCAGCGATGCGCTCAACCACGCCAGCATCATCGACGGCGTTCGCCTCTGCAAGGCAAAACGCTATCGTTATGCCAACGCCAACATGGAAGAACTGGAAAAGTGCCTGCAAGAGGCACAGGCACAGCGCTTCCGCATCATCGTGACCGACGGCGTGTTCTCGATGGATGGCAATGTTGCCCCGATGGATAAGATTTGTGACCTCGCTGAGAAGTACGACGCACTTGTGATGGTCGATGAAAGCCACTCGGCTGGAGTCGTAGGCAAAACAGGTCATGGTGTCAGCGAACTGACCGACACTTACGGACGCGTCGATATCTATACAGGCACGCTCGGCAAAGCTTTTGGTGGCGCACTTGGTGGCTTCACAACAGGTCGCAAGGAAATCATCGACTTGCTGCGTCAACGTTCACGCCCTTACCTATTCTCCAACTCTCTGGCACCTTGCATTATCGGCGCTTCGCTTGAGGTCTTCAAGATGCTCAAGGAAAGCAACGAACTGCACGACCGCTTGGTAGAGAACGTCAACTACTTCCGCGACAAGATGATGGCAGCAGGTTTCGACATCAAACCAACGCAGAGTGCAATTTGCGCTGTAATGCTTTACGACGCAAAACTCTCGCAGGTTTTCGCCGCAAAGATGCAGGAAGAAGGCATCTACGTAACAGGTTTCTACTATCCTGTTGTGCCGAAGGGCGAGGCTCGCATCCGTGTTCAACTCTCTGCAGGACACAAGCGCGAACACCTCGACAAGTGCATCGCAGCCTTCATTAAGGTCGGCAAAGAACTCGGCGTGTTGAAGTAGAAAACTTCAAACGCCAAGGTTCTTCCCCGTGGTGTGCTGAAGTAAACTAACCACAGCAAAGAATAGAGAAGCCCGCCTGACATTACTGCCAAGCGGGCTCTTCTCTTATCTATTCCCTTTCCTCTAGGAGAGGGTTAGGAAGAGGCCGGACAGGCTCGCCTGTTACCATTCCTCGTCCCAGATGTTCTTGCCGCCACCTG
The DNA here is from genome assembly GCA_017548075.1 of Bacteroidaceae bacterium. Taxonomy (GTDB): domain Bacteria; phylum Bacteroidota; class Bacteroidia; order Bacteroidales; family Bacteroidaceae; genus Physcousia. The sequence goes on along the minus strand of JAFYNL010000004.1, from coordinate 29,413 downwards.
TGGAGCTATCATTAAGCCCATCAACATTCTCTTTGGTAAGGATCTGGCCATCACCCATGCCATCGGAATAACCAAGAAGGAGAGGCATTTTGGGGTCAAGGCTGATGCTGATGGCCTCGGGTATGATATATGTCTTTTTCATATTACTTCAGAATCTTTTTACCGTTAATAATGTTAATACCCTTCTGCATCTTGTTAATGCGCTGACCAGCGATGTTATAGATAACTTCGTCATCGTTGAAGTTGGACTCAACTTCATTGATGCCTGTTGGGTCTTCTTCCTCAAAGGTAAAGCCCTTAACGCCGGATGTTCCGCTGAGGGCGAGGTATGCCTTGTGGGCAGGACTTGTGAATGCGGCACCATTATTGTTAACCCAGAAGAAGCCGACCTTGCCCTTCTCATTACTCCACTGGAGGGCATAGTACTTGTCGCCGCCGGTGGTTGTGGTTGCTTCGTCAAAGCCCTGCAGAATATTTTTGTTGTCCTTTGCATAGGTGCCAGATACAGGAACAAACTCATATGTTCCAGCAGCACCATTCAGCACAACAGCCTCGCCGGCAGGGATTATTTGGCCTGCGCTATAGGTCGTGCTCACATCAAGCTTGCCGCTGCCGTTGCCAAGTTTATAAGTAGTAGCGGTTACGCCAGTGGGCACCTTGAAGTTGTAGTTGCTGTAGTAGAGTGTGCTGTACAAACGGCTACCAATGGTGACACTTAAAGAAAAACGTGCATAGAGGTTCAGAACTGGGTGATTAGTAGAACTCGTAGAACTATTTGTTGCTACTTCTACTTTACCAGCATAAATCCCATCTTGTATTTGGCTATCAGTAGGACTATACTCATATTGACAATCTTCATCGGTGTACACGCCTTCAAATTCCCAACCCTCCTCTGGGGAGGCACAGAAAACATATTTGTGATTCGTGGTTGTATTTCCATATCCTGCTCTTGAAGTAAGGTCGGATGGTGATTGAACAGAAATCTCTGTCTTGAGTTTTGGACTCACATATTCTGCGCTATAACTCGTATTTTGTCTTGCCCACTCCACATAGACCTTACCCTCACCTATGCCAGTTTTTGCATTAACTTCAGAATAACATTGCGGACCATACTCTCGCTCGTTGTAATACTCATTAAAGAAGTCACTCAACCAACTTAAAAAATCACCAGCGTGTGCTGGCTGGTTCATGGTAAGCGCCAGTAACATTAGGCCCACAAGCCTTAAAAAACTTTGCCTTTTCATAGTGTAATTAATTTACCTTATATAATAAATCTATTAGTTAATGCTTATTTTCGAGATTTTCTCTCAATCGAGGTGCAAAGGTACGACATTCTGGGATTTCTGACTTTCTTTTGTTAGTTATATTCGCAAGTATAGGAGTTTTTGAACAAAGATTAAGCAAATCTGTAGAAAGAAATAGCTTCGTTACCAAACGTCACTCGTAAAGTTGGCAAACATCACACGTGAAGTTGGCCATCGTCACTGCAGTTGTTGGAAGATGTCTTGTGGAGCGGATTTCTTAGTGGCCGTTTTCGGCAAGGAACTTGATACGGACAAGTTTGATTTCCTCCTCGGTGTATTCGTCCTCATCATCTGCGAACTCCTCGAGAGCATCGTCAATATTGTTATCCTCTGCCTCGCGGAAATAGTCGTAGATGTCTTGCATGTGGTCGTCATCCATTACCTCTCGGATGTAATAATCCAAGTTGAGTTTTGTGCCACTATCAACGATGGAATAAATTTCGTCGAGCAGTTCGTCAAGAGTCAAGCCTTTAGTTCTAGCGATTTCCTCAAGGTCAACCTGTCTGTCGATGGCGAGAATGATGCTGACTTTATCGGCGCTCTTGTTGACGAGGGTACGCACGCGGAAGTCCTCGAAGCGGTCAATCTCGTTCTCCTCGCAGTAACGCGCGATGAGTTGACAGAACTCGGCTCCATAACGATTTGCCTTGCCTTCGCCTACGCCCTTGATATTCTTCAACTCTTCGACTGTTGTGGGATATGACGTCGCCATATCTTCGAGCGAAGGATCCTGGAAGATGACATAAGGAGGCAAGTTCTTTCGGCGAGCAACATCTCGGCGAAGGTCTTTGAGCATAGCGAACAAGGTCTCGTCGAGCACAGAAGTCCCTTCTCCTGCAACGTCGTTGAAGTCGTCGAACTCGCGGTCTTCCATGACGTAGAACTCTTCGGGATCTTTCATATAGGCACGTCCCTGTTCCGTGATACTCAGCAGGCCGTAGTTCTCGATGCCTTTCTCTATGTATCCCGAAATCATAGCTTGGCGGATGACTGCATTCCAGTATGGAGCCTCATGGTCATCTCCGCAACCGAAGCAGTTGAGGAGTTCGTGGCGATGAGCTATGACATCGTCGGTCTCGTTGCCAACAAGAATGTCGATGACATGCTGTGTCTTGAACCCTTCCTTGATGGCATTGATGACCTTAAGCACTTGCAAAAGTTCGTTGACAGCCTTCACTCTTTCGCGAGGATGCAGGCAATTGTCACACTTTCCGCAGTTCTCAGGTTCATATTCTTCACCGAAATAATGCAAGAGGAACTTGCGACGACAGATAGAAGTTTCTGCATAAGCAGCCGTTTCTTGCAGGAGCTGTCGGCCGATATCCTGCTCTGCGACAGGCTTACCCTGCATGAACTTCTCCAATTTTCGAAGGTCATGAGGCGAGAAGAACGTCAGACAAATGCCTTCTCCGCCATCTCTTCCTGCTCGACCAGTTTCCTGATAATAGCCTTCCAGGCTTTTGGGAATGTCGTAATGAATAACGTAACGAACATCCGGCTTGTCGATGCCCATACCAAAAGCAATGGTGGCCACGATGACATCGATGCGCTCCATGAGGAAATCGTCCTGAGTCTCGGCCCTTTCTGCCGATTCCATTCCTGCATGATAGGCGCGTGCAGGAATATTATTGGTACGGAGCATTTCCGCCAATTCCTCAACACGACGACGACTCAGACAATAAATAATGCCGCTCTTACCCTTGTTTTGGAGCACAAAACGTGTGATATCTTTATCAACATCCTTCGTTTTCGGACGAATTTCGTAGTAAAGATTTGGCCTATTAAATGAGCTCTTGAACTCCGCAGCATCAGGTATTCCAAGATTTTTCTTGATGTCTGTGCGGACTTTATCTGTAGCTGTAGCAGTCAAGGCTATAATCGGAGCCTTTCCTATTTGGTCCACCAAAGGCCGAATGTTGCGGTATTCCGGACGGAAATCATGTCCCCATTCAGAGATACAATGCGCCTCATCGACTGCATAGAACGAGATCTTCGTGTTGGAAAGGAAGCGTATGTTCTCCTCTTTAGTCAGCGATTCGGGTGCAACATACAGCAACTTTGTGCGCCCAGCAATAACGTCTTCCTTTGCCGCATCAATTTGTGCTTTGGTGAGCGACGAGTTGAGATAGTGCGCGATGCCGTCGTCATCAGTCAACTGACGGATAGCATCCACCTGATTCTTCATTAGAGCGATGAGAGGAGACACAACGATAGCAGTACCTTCGCTCAGTAAAGCGGGCAACTGATAGCAGAGGGACTTACCGCCGCCAGTAGGCATCAGGACAAAGGTGTCCTTGCCCTCGAGAAGGTTTCGGATGATGGCTTCCTGGTCACCCTTGAAGGTGTCGAAGCCAAAATAATGCTTCAGATGTTCAGTCAGGTTAATCTCTTTCATTTAGGTGGTAATAAAACGAAGCTACAGACAAAGATACATCTTTTTATTCAAACCACCAAATCTTTTAAAAGAAATTATGATTTTGACAGCTTCTCCTTTTGCTTTTCTATCTGTTCCTCGGCATATTGACGCGTTATAGTGAGCGTCTTTTCGTCTTTTGAAGGGGCATTATACTGCGCTTCAATCATGATTCCTTCCATGATGGAACGCAAGCCGCGAGCACCAAGCTTGTACTCTATGGCTTTATCTACAATGTAATCCAGCGCTTCCTCTTCGAAAGTGAGCTTGATGCCATCCATTGCAAAGAGCTTTATCTGTTGCTTGACGAGCGAGTTCTTAGGCTCTGTCAGTATCTTTCGCAAGGCTTCGCGATCAAGGGGATTGAGGTAAGTCAACACAGGAAGACGGCCAATAATCTCAGGAATAAGGCCGAAGCTCTTCAAATCCTGTGGCATGACGTACTTCATCAAGTCCTTCGTATCGATTTTCTGCTGGTTCTGAACACTATCGTAACCTACCACATGAGTATTCAAACGCTGTGCTATCTTGCGTTCAATGCCATCGAAAGCGCCACCACAAATAAAGAGAATGTTGCGTGTATCTACATGAATGTAGTCCTGATCCGGATGCTTCCTGCCGCCTTTGGGTGGCACGTTAACTATCGAACCCTCGAGCAACTTGAGAAGTCCTTGCTGAACTCCTTCGCCACTTACATCTCTTGTAATGCTTGGATTGTCCTGTTTGCGCGCAATCTTATCGATTTCATCAATGAAGACAATACCTCTTTCGGTTGCCGTCACATCATAATCAGCCACTTGCAGCAGCCTCGTAAGGATGCTTTCCACATCCTCTCCGACATAACCAGCTTCCGTAAAGATGGTGGCATCCACGATGGTGAAGGGCACTTTGAGCAGTTTGGCAATCGTGCGAGCCAGCAAAGTCTTGCCAGTTCCCGTGGAGCCCACCATAATGATGTTGCTCTTTTCTATCTCAACACCATCATCATCCACCTTTTGCGCCAAGCGTTTATAGTGATTGTAAACTGCTACGGAAAGATATCGCTTGGCTGAGTCTTGTCCGATGACATATTGATCCAGGAAATTCTTAATGTCACGAGGTTTAGGAAGTTCGTCCATATTAAGCTCTGCGCCGTTGCCTGCTTTCTGACGAACCTTGCTGCCCATGTTCTCACGGACAATCTGTTCTGCCTGACGAGCACATTCGTCGCAGATAAACCCGCTTAGGCCGGTCAGCAATAATGCTACCTCATCCTCTGTGCGTCCACAAAAAGAGCAACGATTCTTATGCTTTCCTGCCATGATTTTCCCTGTTTGTTTAGTTCTTGCGAGTCATTACGCGATCAATCATGCCATACTCCTGAGCCTCTTGCGCCGTCATCCAATAGTCACGATCACTATCTGCCCATACCTTATCAAAGTCGGTATGAGAGTGCTCGGCTATAATGGTGTAGAGTTCTTTCTTGAGTTTCTGAATCTCGCGAGCCGTAATCTCTATGTCGCTAGCCTGTCCTTGAGCACCTCCCATAGGCTGGTGAATCATGACACGACTATGCTTCAGAGCACTACGCTTGCCTTCCGTACCTGCCACAAGCAAAACGGCAGCCATACTTGCGGCCATGCCTGTGCAGATGGTTGCAACGTCGCTCGAAACGAACTGCATCGTGTCGTAAATACCAAGTCCTGCATGCACGCTACCACCAGGACTATTGATGTAGATGCTGATATCCTTGCCTGGATCAGCACTATCCAAGTAGAGAAGTTGTGCTTGAAGAGTGTTGGCTGTGTAATCGTCAATCTGTGTGCCGAGGAAGATGATGCGGTCCATCATCAAACGGCTGAAGACGTCCATCTGCGTAACATTAAGCTGACGCTCCTCAAGGATGTAGGGGTTGAGGTACTGATTCTGCATGCTGATGACATCATCGAGCACCATACTGTTCATACCCAAGTGACGGGTAGCAAATTTGCGAAAGTCGTTTTCCATATTTCTACATTATATATAATAATGCGCACGCACGCAAGGGCGCTCGCACGCATCATTTGGTTTGACAATATTACTTCTTTTCCGAGAGCTTGCGGAACTCTTCCATTGTTACTTCCTTAGTCTTCAGCGTAACTGCTTCCTTGGCCTTTGCTGCCATAAGGTTCTCGACGGTACGTTCCACAAGACCTTGAGCCTGTTGCTCATTCTTGAGCATTTCGGCTGCATAGTTGGTGACGGTCTCTTCAGGAAGGTTTACCATTCCATATTGTGCGAACTGAATGCGGGTATAGCGCTTAGCTGTCTCGAGGACATCCTCGTGCTGAACCTTCACTTCCAACTGGTCGCAGATCTGCTCTTTAGCAAGGTGCCAAAGCAGTTCGGGCAGGCTCTTCTCGAAGTTATCATCAACATATTCCTCGCCCTTGTCTTGGTTGCGGAGTTTCATGAAACGCTTCAGGAGAGCTTCTGGGAACTCAACCTTACCTACACGACCTAAGATATAGTCGCGAAGATCTTGTGTGAACTGATATTCAGCCTCGCTTGCGAAGTTCTTCTTAATGTCGTTGGCGATAAACTCGCGGAATTCCTTCTCGCTCTTCACCACGCCCTTTCCGAGCACATTGTCAAAGAGTTCCTGGTCAACCTTAGCAGGCTCGAAGCGCATAATCTCGCTGATCTGGAAGTTGAAGTTCGACTTCATTTCCTCTGCCTCTTGCTTTGTGATGTGGAGCAGGCTGGCAAGTTCGGTTGCGCTACCCTTGTAAGCCTTTGAAGGATTGAAGGTAATGACGTCACCAAGCTTGGCTCCCTCGAACTTTGCCTTCTCCTTGTTGTCCTTCATATACTCAGGAAGCATAACTGCATCCTCGACGGTAATGCCGTCCTTGAGCGTATTGTTCTTTGTGTTGAGCTGTGTGAGTGTGCCCTTCACCATATCGCGAGCCTCGTAGCTCTCAGCCTTTACATGCTGACCTCCACGCTGGCAGTAGCTTTGAACCTGCTGATCTACCAAAGCATCATCAACCTTGATGTCGTAGTAGGTGAGCTTGTCCTTCTTGGAGAGCTTGGCGTCGAATTCGGGAGCAAGTGCGATATCGAATGCAAAGGTAAAGTCATCCTGAGCCTCGAAGTCAACCTGAGGAGTCTTTTCCTCGTTTGGAAGAGGCTCTGCAAGCATGTTGATCTTGTTCTCGCGAATGTATTTGTTGATTTCTTCGCTGAGAAGTTTGTTGATTTCCTCTGCCTTCACTTCTGCGCCAAAACGCTTCTGAATCAATGATGCAGGCACTTTTCCAGGACGGAAACCTGGCAGACTTGCTTTCTTGCTGAAGTCCTTGAGAGCGGTCTTCACCTTATCTTCGTAATCTTTCTTCTCGATGTTTAGGGTAAGCAAAGCACTTACTTTGTCGACGTTTTCAAATGATATCTTCATTGTATATGTTTGTGTTTGATTATTATCCTTTTCTTCTAAAGCGGGTGCAAAGGTACAACAATTAGTTCAAAGTACAAAGTTTATGGAACATAATTTTATTATTTCAACTCGATAGGCATTTGCTTAGTGCCATTTCCTAAGGTCGTTCGAAAACGACTGCAGTTAAGTTGCCAAACATAACACGTTAAGTTTGCAATCGTAACACGTTAACTTTGCCAACGTAACACGTTACGTTTGCGATTTAACTGAGTTACGTTTCCTCTGTTTGCGTTCGTTCTTCCTCCATTTGCTGAAAGTCCTTGAGTCTCAAGACGAAACTACGAGTGAGATACTTATCGAGAACGATGGGATTTACACTCAGTTCCTGAGGTGTTCCGTGGAAGAGAATCTGACCTTCGAACAGGAGATAAGCGCGATCGGTAATGCAGAGCGTTTCCTCCACATTATGGTCCGTAATGAGGACTCCGATGTTCCTTTGCTTCAGTTTCCACACAATATATTGTATGTCCTCCACAGCTATCGGGTCGACACCAGCAAAGGGTTCGTCCAACATGATGAACTTCGGGTCTATTGCAAGGCAGCGAGCAATCTCAGTTCTACGTCTTTCTCCACCACTCAAACGGTCTCCAATGTTCTTTCGAACCTTTTCGAGATGGAACTCTTGAATCAGACTTTCGAGCTTTTCACGCTGGGCTTCGCGAGGTAAGTCCGTCATTTCCAGCACACTAGCAATATTGTCTTCGACACTCATCTTACGGAAAACGCTCGCTTCTTGCGCAAGATAGCCGATACCTCGACGAGCTCTTTGATAGACAGGAAGGTTGGTTATCTCCTCATCTCCCAAGTAAATGTGGCCAGCATTGGGAAGGACAAGGCCCGTAGTCATGTAGAAAGAGGTCGTCTTACCTGCTCCGTTCGGACCAAGCAAGCCTACAATCTCACCTTGACGAACGTCGAAAGTGACGTTGTTTACTACGGTTCGCTTGCCATAAATCTTGACAAGACCCTCGCTTCTGAGTTGCATTCTTTCCTGTTCTTCCATATCTTCTAATCTCCTATATCCAATCCCTTAGCCTTCTCCTCCTTTACCTGTCTCAGCAGATCGCTTGCAAAGATGAACGAGTTGAGCTTTTCGTTGGTCGAACCCATGATTTCGTCTTTCGAACCTTCCCACTCTTTGTGTCCGTCACAAATGAAGAGAATGCTCTCGCCAATGCCGAGAACCGAGTTCATATCATGAGTGTTGATGATGGTCGTCATTCCGTATTCGTGGGTGATACTGCTGATAAGGTCGTCGATGACGAGGCTTGTCTTTGGGTCGAGACCTGAGTTCGGCTCGTCGCAGAACAAGTATTTCGGATTCAAGGCAATCGCTCTTGCAATCGCGACTCGCTTTTGCATACCACCACTTATCTCGCCTGGCATCTTGTCTTCAGCACCTTTCAGATTCACCCTCTCCAAGCAGAAACGGGCTCGCTTCACTCTATCCGACTGATTCATATCAGAGAACATATCCAACGGAAACATTACATTCTCCAAAACAGTCATGGAGTCGAAGAGAGCAGCACTCTGGAAAATCATTCCCATCTCACGTCTCATCATCACTCGTTCCCTTTTATCCATCGTCACAAAGTCGCGTCCATCATAGAGAATCTTGCCCTTTGTTGGCGTGAAAAGACCGACTATGTTCTTCATCAAAACAGTCTTTCCTGAGCCCGACTGACCGATGATGAGGTTGGTTTGCCCGTCGAGGAAAGTCATGTTGATGTCCGAGAGAATGTCTCTGCCATCGAAACTCTTGTATAGATGCTGAACTTCAATCATGACTTATGCTAACATACTCGTTAAGAAAATGTCGGAAAAGAGAATGAGCATACTGCTGGAAACGACTGCATTCGTGCTCGCTTTGCCCACATCGAAACTTCCTCCTTCCACGAAGTACCCGTGATAGGAAGCCACACTACTAATGATGAAGGCAAAGAAAATGCTCTTGATGATGCTCGTCCACACATACCATTGGTTGAAACTATGTAGCAAACCAATCGTCAAATCGTCAGGAGTAATGATGCCAGCTAAGGCTGTGGCGTATGCTCCAACGAAGCCTGCAACTATACTAAACACGACAAGAAAGGGAACCATCGTCATCATGCCGACCACTTTGGGCAGAATGAGGAACGAAGCAGAATTGACGCCCATAATCTCGAGGGCATCAATCTGTTGCGTTACCCGCATAGTTCCTATCTCGGAAGCAATGTTAGAGCCGACTTTTCCTGCAAGGATAAGACACATTATGCTTGAAGAAAACTCCAAAAGCATGATCTCTCGAGTGGTATAACCTGTAGTGAAAGTCGGCATCCAAGGACTTTGAATGTTCAGCTTTATCTGTATGCAGATGACCGCTCCAATGAAGAAACTGATCAAGAGCACAATGCCGATGGAGTCCACACCAAGCGATCCCATCTCACGGATATACTGTCGCATGAACATTCTCCACCTTTCGGGAATGCTCAGCACTCGTCCCATGAGTTGAATATAACGACCGAAAGCGGCCAACCACTTGGTGATAAACATAGCTTCTCTCTATTCTCTAATCCCTAATCTCTAATCCTCCTTCGGTGTTTCCATGCTGACAACTATACGGTTGCCACTAGCGAAGATTTGCTTAGCAACCTGCTTGATGTCCTCGACAGTAATGGCTTGAACGCACTCTTCATAGCCCTCTACGAATTCTTGATTGTAGCGAGCCTTCGAAACAAGGCTGTTCATCCAGTAGCCATTATTCTTCAAGTCCTCTTGATGAGAACGGAGCATATACTCCTTTATCTTGCCGAGGTTCTCTTCGGAAGGTCCTTGCTCCATCATCTTCTTGATGCCATCGTTCACGACAGACGTCATAGCAATACGCTTTTCGGGAGCCGTAGGAAGAACAATCTGCATGGTTGCGACCTCTTCAGGATAGTCGCTGAGACCTCCGTTGACAGGCACGCCATAAGCTCCGCCCTCGTCCTCGCGAACAGTCTCTGTGTAGAGCATAGTCATAGCTTGTTGAAGCATATCGACAAGAATGTCGTTCTTCAAGGTCTCCTTCATGGGAGCATGATAGAGGAAGACATTCAAGGAGTTCGGCGTATCCTGTTCTTTCGTGAAGTAGCACTCGCGCTCACCTTTCGTCATGCGTTGGTCGATAATCTTATAATTCTCCTTCTTGCCCTTTGCAGGAAGTGCTCCGAGATACTTTGCCAGCAAAGGAGCAACAGAATCGGCATTTACGTCGCCCACCATAAAGAACTCGAAGTCGCCAGCATTTGCAAAGCGTTCGCGATACATCTCAAGCAAGCGGTCGTAGTTGATGCGGTCCAAATCTGCTTCTTTCAAACGTTTTGCGCGAACATCATTATTGTAAACTACACTAATGACACTATCCTGAAGAGCAGTTTGCGGGTTGAGGTCTTGGTTCTTTAAAGCATTGCGAGTGCGCTCAATCTGTGAAGTAAAGGCATCATCATCGCGTCGAGGAGAGGTGAAGTTCAGGTAAACGAGCTGAAGCATCTTCTCCAAATCCTTCTTCACACAATTGCCTTCAACACTTTCAGTACGAGCGCCAACACTTGCGGAAGCTCCTGCCTGAACGCCTGCAAGCTTCTTGTTCAAATCGACAGCAGAGAAGTTGCCCAAACCTCCTTGGCGAACAAGACCGACATTACCAGAGTTGATGTACTCGTCGTTGCTGTAGAGGCTGTTTCCACCCCAAGATGTTGCGCGGAAGATTATCTTGTTGGGACTGTAATCGGTCTGCTTAACATGAATCTTCATGCCGTTGCTCAGGGTAATGAGCCTAGCTCCATAAATGTCGTCGGTTATCTTCTTAACCTTGACTTTGCTCTTAAGTTCGGGCACAAGAGGTTCTGTGCTGACCTCCTCGGTAAAGGCCGCGATGTCTTCTGCATCAACTTCCTTCATTGCTTGAAGTATTTCCTGCTCTGTTGGACAAACCAAACCTTCCTTCTCTGGCATAAAGACAAGGACGGCACGATTCTCTTGGGGCAGTTCTGCAAGAGCAGAATTAATCATAGACAAAGGAAGGTTTGGCACGATCTGATGCATTAATTGATGCATGTACTCGATGCCTGCCGATGGTATATTATCAAGGAAATGACGAACATAAGCATTGACAAAAGAGGTATTCGTACGCTTGTCGCGAGCCTCATAAGCAGCATCGATTTGCGAAAGATACTCGTCCTTGAAACGCTGAAACTCGCTTTCTGTGAAGCCGTTCCTTGAAGCACGAAGCAACTCTCTGTAAGCTGCCTTGATGCCTTCTGTATAGCGATTCTCCTTCATGCTGACATCGAGAGTGAGAGCATCTTTTGTCTTTGCCACAAGGTACTCGCTGAACATAACATCGGCACCTGAGAAGGGAGCATCTGCCTGACGGGTAATCTCATTGAGACGCTCGTTTAGCATACCTGAGATAGCATCCTGAACGAGGTCATGAGCAATGTAAAGCATCGTTCCTCTCATTTCTCTGGGAAGAGGATCGTCCTTGAACATGATGGATGCCACCATGCCTGGGAACTCCTTGTCCTGACCGATGAAAACCAAAGGCTCTTGGTTGTCGGGTACAGGGAACTCTTCGCGAACGGCTGCATCGGCTGGAGCAGGAGCAATGTCGGCAAACATTTCCTTCAGTTTCTGCTCGATAGCATCTGGATCTACATCACCTACGATGACCAGAGCCTGCAGGTCGGGACGATACCACTTGCGGTAGTAACTGCGAAGAGTTTCATATGGGAAGTTCTTCACAACCTCCATTGTGCCGATTGGCATGCGGTTAGCATACTTACTGTCCTTGCAGATAGTGGGCAACGCAGCCTCGACAAGACGCAATTGAGCGCTGCGACGAACGCGCCATTCCTCTTCGATAACGCCTCTTTCCTTATCGATTTCCTTGTCCTCGAGCAATAGGTCGTGACTCCAGTCATGCAGGATGAGGAGACAAGAATCAATGGCTCCAGCAATCTCAACATTTACATTATTAATATTATAGACTGTTTCGTCGAAGGAAGTATAAGCGTTGAGATTCTCGCCGAACTTGACTCCGATGCGTTCCAGATATTGCTTCAGAGCATCTCCAGGAAAGTGAGTTGTGCCGTTGAAACACATATGTTCGAGGAAGTGAGCGAGACCTCGTTGATCGTCCTCCTCTTGCATAGAGCCGACTTGCTGAGCTATGTAGAAGTCGCAACGCTTTTCCGGCCACTCATTATGGCGGATGTAATAAGTAAGTCCATTCTCGAGTTTGCCAGTCTTGACTGCGGGGTCAAGAGGAATTGGTGGCATTTGTTGTGCCTGAACTGCAGAAACGACGAAAATCGTAAGCAGCAGAGAGATGAGTTTTTTCATTTCCTTTTATCTAATTATCTTAATTTCCTATTTTCATTCAATAGTTCATCTTCCATCCTTCCTCAAGCAAGATGAGGGGAATTCCTATTTGTTCGCTTGTACTATCGCTAAAGTTAAGTTGCAACATAACAAAAGCAGTACTGTCTTCTCCCAAACTGTCGCTTATCGCAGACACAGCTATGAGATTCCGCATATCATCGTTCGCCATGAATTGCGCCGTTGCATCTATGAGTTGACTGCGAAAGTCTTCCGGCATATTTTCTGCAGAAGCATACCCATTCACAAAGCCTTTGTAGTTGCCTTTGATGAGCATCTTGTAGTACTTTACTGCAGCTTTTTGAGCGGCTTCGTGAGTCATGAGGCCTTTCGAGCAAGCAGAAAGTAGCAGAATGATGATGGGAAGAAGGAAATGGCAGCGTTTCATGTTGACTTTATTTCTGTCTGATGAAGATATTTATGGGGCATCCTGTAAAGTCCCAACGTTCGCGAATCTTGTTTTCGAGGAAGCGTTTGTAGGGCTCTTTCACATATTGAGGAAGGTTTGCATAGAAGACAAACGAGGGCACTCGAGTGTCTGGAATCTGCATGCAATACTTTATCTTGATGTATTTTCCCTTCATCGATGGTGGCGGATAGGCCTCGATGAGAGGAAGCATTTCCTCGTTCAATTTGTGAGTTGACACTTTACGACGACGATTCAAGAAGACGTCTTTGGCCGTTTCGAGCACCTTGAAGATGCGTTGCTTTGTGAGAGCCGAGCCGAAGATGATGGGAAAATCGGTAAACGGAGCCATTCTTTCGCGAATCGCATCCTCCATCGTCTTCATTACCTTCGTGTCTTTATCGGGCACAAGATCCCATTTGTTGACCACAACAACGAGGCTCTTCTGGTTCTTCTGAATGAGTTGGAAGATGTTGAGGTCTTGACTTTCGATTCCTCTGGTTGCGTCTATCATGAGGATGCAAACGTCGCTATTCTCAATGCTGCGAATGCTTCGCATCACACTATAGAACTCCAAGTCCTCGCTCACCTTGTTCTTGCGGCGAATGCCCGCAGTATCAACAAGATAGAAGTCGAAGCCAAACTTGTCGTATCGGGTATAAATACTGTCGCGAGTAGTGCCTGCGATATCGGTCACAATGTTTCGTTCCTCGCCGATAAAAGCGTTAACGAGGCTCGATTTGCCTGCATTCGGACGTCCCACAACTGCAAATCTGGGAATGTCTTCATCGGGAAGAGCGTCACTTTCTTTAGGGAACTTGCTGACTACGAGGTCGAGCAGATCGCCTGTACCGCTTCCCGTTGCAGCCGAAATGCATTGAGGTTCGCCCAATCCGAGCGAGTAGAACTCTGCCGCAAGATAGGTTTCGTTGTTGTCCATCTTGTTGCAGACGAGCAGAACCGGCTTTTTCGTGCGACGAAGAATGCTGGCTACGTCCTCGTCCAAATCTGTGATACCGTTCTGAATATCAACGAGAAAGAGGATGACATCGGCTTCGTCGGTAGCAAGAGCAACTTGCTTTCGAATCTCTTCCTCGAAGATATCATCGCTACCAACCACCCAGCCTCCAGTATCGATGACTGAGAACTCGCGGTTTCCCCACTCGCATTTGCCGTACTGACGGTCGCGAGTAGTGCCCGCTTCCTCACTCACAATTGCATGACGAGTCTGGGTTAAGCGGTTGAAGAGGGTGCTTTTCCCGACATTCGGGCGACCCACTATGGCTACAATATTCGACATACCTTAATCTATTTTGCGTGCAAAGATACGATTTTTTCGCGAAGTTTGCAATAAAGCAAAGCGGAAAAAAGACTCTTTCTTCCTAAGCAGTTCCCAAGGTTCCATCCATCGGAATGGGAGCGGAAGGATTGTTATTCTGCTGTGGAACGCGCTTGAAAGCGATATTGTTGCGAAGCATCTGACCTGGGTTGACGAGCGGAAGAATCTGTTTAGGAATGCCAGCTTCCTCGCTTCGAATTGCCATGATTCCGCGAGCACTTCCTATAGTAATGTCTGCCATATGTTGAACCAGGCCTGCCGGCAGAACCCATTGATCTTCATTGAGTTGATAGAGTGAACTCCAACTGTCGCGAGTGAACTCGAAGACCGTTTGAACTCCCAAAATGAGCTGAGTTATGTCGTTCTTCTTGTACTCGAAATTGGCGTTGCAACGCACAATTCGCTTGTCCGTATCGCAGTTGAACTGGAGCTGGTTGTTGATTTGCATCTCACCTTCAGGCCACTCGTTTGCGAGGTTGACAAACTGAAGTTGACGGACATCCATCAGCCTGAATTGAATCTGAATCTGTTTTTGTTGAGCCATTTTATTTGTTGATTTTGTTGATTTTCTAAGTTCCTGATTATCAGTTGTCGAGTTAAGTTGGGAAACGACTGCAGTTACGTTGCCAAAGTTAACGTGTTATGATTGCGATTTTAACCTGTTAAGTTTGCAAAGTTAACGTGTTACGTTTTGATTTTAACTGAGGGTCGTTTATTTCTTTGTCTTGATGGTCATGGCATTTAAGTAGTAGAACTGGTTCGGACTAGTGTTGTACGAACCCGGCATTATCGTGATTGTCACTTGTCCGTCGGCAGTTGGTCGAACATGTTTCACTACTGCCGTTTCCTTAGAATTATTGGCAGATTGAACGTCGTCGGCTCCAATGTCTTCTCCTTGAACTATGAAACTTGTCTGACGGAAATCCTGACATCTGTCTCGAGAAGAAAAGAAAGTGAACTCATACTTGAGTTCTGGATTGAGATGACTCAAGCGAAGAGTGGCATTCTGGCGAGGACCTTGACCTCCGAACTTACCTACTGCATAGCCCCAAAGTGCGGACCCAGAGACTTCGGAAGGCATCAGCATCTTGGTTGTAGTATAGGTGGCTCCGTTCCTATTCGAGCCTCCAAACTCGCCAGTAAAGGTCACAAGAATGCCTGTCGGATTCATTTTGTTGTCGACAATATTGGTGTGAGTCCTGATGTCAGGAGTGATATTGTTCCAAGTAGGGTCGGAAGTCTGGTCGGCTCCAAAGTTGAGTTTCACCAAACCTGTAGGCACAATATTATTGATGGCAGGGAAGCCTTCCTGATCGAGCACAGTAACCTCATAAGGACGGCTAACTGCCTCGTGTGCAGCAACTTGGCAAGTGTGAGCAGTCAGGTAGTCAATTCCATCCGGATGATAGCTGAAACCAACTGGAGAAATGCCCGTAATCGTCTCGAACCAAGTGCAAGCAGCCGTATATCTGCCCATTTTCAGGTCCAGATGATAGCCGTCTCTGTTCATATTATCGCCAAGATAAGTGGTTCGAGCATTCTGTATTGCAGTTCCGCTTGGCACAACAAATTTCAGTTCAGGATGTTGCAGGAAAGCATACATAACTGCCTGACAGATACTATCATACATGACTTCCTGACGATTTCCATAGTTCGCGAAACCTCCATGAGTACTGTCGTGAGAGTATGCCCAAGTCTGATGATAGCCATAGACGGCATTCGGATTTGTCTGCAGACCTTGGCTGTATTGGATGAGATTGGTAAGGTCGGGCTCGAATGTGGTTGTGAGACCCGACTCCTGACTCACTTGTTGGAAGGTAATGAAGTTCCAAGGTTCGTCGGTTATGATGCTCGAAAGCGAGGAGCGAGGCCTGTTCGTACGCCTTCCATTCACAACTTTGCGATACTCGAAAGTATTGTTCGCCTCCGTCACATCAATCCAATGTGAATGGAAACCTTGTCCTCCTCGATAAGCATTACCTATAATCATCTTCACTCCAGCCTCGTTTGCAAGCTCCCAAAGATATTGTTCGACGGCATCTTGAGAGAAGCTGTTTCCTATGGCAAGAACGCGAACAATCCCATCCTGAGCAAGTGTGTCAGTCGAGATTTGCTCTTGCGCCTTCGAATTAAGGAAGACGAAAGCCAAAGCCAACAAAGCGATTATGTGTCCTTTCATCTTCATTTGCCCAAGATTTTATTGTATTCGTCACTCGAAAGAACCTGCAAAGCCCGCTCAACACAAGGGTCTCCAACAAGTTGTTGCTTAGCTCCACCTTTCTGATAATAGTAGCGATGGACGATTTCGTCACACAAATAAGGCTCTATTTCCTTACGGAATCGCAGCAAATCATCCTTGATGTCGTAGGTCAGTTTGGCTTCCAAAGCATCGAGTTCAGCCTTTGTCGCTTCCTGATAACCCTCGCGTTTAATGACATCTCGAAGCACTTTCAGCACATCTTTAGCAGGCTTCCCAGCCTCGAAACCGCTGTTACTGATACTATCCACAAAGGCCGCATAATCCTCATCAGTCAGTTTGAACTCCCCAACTGGCGGAATTGTCGGATGATTGCGACAGTAGGAAGTCGCCCAATCAAAGAGTTCATCGCTCGCAACAAGTTCGGGAATCATATTCGGAAGACTGTCTGGCTTGACCTCCACATCTGGCTTAATGCCGCCTCCATCGCGAACTTCTCGACCTCCAGAAGTGTGGAAAAGGTTCGTCAAACTATCGGGAACTGTGCCTGCGGAACCGTCTGCATTAAGGTGGCGATAGTCGTAAGCCTGGATGCAACGGCCACTTGGAATATAGTAGCGACTGGTTGTGAGCTTGAGGCTGCCGTGATAAGGAACCTCGCGAATCATCTGTACCAAGCCTTTTCCATAGGTTCTTGTACCCATGATGACTGCTCTGTCGAAATCCTGAAGAGAACCTGCCACAATTTCGGAAGCAGAAGCCGAGCCTCCATCAACAAGCACAATAACCGGCATAACACTATCCACGGGCTCTGTAGCCGTATAGTATTCGCGATTGGTGCGCGTCATCTTACCCTTTGTATAGACCACTTTCTTGCCTTTAGGCAGAAAGAGATTGGCAATATCCACAGCCTCATTGATGGCTCCACCAGGATTGCCTCGAAGGTCGAACACAAGGCGTTTTGCTCCTTGACTGCGGACTTCATCGAGCGCCTCTCGAACTTCTCTGCAAGCACCCTCAGTAAAGCCCGTCAGATAGATGTAGCCGGTCTGTCCGTCGCTCAACATTCCAGAATAAGGAACCTGGGGAATCTGAATCATTTGACGAGTGATAAGGAACGGTATCTCCTCTTGCCCTCGACGAACCTTCAGCTCGAAAGTCGTTCCAGCCTCGCCTCTGAGCATACTGCTAACCTTTGGCGTAAGCATTCCCTTCACATCTTTTCCGTCGATGGAAAGAATCACATCGCCAGCCTTAATACCTGCCAACTGACTGGGAGTGCCTTCGTATGGCTCGCTAATAACCGCTCTTTGCTCTTTCTTATGATAGCGAATGATGCTTCCAATGCCGGCATATTTGCCTGTAGCCATCTGTTTGAGGTCCTCGTCATCATCGGGATAGTAGTCGGTAAACGGGTCAACTTGCTGAAGCATACTGCGAATGCCCCACCCTATCACAGTATCCGCATTGAGCGAATCCACATAGAAAAGGTCGAGCTGCTTGTAGATATCGTTGAAAAGCTCCAGATTCCTGCTGATGGCCGAATTGGCGTTCTCCTTCTTCTGGGCTGCCACACAAAGCGGCAACATACACATTATTATATATATAAGGCGTTTCATATCTTAATCTTCTTTCTGATTTCTTTCCACTCTTCCTCGGGTAAACGAGTCCCAACTACTCCGATAATGTGCTCGCTAAGCAAGGCTCCGCAACTGAGGCAGTCTTTCAAAGAGGCTCCTCTGTTCAGAGCATAGAGAAAGCCACCTGCAAAGAAGTCGCCAGCCGCCGTAGTATCCACAACTGGAACACGATTTGCAGGCACAATCACTTCTTCTCGTCCAAGCCTTGCACTCGCTCCTTTGCTGCCGAGTTTCACTACCGCCAAACACTTCAAAGCCGCAATCTCTCGCAAAGCTTCCATAGGTTCTTTCTTACCGGTAAAGGCTGCTGCTTCCTCCTCATTTGCAAAGACGATGTCGATGTAGTCTTGTACCAAATGCTGGAAGAAAGGCAAGTCGGCTGCCACAACATTATAACTGGCAAGGTCAAGGCTGAGTTGCACACTCATCTCCATTGCTGTCTGACAGATAGCCTCCATCAATTCATGGTTCTGCACAAGGTAGCCTTCGATGTGAGCCATCGCGACGCCTTCGAAGAGAGCAGGTGTGATGTCGCTTGCCTGCAAGGTGGAAGCAGCTCCCAAACAAGTTCCGAAGGTTCGTTCACCATCAGGAGAAATGAAAGTATTCGCGACTCCCGTCGGCAGACTGCACTCCAACAGACGAGCATCAATGCCCACCTTTTTACAGTTTTCCGCATAGAACTTGCCAAGAACATCTGTTCCAATCTTTCCCACAAAACCTGCATTTCCCCCAAGTTTAGCGAGAGCAAGCATCGCATTGCCTGCACTTCCGCCAGTAGCCTGCTCCATTGGAAGCTTTTCCATGCATGTCCGCAATTCCTTTTGCCGAGCCTCGTCAATCAGCATCATACTGCCCTTCGGCAGACCTATCTGTTCGAGGAAAGCATCATCATTCAAGCGGACAAGAATATCGACTAAGGCATTGCCAATTCCGATTATTTTCTCCATATAGTGCAAATTTTTCTGCAAAGATATTGCATATTTTCGAAAAAACCTATACCTTTGCACCGCAATTGAGAGAAAAACTCAAAAAAACTGCTTCAGTAGCTCAGTTGGTTAGAGCACATGACTGTTAATCATGGGGTCGTTGGTTCAAGCCCATCCTGAAGCGCAGAAAGGTTTTCCTCAGTTGCAAATTGCTTCAGTAGCTCAGTTGGTTAGAGCACATGACTGTTAATCATGGGGTCGTTGGTTCAAGCCCATCCTGAAGCGCAGAAAGTCCGGCAATTGCCGGGCTTTTTTTGTTGTGTTCATCCTGCCGTTTTAGAGCCTCAAAAGCACAAAAATCGCCCATTCCATCGGGAATTTTAGCATTTTAAGGCATCCATTAGGACTTGTGCCGTTAACGACAATAACAAAAATAACATTGTTATTCGAAACGCTTTATTCCGACACTTTCTTAATCTTAACAGGAGGCGCACCATAGAGAAGCTTCATTTCAAATTCACGATTGGGCTTCTCGACCTTTGCTGGCGGAGGTCCGTAAAGCACTACCGCACTATCTTCTTGCTGCGCTTTCTTTGACGTTTTGCAAGCTGTGAAGCCCAACAAAGTGATGAACGAACCCAGCAAAATGCGCCAAACTGAAATAATCTTCTTTGCCATCTTCTTATTTTCTTTTAGTTCTTTTTCCTATTCTTTCATTTTTCTAAGGTTGCAGAGCAACAGTTTGCCTTCATCGTCGCGCAGATGGAATCCGCCACCTTCGCAGTAACGCCAGAACTTGCAGGCTTTGCAATCGTCGGTTTTCATCCATTTGTGGTTGCGGTGGAGCTGGAAACGATGCTCCCAAACATCCATAAAATCGTCCTCGTAGATGTTTCCCTGCCTATAATTCGACCTGATGCTCGTGCAAGCACTAATGCCTCCGTCCACAAGCACAGAAGCCACCGTTACCCCTGCAGTACAGCGAAACATCCAGTCGCGAACGTCTCCTTCGTAAGCCCCAAGGAAGCCTTCGCAGCCGTAGGAAGTGTGAATCTGGCCTTCTTTACGAGTTTCTTTGATGAAGTCGAGCAAGCCTCTCATCTGTTCTCCCGAAAGTTGCAGATCCTTATCCTGAGCCCCTCTTCCAACAGGGAAGATAGTTGCGAGTCGCCAATCCGAGACGCCTTTCTCGATGAGGAACTCTTTGAGAGCAGGAAGGGTGTCGTAATTGTGCTGATGAACGCAGGTCATAATGTCGTAAACGAGTGTTCCGTCGGCCACAATCATGTCGATTGCCTGGCTTGCCATGCGGAAGCAATCGGGATTTCGACGAAGCCAAGTGTGTTGCTCCTCAAGTCCGTCGAGGCTGATTGTTATGGAGCAAAGTCCTGCGTCCTTCAGTTTGTAGAACAATTCGGGTGTGAGATAGAGTCCGTTCGTCACCATTCCCCAAGGGAAACCACGAGAAGAGATGCCCTTCGCACACTCCACAACATCCTCTCTCACAAGGGGTTCGCCACCTCCGAGGATAATGAAGACATCGCCAGGATTTCGCTTTGCAGCAATATTATCCAGCACTCGGAAGAAGTCTTCCTTCGGCATATCTGGGGTCGAAGCAATCTGTCGGCAATCGCTTCCACAATGGCGGCAATGGATATTGCAGCGGACAGTACTCTCCCAGAACACCTGCCTGAGCGGATGTTCCGACCTGAGACTCTTGCTGAGCAATCTTGCTGCTTCGAGTGCAACCTTTCTGCGAAGACCTAATTTCTCGACTTCCATGCTGCAAAAATACGATTTTTTGAAGAATTAAAAGTGTGGCGTTAAGAATTTTTATGTATTCTTTTGTTTTGCGAATCTGGTGGTGTTTTCAAACAACCCCAGTTACGTTGGCAAAGTTAACGTGTTACGTTTGCGATTTTAACGTGTTAAGTTGGGCAAGTTAACGTGTTAAGTTTTGATTTTAACTGAGGGTCGTTTTGAAACGAAAAAGGAGCAGGGCTCCGAAGAGTGCTGCTCCTATGTTTCGGATGATTTGCCAAGTCATGAAACTTCGATGGCTTTGCTCAACTTCTTCACTTCTTTCTCCATCTTTGGCATTGTGACGGTCAGGATGCCGTCCTCAACCTTAGCAGAGATTTTGTCGCGCTCCACATCATCGGGCAGAGTGTAGCTCTGTTCGTAGTTGCTGTAGGAGAATTCGCGTCTCAAGTAGTGATGCTTCTTGTCCTCGTGCTTGTGTTCGCACTTGTTCTCAATTGCGATGGCCAAGTTGCCGTTGTCATCGATGTTAACTCGGCAGTACTCCTTCTTGATGCCAGGAGCTGCGAGCTCCATCGTGTAAGCCGTTTCACTCTCTTTCACATTGACTGCCGGAGCCGTACTATTTGCTCGAGGCATAAAATCAGTGTTCAGAAAATCGTCGAATACTGTTGGGAACCAACTGTTCTTAAACATTACTGGTAACATAATCATACCTCCTAATTATATTTTTGGTTAAACATTTCATCTAAACATAAACAATAGATGTGCCAACCAAAAATGTGACCAGAATGTGGACAAACGGCGACAAAAAGTCATGTCACTTTGACAAAGCCCGTCTGCCAAAGAGGTACTTCGAGACGCCGACGAAGTCTATCAGCCAAGCAATCAGGAGGCTTCCCCCTACACAAAATGCGAGAGAGACAATCAGGAAGAGCAAGCCAGTAGGATCGAACTTGAGATAAGGAACAAACTGCTTGCAAAGAACTGTGAAGATGGGCGAGAAGACGAAGAGCATCAGACTGTTCCGACCTAAGAAGAGGAAGGCTTGACGCACTCTTTCGGGCAAATGTTCGTAGAGAGAAAGCAGGGTGGAAATGGCAAAATAGACTATCAAAGCTCCGTTCAGACTGGCCTGGGTTGGGAATTTCGTAAAGCATGCCAGCAAAGCGAAAGCTATGATGGAAAGTCTTGTAGGCAGGAAGAAAAGCAGGAAATCTTTGCCGCTCTGACGAAGAACTGCTCCTGCAAGGAAATACAAGGAAGATGAAAACGACAGAATTCCAAAGACATGAGCCAGAACATAATAGGCTATGCCTATTAGAAGGAATCGCGTCATCAGTCCTCGCTCTACATTATTATATATATAATAGTACAGACCTCCGCACAAAATCAAAGCATGCAAGTACCAATAAGGGCCGAGAGGATGGAGAAAAAGATGGTCCAAGAAAACCTTCGGATTGAGGTTGTAGATGTGCTCATTTATGGGAAGAAGCGAAGCCATATAGATGTATCCACTCTCCATAACAAGATACGGAACCGCCAGCCACAGCAGGGTTCGCAGGAAATCCTTGGGCTCTTTACTTATGTTCATCAGGTAACCCGAAATGAGCAGGAAGCCAGGCATGTGGAAAGTATAGACCACTTGCTTGATTTCGGGGTATAGTTGCTCGAAATAGACCAGGTGAAAACTGATGACGAGCAGTATGAGAACGCCCTTCAGAAAGTCGAGTTCCTTGATTCGCGGCATAGTTGGGTTTCTATTATATCGAGGACAAAGTTACGAAAAACTATGGACTATGAACTATGAACTATGAACTTTTTTTGTATCTTTGCAGCAGAAACCTTCAAATACGACACGAAATCATGACAAAGCGAACCTTCTTATTTTCTTATTTTCTCATTCTCTTCTTCCCATTTTGGGCTCAAACGATAAGCATCCAGACAGACCACACTCAATTGGTTCTCAAGGTAAATTCCCAAAAGCGACTTTGTCAGACTTACCTCGGAGAACGCCTTTCGAGCCAGACCGACCTTTCGCAGCTATCGATGCCCCAAGTTGGATTGAGCAGTTCGACCATCAAAGGCCTTGAGGTTTACCCAGTTATGGGTACAGAGGACTACTACGAGCCGACCTTCGAGATTCGTCATTCTGACGGAAATCCAACGTCTATCTTGAAGTATGTAAAGCATTCGCAGCAAGGAAACGAGACCTCTGTCGTCCTTCGAGATGAGCTTTATCCAGTCGAGGTGACGCTTTATTATAAGGTCTTTCCTGAGGAGGATATCATCCAGCAATGGGCTGAGATTAAGCACGAAGAAAAGGGAAAAGTCTATCTTGGCAGGTATGCTTCGTCGATGCTCTACTTCGAGGCTTCCAACTACTACTTGACCGAGTTCTCGAGCGACTGGGCAAAGGAGATGCAGATGCTCAGTCAGGAACTTCAGTTCGGCAAGAAAGTGGTTGATTCTCGCTTGGGAACTCGAGCAAATATGATGGCTCAGCCGTTCTTCGAGGTTGGTCTTGGAAGTCCTGTCAGCGAGAATGAAGGCACTGTTTTGATGGGAACGCTTGGTTGGACAGGCAACTTCCGCTTCACCTTCGAAGTGGACAATCAGCATATTCTCCGAGTTGTGAGCGGCATCAACCACGATGCCTCGACCTATCTTCTGCAGAAAGGCGATGTCTTCAAAACGGCTGATTTCTTCTTCACTCTTGCCAAAGGCGTTGGTGAAGGCAGTCGCAGGTTCCAACGATGGATGATGAACCACCAACTTCACAAGGCCAAGGATGACAGAATGACGCTCCTCAACAACTGGGAGAACACTTACTTCGACTTCAACGAGGAGAAGCTTGTGGAACTTTTTGGTGAGGCAAAGGACTTGGGCGTCGAGCTCTTCCTGCTCGATGATGGTTGGTTCGGCAACAAGTACCCTCGAAAGGACGACCATGCTGGCTTGGGTGATTGGCAAGTGACGCAGGATAAATTGCCTCAAGGCATTCCCTATCTCGTCAAGAAAGCCAAGGAGAATGGCGTCAACTTCGGCATTTGGATAGAGCCCGAGATGGTGAATCCGAAGAGCGAACTCGCAGAGAAACACCCCGATTGGCTCATTCAGTTGCCTTCCAGAGAGACCTATTATTTCCGCAATCAAATGGTGCTCGACCTCTGCAACCCAAAGGTTCAGGACTTCGTCTTTGGCGTCGTTGACGGACTGATGCAGGAGAATCCCGACATCAAGTTCATGAAATGGGACTGCAACTCGCCCATCACCAACATCTATTCCCCATATTTGAAGGAGAATCAGGGCAACATCTATGTCGATTATGTGCGCGGACTCTACAAGGTGCTCGACAGAGTGCAGGCAAAGTATCCTGACCTTTATATGATGATGTGCTCGGGTGGAGGAGGAAGGTCGGATGTTACGGGACTTCGTTACTTTACCGAGTTTTGGTGCAGCGACAATACAGATCCCATCGAGCGACTCTTCATCCAATGGGGTTACTCGCAGTTCATGCCCGCAAAAACCATGTGTGCTCATGTCACAGAATGGAACAGAAAGGCGAGCATCAAGTTCCGTCTGGATGTCGCTTTCCAGGGAAAGTTGGGCTTCGATATCGGCTTGAAAGGTCTTTCGAATGATGACCGCCAGTATTGTCGCGAGGCCATCAAGGAATACAATCGTCTGAAGGAAGTTATCTGGTCGCCCAATCTCTACCGACTCGTCTCGCCATATAAAGGACAACATTGTGTTGTTCAGCGCGTTAACGATAGCAAAACCCATAGCATCGTCTTTGCTTACGACATCCATCCTCGCTATGGAGAAAGGCTCCTGAACACGCGTCTGCAAGGCCTCGATGCAGATGCGAAGTACCGTGTGAAAGAGATTTGTCTCATGTCTGGCAGGCAAAGTTGGCTCCCCTGCAACGATAAAGTCTATACAGGCGACTATCTCATGAAGGTCGGCATCAAGGTGACTTCGGCCAACG
Organism: Bacteroidaceae bacterium; assembly: GCA_017548075.1. GTDB lineage: Bacteria > Bacteroidota > Bacteroidia > Bacteroidales > Bacteroidaceae > Physcousia. The sequence continues at coordinate 4,576 of JAFYNL010000004.1, read as the reverse complement.
ACCTCGTTAGTCACATCATCGAGATTACGAAAGAATAAAACTAAAGCCCGAGAAAACCTCGGGCTTTATGTTTCGAATAAGCTCTGTGACTGCTTAATACATATTCACAATGGCTTCGTAGAGTTCCTGCTTGCCGCTGGTTTGCTTGGGTTCGCCTACCTTCTTGCCATACTCGTAAGCCTCTTCGAGGGTCATCTTGCCTTGTTCGAACTTCTTGCCCTTGCCTTTGTCGAAGCTTGCATAACGCTCCTTCAGCATTGCCGGGAGGGGAGACTTCTTGATGATTTCGGCTGCGCTGAGCAGTGCATGAGCCATTGCGTCCATTGCTGCGATGTGAGCGATGAAGATATCCTCAAGGTCGGTGCTGTTTCTGCGAGTCTTGGCGTCGAAGTTTGTGCCGCCGTCCTTGAAGCCGCCGCCTCTGATAATCTGCATCATGGCCTGAACGAGTTCGAAGTGGTCGATGGGGAACTGGTCGGTGTCCCAGCCATTCTGATAGTCACCGCGATTGGCATCGATGCTACCCAACATGCCTGCATCAACGGCGCAAGCCAGTTCGTGCTCGAAGGTGTGACCTGCAAGTGTGGCATGGTTCACCTCGATGTTCACCTTGAAGTCTTTGTCGAGACCGTGAGCTTTGAGGAAGCCGATGACGGTTTCTGTATCGACATCATACTGGTGCTTGCTGGGCTCCATCGGCTTGGGCTCGATGAGGAATGTGCCCTTGAAGCCTTTGCTGCGAGCATAGTCGCGAGCCATTGTCAGCATGGTTGCCATGTGATCTTTCTCACGTTTCATGTCTGTATTGAGGAGGCTCATGTAACCTTCGCGACCGCCCCAGAAGACATAGTTGGTGCCGCCAAGCTCGATGGTTGCATCGATGGCGTTCTTGATCTGCACAATAGCGCGAGCAACGACGTCGAAGTCGGGATTGGTGCTGGCTCCGTTCATGTAGCGCTTGTGGCCGAAGACGTTGGCTGTGCCCCAGAGGAGCTTGATGCCGGTCTTGGCTTGCTTCTTCTTCAGGTAAGCAACCACTTCCTTCAGGTTCTTCTCGTACTCTTCTACGGTAGCAGCCTCTGCAACGAGGTCTACATCGTGGAAGCAATAGTAGTCGATGCCGAGCTTCTGCATGATTTCGAAGCCAGCGTCGGCTTTGTCCTTAGCAGCCTGAACAGGGTCGGCGGCTTTGTTCCAAGGGAAGGTCTTCGTGCCTCCACCGAACTGGTCAGCGCCTTCAGCACAAAGTGTGTGCCACCAGCACATTGCGAACTTGAACCACTCGCTCATCTTCTTGCCCATAACCACTTTGTCGCGGTCATAGTAACGATAAGCCAACGGATTTTTGCTTTTCACGCCCTCAAACTTGATGACGGGAATCTCTGGAAAATACTGTTTCATAATTATTATGGGGTTAATGGGTTTATTAGGTTTAATGGGGGAGATATGTGAGCCAGCGTTCGTAGGCTTCTTTGTAGGCGGGTTGATTCTGGGCTACGGGCTCGATGACTTGGATCTTCTTCAGGGAGGCGAAGGCTTCGTTGTGGTCGGCATAGATGCCTGCTCCGATGCCTGCTCCTCTGGCTGCTCCAACGCTTCCGTCGGTATCGCAAACCTCGATGGTGGCGCCAGTCACGCCTGCCAAAGTGTCGCGGAAAATAGGACTGAGGAACATGTTGGCCTTGCCTGCTCGAATGGTCTTGAGTTCCATTCCCATCTGTTTCATGACCTCCATTCCATAAGCGAAACTGAAGACGATGCCTTCTTGAGCTGCACGAAGGAGATGGGCTTGAGAGTGGATGTTGAAGTTGATGCCGTGGATGCTGGCTCCCACTTCTTTGTCCTGAAGCACTCGCTCTGCTCCATTGCCGAAAGGAAGGATAGAAAGGCCTTCTGCCCCGATTGGAGCTTGAGCTGCAAGGTCGTTCATCTCAGCATAACCGATACTTGCAGGAGCAACATTCCGACGCATCCAAGAATTCAGGATGCCTGTGCCATTAATGCAAAGCAGAACACCCAATCTTGTCAGTTGTCCGTTGTCCGTTGTCTGTTGTCTGTGATTGACATGAGCGAAAGTGTTGACTCTGCTCTTTGGGTCGTAAGCCACATTGCCAAGCACACCATAAACGACGCCAGAAGTGCCGGCAGTCGTGGCTGCTTCTCCTGGCTCGAAGACATTCAGGGAGAGGGCATTATTGGGTTGGTCGCCAGCTCTATAAGTGATGGGCGTTCCCTCTTGCAGACCCAGTTCTGCAGCTGCGGAAGCATTGACCTCACCTTGAACTCCAAAGGTTGGGACAAGGTCGGAAAGCATCTCTGCAGGAATGCCATAGTAGTCCAAGAGGAACTGAGCAGGTTGCTCCGACTCGAAGTCCCACATCATACCCTCCGAAAGACCGCTAATGGTAGTGGCTGGAGTGCCAGAAAGTCGGCAAGCAATATAGTCGCCTGGCAACATTACCTTATATATTTTAGAGAAGAGTTCGGGCTCGTTTTCCTTGACCCAAGCCAGTTTGGAGGCTGTGAAGTTGCCAGGAGAGTTGAGCAAATGGCTGAGGCACTTCTCGCTTCCGAGGTCGCTAAAAGCCTTTTGACCATAAGGAACGGCTCTGGAGTCGCACCAAATGATGGAGTCTCGAAGCGGCTTCAAGTCTTTATCCACACAAACGAGGCCGTGCATCTGATAGGAGATGCCGATGGCTTTCACCTCATCTTTGGCTGCTCCGCTGGCAGTCATAATGTCGGTTGTGGCTGACTTCAGGTAGCTCCACCAAGCCTCTGGGTCTTGCTCTGCCCATCCTTGTCGAACAGCCTTAATGGGCGCTTCTGTTTTGGGATAGAAAGCAGTTGCCACACAAGCTCCGCTCTCCACATCCACCAAAGAGGCCTTCACACTGGAACTGCCTACGTCATAACCAAGCAAATAGTTCTTTTTCATATCTTTCATTTCTTCATTCTTTCATTTTTTTGTTGCTCTTCCACAACTTTGTCATATCCTCCAACGTCTTGCCTTTGGTCTCAGGAACGAGCTTCCAGACGAAGATGGCAGCTACGACACAGAGGATTCCGTAAAGTCCGTAGGTGAACCAATGGCCGAAGTCGTCGCTTTCCTGTAAGTGCATATTGAACATCGGCACAAAGGAACTGGAGACGATGAAGTTGAATATCCATTGGAAAGCAACTGCGATGGCGACTGCTTTGCCGCGAATCGTATTCGGGAATATCTCGGCGATGAGCACCCAGCAAATCGGTCCCCAAGAGAACATGAAGCAGGCTGCATAGATGAGCAAACTGAGCGATGTAACCCATTCCACGCCGGCATGACCGAAACTTGCAGCCACGCCGAAAGCTCCCAAAGCCATTCCAATCGAACCAGTGATGAGCAGAGGTTTGCGTCCCCATTTCTCCACAGTGAAAATGGCAAGCAGCGTGAACAGGATGTTGCTGATGCCCATAATGACGGTAATCATCATCGGGTCTTGCATTCCCATGTCGCCAAAGATGCGAGGAGCATAGTAGAGGACGGCGTTGATGCCTACAATCTGCTGGAAGACACTCAGCATGATGCCGATGAAGATGCAGAGAGCGCCATAGGTGAGCAGCTTTTCGGTCTTCACCTTCATTGTGTCTTTGATATCTTGCAGGATTTGAGCTGCCTTGCTCGAGCCGTTTATCTTTGAGAGAATGCCCAAAGCCTTCTCGTCCTTGCCTACAGAAACGAGGTAGCGAGGTGTCTCAGGCACGAAGCAGATGAGCAAGGCAAAGAGGCCTGCAGGAACGGCTTCGGAGCCAAACATATAGCGCCAGCCTGTCGTCACTGTCCATTGAGCTGCGGGATTGATGGCGGCGATGCCTCTGCCCATCTCTTCCACCAAAGGCTGGATGTGCTCGCCAAGGATGAAGAAGTTCACGAAATAGACCACCAACTGACCGAAGATGATGGCGAACTGGTTCCAGCTGACAAGCATTCCTCTGATGTTCGAAGGCGCGACTTCGCCAATATACATCGGACAAATCGCTGAGGCCAGACCTACGCCGATGCCACCGATGATGCGGTAGATGTTGAACATGATGAGCAGCGAGAAAGTGGCTGTTCCGTGCTCGAACAGAAGGAACTCAGGCTCCATCGAACCCAAAGCGGAGACGAAGAACAGAAGGCCTGCAATGATGAGCGACTTCTTTCGTCCAAGATTGGTTGCCAGCAAGCCTGAGAGAGCCGAGCCGATGATGCAGCCAATCAAAGCGCTGGCCGAAGTGAAGCCGTGCCAACTGTTGGAATAAGTGAAGTCCTTAGCCTCCATGAAGAAAGCCTGCAGACCCTTCTCTGCACCCGAAATGACTGCGGTATCGTAGCCGAAAAGCAGTCCTCCCAGCACCGCAACAAGAACGATAGAGAACAAATAGGGCTTACTGCCCGTTTGTTGAGTTGAATTCATACTGGTTTCAGATAAAATTTACACATTTGCCCCACAAAGATATAAAATTTTATCGAATGAAAGGTGAAGAGTGAAGATTTATTCATTAACTTTGCATCAAACAAACTCACAAACATGCTTAGAACCAAGTTTCTATTCCT
>JAFYNL010000012.1 GCA_017548075.1 Bacteroidaceae bacterium | reverse complement strand
TAAACCCAAAGGAAGGAGCAGATTTGCATCTTTGGATTGGCTGGTCGGAGCACTTCCATCTCGTCTGCATTGATGCGAATTATCTCGCCTGGGCCGACGAAATGCTTTGTCTCGAAGCCCAGATTGGGGAAGGCCGAAGTCTCGCTCGTTACGGCTAAAGCACCTTCCTTCTTGCCCACCACGATTGGCGTACGGCCCCAAGCGTCACGAGCCGCAATGATGCCGTCTTCTGTGAGGAGCAGCATGGAGCAGGAGCCCTTGATGTGCTTGAAGACGATTTCAATGCCGTCCACGAAGTTCTTACCTTTTATAATAAGGAGAGCGACGAGTTCCGTAGGATTGATTTTGCCGCTGCTGAACTCGCTGAGGTGTCCGCCTTCGTCGAGCAATTGCTGAGCCAGTTCGTCCTGATTGTTGATTTTCGCCACCGTAACGATTGCGAAGCGACCAAGATGGCTGTTCATGAGCATCGGTTGAGCATCGGTATCGCTGATGACGCCAATGCCCGATTTGCCCACAAACTTGTCCAGTTCGGGTTCGAATCGAGTGCGGAAGTAAGTATTTTCGAGGTTGTGGATGCTACGCAGGAACTCGCCTGTTTCGCTTAGAGTGGCCATGCCGCCACGCTTTGTGCCTAAATGAGAATTATAATCTGTTCCGTAAAAAAGGTCAGTAGCACAGTGTTGCTTCTGAACCGTTCCGAAGAATCCACCCATTCTTTTCTAAATTAAGAGTTAAGAATGAAGAGTTACGAATGAGAGTTTCCTAACTCTCGCTCCTCATTTTTTCGAGTGCAAAAGTACGGCAAAACGCGCTTTTTTGCAACTTTTCTAAGGCTTTTTTTTCGCCAAAAAGGCAAAAAAGTTCTCTTGCCCCTTGCTCTTGGCCCAAGCTTCTGATGTTTAGGCCGGGTAGATGAGCTTGAAGTCGAGTTGCTTACGGTAGAGGTCGGCTCTTGCAACCTGCACTTTCACGCTATCTCCCAGGTTGTAGCAATGGTGGAAACGGCGGCCTTTCAGACAATAATTCTTCTCGTCGAAGTCGTAGTAATCGCCCTCCAAGTCGCGAAGAGGAATCATACCTTCGCACTTATTATCGTCTATTTCCACATAGATGCCGAACTCTGTGACGCCTGATATCGTGCCTTGGAAGGTTTCGCCCAAGTGTTCGCTCATGAACTCGACCTGCTTGTACTTGATGCTTGCCCTTTCTGCCGATGCCGCAGTCTGTTCCATATCGCTACAATGCTCGCAGAATTCCTCGTATTTCAACTGGTTGGCATTGCGCCCATTCTCAGCATAACGAGTCAGGAGACGATGCACCATGAGGTCGGGATAGCGGCGGATGGGCGAGGTGAAGTGTGTGTAGTAGTCGAACGCAAGGCCGTAGTGACCACAGTTATATGTGCTATACTTGGCCTTCATCATGGCTTTGAGCGTAATCATCTCGACCACATTCTGTTCGCGCTTGCCTTTGACATCGTCGAGAAGACGATTCAGGTTGCGGCTTATATCAGAGCGATTGCCCGTTGTTTTCAGTCTGTGTCCGAACTTGCTCACAAAGTCGGCAAGGTTCAGAAGCTTTTGCGGATCGGGATTTTCGTGGATTCGATAGGGCAGAACCTTGGGTTTTACGTTCTTTGGAACCTTTCCGATGCTTTCGGCAACCGTTCTGTTGGCAAGGAGCATGAACTCTTCGATGAGTTTGTTTGCATCCTTCGCCACCTTGAAGTAAACGCCAGTCGGGTGGCCGTCGGGTTCTATGTTGAAGCGGACTTCACATCTGTCGAAGTCGATAGCCCCGTTAGCAAAGCGCTTCTGACGCAGTATCTTGGCCATACGATTGAGTGTGATGAGGTCGTCGGCGAACTCTTCGGCAGGACGAGCCTCTTTGCTATCTGGAGCGGGCATGGGAGCGGAATCGCCAGGAGCCTTGTAATCTTCCTCGCTTGCCTCGTGATGGTCCTCGAGAACCTTCTGCACCTCTTCGTAGGTGAAACGTCGATTGCTTCGAGTAACTGTGTGAGCGAGCTTCCAACTCTTCACTTCGGCCTTCTCGTTCATCTGGAAAATGACGGAATACGTCAGCTTGTCTTCGTCTGGACGAAGCGAGCAAATGAAGTTGCAAAGGCGTTCGGGCAGCATGGGAACCGTTCTGTCCACGAGATAGACGCTCGTTGCTCGCTTGTAGGCTTCCTTGTCGATGATGGAACCTTCTGTAACATAATGACTTACGTCGGCAATATGGACGCCAATCTCCCAAAGTCCCTTCTTGATTTCTCGAATGCTGAGAGCGTCGTCGTAGTCTTTTGCGTCGTAAGGGTCGATAGTGAAAGTGGTCACATCTCGCATATCGAGTCGGCGCTCAACTTCAGCTTCGGTAATGCCTGGAGTGAGCTTCTCGGCGGCTTTCTCAACGGTTGCTGGATAGACATAAGGCAGTCCGTATTCAGCCAGAATTGCGTGCATTTCGGCATTATTCTCGCCAGTCTTGCCAAGAATGTCAACCACTTTGCCAATCGGATTCTTCGCTCTGTCGGGCCATTCCACAATGCGAACGACGGCTTTGTCGCCAGTCTTGCCTTTCTTGAGGTTTTCCTTGGGAATGAAGATGTCGTTTGCGAGGGTTCTGTCCTCAGTCAGGAGGTAGGCGTAACCCTTTTGAACCTGCAGAGTTCCCACGAAAGTCTTGTCGCTTCGCTTCACGATTTCTGTGACTGCAGCCTCGCGAACATGATGTTTTCTGCGGGCAAGAAGGGTGACTTGAACTGTGTCGCCATCCATTGCATGCAGGCTGTTTCGCTCAGCCACAAGGATGGGTTCGCCGCCATCTTCAGGCTCGAAGGTATTCTTTCCGTTTGCCTTTCGATGGAAGATGCCGGTCATCACTTGCGAAGGCATATTCAAAGTGTAGTAGCCTCGAGGTTGTTCCTTGACGAAGTCGTCCATGAGAAGGCCTTCGAGCACATCGATGAGGAGCATTTTGGCTTGGCTCGTCCGCAAATGAAGTTGCTTGCAAATGCTCTTCAGGGGAAACGTAACGGCTGGGTTCTCTTGGAAAAAGTCGATTACAACCCTCTCTAAATCGGTCTTACGCAGTCCTCGACTGCCGGTTTTCTTCTTGCCCATAACTCAAATGTTTGTTTTCTGCAAAGATACAAATAAATAAGGTAAGAAGAAAGAAGAAAGAAGAATTTAATGCAGAAAAAGCCGAATTATGAACTATGAATTATGAACTATGAACTATTTTTCGTACCTTTGCAGTCGAAAACATTAGGAAAGGAAACAAAAAGAGTCATGAAATATGCGTTAGTTACTGGCGGATCTCGCGGATTGGGACGAGCCGTCTGCCTCAAATTGGCTGCTGAAGGGCTGCCAGTCATCATCAATTACCAGAGCAATCAGGCTGCTGCAGAAGCCGTGAAGGCTGAGATAGAGGCGGCTGGAGGAACGGCTGAGCTGATGCCTTTCAACGTTGGAAAGGAAGAAGAGGTTGACCGCGCTTTCGAGGCTTGGACGGAGGCTCATCCGGATGACTACATCGCCTATCTCGTCAACAATGCCGGCATTCGCAGAGATGGCATGATGTTCATGATGCCGACTGAGGATTGGAAGGCCGTAATAGGAACTTCGCTCGACGGATTCTACTATGTTACAAGACGTTGTCTGCCTGCTATGCTTCGCAAGAAACATGGGGGAAGAATCGTGAATATGACTTCTCTTTCAGGCCTCAAAGGCTTGCCCGGACAGACGAACTACAGCGCAGCAAAGGCTGCACTCATCGGCGCTACGAAGGCTTTGGCACTCGAAGCTGCGGCTCGAAACGTGACTGTAAACGCAGTCGCTCCTGGTTTCATCGAGACCGATATGACCAAAGACCTCCCAGTCGACGAGCTGAAGCAACAGATTCCTATGGGACGATTTGGCCGTCCGGAAGAGGTTGCAGAGCTGGTTAGCTTCCTGCTTTCCGATGCTGCGGCTTATATAACTGGCGAAGTCATTTCCATAAACGGAGGACTTTACACTTAGGGTTTCCAAACGACCCTCAGTTAAAATCGAAACGTAACACGTTAAGTTTGCAATCGTAACACGTTAAAATCGTCAACTTAACTCGTTAAGTTTGCCAACGACACTGGGGAAGTTTTGGAACGCTCCTAGCGAACTTGATAAAGTTATGATTTTTAGAGAGATACCGATACTTGAACTTCTGCCGCAAAGGCCACCTTTCGTAATGGTGGACCACTTGACGGATTATAGCGAGACTCAAAGCAGTTGCGACCTCACAATTCGTCCTGAAAACGTCTTCTGCGAGAATGGCGAGTTCGCTTCGGCAGGCCTTATCGAGCACATAGCTCAGACTTGTGCCGCTCGACTCGGCTACTATAATAAATATGTACTGAAGACAGGCGTTCGTCTCGGCTTTATCGGCGAGGTGAAAGACTTGAGTATCAATCGTTTGCCTCGAGAAGGAGAAACCATCGAGACTACAATCGTGGTGGTTCAGGAAATCTTTGATGTTACGCTTGTTACGGCTGAGGTTCGAGTAGGAACTGAGGTCGTTGCCACAACTCGCCTGAAGATTGCTCAAGGCGAACAGAGTGAGGAGGTCTAAGGAATGCAGGAAAAGGAGTTGCGCTTCTCGCGAGAGTTTGAGGTTCGATTCAGCGAAGTCGATATCATGGGCGTTGTCTGGCACGGAGCTTACCCGCTCTATTTGGAAGATGCGCGAGAGGCTTGGGGCCATCACTTTGGGCTTTGCTACGATGATTACCTGAAGAATAATGTCTTTGCACCAATCGTGGATATGGATATACGCTATCATCGGCCCATCTTCTACACGACGAAACCTCGCATAGACATCGCCTATAAGTTCACTCCAGCAGCAAAAATCGTCTTCGATTACGAGATTCATGATACAAAAGACGATACTTTGCTGACTTCCGCTCGCACCATTCAGGCCTTTACCGACCAGAACTATGAACTCATCCTCGAGAATCCGGAGTTCTATCTCCGCTGGAAAGAGAAATGGGGACTAATTGAATAACAAAATGATTCTACAAGATAATCTCTTCACTATCCTTGCGAAGGAAGACGAGCAACCTGCCTTCCAGATTCGCATCAACAAGGATTGGCCCATCTACAAGGCACATTTCCCAGGCCATCCAATTACTCCTGGAGTTTGTATTGTGCAGATGATTCAGGAATTGTTGCAAGTTCTTGTTGGTCGCGAACTCAGCCTCCAAAAAGCAAAGAACGTGAAATATCTCGCCATCATCTCGCCTGAAGAAGTTCCCGAACTGAGCGTCTCCTTCCCTTTAATCGAGGAACAAGAGGACGGAAGCCTCAAGGTTCATGCTCAAGTGGCTGGTGGCGAAACCCTTTACACCAAGCTCTCAGCAACGTTCAAGTAAACGAAAAGAGCTAAATAAGCAAAGCCCCTTGCGGAAGTAACCGTAGGGGGCTTTGCTGTGAGATGTGAGTTGTTTATTGCTCAGCCATGATGTTCAGAACCGCAACGAAGTCTGCAATCGTCACTTCGCCGTCCCCATTCACATCGGCTACGCCAGCAACTTCCTCGCCAGCCATTGCATTCAGGACTGCCACACCATCGGCAATCGTGACTGCAAAGTCGTTGTTCACATCACCCTTAATAACTGGTTTGTCTGCGTTGATGACCAAATCGAAGTCTTCAACATTGGCGTTCTTGAGGATGTTCTCGCCGAAGACGATATAGCCAGTGTTTGCCGCAATATCGCGAGTGCAGTCGGTATTCTCCACACCATCAGCAAGGACGAGAGAGTTGCCGTAGCTTCCAATCCTACCACCGCCAACAACTACGGTTCCCTTATCAACCCATTCGTAAGCAAAGGTTCCGTGAACGCCTCCAGTTGCGAGGGGATCTAAGGCGAAGGAACTGCCTAAAGGAGTGATGTTGATGACTTCCGGATCTTCTTCCTCATCGTCGGCTTCGAAGTTTTCATAGTCGCCTACAACCAGAAGAACAGGCTGTCCAGGCTCTGCTTGCTCGACTTTGTTGAATGCATAATTAGCTTTGTCGCCATCAGGAATAGCTCCTTGATAAGCATAAATCTCGGCACCTTCCACAGAGAAACCAGCTGGATAGCACTTGAAGATAAAGCTATTGGGTTTAACCTTCATGCTGGCGCTTTCCTGAACTTCTGCTCCTTCATCAAAATCACTATCGGCGATAGGTTCAATAAAGAGTGCACTATTAGAGCTGACAACATCGTTGTTCCACGTAACAAGGCTGTGTCCTGCGTTTTGAGCATGCAGATAAACGGGCTCAGTATAGTAACCTTGTCCCTTAAGATTGCGTGCTTCGATGATAACTTTACCATAGCCTACAGCCTGAACATTGAAGAGTGCAGGAGTGAGTCCGAGAGTTAAGTTTGTGCTGCGAGAAGCTCCTCCCAAGTAAAGACCGCTCTTGTGTTGGATGACGAAAGCAGAGTCGCCTTGAGCAACAAAGCGGAAAGCAACCTGATCCATCTGCTGAATGGTCTCATCGTCGATGAAGCGAACAGCCTGACCGATGCTTACATCTGCGAGAGACTCAAAGCCAACAAGCGTTGCATCATCTCCCTCTCCATCAATATAGGCTGGAGCTGCATAATTATTATAAAGGTCGCCAAGAGTGGTGTTGACTGCTGGAGTCTTACTCCACTTGTGTGCATCATAGTTCTCTTCGCTGTCGAACTTGAGCGCATACCATTTGCCTTCCACTACAGGATTAGCCGCAGCCATGATGTTGCTTGCTCCACTTGTGATGGCTTCAACATAAGCATCGACCTGAGCCTGTGTGTAAGCTCCACTCTTGAGGTATGCTGAAGCTTCCTGAATAATGCTTGCCAAAGCTCCGACTTCGCTGTCAGCACTCCAGAAACCAGGATTGTCGCCGATAGCAACGAGGTTTACTATGTCTTTGTTTGCCTCGAGAGCAGCTGCAAGAGCACTTGGGTCAACCAACAACGCCTTGAATGCATCGAGGGCAGCCTTCAGTTCGTTGTATTCTGTCATATCTGCCATCTCATCCGGATCGACTGCCTTAGCCGTAGCGAGAGCCTCGCTGATAGCTGTTGCGGCATCGCCCATCTGACTCCATTGAGTGTTGCCATCGACGGTTAATCTGTAGAGTTGGAAGGTTGCGAAGTGTCCATAACCTCGACCAGTTGTTGTTCCATCGATGTAGAAGCGCAAGTATTGATAGCCTTCTGAAAGTGTGAGAACATTTGAGTAAACAGTCTTGCCTGGCGAAGCATTCTCGGAAAGATTGTAAGAACCAAGTTCTGTCCATCCTTCTTCAGTCTCGCTTCCGAGAGCACTCTCCTGGTTAGAACCATAGACGCCAAGAGCTGTGATGTGGTCGTTGTCTGCATTTCCTCTTCGACGCATAAAGCATTGTATGTCACCTTCTACTGGGGCAGTAAGCGAAACATTGAAGTAATGTGTGTGGTTTGACACATTTCCATTATGCCAATTACTGTGCCAGAAGGTGTTTGCATCATCGGAGAGAACATTATTGAAGCTGCCTTCGTTTGGATCTGTCCAAATGCTGCTGAACTGATTTGTTGAGGTGATGAGAGCCTCGCGATCAGTTATGTAGGAATCGTCTTGAGCTTGTGCGATGGCTGCTTCCGTTTCTGCAATGAGGTCTTGGAACATGGAAACAAGGAGTTCATGATTCTTAATGGGTGCATAAGCCTCGACAAGTTCTGCAACTTCCTCATCTGTAACGGGTTCCAATACCCATTGACTGGCTCCGGCACCTGAGATCCATCCAACAATGTTACCTGCATTACCACTACCACCACTATGGCCGTTACAATGCAAGAAAGCATAGTCTCCGCCTGAACTGGGCTTCATGGTTACAACTATTTTCCCGTCTTCTCTTCGTTGGATGAACTTGAACATCAGTTCTGTATTACTGTCTGATGTCAGAGTTGCCTGCGTGCTTTGGGAACAAGTTGCAACGATTTCGTCGGTAGCAATGTTCATCATTTGGATGAGGCCCGTTTCTGCATTGTTGGTCATCTTCCAGAGATAGCGACAATCGGTACTGTCCAAGTCTGCCCACATCGCTTTCCCTTCGAGGGTGGCATACATTGCCTTTGTCGGATGAATTGTGATTTCCTGATAGATAGGCTGGCCGTCCTCGTCAACTTCTCCTGTGTCGATTCGAGTTGAAGAAGTCCATTCCAACGCACTGATTATGCGATAGTTACCATCGTCGATGGTGAGTTCTACGAGCGAGGCCATAATGGCGGCATAACTTGTCTCGATGTTCTCGATGACTTCATTAATCATCTCTAAAGTTACATCTGGCACTTCTTCGCTCAGAATGTCGAAAGCGAGCTGCAGGTTCGTTATAAAAGTGTTGTAAACCTCATCGCTACAGTTATATTGACCTATTTCCGAGCCTCTGTCTATCGTAGCGACTCCGTCGAGATAGTCTTCGTAAGTGCCATAGATGGCGTTGAGTCGGGCCAAAGCAGCCGTGATGTCCGCAACTTCTTCAACTGTTGCGATGTAGATGCTCATACGTCTTGAACCCGCTACTCCGCCGCTCCAAGTGACAGGTTTTTCACCTGAATAGCTCATGTCGATGTATTGTCCGGATGCATTCTTGAAGCCAACTTCGTCGCCCTTCACATCGATGGTGAAGAAGAAAGGACTTTCCTGCATCTTAACTTTGCCGCCATTACTGGTGCCTTCTATGCAGATGTAGCGTCCTGTAACATAGTTCTTGGCCGCATAACTTTCGCCGCTCTTCTCGAAAGTCCACACATATTTCATACTTTCAGGACCTTCGTCGAAGATTGATGTCACATCGGCTGCGAGAGTTCCATTGTTGTCGTAGAGCCAGCTAATCTGATTCGCCTGTCCGTTTCCCTGAATAACATATAAAGTGTTCGGTTCAGGAGCAGTTACTACGCTACCGATTCCTGTCAGGCTTAGCTGTTCGGCAAACGCTGGAACCGCTATCATGCAGGCTAGAATCAAAGCGATAATTGAAGTAAAATTCCTTTTCATGAATCGTTAGATATGAGGTGAGTAATATAGTTTGTTTCATTCTGTCGAGAATTGACTGCAGTTACGTTTCCAAACAACTGCAGTTACGTTGGCAAACGTAACACGTTAACTTTGCAATCTTAACACGTTAACTTTGGCAACGTAACTGGGGTTGTTTTACGACCTCACTAGGTCTGTTGATTTTCAACGAGTTACTCAACCAGGCAAGCGTCGAGCATAGTCGCAATTGCTTCCTTGTCGAGATGCTGACCGATGAAGACCAACTTCTGCATTCTGTCGCCATATTCTTCGTCCCAATCCCGCCTTAGATTCGGATCTCTCTGCTTCATCATTTCCAGTTCGGCTGCAGGCATCGTAGCATACCATTGCCCTATATTCTGCAGTTTCACTTGCTTTCCAGCCTGCTCGAAAAGGTAGCAAATGTCCTCTTCGCCTTTGAAGTAGCAGATTCCCTTTGCCCGAATGATTCCTTTTGGCCAGAGTCGAGCCACGAAATGGTCGAAAGCGTTGAGGCTCAAAGGCTTGCGACGGTAATAGACGAAAGTGCCGATTCCGTATTCTTCGGCTTCTCCTTCGTCCTCATCATGATGGTGATGATGGTGTTCATGTTCGTGGTGATGGTGCTCATGATGGTGTTCATGATGATGTTCGTGCTCGTGTTCGTCCTCATCATCCTCGTCGTCTTCGTCGTCTTCGTCGTGATGACCTTCTATCTCTGCAATCCAAGTTGCGGAAGTCGCCACTTTCTCGTAGTCGAAGAGGTTGGTATTCAGTAGTTTATCGAGTTCTACATCACCATAATTGCAGTCGATTATTTGTGCTTTAGGCTGAATTCCTCTTACTATTTGGCGGATGCGTTCCAGTTCGTTCGGCTCCACATCGGCAGCTTTGTTGAGCAGGATAATGTTGCAGAATTCTATTTGTTGGATGACGAGATTCTCGATATCCTCTTCGTCTATCTTCTTGTCTGTGAGGCTCTTACCGCAATCGAATTCGTCTTTCAACCTCAAGGCATCAACCACAGTAACGATGCAATCCACATAAGGAAGCCCATTCTGTGTGACTTCTGGAGCCATTTGAGACATCGAACAAATGGTCTGAGCGATAGGCTCAGGCTCGCAAATGCCGCTAGCCTCGATGACGATGTAGTCGAACTTCTGCAGAGCCATGATGTCGCAGAGTTGCTGAACCAAGTCCATCTTCAAAGTGCAACAAATGCAACCATTCTGAAGAGCCACCAAACTGTCGTCCTGACCTCCAACAATTCCGCCTTTTTGAATAAGGTCGGCATCTATGTTAACCTCTCCTATGTCGTTGACAATCACGGCGAAACGTATGCCTTGACGATTTGCGAGGATGCGATTCAAGAGAGTCGTCTTTCCGCTACCAAGGTAACCAGTAAGCAGAAGAACTGGAATATCGTATTTTGTCATAAGTCGAATTAGTTTTGATTTCTTGCCACAAAGATACAATTTTTTTGCGAAAAAATGTGTCTGAACGAGCATAAAAATGTTTAAAGGCATATCGACTCCCAATTCACATAATATAATAATGTGTGTTTTTTCCTGCTGAAAACCTTGTGGATTGCAAAAAAAATACTAACTTTGCACGCACTAAGTAATAATAATCAAACCTCAAAAGAAGATATGCGCAAGTCATTTCTCCTGCTCGCAGCCTTCGTTGCGGCCACTTTCATCAAGGCTCAAACGCCCGATTACTTTGTTCCTTACAAGCAGATAACACTTCGTCTGCCTAGTGTTCCCTTGCTGGTAAACGACCCTTACTTCTCCTTTTGGTCGCCTTATGACAAGCTGACCGACGGAACAGTCAAGCATTGGGACAACCAGCAAAAGGCTATGGATGGTCTGCTTCGAGTGGATGGGAAGGTCTATCGCTTCATGGGTTCGCCCAAAACAACCAGACTTCTCTCCATCGCACCTATGGGAAACAAAGGCGGATATCGTGCCAAAGTGCGCACAAGTCTGACTTCTGCAATGGCGGACACCTGGATGAATCTCGACTTTAACGATAACGGATGGAGCACCCAAACAGGTCCTTGGGGCACAAAGAACGAGTATCCTTACATTCAAACGTCTTGGGGAGGCGACAATACAGACCTTTATATCCGTCGTCATGTAACGCTTTCCGCAGACGATTTGCGAGGCGATTTGTGGATCATCTATTCCCACGACGACAAATGCGAAGTGTATATCAATGGCATACAAATTGCTGCAACTGAGGTCACATGGAAGCAAAACGTCAGAATTCACCTGACAGGATCGGCTCGTCAATCTCTTGTAGAAGGCGATAATGTGATTGCTTTTCACGTCCACAACACTACTGGAGGTGCCCAGGCAGACATAGGTCTCTTCAAGAACGACTTGGGTTTCCACCCAGGATATAACGCTATCTCTGGTGCTGCAATGGCCGACGAAGGTGCGTGGGAAGCGAAGGTAAAGACAACTTCTACAAGCGGAACAAGTTGGACAAAAGAAGAATTCGACGATTCAAGTTGGGAAACTCAGCAAGGAGCCTTTGGTTCGGCTGGAGAATACCCCAATGTCAATACCTCTTGGACTGCGACAAATAGCGATTATTACATTCGCAGATACGTTACTTTGACTGAGGAAGACCTCCAGAAAGAACTGGCTCTCATCTATTCTCACGACGATGTCTGTCAGGCTTATATTAATGGCCGTCGAGTGGTTAACGTAGGTAATACTTGGGTACAAAACGTTGTCTATAGGCTCACGGCTGCCGATAAAGCCGTTCTTCACGAAGGACAGAATGTAATTGCCTATCATGTTCACAACACTACTGGCGGAGCCCTCGCAGATATCGGCCTGTATGCAAGTGAAACAGGAGAAGTTATGGCCACTCAGACGGCTTGCGACGTCCTTCCGACAAGCACATATTATACTTTCACTTGTGGAGGTGTAGACCTCGATTTGGTGTTTACTGCGCCCTTCCTTATGGACGATGTCGAGTTGATGTCAACGCCCATCAACTACATTTCCTATCAGGTTCGCAGTAACGATGGAGAGGAGCATAATGTTCAGTTCTACTATGGAACGACTCCAGAACTTGTGGTTGATAACAACAGTCAGGCAACTGTAACCACTCTTGTCACTCAGAATGGACGCCAATATATCAAGAGTGGAAGCAAGGACCAAAAGGTTCTTGGAAAGGCTGGAGACTTGATCACCATCGATTGGGGCTATCTGTATCTGCCTAATGTAAACGGCTCTGTTGCAGTCGCAAATCAGGATCTTACCGCTTCAACCTTTGCTTCTACGGGAACTTTGCCAGCAAGCACAACTCCCTACAACAGTACTGAGGAAGCCGAAATGCCGCAGCTCTCTTATGTGCACGACTTCGGAACCGTCAGTCAGGCCAGCAGTTATATGATGTTTGGCTACGATGAAGTCTATGATATGCGTTATATGGACGTCAACTACAAAGGCTATTGGGCTCGAAACGGCAAGACCATTCAGCAGGCTTTTGCAGAGTTTCAGGAGAACTATGATGACATCATGACTCGATGCAAAGCGCAGGATCAGATTATCTATGACGATGGTCTGGCTGCTGGAAATGCCAAATATGCCGAACTTCTCTGCGCATCTTATCGCCATTGCATAGCTGCACACAAGATTTTCGAAGACAGAAAGGGCAATCTTCTCTTCTTCTCGAAGGAAAATAACTCAAACGGATGTGTCAATACGGTTGACCTCACCTATCCTTCAGCCCCGCTCTTCTTGCTCTACAACACAGATTTAATGAAGGGTATGTGTACTTCTATCCTCGAATATTGTGAGAGTGATAGATGGGGCTTCGACTTTGCGGCTCACGACTTAGGCACCTATCCTCATGCCAACAATCAGGTTTATGCCCAACGTTTCCCTGGTTCAAATGGTGAATTTGGCGGCAATATGCCTATCGAGGAAAGCGCAAATATTGTCATTTTGGCTGCTGCAATCTCCAATATAGACGGCAATACCGATTGGGCAGACAAGTATTGGACTACGCTTACAAAGTGGACGAACTATCTTGTGGAGAATGGCCAAGATCCTGAGAACCAGCTTTGTACGGATGACTTCGCAGGCCATCTTGCTCACAATGCTAATCTCGCAGTCAAAGCCATCATGGGTGTTGCGGGTTATGCTCTGCTTTGTTGGCAAAGAGGAGAAGCAGAAAACTATACATATTATATGTCTAAAGCACAGGAGATGGCAACCAATTGGATTTCTCTCGCCAAAGATGGTACGCACTACAAACTGGCTTATGATAGAAGCGGAACATGGAGTCAGAAGTACAATATGGTGTGGGATAAGGCTTGGCAACTCGGTCTCTTCTCCGATCAGCTCAAGAATCAGGAGTATAACTTCTACCTAACCAAACTCAATGCCTATGGTCTTCCGCTCGATAGCCGCTCTTCTTATACCAAGAGCGACTGGGAGATGTGGACGGCAGCAATTGCTCGCTCGAACACTTACTTCCTTCGTATCTCCGATCTTGTCTGGAAGTATGTCAACGAGACACCTTCCAGAGTGCCCCTTTCCGATTGGTACTTTACTGACGGCAATGGCAGTATGACTGGCTTTAGGGCTCGAAGTGTTGTAGGCGGACACTGGATGAAGGTCTATATGGATAAGATGTTGAATGGCGACATAGGCACCTCTATCGCACCCATTCAAGCTCAAGAAGAACCTCTGAACGAAGGCAATAAGACCTTGAAAAGCCTCGATGGATGGTACAATCTCAATGGTCAGAAAGTCTCGACTCCAACTCAACGAGGCATCTACATCAAGGGCGGGAAGAAGAGAGTCATTAAGTAAGAAAAAACACAGCTAGCCTAGTTCGCCAACTAGGCTAGCCTAATTGGCAAACTTAACGTGGTTAAATCGCAAACTTAACGTGTTACGTTTGCAATCGTAACGTGTTATGATGCCCAACTTAACACGCTTAGTTTTCCAACGTATCTCGTTATATAAGACAAGTCCTCTACTTGGGACTTGTTTTTTTGTTGTTTATAAAGTGTCATTCATCGTCTCGTTTTTGCGTATTAACAACATTTAACATACCCAAGAGAGCAATTAAGTAAAATTATTTATAATTTTGTAAGCGGGATAATGCGTTTCCTCAACAAAAGATGCAGAAAGTTGAATCGAAAACTATAATCAACATAATATATATTCACAATTAACTTTTTAATCAAACCTAAAACAAAACGAGATGAAACAGAAACTATTAACATTGTTCGCTGCAGCACTTATGCTGCTGGGTGTTCAGAGTGTTAATGCTGTTACGCTACAAGTAGTGGATGGCAATAACACAGGTAGTATTGCTAAACTAGTGGATGGCAATAACAGCACCAAATGGGAAGGTGGCTTCGGCTCCGGATGCTTTGTCATCCTGAAGAATGCCGCTTGCCTGCCTATCATTCCCGGATCTTACACGATTGTAACTGGTAATGACAATGCTTCTTGGAATGGCCGTGGCTGGAAGGCATGGAAGATTTATGGAGCTAACTTTGCTTATGATGCAGCCGTATCACGCACTTCAAATGATTGGGTGCTGCTCGACGAGAAGAGTAACATCACACAGGAAATCGTTCCAGACGTGAATAGTACTCCGTTCGATTTCAATTTCTCTGAGGCCATCACGAAAGGCTATGTTTACTTCAAGATTGAAATCACAGAGCTGCAAGGCGCTTCTTACATGCAGATGTGTGAGTTCATTCTCAACAATTGTACTGTTGATCCGTCTGTAACTAACGAATTGAAGAACTATAACTTGACGGGTGTGGATGCAGACCTCGTCAGCGCATACAATGCAGGACTGGAAGCTCTCGAAGCAGCAGCAGATGATGCTGCCGTAGAAGCTGCTTTAACGACTTTGGCTACTCTGCGCCAAAAGATTGACGGCATCAAGAACGGCTTGTTCGTTGCTCTCGACTGGGCAGCTGGTGCATGGGGCGACGGCCCTGGCTCCAACTTGGTGGACAAGAAGGAAAGCACCAAGTGGGGTGGTAACTTCCAAGGTTCAGACCCACAGTATGTCATCTTCCGTGGACAGGCTATGCAGCCTTACTTCTACAAACTAGTGACTGGTAATGATACGGCAAATAACACAGGTCGTAACTGGAAGACATGGAAGGTCTTTGGTGGTAACTTCGCTTCAGAAGCTGACGCTACTTTCAGCGCAGAAGGCTGGGAAGAGCTGGACAACAGAGAAAACGTGACAGAAGAGTACTTGCCGATGAAGAACTTCTATCCTGCAATGTTTAACTTCAATAAGGGTGTTACTAAGACTTACACATATTATAAAGTTGTGGTTTATGCTTCTGGTGGCACTCAGCAGCAAATGTCTGAAATGTACCTCTGCACTCAGGAAGAGTTTGAGGAAATGCGTAAGCCATTGGTAGACGAGTTTGCTGAATTTAATGCTGGCTTGAATGATTTGGTAGTTGAGAGCAGTTTGGACGCTGACAAGTCAACCTTCGCAACGAAGTATGCACTACTACAGATTGTCGACGACGCAGTTGTCTTAACCCAAATATATAACGAGCTAGTTGCCTTGAGGGAGAAACTCACAGAGTCTGCTGCATTCGTGGCTGGTGGTTTCCGTGTACTTAGTGGTAACACAGGTACAGCTACTTCTAATGAAGGCTTTGCAAAGTTGGTTGATGGCAACGTGAATACCAAGTGGTGCGGTACTATCCCCTCAGCAACCAGCACAGAACCCGCAGGTTCATATGTTATCTTCAAGAAATATGCAAACGATGGCGTTGGTCAGTATATGCTGGTAACAGGTAAT
The DNA here is from genome assembly GCA_017548075.1 of Bacteroidaceae bacterium. GTDB lineage: Bacteria > Bacteroidota > Bacteroidia > Bacteroidales > Bacteroidaceae > Physcousia. The sequence goes on along the minus strand of JAFYNL010000012.1, from coordinate 105,258 downwards.
GACACCAAGAACAGCCCGGGCCGTAACTGGAAGAGTTGGAAGATTTATGGTGCCGGTGGCAAGACAACAGATTCTGGTGCTACTCGCGACTATGCTTCATGGACATTGATTGACGAGAAGACAGATATCGGTCAGGATCAACTGCCTGCTGCTAATTTTGCTCCTGCTTACTTCAATTTCAGTGAGACTTGGTCTGGCTATAAGTACTTCAAGATTGAAGTTGAGGCAGCATATGGCGGTGGTGCCGGAACTCTTATGCAGATGGCAGAGTTCAAGATGCTCAGCGATGAGGAATACACAGCAATTCGTCAGGAATATGTTGACTCTCTGACGAAAGTCGCTACTGCTATGTTAGCTGAGTACGCAAGTGTGGATGTTCCTGAAGCCTTAATGGCTCAGATACAAAACACTGCAGCAGAGAAGTTTGGCGCAGTGGCTGGTGCAACCGCAAACGAGTTGCTCCCCAAATTTAATGATGCCCTTAACTACATCACCACTGAGGCTCCTGCTTTGGTAGCTTCTGCCCAGTTGACTGAAATTGATGGTGTATATCAGATTGCCAATGCATACAACCTGGCAAGCTTTGCTGCATTAGTAAACGCTGGCGAAAACGAAGCTGACGCAGTCGTTACTGCAGACATTGACCTTTCTGAGGTTATCACCGGTGATGCTTGGACATCTATTGGTAATAATAGTGTTCCCTTCAAGGGTACATTTGATGGTCAAGGATATACCATCAGAGGTATTACATTTACCGCAAAGTCTGCCAGTGGCACCGACTATAATGGATTGTTTGGTGTGATTTCAGCCGGAGCTGTTATAAAGAACTTCACGGCAGAGGGTACCTATACTGTTCCTGCATCATACTCGCCTAGACCAGCTGCTCCAATTGTTGTTGTTGCAAAGGATGAAAATGTGCTGATTAGTAATATTGTAAGTAAGGTAAACATCAATGCGGCTAGACCAGGAGCTCAATTAGGTGGTATCTTAGGCGGGTCTTTAAATGGTTCCGTAACCGTTGACCGTTGTACATATTCTGGCACACTTGCTGCTGAAGATAGTGGTAAGGATGGTAATTATGGCGGTATTGTAGGTTATGCAAACAACAATGCTGCTTGTTATCTCACCATTAGCAATTGTCTGTTCGATGGCGTGGATAAGAACACCGCTGAAACTCCTGGAAACTGCACCTTTGGCGGTATGATAGGTTACAGCAATGGCGCAAATGTAACGATTAAGAATGTCTTGTCTATCGGTACCGTTCAGTCTACAGTAGCGGCTCAGTTCTTTGGCGCAGTCAAGAGCACTCGTTCTTCTATCACCAACAGCTACTATCAGGGCGCAAATGTGAATGGCTCTGCAAGCACTGTAACATTGACAGGTGCTGTTGAGGTTACCGACGAGCAGCTGGCAAGTGGTTACGTTTGTGCTAAGCTCGGCTCTGCATGGGGTCAAGTTATTGGCACAGACGCTTATCCTGTACCTGATGCTACAAAGCCTGTCGTAGTTGAGATTACCGAAGCAGGTTATGCTACATTATATAATGTTGAGACAGCTCTCACTGCTCCCGAAGGCGTTAGTGCATACACTGCTGAGTTCGAAGAAACATGGCTGAAGTTGAATGCTGTTGAAGGCGCAATCGCTGCAGGTGAACCTGTTGTACTGAAGGGCGCTGCTGGCATATACAGCTTTGCTCCTGCTACAGGTGGCACAAAGGTAGAAGGAAACGTGCTGAAGGGCGCTGCTGAAGACGTCGCTGCTGAAGGCAAGTACATTTTGGCTAAGCCTGAAGGCGAACCTGCTGGCTTCTACAAGGCAAGTGCAGGTACCATCAAGGCAGGTAAGGCTTACCTCGAAGTTGCTGCTTCTGGTGTGAAGGCATTCTTCTTCAATGAAGACGATGCAACTGGCATCAACAACATTGAGACAGTTAACGAGAATGGTGCTATCTATAATCTTGCTGGCCAGCGCCTGAACAAGATGCAGAAGGGCATCAACATCATTAACGGTAAGAAGGTGTTGAAGTAATAATCATCTTTCCTAATCCCTTCCCCTTTTAGGGGAGGGGAATAGGATAAGTGTTCATAACTTAATTAGAAATACTTAATAATTATAGCAATGAAATACATAGCACCAACAATGAAGGTTGAAGAGGCTCAAGTTGTTAGCATGCTGGCAGAGAGCCTGATTATTAGTGGCGATAAAACTGTTGACGGAAGCCAAGCTCTTACAAAAGAAGACAACGCTTGGGATATTTGGGGTGAATAATTATCTCTTTCCTCAGATAATATAAAAAGAAGAAAGCCCTGGAGTTTTGCAATTAAGCAAGGCTTCGGGGCTTTCTTTATCACTTCTTTACCTTGATGCCGATTTCCGTAATGCCTGTAAGTGTTTCTTGTGTCATAAGGTGATGTATGCGAACACAACCTTGCTTATTCTTCTGCAAGTGGAAAGATAATGGCTTTGTTTCATACTGAAGAATGTTAACGCCTTCGCCTAAGCCTTTGCCTTCAGCATCAGTTAAAGGATAATGAATAGTGTCACAACGGGAAATTATTCCTGTTTCGTTACATTGTTCAACTGCAAGCACAACATCTTTTATGCCGATATGCGAGGTTGTGCGAAGTCCTATGATAAGTGTACCATTGATGTTTTCTTCGGCTTTTGGGAGGTCGAAACAAATGGTGTCACGACGATACCAACCTTCTGAAGGCAACGATTTGTAGCTATGCAACAAGGTTTCGTTATAGTTGCAGGCAGCGAGAGACAGACTCAAAGCGAGCCAAAGATTTCGATGCATCATTCTTGATGGTTGTCGTTACGATGCGACCTGTTCTTATGTCTCTTCTTGTGTTTCTTCTTGTCGAAGCGGTTGAGGTCTTCTTGAGTAGCGAGGTCAACGGGACGTTCCGGCTCTTTTCGTCCACCTTCCTCAAGCGAAACAGGTTTCTCGCCTCGTTGATTCATCTCTATAATAGCGTTTGCTCGTTCCGCACTTATAGTGACGAGATTGGAAGGAGTACGCTTGTCGGTTGAGTATGTAACGAGTCGTGCTAAGATGTCTGCTTTGAAGAAGTAGTAGTCGGCATCTTGCGTGTAGAGCATTGTGTCGCGAGGAGGTAACTTATGGAATGCTTCGACATATTGGTCAACCTCGTAGTTCATGCAACATTTCAACTTCGCACATTGTCCTGCAAGTTTTTGCGGATTGAGACTCAGGTCTTGAAAGCGAGCCGCACTTGTGCCGACGCTTTGGAAGTTCTTGAGCCATCCTGCACAACACAACTCGCGTCCACAAGGACCGAACCCACCTATACGACCTGCTTCCTGACGGGCTCCAATCTGTTTCATCTCGATGCGAACATGAAACTCGTCAGCTAAAACCTTGATAAGTTGACGGAAATCCACTCGTCCATCTGCAATATAATAGAAGATAGCCTTGTTTCCATCGCCTTGATACTCTACGTCTCCAATCTTCATCTCAAGGCCAAGATCCTTCGCAATCTGTCGGCTTTTGATCATTGTATCATGTTCTCGAGCCTTTGCTTCCGCATAGCGTTCCATATCATTAGGTCGAGCTAAGCGATAGATCTTGCGTATCTCTTCGGTTGGCTTCAGGTTTGCATGCTTCATTTGTAACGGAACGAGCTTGCCTGTAAGCGAGACGACTCCGATGTCATGACCAGGATTAGATTCCACAGCCACTATGTCTCCTTTCTTTAGAGACAAGCCTTCGCAGTTGTGGAAATAGGCTTTGCGCGTATTCTTGAACTGCACTTCGACCAGATCTGTTACATCGCTATTGCCTGGAATGTCAGCCAAATAGTCATATGTATTGAGTTGGGCGTAATGCCCTGTATTGGCACTATTGGCGGAGAACCCATGTCCTTGTTCGCCGCTGATGTATTCTTTATCCATTCTTGAGTAGTACTATCATTTTCAGAGCGAGGTCGAAGAATACCATTTTTGCACTTACGTTTTGTGATATATCTCGTTGAGCATCACTTAATTCCGTCATGATGCCGACAACATTCCGTTCGTTGATGAACGGAGCAAAACGAGTGCTGAAGTTCTCCTCCTCGCGTCCGAGGAAGTTTATCTGTGGTTTGTGGAAATTATAAATGTAGTTCTCGCGCAACTGTTGCTGGAAGTATTCCAACATTCGCTTTTGACGTTCGCGTCCAAGCTCTGCAACAGAGAGCGACCATTGATGCATTTCTTTGATGCGACGAGCATAGCTGTGACGCATTAACTGTATGAAGAGGTCGAAGAACAACTGCTGTTCCGAGTCGCGCTCCATTCGTTTCAGGGCTTCTGTATAACTGCCTTGGGCAATGTGAGCCAGCAGGTTAGCATCTTCTTCTGGCATTGAGTGACGCTCTTGCAAAGCCTTGCTGATTACGTCTTCCGTTAGAGCGGGGACATTGATGCGTTGAACGCGGCTTTGTATCGTGCCCAGAACGAGGTCTGGCTCTTGGCTGACCAACAGGAAATGAGTGCCTACAGGAGGTTCCTCGATGAGTTTGAGGAGCTTGTTTCCCGTTTGTTCGTTCATGCGTTCAGGCAGCCAAATGATGACGACTTTGCGGCCTCCTTGACTCGATTTGAGTGCCAACTTCCTTTGCAGATTGTCGCTTTCCTGTACATAAATGACGATTTGTTGGTTCTCGGCACCAATGTCTTCGAGCCAATCCTCTGTGTCGAAGTACGGACTTCGGCTGATTTGTTCGCGCCATTCCTGCAGGAAGTCGTCCGAGACGGGCTTGTCGCTACTCTTTCCTTTATAAATAGGGAAGGAGAAATGCAAGTCCGGATGTGTCCAAAGAGAAGACATTTGGCAGTCGGAGCAAGTGCCGCAAGCACCTTCGTCGCTAGGATTTTGGCAAAGAAGCATTTGTGCGAAGGCCAAAGCCAACGGCAGTTTGCCGCTACCTTTAGGTCCGCAGAACATAATTGCATGCGGCAGTTTCTTCTCTCGCAGAAGCTTTGCCAGATGCTCTTTTACTTCTTCCTGTCCTATGATGTCACGAAATGTCATCTATCTTTGTGTTGTGCTCTTTTTGTCGTTTCTCGCTATGCTGTTAGGTATATTTTACCAAATTTGGTGTAAAGGTACGAAATAATTGCGAACTAAGCACTATGAACTCTGAACTTTTTAGTATCTTTGCACAGAAAAGGAAACAAGAAGTGATATGAGAGACTTCAGTGAATTGAAAATCGCAGTTGCAGGAACGGGTTATGTTGGCCTTTCTATTGCGACTTTGCTCAGTCAGAATCATGAGGTTACGGCTGTAGATGTCGTCCCAGATAAAGTGGAGAAGATAAACAGAAGGCAGTCTCCTATTCAAGACGAATACATCGAAAAGTACTTGGCTGAAAAGCCTTTGCGACTTACTGCCACACTCGATGGGGCTTCGGCTTACAAGGATGCGGACTTCGTAATCATAGCTGCTCCAACCAATTACGATCCCGTCAAGAACTTCTTCGACACACATCATATCGAAGATGTCATCAATCTTGTAATTAGCGTTAATCCTGATGCCGTAATGGTTATCAAGAGTACGATTCCTGTAGGCTATTGCAGAAGTCTTTATGCGAAGTATGCCTTGAAGTTCCTCTACAAGCCTGAGTTGAAGGGGAAGAAGTTCAACTTGCTCTTCTCGCCTGAGTTTTTGCGCGAGAGCAAAGCGTTGTACGACAACCTTTACCCTTCTCGCATTATTGTCGGCTATCCTAAAATCATAGAGATTAGCGATAGTAATTTTACTGAGGAAAATGCCGCAATTACGGCTATCGGCAATCCTGAAGCCAAGAAGTTTGCGGAAACTTTTGCCAAACTCCTGCAAGAAGGAGCCGAGAAGGAGAATATCGACACTCTCTTTATGGGCATGAAGGAGGCTGAGGCAGTTAAGTTGTTCGCTAACACATACTTAGCTCTTCGAGTGAGCTACTTTAATGAACTCGACACTTATGCTGAGGTGAAAGGTCTCAATCCGAAGGCAATCATTCGAGGAGTCGGGCTTGATCCCCGAATTGGGACGCATTACAACAATCCTTCGTTTGGTTACGGAGGTTATTGTCTGCCGAAAGATACCAAGCAGTTACTCGCTAATTATCAGGATGTTCCGCAACAAATGATGACTGCAATTGTGGAAAGCAATCGAACCAGGAAGGATTATATTGCGGATGCGGTTCTTCGAATGGCCGGCTATTACAGCGAGAATGCACAATGGAATAGTGAGAGCGAGCAACATTGCATTATTGGCGTTTATCGTTTGACCATGAAGTCTGGAAGCGACAACTTTCGTCAATCGGCCATTCAAGGCATCATGAAACGCATCAAAGCCAAGGGTGCTGAGGTGATTGTCTACGAGCCTACACTTCAAGATGGCGAGAGTTTCTTTGGCTCTCGAGTGGTGAACGACCTAGAAACCTTCAAGAAACAATCGCAGGCAATTGTGGCAAATCGCTATGAAAAGTGCCTTGATGATGTGAAAGACAAAGTCTATACTCGCGACATTTTTGGTTGCGATTGAAGAAGACTCTCGCTCTTATTGAAAACAACTGCAGTTATGATTGCAATCGTAACCTGTTACGTTTGCAATCATAACACGTTAACTTTGCCAACTTAACTGCAGTTGTTTGCCGATGTACCTAGCCTAGTTTGCAGGCTTAGCGTATCCTATTGATAAACAATCTCTTGCGCTTCTGTCGTAGGACCTTCGACTGTGAGGACTCCATTCTCGTCGATATTGAGCTTATCCATCAGTACGACTCGCTCTTCAGGATTGCTGGTCATGCGTCCATGATAGACACAATAGCGGTTTCCATCAGGCATCTTGAGCACCATATTGTGGCCCGTTCCCATCACTTTGCCGCCTTTGCTCACATTTTCCTGCAGGACAGGATTGTTCTCAGCCTTTGTGAAGGGGCCCAGAGGATTGTCGGAAGTGGCATAACCAACTGCATAATATTGTCCGCCATAATGGTTCGCGCTATACATTATATAATATGTATTCCCTTCGCGGAACAGGAAACTGCCTTCTGTCCAACGTCGATTCACCTCTCCATGAGTGGTACTTCGGCTCTCCCATTCACTTTGCTTGTCTGAAAGAGCAGTAGGTGGCTGGAGCAACAACTGAGGTTCTCCGATAACGCCACTAAAGTCGGGCTTCAACTCAACACCATAAACCCAACTTTCCTCTATCTCTTGGAAGCTTCCAGCCTTGCGCAAACTGTCTGCAATCTCGCTTTCTACGGCATGTTTATAGCAGCAACGACTGAAGTAGAGGTAGCATTTCCCGCTCTCGTCATCGAAGTAAACATTCGCATCAATAATGGGATATTCGGGGTTGAAAATAGGTCTGTCGAAGAGGTCGACGAATGGTCCTGCAGGAGAATCGCTGACGGCAACGCCAATCTTGAAGTTCTCGCCTTCGTTCGTGGGGTTTTCTCTGTAGTTGGAACTAAAGAAAAGATAGTACTTTCCATTGCGTTCGTAAACCTCCGGAGCCCAGAAACAATCGAGATTCCACTGGTTTTCTTCGCCTCCTTTATACACTTGGCCGCATGAATCCCACTGAATGAGATCGTCGCTCACAAAGGCTTCGAAGCCGTCGCCAAGCGAAGTCCCATACATATAGTAACGTCCGTCGCTGGCATGAAGCAGGAAGGGGTCGCCAAACTTCAAGGGAATGGGGTTCGTAACGGTGCTTGTCTTTGTCTCAACTTCCTTGCCCTGATTGCAAGCGAGGAAGCAAAGGCACAGAAGTGCCACTAAGTGTTTTGCTTTCATATTTAGTGTTTGTAGTCTTCGCTGGTTGTTACTATTTGCGTGTTCTTCGGGTTGCTATCGGCTTCGCGGAACCAGTCGCTGTACTCGATGTAGTGTCGAGCATAAGTCTTATTCAGGCTTTGAGCCTGTTCTGGATCAACCTTTTTGATGAACTTAGCAGGCACTCCGCCCCAAAGTTCGCCGTCGCCAATCTGCGTATTACTCAAGACAAGAGCTCCAGCAGCCACGATTGCACCTTTGCCAACTACGGCGTGATCGAGCACAGTTGCACCCATTCCCACCAATGCACCATCCTTCACTTCGCATCCATGCAGGGTGACGCAATGGCCGATAGTAACGTCGTCACCAAGGATGCAAGGTGCTTTCCCGTTGAGAGTGTGGATGCAAGAGTTATCTTGAATGTTTGTGCGATTGCCTATCTTTACGAAATGAACGTCGCCTCGCACGACTGCATTGAACCAAACGGTACAGTCGTCGCCCATTTCAACGTCGCCTACTATTACGGCACCCTCGCTAAAGTAGCAATGTTTGCCAAATCTGGGAGCAGGCATTCCCTTGAGTGTCTTTATGATTGCCATTTTTCTGTTTTGTTTTTCAACCATTGTTTGTCCTCTTCATCAAGGTGAGGAGAGAGCGTTTCATATACTTTCTGATGATAAGCATTGAGGTAAGTCACCTCTTCTGGCGTCATCAGTTCCCAAACGACGGGAGTGAGGTCGATGGGGCAAAGTGTGAGCGGTTCAAGACGAAGGAAGTTTCCGAACTCAGTTTCGCCGTCTTCGACAATAATCATGGTGTTTTCAATTCGAACTCCATGCTTGCCGGCTCGATAGATTCCAGGTTCGTTGGTGACCGTCATTCCTGCATGCAAAGGTGCAGGCTTCCAGGTGTGTCGAATCTGATGAGGTCCTTCGTGGACACAAAGATAAGAGCCTACTCCGTGACCTGTGCCGTGACCGTAGTTGATGCCACGTTGCCACATTGCATATCGAGCTAGTGCATCTATCTGAGTTCCGCTGATTCCATCGGGGAAACGACTCAGTGCCAGACGAATATGTCCTTTGAGAACGAGCGTATAATCCTGGCGTTCCTCATCAGTCAAAGGTCCCAGAGCAATCGTTCTGGTTATGTCTGTTGTGCCGTCTTGGTATTGAGCGCCGCTATCGAGAAGCAGCAAACCTTTCGGCTCGAGCAGGACATCCGATTCTGGAGTCGCTTCGTAATGGACGATAGCGCCATGAGGACCGTAAGCCGCAATTGTGTCGAACGACAATCCTCGGTAGAGAGGTTGTTCGGCTCGAAGTGCCGTGAGCTTTCGGTCGATACTTATTTCTGTCTCTTTTCCTGTGTTGATGGCACTTTCGAGCCAGCGCAAGAACTTCACCATAGCGATTCCATCTCGCAACATTGCCCTTTTGAAACCCTCGATTTCGGCAGAATTCTTGACCGATTTCATTGCCGGAATGGGATTGGGAACCTTGTTTTCGAAGTCAGGTTTCTTGTATGGACGAACCTTCACGCCAATGTTTTTGAGGTAATTTTCCGCGGTTTCATCGAGTTTTTCGCTATCGATGAAGAGTGTTACTTCATCGAGCGTCAGCAAAACATAACTGACGAAAACGGGATTGCAATGAACGTCGGAGCCTCGCATATTAAGGAGCCAGGCAATTTCATCAAGCTGAGAAATGAGAATGCCCTCAGCCTTTTGCTCTCGAAGAGCCTGTCGAACCCGTTCAATCTTGCTTTCAGCCGACTCTCCGGAAAATTCCAAAGGCTGAATTTCAACCTTGTTCTTGGGGATGGGAGGGCGGTCTGTCCAAAGCGTTTCTGCAGGATCGAGGTCCGTTCGAAGCCTGATTCCAGCTTGATTCAAAGTTTCTCGAATCTCCTCAATCTCAGTTGTAGTAAAGACGTCTCCGTCTATGCCAACCACTTCACCCTCAGAAAGTTGATGGCAAAGCCACTCAGTAATGGAGGGCGTTTCAGGCAAACCATCCTTCATCAACTGGAAAGGAGTGCCCTCGAGTTGTTCTGAAGCCGCGATGAAATAACGGCTGTCCGTCCAAAGTGCTGCATCAGAGAGGGTTACGACTGCAGTTCCGGCACTTCCGTCGAAACCCGAAATCCATTGTCGAGTCATCCAATGTTCTGGCACATACTCGCCCTGATGAGGGTCTGTGCTTGGGAAAATGAAGGCACTCAAGCCGTTCTTCCGCAAGTAGTTTCGTAGCGTTTCGACTCTTTCTATGATGATGTTATTCATGTTACTCTAGTTACGTTTGAAAACGACTGCAGTTACGTTGGCAAAGTTAACGTGTTACGTTTGCCTTTTTAACGTGTTATGTTTGCCAACTTAACCTGTTATGTTTTTTATCGCAGCATTTTCCTTCCATTCTTTATGTATATTCCGCGAGTTGGTTCACTATTGAGTCGGCGTCCACTCAGGTCGTAGATACCGATCTTGTTCTGTGGATTATGAGCAGGAATGTTTCGGACAACATCCGGATTTTCGTTGATGTAGGAGCCGTCGAAATACCAAACAGGCAAATGTCTTTTGTCTGGAATGGGGAAGAGGTCCTCGTCGAGAGTCTGATACCAGGCTTGTCTGTCGTCAGTTCTGCCTGCATTGAGTTGCTGACAAAGCAAGCCGCTAGTCATACTTTGACTGTCTGTTTGTATGGCATCGACGGGTACACCAGCATTCCAATCGCTGAAATAATAGGTGTCGAAGAGTATGGCTCTTCCATTGTTACGACAGATAATGTCGCCTCCTTCGGAACTGATATTCATCTTTCCTGTCATCAAGCAATTCGAGATAATTCCTGTTGCAGTTGCCCAACCAACGAGTCCTCCGCAATGACTGAGGTTCTCGCCGTTTATGGAACCAGCAAAGATGCAGTCTTGCAGCATTCCGATACTTCCTGCATCACTAAAGAGACCAGCCAATCCGCCATGAGTTCCGTCCCCATTAATAGTGCCGTAGATGTCGATATAACTCTGGCATCGGAGCAAAGTTCCACCCTTCAAATTGGCAACAAGCCCGGCAAACTTCCTGTTTGTAGTAATCGAACCGCGAACTATAAGGTCCTGTACTGTTCCCGATAAATGCCCGAAAAGGCCGGCATAATCAGCATTTCGAACTGTTGCGATAGTGATTGTGTGCCCAGCTCCGTCGAAGGTTCCGCTATAAGTCTTACTGTTTCCAATCATCGTGGAAGGGTAAGCGGAGAAATCAATATCGTTGGTCAGCACTCCGCAAATGTCCGTCTTGCCTTCCTCCACCATTTGTGCGAACTGATTAAGCATTCCTGGCGAAGCTATGAGATAGTAGCCTCGCTCGTCCTTGGGAATGCTTTCTGTGTCGACATAGCCGCAGAACTGACAGATTCCATCGAGGAATTTGTGTTCATCTTGCCCGTTAAGTGAGATGTCGTTGGTATAGCCGTCAATAGTCGAATAAGGCGTTCCGTCACAATGTAGGCGGGAGAAACAATAAACAATGTTGTGGGAAGAGTCGGACACAGGAACGGGTGTTACATCTCTTCCAAGTGTTTGTCGCCAAGAAGTACTGCCTGGTTGTTTGCCTTCAAGCAGGAAACAAGCTTCGCCATACGATACTTGATTCTCCGTCAAAGAAGTAACATCGCCACAACCATTCGAGGCGTTCCAGTCGCTTTGGAAGTAGTTGTTCGTCGATGTGACGTTGTTGCTGTTGCGAGCCAGCAGGTCGCTTCCGTAGGTATCGACAGAGAAGTTGCTTGTGATAAGACAGTTTGAGATGTTGGTAGAGCCACTTGCCCAACCCGAAACGCCACCACAACAATTTGTCTGACTGCCTTGCATATCCCCGCTAATAAGGCAATCACGAACAATTGTACCATTGTTCGAAACTCCGACAATGCCGCCATGAGTGCCGTCGCCATTAACCGAACTGATGATTTTCACTCGGCTCTGACACCGCTCAATCGTGGCTTCCTCAGTCTGTCCCGCAATGCCTCCGGCATACTTGTTAGAAGTCGTGATAGTCCCCTTTGTGATGAGGTCGTGCACATAACCCGATAGGTTGCAGAACAAACCTGCATAATAATCCGTACGATTTTGGTTCAGCTTGATTGAATGCCCTGCTCCGTCGAACTCTCCTTTGTAGTAACTGTTGGTGCCAATCATTACATCCGGATACGAGGAGAAGTCGATGTCGGCTGTCAGCACAGCACAAAGAGAGGCCTTACCTGAGTTTACGCGACTGGCGAAGTTGGCCAAATCGGCCGCCGAAGCAATCTCTACGAGCTCTGGCTCCTCAACGATACTGTCGGGATTAATAGCGTCGTCGAGCCAAGGAATTCGTTCTTCGATGTATTCCTTCAGCCAACCCACCTCGACTTCATAGGAACCTCCGGCTCGATGATTGATTTGTATAAGTTTGTCCAATATGGGCCATCGTATGAAATTGAGTCGTTGCGATTGCATCAACTCTTGTGCCGTCGAGTCAATATATGCGTTGATGCTTTCTGCGTTGATGCCTTTTTCGGCTCGAGCGGTGTTCCACATCACAGCCATTGAGTCGCGAAGAACCTGATCGGAAAACATCCTTTTGAGCAAAGCACGCGAGTTACCAGCACCGCCTCGGGCAAGCGAAATGAAGTCTCCAAGACCGTTCGTTGGGTAGTTTCGGTAGTCGTTGTCGAAAGCATTATCAAAGTCCCAAACAGGTCCCATACGGAAGAAGTCCTCTTCTCGCTCTTTCGTCAGGTAGCAACTCCAGAATGCATCGGGATTGCCAGTCAGTTCTTCGGTCAGGAAATACTGCAAGAGGCTCTTCTCGTCGAGTTTCGAACGAAATCCCAAATCAGGGTCGTCGAAGTTGGATGCCAGTATTTTAGCTTCCATCAGGTTGAACTCGCGACGAATGTAGGCAGCCTGTTCGGGCGTGATATCGTTGTCGTCGGGGCTCTTGATGGTAATGGGATTGCCTGCTGCGCTAGTGAACCACGATATTTCTTGGCTTGCGTAACCATCCAGTTCTAACAGGTAGCCGCCCGTAACTTCTTCGCCTTCGATGTCAGTTGGCTGCATCTCTGTGATGTCCACACGATTTCTGTCCACAGTTATCTGGTCGCTCAGTTGGTAACAACCCTTGTATTCACCATTGACGATGACGTCGACCGGTTTGCTCCAAGGCACGTAGTCGAAGCCCATTCGGCGTGCAATCTCAAAAGCCACGAGGTTGCGCATCAGCGTTTTATCATCGTGGTTGTTGATGAGTGTCCACTTCTTGGCTTTCGCAGGAGAACGCATATCCGAGTTCTTGAACATACGCCTCTGGGTGTCGAGCTTGATTCGATAAGGCTTCTTTGCGTTCGTCAGCGAACCATTTCCGCGGTATCGGGTTGTGCCAGTCTCTTCCTGAATCTTTGTTTCATTATCATAAATGATGGTAATGGACGAGACGAGTTCGTGCACTTTGTCGTATGGATCAACGTTATCGACTGTGTGAAAGGAGAGAGTCGGCAGGTTGGTCAACTGATAGAAATGTGTGTCGTCGCCTTCGCCAGCATGCCCATAGAAAGCAACTTCCGCTATGTTGCATCTTGCCTCGGCAGGGCCAATATAGCGAACATAACGGAAGCCTCGCGAGACATTCACATCGGCATAACTCATCTCGCCAATCGTTCCTTCTTGGTCGATAATGTATAACGGAACGCCATCCATGAAATTCGGGTCGTTAGCGCCTTCGAAAAGACCCAAGATGACACGTTTCGGTCCGACACTACCTTCTCTGGGCGACCATCCGACTCGAGTGATAACATGTTTCTCCCCTAAGTCGAGTCCAACCCAAGTCTTGCTTCGTTCGTAAGAAGCAAAGAAGGTGGAGAGGTTGCCATCAAAGGCGTTGGCTGCGGTATTTACTGTTGTGCTTGCTTGTCCAGTTGAATAATCGACACTCTCTGTTGTGCCAATTACTGTGCCGGAAAGCAGTTGGTCTTTTGCTACACTACTTAGAGTAAAGCTTTGCAAAAGCAGAATCAGTATCAAAGTTAGTGGCTCCTTAACGCTTTTCAAGTTTTTAATGGCGTCTTGCTTCATGCCACAGAAGGGACAGAAATGTGCGTCGAAGGGTAAGGGAGAACCGCATTCGGCACAGAACTTTTCCTTGCGTTTCGTTTTGTGGTCATGTACCATTTGTGCGCTGACGATACCCGTTGGTACAGCCATTATGGTATAACCCATCAGCATCACAATTGCGGAAAGCACTCTTCCGAGGAATGTTGCCGGAGCAATATCGCCGTAACCGACGGTGGTCATCGTCACAACTGCCCAATAGATGCTTGTTGGAATGTCGGTAAACGGCGTGTTCGGAAGGTCGCCTTCAATCATGTACATGAGTGTGCCCATGCTAATGACCATGATAACCATGAATAGGAAGAAGACGCCTATCTTCGGAGCGCTGATTATCAAAGACCGCATGAGCAAATCTCCCTCTTGCAGGAAACTGAAGAGCTTAAATACGCGGAAGACTCTAATGAGTCGGAACGTACGAACCACCATGAGATAACGTACAGGACCGAATATCCATCCGATGTAGAGAGGCAGCGTACTCAGCAGGTCGATAATGCCGAAGAAACTGAGGGCATAGTCTTTTGGCTTGTCCGAACAATAGAGTCGGCAGAGGTATTCAAGTGTGAAGAAGAACGTAAAAACGTATTCCAATATCGTGAAGACCTGCTTAGCCGTAGGCGGGAGGGCTTGCATGCTTTCTATCACGACCAGCAGGATGCTCGCTACTATGCACCAAAGCAAGGCGACATCGAAAGCCTTTCCAAGTGGAGTATCACTTTGGAAGATAATGACGCGCAGCTTTTCTCGAAGCGCTTCATTGTTCATGGCTTTCTGCCAAAGGCGTCGGATAGGGTTCATACAAGTGTTTAAGGGACGACGATTTAGAATAATGTATTCTCGATAATCTTGCCCATCTGCCAAACGCAACGTACCTTGAGCTTCTCGTCGAGGATGAGCACATCGGCATCTTTGCCGCGAGCCAAGGCGCCTTTCCTGCCGAAGACACCCATGATGTGTGCCGGCGTTTCGCTTGCCATGCGGACTGCATCCTCAAGAGGAACTTCCGCTTGCTGAACAAGGGTGCGTACCAGACGGTCGGTTGTTGCGATAGAACCTGCCAAAGCACTACGGTCGGAGAGTTTCGCAACTCCGTCTTCGACAATAACTCGTTCGTCAAAAGCCTTTGCATCGGGAGGAGCGGCAGCCACAGCCAAAGCGTCCGTGATGACAGCCATGCGCTCAACACCCTTAATCTTATAGGCCATACGAAGAATTGTGGGCGGAACATGGATGCCGTCAGCAATACATTCTATGGTCATATCGTCAATGAGATAGACGCTTTCGACTGTTCCTTCGTACTTGTAACCCATCTTGTTGTGGAAGCCAGGCATTGCGTTGTAGAAGTGGGTAACGTGGGTAAAACCTGCTTCGAATGCGGCTTTCACATCATCATACTCAGCATTGGTGTGGGCAATACTTGGCAGAATTCCTTTTTCTGCGCAATAACGTCCGAACTGTAAGGCACCCGGAAGTTCAGGGGCGGCATCCCAACGAGTCAGACAATCCGACTTTTCTACGATGGGAATGTATTCGTTGGGGTCGGGGTTCTTTATCCATCCGGGTTGTTGTGCCCCAGCCTTTGTGGGGTTGAGGTAGTGTCCTTCGAGGTGAAGGCCGAGGATGGGGGAATCCTTTTCCTGCATGAGTTTGGAGCAAGTCTGTACTGCCTTTTCAATCATGGGCACAGTACTACTGGAAAGGGTAGGGAAGATACTGGTTGTGCCGTGTTTTACGTGAGCTTCCACAGCTGTTTTGAAGGCTTCGGGCGTGCCTTCTTGGAAGTCTCTCCCGCCGCCTCCGTGAACATGCATATCGATGAATCCGGGCACAACATACATGCCTTTCGCGTCGATGAGGTCAGCTCCGATGACGGCCAAATCGCAGTTCGTCACCTCCAATATCTTGTTATCACGAAGAATGATGCTGCCGTTTTTGAGCCATCCTTGTGGTGTCAGGATTTTAGCATTAATGATTTGAGTTAACATAGGATATAGTTTGTTAGTTTGTGTTTCTTGAGTTGTGTTATGCCATACTGTAGACCACGTCCATAATCTGTTTGCCTATTGCGTCGGCTTCCTGCATTGTGCTGGCCTCGCTATAGACGCGAATGATGGGTTCCGTATTGCTCTTTCGCAGGTGAACCCACTTGTCGGGGAAGTCTATCTTTACGCCATCGATGTCGTTCACCTCTTCGTTTGCGTACATTTCCTTAACTTTCTTGAGGATTGCGTCCACATCCGTTTCAGGAGTGAGGTCGATACGATTCTTGGCGATAAAATAAGGAGGATAGGTTGCACGCAATTGGCTCGCCTTCATTCCCTTCTTTGCGAGGTAGGTGAGGATAAGCGCGATACCTACAAGAGCGTCTCGTCCGTAGTGAGCAGCCGGGTAGATAACGCCGCCATTGCCTTCTCCGCCGATGACTGCGCCAGTTTCCTTCATCTTCGTTACCACATTAACTTCGCCCACGGCGGAAGCGTTGTATTCGCATCCATACTTTCGAGTGACATCTCTCAAAGCGCGAGTGGAGCTGAGATTGCTAACCGTATTGCCTGGTGTATGCTGGAGAATGTAGTCGGCAACCGTAACGAGAGTGTATTCCTCGCCATACATCGTTCCGTCTTCACAGAAGAGAGCGAGGCGGTCCACATCAGGATCGACTACAAACGCAATATCGTGCTCACCCTTCTGCATCAAGGCTTTGATGTCGGCAAGGTTCTTTTCGAGAGGTTCAGGATTGTGTTGGAAGTCGCCGGTCGGCTCGGTAAAGAGACCTGTGACGGTCTTTACTCCCAATTGCTCGAGCAGTTTCGGCAGGATGACTCCGCCAACGCTATTGACACTATCGAAGGCCACGCGGAAGTTCGCTTTCTTGATTGCCTCCACATCCACGAGGTCGAGACCGAGCACGAGGTCAATATGCTTCTGGTCGTAAGTGTTGTCCTCGCGATAAGAACCCAAATGATCGACATCGGCATACTCAAAGTCTTCGGCTTCAGCGATACGGAGCACCTCGTTTCCTTCTGCGGCATTGAGGAACTCGCCCTTGGAGTTGAGGAGCTTCAGAGCGTTCCACATTCGCGGATTATGGCTGGCAGTAATGATGATGCCGCCGCAAGCTCCTTCCATCGTGACTGCGACTTCTGTGGTTGGAGTCGTGGCGAGTCCGATGTTGACTACGTCGAAGCCCATTCCCATAAGCGTTCCGCAGACCACATTCTTTACCATGGGCCCTGAGATGCGAGCATCTCTTCCGACCACAATCTTGTTGCTCTTGACCGTAGTTGTGCGGCGAATGAGGGTTGCGTAGGCAGATGTGAACTTCACTATATCGAGAGGATTGAGCGTATCTCCAGCCCTTCCTCCGATGGTTCCTCTAATTCCTGAGATGGATTTGATGAGTGTCATTTTCTTATGTATCTTTATTTGTTTTCTTCTTTCTCCAGTTAAGTTTCCAAACGACCCCAGTTAAGTTTGCCAACGTAACACGTTAAAAGTGCAATCGTAACACGTTAACTTTGCCATCGTAACTGCAGTCGTTTTCAGTCGCTTCATTGAGGCTTCCCTCCTTCAATGTATGGCCAGCCCTCTTTATCCCATTGAATCTGGGAAAGGAAGAGAGGTCGGCTGTTTGCCCTTCTGCTTCCCTGAATGTGACAATGGTAGAAGATATACTCCTTGCCATCCTTTGCCTTGAAGATTTCGCCACAGTGCCCAGGGCCGTAGAAACGGTCGCCTTCGTCGCTACGAAGTACTGTCGTGGCAAAGCCTTCGTCCATTCTGTTGCCTTCTTTGTCGAGGAAGACGTCGGTCAGCTTCTTTGCCCGTCCCACTTTCAGCTGATAAGTGTGGTTGGTATAGTTGCCGGAACTGACGAAGAGGTACCAGTATTTGCCGTGCTTGTGCAGATATGAGCCCTCGAAGACCTTAGAGCGATTGGGATTTTGCTCAATCTTGAGGCCTGCCACATGCTCGTATTTCGCTCCCTCCTTCAGGGAAAGCCCATCCTTGCTGAGCTCTATGCGATGAACTCCACCAACGGAGCCGAAGAAGAGCCACACTTTCTTTGTCTTCGGATCGGTCACCACTTCAGGGTCTATGGTGTCGTGAATGCCCGTCTCCAGGCTGTTTGTCAGGACTCTGACGAAGTGGAACTGACCAGGAGCGAACTCCTGAAAGACTCCTATTTTGCTGTCTTCCGCACTATTGTAAAGCGTCAGGTAGAGATTTCGCTTGCCTGCGACGGTAGCCACATCTGGAGCCCAGAAGCGTTGGGCAATGGCTTGCATCGTGTTCCATGACTCGAGGTCGATTGGCGGCACTTCGCTCATCTCCCAATGGAAAAGGTCGTCGCTCACGAGGGAACGAGTCGGCATGGTTGCGAGACAATGATAACGTCCGTCTTCGCCCAGCCAAATGGTAGGATCTGGCCAGTCTCGCGGCCAAACGGGATTGGTTATGTTCTGTGCCGAAGCCAGGCTCGACATCAGAATGGTCAGCAAAAGTGAGAGTGTGCGAAACATAGTTTTTCTTTACCTTATTATATTTATAACTCCGCGCAAAGTTATAAATTTCCTCTGAAATACGCAAAGAAAACGGCAGAAAATAGCAGGCTTTAGGCTTCCGAAAGTTCAGAAAGGTGTTTTTATGCACATAATTCTTGCCTGTTTTGCAAGAAAAGTGTAACTTTGCAAGCAAATAATGCAAAGACAATATAATAGATGATGACCAGACTTCGCGTTTCAATCTTCCAAATCTTCGTCCTGTTATTTTGGGGCATAACCTTGCCTCTGAGTGCGGAAGAAGAGCTGAATCCTGTGGCAGATCCAGCCGCAGTAGTCGTTTCGGGCAATGCTCGCTTCACGGTTCTCACGAGCCAGATGATTCGCATCCAGTATAGCTCGACCGCTCAGTTTGAGGACAGAGCCACTTTCGCCATTGTGAATAGGCGTTTGCCTGTGCCCGAGTTTACGACTGAGACTGCCGACGGCTACCTTTATATCAGGACGGAAGACCTCACTCTCCGTTATAAAGAAGGTAGCGTCATCAAGGCAACCGACAAGAAGCCCGATAACCTGATGGTTACGTTCCAGTTGAACGGAAGAACCGTCACCTGGTATCCAGGCAAAGACGACTCGATGAACTTGCTCGGAACCTGCAGAACGCTCGATCAGGCTTGGGGCGACAATAAGCGACAGAACTTGGAGAAAGGCCTCCTTTCACGAGCCGGATGGAGCATCATCGACGAGAGTCCCCAGACTTTGAGGGGCGATGGGAGCTCATCTTACGCACTCGAACCTATAGAAGATGGCATTACTTGGTGGGCAAATCCAGTAGATAAGTCGGCCATCGACTGGTATTTCTTGGGTTACGGCCACGAGTATAAGAAGTGCCTTTACGACTATACGAAGGTGGGTGGACGCGTGCCTCTTCCCCCGAAATACATTATGGGATATTGGTATAGCCGTTATTGGTCGTACACACAAGCCGAGTTCATGCAACTGATTAAGGACGCCGAGAAATACGATGTTCCGATGGATGTCCTCATTATGGATATGGGTTGGCACAAAAGTGGATGGACCGGGTGGAGCTGGAACAAATCGCTCATCAGCTCTCCAAAATCGCTCATCAATTATATGCATCAGCATGGAGTCCGTACTGCCCTCAATCTGCATCCCTCCGACGGCGTGGGAACTCACGAGGATTACTATGCTGCGATGGCTTCCGACCTTGGCGACAATTCCGGACAGACCATTCTGTGGAAGGTGGAGGACTACACTTTCATGAAGACTTTCTTCAAGGATATCATCCGTCCTCACGAGGCTGAAGGCGTCGATTTCTGGTGGTTGGACTGGCAACAGGCACTTACCGTCGGCAAGCACGCTTCGGATAAGAACTATACGGCGGCAGAGGGCTCCGGGACATTGGGCGAGACTTTCTGGTGCAATCACACTTTCTTCGAGGATATGCAGAAGAATCGTCCTGAACTCAGACCTGTGATCTATCATCGTTGGGGCGGGCTTGGTTCGCACAGATACCCAATCTGCTTCTCCGGCGACGCTTGGGCCGCTTGGTCTATGCTCGGCTATGAAATCTTCTTCACAAGTAATGCGAGCAATGTCCTTTACGATTATTGGGGGCACGATCTCGGCGGTCATCAGGGCGGAGACAACGATCCGGAACTTCTTCTGCGCTGGCTTCAGTTCGGAGCCTATACGCCTATCTTCCGCACGCATGCAACCAATAGCAGTAAGCTGGAACGTCGCATTTGGAAGTACAGCAACTTCGAGCAACTCCGTGAGGCAGTTCGTCTGCGCTACCAACTGTTCCCCTACCTCTATACAGCCGCCAGAGAGACCTACGATACGGGTGTTGGCATGAATCGTCCTCTGTATTACGACTACCCCGAAGACGGCAATTCCTATGTTTATGAGGACGAGTATATGTTCGGAAACGATATGCTCGTGGCTCCCATCTATACGCCTCAGACGAATGGTTGCAGTTGCCGATGGGTTTGGCTTCCTGAAGGAAAGTGGTGGGATGTGACGAATTCCCGCTTGATGCCTGGCGGTCAAGCGTTCTATGCGGGCTATTCCCTCGACGAATTCCCCGTGTTCTACAAGGTCGGGAGTATCATTCCGTTCTATCCCGTTCAGCGTTCCGTCGTCACCAATCCCGCGGAAATCATCCTGAAGGTTGTGCCTGGAGCGAACGGCTCGGGCAAGTTCTACGAGGACAAAGGCGAGGGCCAGGAGTACAAGGGCGACGCTTGGGCTATGACGACCTTCCAGCAAGAGCGCTCCGAATCGAGTGTTACGCTGACCATCGGAGGTCGTGAAGGCAGTTTCGAAGGCATGCCTACTGAGAGAAAATGGACGGTTCAGTTCCTCGGAACGCCTGCCTCCGTCATCCTGGAAGGCATTACCGTCAACGGCAATCCTGTAGAGGCTTCGGACGTCACATACGATGAAGAGACGGGCACTCTGACGGTTTCCGTAAGCACTTCCGACCTCTCCGAGTCCATCACAATTAATGTTCCACTGACCGAAATCGCATAAAAAGATGAAACGCCATTACATATTATATTTCTTGTTGTGTTGCCTGTTATCGATTAGTACGGCTTCTGCTCAGACGCGCCTTTACATTCGTGGCTCAGCAGTTCCCGGCGGAGTGCAGCAACTGACGCGCTTCTCCACCAAAGTCAGCGGCCAATATACCTTCAAGTTCCACGGCAAACTGCTTCCAGGCGACCTCTATATCACGACGACCGATACGCCGAAATCTTCTTCTCGCTACTATGCTCCAAAACTCGTCGACACCAATATCGTGACGGAAAAAGCCGACTATTCTCTCAAGGCTGATAGCGTGGGAGCCGAATGGGCTGTCCTCTTCGAGGCAGATAACTATCGTTTCACGGTCGATGTCACAAATAAGCAGGTCTCTGGCGAACTCTTCGTTCAATGGTACGAGGCTTGGATCTGTGGCGGTTGCGTTGAGGACGAGCAGGGAAAAGGTACCGATCAGGAGGGACATTGGCAGATTGCTTCGGGCAAGCAGATGGAGCAAAGTTGGGAAGACCGCAATGTCTTCGAGTGGACAGGACTGCTGAAGGGCTATTCCTACAACGTCGAGCCTAAGCGATTCAAGATAAACGGGCAGTACGGTTGGAGCCCGAAAGTGCTGCATCCCTTCGCCCAAGACACCTCCATTCTGACGGCAAAGCAGGTCTGGTACAACGGTTCGGACGATTACAAATGGCGAATCATCAACGACGGCTACTATCGCATCAGGATTAATGTCTTCGAGGAAACCATAGAGGGCGAGTACTTGGGAACAGAACTGCCCGATGGCGTTCGAGTGACGCCCGAAGTAGAAGCGGATATTCGCGTAGAGGGTAGGGAGATAAAGTTCCACGCAGATAATGCTATGACAGTCAGGCTTTTCTCTGTCGATGGCAGCCAGCAAGCCGCAACTTCAGGAACCGACGTCACCCTCATTGCACCCGAACGAGGCATCTACATCCTCAGTGCCACCAACGGCCAGCAAGGCACAACTTGGAAGATTCTGGTCGAGTAGAATCACGAGCCTAAGGTCGTTGCCGATATACCTTAAGGTTGTTGATGATTTATCTTAAGGTCGTGGGCCAACTTAACGTGTGACAATTACAATGTTAACTGCATATATTTGTTCCAATAAAGTGTGACAGTTAGCCCCAATTTCCTCTACTTTCTTTAGTTAGAAGTACCTTTTCTATACAAAAACCTTTATTTTGAGTTCAGAACATAAATTTTTTTGAACGACTAAAGTATGCGAAAAGTACACGAAAATGTATCAAAACGAGGCTTCCATGTGGGTTTTTGAAGCTTAAAAAGGGGGTATTTTGATGCTTTTTGTCCTGTTTTTATAAGTTTATGTCCTAGTTCTGAAACACGGCAAATGTCTTAACTTATTGTAAATCTGCATCTTAGAAGATATTTTGCTTAGTAAGGCGTTACAATTACAGTTGTTACAGTTATTTTTTGAGAGGGTATCAAATCTCTCTTTTTATTATATATTATTATATATATTATTAATTATTAAATAGTTATATAGTATAAGAAAGGAGATTAGACACATTACTATACCTTGAAAAAGAAACTGTAACTGTAATAACTGTAACGGCCCTGTTGTTAGGACTTACTTATTCTCTCTATAAGGCCTCTTAGAGAATTACGACCCTTGATGCTCCTTTCAAAGGCAAAGTTTTTACTTTATCCTCTTGCCGTCAACAGAATAGGTTTCGCCGTCCTTTATGATATAGAGATGCTTGCCACGAAGTACTTTCCGGATGCTCGTTTCTTTGCTCGACTTCATTTCTTCTATTCGGTCCATAATGTCAGGGTCACAGGGGTATGGACAATACGTATTCATGACTTCAATAAGTTTCTTGACAGAAATGAAACGTTTGTCAAGCCAATTTATGTGACTACGAAGGAATATCCTTAGGATTTCCACATCTTCTTCTGTTGTGCGTGGCTCGGCAGAAGGGTTTAACTGGCTTGGATAGTTGCCCCAAAGTATGTCGTTGGTCTTTCCTGCTTCTGCGAATAGAGAATACTTGGCATCCATTTCCCCACCTTCGGATATGTAGTTCATTATGAAGGGTCGCGCCACGTCCCAATAGGCATCGTATGCCATTTGGCACAGATAAGGATCTGGGAACCATTTTTTGTAATAAGTAAACTCTAGTTTATGTATAAGTGTATAGAAGAAATTTACATCGCGGATAGTGCTCCAACTACCACCGCCGTGATCAAAGTCCCATACAGGCCCGAAACGAAGTTTGCTATTATTATCAATATAGGAATAACGACTGTTGGTTGGGTCGCCTTGTCCCATGATTTCGTTTACAAGCCAAACTCCAACCATTGATTCCATGTTGGCATATTTCGCAAAGTTCTTTCCTTCATACGTAGGAGTTCTGCTATATTCAGTTTCAAAGTCATTCCAAAAGTTTGTTACATATGAAAACATTTCATTGTTTGTGGAAAGATATTCTGGAGTACTGACCTCGAAATGTACATTACCAGGTGTGGTAAATTGTGATTTTCCATCTTTCTTGCCTGTGGCCTCAAACAGATATCCTTGACTGATGTCATATTGCTCGGCCAAATCGTAGTCAGCGAGATTGTATGTCTTTCCTTCAAATAATACGCATCCTGTTGTCACCCATGCCAAATTACTCTTCATGGCTTCCTGAAGTTGGATTCTATCTTCTTCTTTCCATGAATTAGGATCTGTGATGGACGAGTACAACGCGTCAGCCATAAATTCAGCCTCTTTCTCCCAATCGAATATATCAACACTGTTTTTGTCAACCCTGATGTGTTGGCTAAGCATATAGCAGCCTTTAGCTTCCCCATTAATAATCACATCAACCCATGTCATCTTCATGCCCAATACACCTAATTGCCTTGCAAGTTCACTGGCAATGTAATTGCGTAGGCAGCTCTTGTCGTTGAAGTTTGGGATTAACACCCAATGCTTACTCTTGCCAAAGCCGAAAAGATTTGTTTTTTTCCCAAGTTTCAGTTTATAGGGTTTCTGTGGATACTGAACCCATGAAGTAGTGCCTCGTCCTCTGATTTCTGTGTCGCCGATGTATTGTTGTTCATGGTCTGTATTTCCCTGAAAGCGGATGCTAGCTGTTACATAATTGAGTTTAGATGTTATTGGCTTTCCGTCATCCGTATCTATATATATAACGGGCAACCTGCTTATCCAGACGTCCTTGGTATAGACAATGTTTCCGGCTTTATCGCATACGGCGGCGCGCAGCCAGTGCTCATAGTCGCTGTCTGTCACGATATAGCTAGAGTCAGTGGTTAGCACATCAGTTTCGTTAAAAGTGCCAAGCGCATCGCCTCTAGTCCATTTGAAGAATAGTTCGGAGATATTATTCATCGAAGAAGATATGGATAGTGTGTCCCCTTCGACGGGTCGTTCAATCCCATTAAGAGTAAAGGTCTGTGCGGAACAGATTATAGATTGAATGAGCAGAACTATTGCTAGAACCTTCTTCATGCTAGAACTTAATATTCAAGTCTTATGCAAGATTTTCGTCGTAAATTTCGTTCATTACGGCGACGGCTTTCTCTTTGGTGAAGTTCTCGAGGATGCGATTTCGGGCTGCTTCGGCATAAGTTTTCCGCAAATTTTCGTCGCAAATCAGCGTATCGATGGCTTCTGCAAAGGCTTTTATGTCGTTCAGAGGCACTACAATACCCGTTTCTTTATCGACTGAAACCCAATTTACGCCCGAACCTTCTATGGTATGGCTGATGGGAGCGCAGTTGCAATACATGGCTTCGGCCAATGCGATGCCGAATGCCTCGGCCTTGGTGTTCGAGGGGAAAGCAAAGATGTCGGCAGCATACAGATAGTGGCGAAGCGAATCGTCGAGAAGGCGCCCGAGGAACTTCACTCTGTCGGAATGCGGAATGGCCTTGAGTTCCTTGTCTATAGGACCTTTGCCGCCAATCAGGATAACGCAGTCGCCCTTGATGAAAGCATCTGCCTTTATCAGGTTGTCCAGGCCTTTGTAGGGGATGTGACGTCCGCATGTAAAGACAATCGTCTTGCCCTTGTAGTGCTCCCGAATCTCCCGAATCTTCTCTTCGTCGCCTTCTTGCAGGTCGAAACGCTTTGAGATGATACCGTTTTGTGCCACACGAACTTTGTCGATGAAGCGTTGCAAAGGCTTAGAGTCGGGAATGTAGTTGGGCGAGGTTGAGATGATGACGTCGGCTCGTTTCAATATTGCGGTCTCGAAAGGCTTGACGAGCCAATACATCAGTCCCTTGGAATGGATGTCGGAATGCCAATGGAGCACGACTTTCGTCTCTCGGCTGACGCAGGAGCAAACCAGCGGATAGACGAAGGGATTGGGCAGGTGCACATGAACCGCATCGGGCTTCTCCTGCTGGAGAACCTGCTTGAGAATCTTGCGATAGGAGAAGGCGACGTCCTGACTCATGAACGAGAAGTCCGCAGGAACGCGGTAAACCGTAACGCCGTGAATGTCTTCCTCGCTATACATCTTGTCCGTAGCAAAGCAGATGACGATGTTGCGATAGTTCTTCATCCCCTCCGCCAAGTACATGGCAACAGTCTCGATGCCTCCGAGGTCGGGGTAGTAGTATTTGGATATGTGTAGTATTGTTTTCATCATATAAGTTTAAAGAGATGTCTCAGTATGGTGAGACGATAGCTTATCTTGAACCACAGCCCGTATTTGCTCTTCGTCCCTGCTGTGGTCATACTCTTGCCGTGTTTGCGATACATGAGAAGCGGCTCTCTGACAAGCGAAAAACGGAACTTGGTGTCTGCCACCATTCCGAGCCACAAATCGTGTCCTACCTTTGTCTTTGGGAAGGGAAGAGCCTTCTCCACAACGTTCCGACGCATAGCCATACAACAACCAAGCAGAGTGCACTTTATGGCATTTCGCCAAGCGCTGGTGGTTACCTTTACAACATCAAAATACGATGGAGCCAAAGGGTTCAGTTCTGTGTCTGCGATGATGCAGTCGTGCATTGCCATATCGGCATTTTCGAGCGCTTGAACCATCTTCTCTACTTTCCCTGGCAACCAGACGTCATCCTGATCGGCAAGGAAAATGATGTCGCCTTTCGCGTGCTTCAGGGCGTTCTCGAAATTGTGGGTAGGCTTGTCGAGAGGGAATGAGGTCTGTATGCTTGTGGAGTCATGATGCAGTATGCGAATCCTTTCGTCGTGATACGACTGCAGCAACGCCAAAGTCCCATCCGTGGAGCAATCGTCGGAGATAACAATCTCGTCGTCTTGTTCTATCTGCAGAAGGATGCTTTCCAGCTGTTCTCGCAGATATTTTTCTCCGTTATATGTCGCTATGCAGACAGATATCATCTCCGTTCAATACTTTTCGTTCAACAATCTCCTTTTCGCCCTTTGCAATATGCCCCAACAGTAGGGTAGGAAGCCAACAGCTTTGCAGACCTTTTCTCGGCGTACTTTCAGGAATTCGTAATCCTTACTACTGGAACTCATTCCGTCAACATCGTTGAAAATGCAGATGGTCTCGTCGATATAGGTGAACTTGATTCCGTCAGTCAGCAGACGAAGGTTGTAATCCCAATCTGCCACGCTTCTGTACTTTTCATCATACTGGTATCTGCCATAAACAGATTTGGGATAGAAGATGCATTGGTGGCTAATGTTGCGATGGCCCCAAGTCCAGCGAGAGAACTGCCCGTTGTAGAGCTTTTGGCGCTTCTTCAGCAGGACATCTCCGTAAATGACCTCATCGCAGCCTGTTAGTTTGTCGGCAACTCTCTTCAGGACATCCTTATCGAAGAAGGTATCGTCGGCACCAAGGAATATCAGGTAGTCGCCGCCAGCCATCTTCAGACCTTTGTTCATGGCGTTGAAAATGCCGGAATCCTCCTCCGAAACGAACTTCAGTCGCGTGTCGTTGATGTCCTGCAGAATCTCTACTGTTCCATCATTGCTCTTGCCGTCAACAACAATATACTCCAGCTCCTGATACGTTTGGTCCAGGACGGAGGCTATCGTCTCTCTAATGGTGGCAGAGGCGTTGTAGCAGACGGTTATGATGGTAAACTTGGTGTTCATGCTTTGATGTGCTTTTTCCAGAAGCTATCGTACTCCCATTTCTCGAAAGCGTGACAGCCAAAAGGCAACTGGCCTCCAATTTTGTTGTAGAGATATTCTGGGTGAACTTCCATAGAGAATCGTGCGGCTTCAAGTTCGTCAGGCACTCTGCAATTCAGTCCCCAGGCGTTATGGGCCCAGAAAGATAGGATGGCGTCTTCCTCGCAATCTGTTTTGCGGAATTGTGCGATGGAGTTGCGGAAGCCGAATACCTTGGCTATATACAAAGGAAGCAATCCGAGGCGCTTCAGCAGACTCTTCTTGTAGTCCTCGTTGTAGAGGAATCCGTACCAGTATATCTTTGCAAGAATGCCTGGTTTGAGTAAGATGCGATGTTGGTCTGTCCTGATGATATTGAGACAATGATTGATTCTGCGCAAACTGAATCCTCCGTTGCCTACACCATAGAATATGCGTGTGAACTTCTGTTTGTTATAGGGAAAGTATATCGGCGCCCCGATATAGTCGTAACCCTTTTGGCACCATTCGTCCAGTTCATCACGAAAAACCCATGCATCGGTCTGGCAGATGAGCATATATTCATACTGCTTGAAGCGCAGGTAGAACTCTTCCGAGAAGCAAAGGTCGCTATAATGAGCAACGGAATCGAAATAACCTTTATCGAAGAACTCCGTACGCATCATACCTTGTTCGCCTTCGACAATCGCTTCGTATTCGTCAAGTCGGCAGTCTTTATGCGTGACGAAGACAATGTCGTGCTTCCCTAACACTCGGAATGTTTGGCGGATGGACGCACATTCCATTTGGGAGGGCGAATCTTTATAAATTGGTATGACAACGACGCAGCTCATTTGTCTTTCATTATCAGTATGTCGCCAGCAGAGAGCTTGTAAGTTGACTTCACATTCTCGGTTTTCAGATCCTTGCGGACTCTCAGAGAGTAGTGGTTGGGATTGAAAGTGACAGTCACGTTCTTCTCTGCACTCTTGTTCACGAAGCATGTGTAATGCTTATCTCCTTTCTTAATGTGCGAGACGACGACTTCTCCATCCACACATTTGCGATGCTCTATCCCCGTCACTTCGCTCTTCCAGAAGATGCTTGCTACAGGTTTCAGCTCCGCATTCATCTTCTTGACGAGATTGTAGGTCTTGCCCTTCTTTCCATTCCGCAAAAGCGGTCCGTCGTGGAAGTTATATTGTTTGGTCGGCGCAGGAGTAGAGTAGGAGAAATATTGTATACCTTGTGCTCCATAAGCCAGATTAACATAGCATTGCAAGCGCAAGTGGCCCATCGTTGGCATCGGATAGATGTGGTGAGGTACACACATGATATAAGCCCAGAAAGGCTTCCCAGTGCGAAGACTTTCTTTGCGGATGTCTTCCAAGATGGGGTACCATTTGTCATCTCTGACCGTCTTGCCTTGAACAGGGTAGAAATCATAGGAAATCTGTGGCTGCTTAACTTTGTTGAAAGCCTGCAAATAATCGGAGTACTTCTCTACACCGATAGCCTCAAGCACTTTCTTCGTAGAATTCGGGAGAAGGTTTATGTAGCACTTGGCATCCTTGTCGTATTTCGTGATTCTTTGCTGGATGTCCTGCAGTTCATTCAACCTTTTCATTGTAGGCTCATCCGCCAGGTAATACTGCCACATGGAAGGATGATCCTTGATAGAAGGAACGATGTTCTCGGGATGTCTCATTATCGGATGGCTGAAGATAATAAGTTTGATTCCGTGTGGCTTCGCTACTTCCAGAACTTTTTTGACGTCTTCGTTTGTTTGACAACGACAGAGACAAGCGTTGAAGCCGGCTTTGTGGATGTCGCGGAACCGAGTCGCATCATAAAGTTCTGTATGCAGAATGTCTGCAATAATGGGAAAACCATTCGGCTCATCTGCCCATAGAACTCTTACGGGCAACAAGATAAAGATTATAAGAAAGAGTTTTGCTTTCATATTGGTAGAAGTGTTTTTAGTTTCTGATAGGATTTCTCCCAAGTGAATTGTTGTATGTTGTGATTTCCTTTGTGTGCAATTTCGTGTCTCAACTCATTGTCTGTAATGAGACGGACAATGTTCTTTGCCAAAGCCTCCACATCATAAACTGGAGACAGAAAGGCAGTTTTCTCATGTTCTGCCATACAACGGAAACCTCCATTGTCCGTGCAGGCCACGGCACAACCGCAAATCATGGCTTCTCCAATTGTGAGTCCAAAGCCTTCGAAGTCGGATGCAGCCACATAGATTGCTCCATGATTATAAATGTCACAAAGTTCCTTTCCTGTCGGCTGGTGGTAGTAAGTATACCATGAAGGCATATCCGAGGGAGCCTCGCATGTGCCGAACATAGAAACATGCAGTTCAGGGATTTGTTTCTTGACGATATCTAAGGCTGCACGGCTATCTTGTACTCGTTTTTGTTCAAGAGTGTGATTCATCAGAACCACCTCAAATGGCGACCGGTCTTCAATCGGATTGTCCAACGAGAAACGATTGAAATCCAATCCGTTCGTTATTAAAGTCGCTTCAGCTTCGCTTTCTTTCACAATGTCTTGCAACCAAGGTGCGATGGTAATATTGTGGAACCCGAAACGATATGAAGCTTTTACGGCCTCAGGCTTGTCGCGCCAAATCTCGTAACCTTGTATTAGGTAGTATTTATTACTTTGTGGAACTTTAGTCATGTTGTTTAATTCCACAGCAGTATCGTAGGCGGTAGCAAAGACCAAGTCCGTGTCGCGAAGCGATAAGAAAGGACGACGGTAGCAGTATGGGAACCACTTTTTGATTGATGACTCTAGATTGAACCACTCTCCTGCATGCATCTGACCTGTAAACTTCCTATAGAGATATCCCGCAAACCCGTATATGTGCCGCAAAAGATTAGCATACTTACATCTTGCATGAGAAAAGGCAAGCACCACATCAAACCCGTCACGAGCAAGCATGTTTGCATACTCGTACACAACCTTATAACCGCCAACAGGGACACACTTGCGAGTTTTTGCGTCGATGTCGCAACCAGGTAACAGGAATATGATGCGTTTAGTGTCCTTTCCCATATTTAATGAAAGTATGAGTGGTCAAACATCTGTATGAGATAGTAGCCTAAAGAGAATATGCATATGCCAATCTTAACGACATATTGGGGCTTAATGCAGTATAGACAACATGTGAAGGCTAATGTATTGAACACGCCAAAGAGATCATGGAGTCGACCTCCAAGAACAGGAATCTCGGCAAACATAACCAAACATCCCATCTCAAGTGCGATTATCTTTATAAGGATAGGAGCATAGACGCAGTGTTTCTCGATTGTGTCGTAAAAGAATAGGAAGATATAAAGCAAAACAAATTCCGCCAAAAATGTTACTTGTTTATAGGGCACATATTCAGCCCATCCTCCAGCTTCACTCATCTCCTTGTATATGTCAAGTTTGCCTTCGATTATGGAGCCGGGAATTAAGGAGACGGCACCTATGCCCATAACATAAAGAGCAAGACAAATAGGTATGGCCGCTCCCAGAAGATATTTCCAGTAAATGTTTACACGCATATTCCCGACAATCAAAATAGGTAGAAATGCCAGACCTGAGTAGTGAAACATTGTGGCACAAAGCGTCAATATTGTTGCTAAGAGGTATTGCCTTTTCTGTAAAGGAATTAATGCCCATAGTAAGAAAGCTGCCGCAACACCGCATCGTATTTGAACTACATCATGTAAAGGGTAATAGATACCCATATAAACTATCAATGCAGTGAATACATATGGCGTGGTTTTCCAAAGGACAGAGAGCTTTATCGGGATAGCCAATATCGCATAAACAAAAAACATGGCGATGACTTCAAAGCCACATGAAAGGAAGAAGCGACTTAGATAAATGTATGTCGGTTCAGTTGCAGTTTCGACGATAATGTCGTCGTTGTAATAGTAATAGTATTCGTAGGTGTTGGCATCTGATGTTGTCATCGGCTTGAATGTCGAAATGCATATCAAGGCAATGCCGATGCAAATAAGAGTAAGCATCTTCTGCCACGAAAGCATGTAGTCTTCCACGAAGGCTAGAACCACAACTATGGCGAATATGGACAGAACCAGAATATCCATCAGTCGCAATTAAAAGCACTTATTCTTGTTCTTTCCTTTTCTTGCTATTGTATACCACAATGAGATAGACTGTGCAAATGCCACAAGCTAGGAACATTAGTGCCAATGTAATGAAAAGACGCTTTGGGCCTGCTGGCTTCTGAGGAACGGATGCTCCCTGCAAAACTGTAATAACAGGAGTAGCTTCTTGCAGTTTTGCTTTTGCAGATTCCAATTTCTGGGAGGCAGCAGCAAAGGTCTGATACTTCATTGTCTTTTCGTTGTTCATCGCTTCCAATTGCGCCTTCGCGGTCTCATTAATGATGTCCCAATTAGCATCTACAGCAGCAACATATCTACTATTGCTTACCTCATATTCATCCCTTGTCTGTGTATATATGCGCTGGGCATACGCTAGGTCGTTTCGGGCCTTCTTGGTTCGATAGTCCATGATGAAGTCTTGCAACTTGTTGCTGACGGTATCTGCTATTAGGGCACAGACCAAGGGGTCGAAATCGTTGACGATAACAGAGATGACGCCTGTCTTTTTATCGTAGTTATATTGGATTTTACCACCGATTGCTCCTGCAATTTTGGATTGCTTCTCGTTCAACAAAAAGCTGGAAGAATATGTCTTTCCTTGCACTCCAGAAGTGTTTGCCACAGTTTTCTTTGGCCTCAGCATTTTCTTAAACTTACCCCATAGCTTCATATACCAGGAGTCCTTGTTGTGTTTCAGCAAGTAGTCGTAGTAGGTCGTCCTAACGGATCCATCCAAAGTGGTAATTTCGACGGGGAACATCGATACGATGAAGTCCTTCGATTTCATTAGGTCGGGGTAAAGGTTGGGCGAGATAGCGTCGTTAGTCGTTTGTGCCTCGCCAAAACCGAACGAGTTCAGGATGGAGTTCATTCCTCCCCCTCCAGCTTCAGGAGCCAGCATTACTTGACAGGAATAGTAGCGAGGAATGGTAAATACAAATGCCAGAGAGAAGATTATGACGCCTGCTATACAAGCAGCATACACTTTCCATTTCTTAAACAACATTGGAACGATTTCCGTCAAATCCAATATGTTTTCTTTCTTTTCTTCCATAATGATAAACTTTAGTCTTGCACTATGACTTATCTTCTCAATGCACTTATGAGGACTGCACCTACGGTAGAGAGTGTGCTGACGCCTGCCAGAGCTACAGATGTCTTCTTCCCGTTGTCATCCTTCTCTGGTTTCGTGGGTATTACGATTTCGCAACCTGGTCGGATACGACCATGATAGAGGCGACTTACCTGTCCATTAGCATATATGATGAATGCTTTACTACGATGTCCCTTACTGCTTGTTCCACCAGCCTGATTGATGTAGTACGAAGCAGACTTGTCTTCTACATAAGGTACAGTGTTGGGATAAAGCACCTCACCACTGATGCGAACGGTATTGTTATATGACGGGATCTTGATCTCATCTCCGCCACGCAGTATGACATCTTTGTTGGAGCCGGGCTTCTTTAATGCCGTCGGAAGGTCAATACCAACTGGATATTTGTCTTTTATGGCAACTTTCTCAACATCTACGGAGTCTGAAATGTGTGCCATTTCCCAGAGTTGAAGAGCGCGTTCTCTTTCATTGGTAGATAAAACTCTGGTGAGCGTTGCTCCTTCAGCAAAGCCAGCTTCCGTGAGACCGCCGGCTCGAGCGATGATGTCGCTCAGGCGATCATTTCTGGTCATAAGGCTGTAGTTGCCTGGATACTTGACTTCGCCAGTAATGCGAACAAGAGCAACATCAGCAAACTCTGGGTTTCTCTTGATGGTAATCACGTCGAAAGGCTTCAGGGCGAAGCTCTGGCCTTCGTTTACAATTAGTCCGTTCTCTATGTTGAAAGTGTAGACTTTGGCTTTCTTATTGTATGTGGTGTCTCGCTCTTCTGTATATTGCAGACGGCGAGCAATTTCGATGTTACTCAGCAGTGCGTCCTCTTTCAGTCCTCCAGCAGCCACAATAGCGTCTGCCAACGTCATATTTTCGACATATGGGAACAGTCCTTGCTTAGCAACAGGACCATAAATGTAGTATTTTCGTGCTTTGGTGATTTCTTCGTCAGATGAGACAACCAGCGAGTCCTCGTTTTCAAGGATGACATCAGGAGCGTTATCATTCAAGATTCCTGCAAGGTCGACGCTCATTGCCTTTCGTGTTCTGTTCTCGTTCATGCGGAAAAGAACGACAAGATTGGTGTAGGCGTTCTCCATCACACCACCGGCTTTCTCTATAAGAGAGCGGACACTATTGCATTCGTTGGAAATAGAATAATGTCCAGGATAGAAGACAGAACCGGTGACTTCCACCATATTCTTGTATCGGTCGATGGTTTCCCTGACATTAACACTATCGCCGTCTTGTATGATGAAGGAAGCGAAGTCCCATTCTTCTACTGTGTGAACGGTAAGTCCCTCGTTGGTTTTGCGTTCGACACTAACAGTACCCTTGTTAGCTTCGCCCTTGAATCCTCCAGAATAATCCAGCAAGGACTTCAGCGTCTCGCCTTCTTTCATTTCGTAGAACATTGGGCGTTTGATGGCGCCACTAATGTTGACGAGGGCGTCGTAGGCTCCTACGATGATGGCATCGTTGTCCTGAAGCATTACATTTCCCGTTAGCTTTCCGTTTAGGATGTAGTCATAAACGTCGACTTTCGAGATGATTCTTCCTCCACGACTGACTTTGATGTTACGCAAAGTACCTATTTCTGTAATACCGCCAGCAAGATACAAAGCGTTGAAAACTGTTGAGAAGGCCGAAAGAGTATAGGTTCCAGGATTGACGACTTCGCCCAAAACGTTGACGACAACTGTGCGGGTCTGGCCGACAGTCAGTTTGATGCTGGAGCCCTGATAGTGTTGCCCCATCTTGCTTCTCACCTTTGCTTGAGCCTGTTCTACAGTCATTCCGGCTACTGCAATGGGGCCAATCTTCTCGATAATAATGGTTCCTTCGGGAGAAATGGCATATTTGCTACTGCTTTGCGAAGTTCCATAGATGTCGATCAATATCTCATCTCCAGGTCCGAGAACGTAGTTGGCTGGCGTCGCAATGTTCATGTTGGGCTCGAACGACAGCTTATCAGTCTTGAAGATGTCGTGGCCGAAGATTTCCTTCGAGTTCGAAGCGACGTCTGCAACCATTGCTCCTGCCTCGTCATCCATTTCGTTGAATAGCGAGCCGCCATTTGATTTGCGGATACGATCGCCGGCTGCAGAAGGGGCAGTACTGGTTGTCGTGGACTTTTGAGCCTGCGCAGCTTCGTATTGGTCCTTCAGTCGGAGCAATTGTTCCCTTCTTACGCCTTTTCTCTGCAAGTCAATAAGGATGGCTTGTTGGCTCTTGCCTGCATCGTGTTGCTCTTGAACATAAGCAATCACTTCGTCGTCGCTCATCTGTGCTGACACTTGACTAACTGCGAACAGAGCAAGCATCAGAGCAAATAAAATTCTCTTCATTTATTGTTTAGGTTTTGTTGTTATTCTCTTTTCAAACAGTTGCCGGTTAGGGCAAAAGTGGTGCAAAGGTACGAAATTACGTTTAATGTATAACGTGCGCGAGCGTATATTTATTGTATAAACCGCGAAGAATTGAAAAAATCTCCAATTATTTTGCATATTTCAAAATTCTTCGTACCTTTGCAGCCCATTAGATGAAATGCAACATATCGGGGCTGACTGGATTTGACAGCAGGTCGAGGTGTTGTGTAAGCACGCAGAGAGCTGGTCGTTACTCTCTATAATCTCTGACTTCCGACAATTTAATTGGCGCAAACAACTACGCTCTCGCTGCCTAACCGAAGTACAGTAGGTTACTGGCTTTATCTCTTCACTAGGTGTTGAGACGAGACATCGCTCAGAAACTGTTGTTCCGAAGTGTCTGATAAAGCGGTGCAGGAAAATCGGAAATAGCTTTTGGAGACGTTTCTATCCAGAGGCGAAACTCTTAGAAACTAAGGCGTCGATTGGTGGTCCAGGTCTTGTTGGCGCACGAAAACTTAGGCTGGAATAAGCGTGTAGAAAGCACAGGACGTCCCTGTTTGGACGAGGGTTCAATCCCCTCCAGCTCCACTTCGTCCCGCCCTTGCAAGGTTTTTGATCTTTCGAGGGCGGTTTCTTTTTGTCATCCGATTGCTTGTTTTACTTTCTTTTTGCTACTTTGAAAATTGACATATAGTGGAGCGAAAATGATTGAAAAGTGCCTCGAAGGTGAACTTACCTAGGGTAGTATGTCAACTTAACAGGGAGTCTTTCCAAACTTAACGAGTGAAGTTTGCCAACTTAACACGTTAACTTTGCGATTTAACTGAGTATAATTTTCGATGAAATCGAACAAAAATAGCCGGTTTTTAGTGTGAAAATAGGTATTTTTGCTGCCCTTTTGAGGTCTTGAAAAACATATGTTTCACAATATCAACAAGTTACAAAAACCATCAAAAATGGCGTTCTTTTTGCCCAAGACGAAGGTTGGGCAATTTTATCGCATTCTCAGCGAGTCTGAAAAAATCAAAGTGTAAGCTATCTATGCAAATTTGCTTGCATAATGTCATTTGCGAAGTAGGGTGGAAGAGTGTTGGTTGAGAATCATCTCAAAACAGGAAT
The DNA here is from genome assembly GCA_017548075.1 of Bacteroidaceae bacterium. Taxonomy (GTDB): domain Bacteria; phylum Bacteroidota; class Bacteroidia; order Bacteroidales; family Bacteroidaceae; genus Physcousia. The sequence continues at coordinate 69,462 of JAFYNL010000012.1, read as the reverse complement.
TTTGAGCTATTGCCCAACAAAAATCATTGATGCATTATGGAGTGTGAACTATTTTTTGTAACTTTGCGGAGAAAAACCTAACATTATATATTATGAAGAAACTGTTTTTCCTTTTACTGGTAGCATTTTGCTTGACTGCAAGTGCTAAGACGAAAGTTATCAATTCCAAGACTACGTTTGCCAAAGAGGCACTTCAGCCTTATGTAGATCGCGGCGAATTGCCTGGTGCAATCAGCATCTTCTACAACAACGGAGTACAGGAAGTTTGCTGCATTGGCTATGCTGATGTGGCTAAGAAGCGTCCCATCAAGCTCGACAATGTCTTTATGCAATGCTCGCAGACAAAGGGTTTCTGTGGTGTGACGATTGCCAAGTTGGTTGAAGAGGGCAAGCTCTCCCTCGATGATCCCGTTTCAAAGTATCTGCCTGAGTTTAAGGAACTTTGGGTTCAAGATAGCGACAAGGACGGCATCAAAACGCTTCACAAGGCCAAGAACACTTTGACGGTTCGAATGGTTCTGAATCATACTGGCGGTTTCCCCTTTGAATGTAGCGCGAAGAGGAGTGATGTTCGAGGTGGAGGATGGTCTGGTGGTGCGCCTCTCAGGCAGGTTGCATCCATCGCCGCAGGCTCTCCCATCTCCTTCGAACCCGGCACTCGCGACCAGTATTCGAACACTGGAATTGACATCGGAGCTGCCATTGTTGAGGTGATTACCGACATGAAGTGGGAGGATTATCTGAAGAAAGAAGTCCTCGATCCCTTGGGTATGAAGTCAACTTGGTTCTGGCCTACAAACAAGCAACTGAAGAAACAGATCGAAATGTACGATGTAAAAGCTGGTCAGCCTGCAGTCTATCGACTCGAGAATGGCTGGGAGCAGCGTCCTTACAACGACGGTCACGTCTTTGCTTCTGCTGGAGCGGGACTCTGGACGACAGCAAACGACCAGTTGAAGTTCTACAAGATGTTGATGAATTTGGGTGTGGGCGATAACGGAGTTCGCATTCTGAAAGAGGAGACGGTAAAGTCTATCCTTGCTCAGACGACTCGTCCCGATAACTTGGGAGGCTATTCGCTCGGACTGAATGCACCTAAGAAAGATGGCGAGAACGAATGGTTCGGCCACGGAGGAGCTTGGGGAACGAACTGTATGGTAAATTGGCATAAGAAGCAGTTGAAGCTTTGGGTGGTTCAGGTTAACGGCTCTCAGCCTTGGGACGGAGCCAGAAACGAAGCTGCAAACAAGTTCTTCGAGCAGCCAATCGACACTTCAGGCATCGACGCATATACAGGCAGAACGAAATAGTTTGCAGTTCAAATCGCATAGTTGACCATTCGTCGAGCTAAAGCTTCATAGTTCATGATAACAAGCACACAGAATCAACGTATCAAGCATTTGCTTTTGCTTCAGCAGAAGTCGGCGCAGAGAAGGGCTGACGGACTGTTTGTGGTTGAAGGTCGTCGCGAGGTGGAGCATTGTCTTTCGGCAGGCTTTACCATCAAGACAGCCTTTGTCTGCGAGGAGATTGCAGAGACTCAAGTCCCTCTGCCACAAGATGTTGAGGTCGTTCCTGTTGCTCAAAATGTCTATGAACGCATAGCTTATCGGGGTGGGACTGAAGGCATTGTTGCGGTTGTTGCGGTTCGACAGACAAAACTCAGCGACCTGAAACTCTCGTCTTCACCTCTTATAGTGGTTCTCGAAAGCGTTGAAAAGCCAGGAAATCTTGGGGCTGTGTTGCGAAGTGCAGATGCTGCGGGCGCCGATGCAGTCGTGGTTTGCGACCCACTAACCGACCTCTTCAACCCCAACCTCATTCGTTCGGCAGTTGGAGCACTCTTTACTGTTCCTTGTGTTGCCTGCAGTACTGAGGAATGTATTGCTTTCTTCAAGGAAAGAAGCATACAGATACTGACTGCACAGCTGCAGGATTCGAGGCTCTACTACGACACTCCGATGACTGGGCCCACTGCCATCGTGATGGGGACAGAAGCGACGGGATTGACTGAACAATGGCGCAAGGCAGCCGATGCACACATTCGCATCCCAATGCTTGGCCGTTTAGACTCGCTGAATGTCTCTGTCAGCGCAGCAATTCTCCTCTTTGAAGCCGTTCGACAACGACAGATACAAATTAAGGAAAAATAATCGAGTCAAATACTTTTAATTGAGTAAATATTGCTAAATTTGCAGAAGAATCGGACTAATAATATAATATAGGAAAAAAAGATGAATGCAAAACGAATTCTGAGTTCTGTGCTCTTTGTGCTCGCAATATGCTCCGCAATGGCACAGCAACGAGTGGACATCATCCTTAAGGACAGGAGTATTATGTCTTGCCCACTCGAAGATATCAGTTACATGGAGATTGTTGAAAGCGCACTTCCTGGCGAGCTGGATGGTGTTTGGTATCTTGGATGGAGAATAGGAACTACCACCAAAAACTACAATGGCGAGGAAATGCTGGTCTTTACCGCTGGCAACATGAAGTGGGTGAAGAAGACTTCCGAAACCAATTACGCGCTAACTTATGGAGAAAGCGGTATTCAGCCAGGCGCTACTTTCAATGGTTTGAAGGAAGGTTCCACAACTCCTACTAAATTTACCATCTTTGCTATTGAGGACGACCTGCTTGTTCTTAAGCAGTCTTCGCTTCGTTATTATTTCTACAAGTCTAAGGAAGCAGCAACCAACGCTCCAGCCATTAGCGGTTATCTCTCTCGTCAGCAATATGCAGACGGAGCAAAACTTTGGAATTCTAGCATCAAAGGCGGTGACACTCACTCGAGTAGTACTCCGATGGGCAAGCATTTCGAGAGCTATCGAGCTGCTACCGAAGAGGATAAGGCTTGGCTGGCAGATCCCAACAATCAGCCTGATTTGAGTTGGCACGAGTTGAGCGGATGGCAATGGACTGCAAAGAGCATCACCCTCTATCCAATGGCTTCTTCTCCAACGCCTGCCGACGTTAACCAACACTCTATAGGCGATTGCTGTATGTGTGCAGTCTTTGCTTCCTTCGCATATAACTATCCTCAATGGATAAAGACGATTATCGAACAGAATAGCAGTACCAAATTTACCGTTCACATGTTCGATCCGAAGGGAAATCCCGTTGATGTCGTGGTGGATAACAAGTTGATGTGTAATTCAAGTGGCGGTTGTGGTCAGGTATATGGCAAAAATACCAAGTACGACTGGGCAACCATCATGGAGAAAGCACTTATGAAATGGGAGACTCGTTTCAAGTGTAATAAGATTGGAGGCATCGGAACGGAGCACGCCGCTCCTCCCTTTACAGGCAATGGAGACAGCTTTAGCTTCGATTGGGGAGACAAGATGTACAACTCCGAATATCCCCTTCTTGTCGATTATGCCCTGAGTAATGGTATGATTGGTGTTGGTGGCTTCCACGAAGATGATGTCCTCATGGGTGAGCTTAATACGGTTACAGGCCATGCCTTTACAGTAATGTATGCCGACGAAGGTGCCGATTATGCCTTTGTAATGCGTAATCCTTGGGGTAACGAGCCTAGCGGTTCCACTTCAGGCAACAGGACTGACGGCAAACTGAAGATTCCTTTCGACCATCAGAAACTGAGACTCGTGGACTTCCGCTTCGTTTTCCCTGGAGCACAAATGGCTCAGTACAAGAAGGAGAACTTGGGTGGTTATGTTGTTCCTAACTTCAGAGCAACTTACGAAGACATGAATCCTACGGACGATATGCTTCGCATGTATAATGTGAAGAACTATGTTCCTGTCCTTCCAATGGAGGCTGAAACCGAGGAAATGGAATCAGAAACAGAGTAAGGAAACAAGCTCTTTCAACAAACCCCTGCAGGTGAGTTCTGACGGACTTCCTTGCAGGGGTTTTCTTTTATATGGTGATGATTTCAAACTTCACAGGTTACGTTGGCAAACATAACACGTTAACTTCGTCATCATAACACGTTATGATTGCAATCGTAACACGTTAACTTTGCCAACGTAACTGGCGTCGTTTGAAAACTTGACTGGTGACGTTTGGCAACACCCTTGTTACCCTTGATGCGTTCGATTAGGGACAAAAAAAAGAAGCGGTCCTCACGGATTGCTTCTCCAAAAACTAAAACTAACAACTATTATTAACCTTCAAACAAATCTTCTTAACCTAAAACAAAAACTTAATCATGAGTGCTGTAAAACACAGCTTGTTTGTTTTTGCACTGCAAAGGTACGGCAATTTTTCTATCCCACAATAAAACTTGCAAGAAATGTTGGTAAAATACCAGTTTTGTTGATTTATGTCAAGACATTAACACTTTATTAACACAAACCAACACTATTTTTGCTAAAAAGGTAGGCTAGTCTTCTTCAGTCATCCTCGAAGAAGAAATCGTCGTCTTCCTCAACTTCTTCCTCCTCTTCCTCTTCGCCTGAGATGTAGGTATTGCAGGGATTAAAGGAGGCGGGAATGTCGAAGTCTTCCGATTGACTGTAGCCAAGTTGCTTGTCTGCAAAGACTTTCTGCAGGAAATAGGCAGAGATGGGAAGGGCTGCATTAGCACCTTGTCCGTATGCCATGCTGGCAAAGTGAATGTCGTGCTCGTCTCCACCAACCCACGCACCAAAGCAAAGTCGCGGAGTATAGCCGACAAACCAACCATCGCTATTGTCGTTGGTCGTTCCTGTTTTGCCTCCCATCGGAGCAGTTATGTGGTAACGATTGCGCATACGCTGGCCTGTACCGCCATCGATGACGCCTCGCATCATGATAATCATCTTGTAGGCCGACTCCTCGGAAATCACTTCTTTCACTCTCGACTGGAACTGAGCGAGCACATTTCCATCGCTATCCTCGATGCGAGTCACATAGAGAGGAGTGCGACGAACGCCTTTTTGCGGGAAGGCAGAATATGCTCCAACCATCTCTGCGACTGAGATATCGCAAGGACCAAGGCAGAGAGAAAGGGAAGGATGAATGTCCTGATTCTGTATTCCGAAGTCGTGCAAGAGTTTGACAAACAGGTCGGGACTCAACTGATTGAGCAGATAAGCAGAAATCCAGTTGTTACTCGTTGACAGACCCCACTTGAGTGTCACCATCTCTCCATACCTTGCTCGGCTTCCGTTTCTAGGTGTCCAAGCTCCACTTCCTGGCACATAATAAGTCTGTTGAACATTTGGAGCGACATCGCAAGGCGACCATCCGCTCTCCATAGCCAGCGAATAAAGATAAGGTTTGATGGTAGAACCGACCTGATTCTTACCAAGTGTACACATATCATACTGGAAATGGCTGTAATCGACGCCGCCAACGTAAGCCTTCACATGTCCCGTTTCTGTGTCCATACACATAAAGCCTGTACGAAGGAAAGACTTATAATAGCGGATACTATCGAGGGGGGACATTACTGTATCCTTGTCACCTTGAAGAGTGTAAACAACCATTTCGATGGGTTTCTGGAAGGCTTCGTCAATCTCTGCATCGCTATAACCGGCCTTCTTCATTTCTGTGTAACGCGGACTTTGACGTTTTGCTCTTGCGAGGTTTGCTTTTGCTTTTTCCGAAGAAATGGATGAAGTGTAAGGAGCATTTCTGTTGTTGCGCAGTTCCTTATTGAAGAGAGGCTGCAACTCGCCAGTAACGTGCTTGGCGACGGCTTGCTCGGCATACTCTTGCATGCGACTGTCGATGGTCGTATAGACTTTCAAACCATCGGTATAGATGTTGTAGGGACGTCCATCTCTGTTGTAGTTCTTGTTGCACCAACCATAGATGGGGTCTTGTTCCCAAGCCAACGAGTCATCGTAGAACTTCTGCTTTTGCCAGGATGCATAGTCGCTTCGAACCGGTTTCTTTGCCATCAAGATTTGACGAAGATAGTCGCGCAGATAGGTTGCATGTCCTTCCTTGTGGCTGACACGATGGAAATTGAGTTCAAGTTCCCTTTCCCTGAGTTCTTCGCGCTGTTCTTCTGAAAGGAATCCGGCCTTCTCCATTTGCAACAATACTGTATTGCGTCGGTCGATACAACGTTCCGGATAACGAACTGGATTATAGAGACTTGGGTTCTTACACATGCCTACAAGCAGTGCACACTGACAGGTGTCGAGTGCGCTTGGCTCTTTGCTGAAGTACGTTTGGGCAGCTGTCTTGATGCCCACGGCATTATGAAGGAAGTCGAAGTAGTTGAAGTACATACTTATGATTTCTTCCTTCGTGTAGAAGCGTTCCAGCTTAAGTGCTATCACCCATTCAATGGGCTTTTGGAAGAGACGCTCCATTGTTGTGGCAGCCTTCTCGGAGTATAGCTGCTTGGCAAGCTGTTGAGTGATGGTACTTCCGCCGCCAGCACTCTTCTGTTGGAGTACTCCTCGTTTTACAATGGCACGCATCAAAGCCTGGAAGTCGATGCCGTTGTGCTCGTAGAAACGAACATCTTCAGTCGCTATAAGAGCCTGAACAAGGGCAGGAGGCAGTTCGTCGTAGTCGGAAAAGACGCGGTTCGCACTACTATAGCTCCATGTTCCCAACTGTTTTCCGTCAGCTGAGAAGACTTGTGTGGCGAACTTGTTTACAGGATTCTGCAGTTGTTGGATGTCGGGCATATAGCCGATGGCTCCCGTAAAGATGCAGAAGAAGATGAGACCTATGGCGAGAATTCCCAGAATGTAACACGTCCAAAGGATGCGGAAAACCTTCTTTCTCATTAGAAATGATGTTTTAAGACTACAAAGGTACGACATTAAATTCAAAATTCAAAATAATTAAAATCAAAATGTGATAATTATGAAAATAACTCTCATCTGTAATCCCTAATCTCTAATCTTTTTAGTATCTTTGCAACGGAAAAATGTAAAGCAATGGAAAGTAGAAGCCTTGTAACCATAGCCAACCATTCGCGAGAGAAGATTGAGTATCTTATCCGGATGGCTCAGGAGTTTGAGAAGCATCCCAATCGACGCCTTCTCGAGGGTAGAATCGTAGCCACTTTGTTCTTCGAGCCAAGCACTCGCACCCGTCTCAGTTTCGAGACTGCGGCCAATCGACTTGGTGCGAAGGTGATTGGTTTTGCCGATCCTAAAGTAACTAGCGGCACAAAAGGCGAGACCTTGAAGGACACGATTATGATGGTGTCGAATTATGCCGACATTATTGTGATGCGACATTATCTGGAAGGCGCAGCCCAATATGCGAGTGAGGTGTCGCCTGTCCCTATCGTTAATGCAGGAGACGGAGCCAATCAACATCCCAGCCAAACTATGCTCGACCTTTACACCATCTATCAAACTCAGGGAACTCTGGAGAACCTTAACATCTATTTGGTGGGAGACCTTAAGTTTGGTCGCACAGTTCACAGCCTCCTTACGGCTATGAGACACTTCAATCCTACCTTCCACTTCATTGCTCCAGACGAATTGGCTATGCCTGAGCACTATAAGATGTACTGTCGCGAGAAGGGAATCAACTTTGTTGAGCACCAGGATTTTGATGCTGACACGATTGCCGGAGCAGACATATTATATATGACACGCGTGCAAAGGGAACGCTTTACCGACCTTGATGAGTACGAACGCGTCAAGGATCGTTACCTCTTGAACCGTTCTATGCTCTCTAAAGCAAAGTCCAATATGAAGATTCTTCACCCCCTTCCCAGAGTCAATGAAATAGAGTATAGCATCGACGATACGCCTTACGCATACTACTTCCAGCAGGCTCGCAACGGACTTTATGCTCGCGAAGCAATCCTTTGCGACACTCTCGGCATCACTCTCGACGATATTATCAACGACAAAACCATCATCTCATGAAACGTCAGGAACTTCAGGTGGCTGCCCTCGAGAACGGCACAGTCATCGACCACATACCTTCTGCCAAACTCTTCGAAGTGATAAGTTTGCTTCATCTCGAGAACGTGCATTCGGCTGTCACAGTTGGCTACAACCTCAAGAGCAAGAAGATGCGTCACAAAAGCATCATTAAGATTGCCGACAAGTTCTTTTCTGATGACGAAATCAACCAACTTTCGGTAGTTGCGCCAAACGTAACTCTCAGCATCATTCGCGACTATGAAGTGGTGGAGAAGAAGGAAGTGAAGATGCCGGAAGAGCTGATAGGCATCGTGAAATGCGACAATCACAAGTGCATCACCAATAATGAGCCGATGAAGACCCGTTTCCACTTCCTCGGAAAGGAACGCGGGACCCTTCAATGCCACTATTGCAACAGGGAAATCAGCCTTTCGGATGTAAAACTCGTTTAGGATAACACAAACAAATTAGGAACAATAAAATCACAATGGAAAAAGACAAAATCATCTTCTCCCTCATTGCGAAGGAGGACGAGCGACAGCGCAAAGGCATCGAGTTGATTGCCTCTGAGAACTATGTAAGCGACCAGGTTATGGCGGCAATGGGTTCCTGCCTGACCAACAAATATGCCGAAGGCTATCCAGGCAAGCGTTATTATGGCGGTTGTCAGGTGGTTGATGAGGTTGAGCAACTTGCTATTGATCGCGTTTGCGAGTTGTTTGGAGCAGAATATGCAAATGTTCAGCCACATTCAGGAGCTCAAGCAAATGCCGCAGTCTTCCTGGCTTGTCTCAATCCTGGAGACACTTTCATGGGCTTGAACCTTGATCACGGAGGTCATCTCAGCCACGGTTCTCTCGTCAATACAAGTGGAATCATCTACAAGCCAGTTGGTTATAACCTCAAGAAAGAGACTGGAAGAGTGGATTATGACGAGATGGAACAACTCGCTATCGAGCACAAACCCAAGCTCATCATCGGCGGTGGTTCGGCTTATAGCCGTGAGTGGGATTATGCCAGAATGCGTCAGATTGCCGATAAGGTAGGGGCTCTCCTGATGATTGATATGGCTCATCCTGCAGGTCTTATTGCAGCTGGTCTCCTCGATAACCCAGTCAAGTACGCTCATATCGTCACAAGTACGACTCACAAGACGCTTCGTGGTCCTCGTGGAGGTATTATTCTCATGGGCAAAGACTTCGACAATCCTTGGGGCAAAACAACTCCAAAAGGCGAGATTAAGAAGATGTCTGCACTCCTGAATAGTGCTGTCTTCCCAGGCATTCAAGGCGGTCCCTTGGAGCATGTTATTGCTGCTAAGGCCGTTGCTTTCGGCGAAGCACTCCAGCCAGAGTTCAAGGAATGGGCAAAGCAAGTGAAGAAGAATGCTGCGACTCTCGCTAACGAACTGATTAAGAGAGGTTTCGATATCGTTTCAGGCGGTACTGACAACCATTCTATGCTTGTTGATTTGAGGAGCAAATACCCCGATTTGACTGGCAAGGTTGCTGAAAAGGCCCTTGTTGCAGCCGATTTGACGGTCAACAAGAACATGGTTCCGTTCGATTCTCGAAGCGCTTTCCAGACTTCTGGCATCCGTCTCGGAACTCCTGCTATCACTACAAGAGGAGCCAAAGAAGACCTGATGGTGAAGATAGCCGAGTTCATCGAGCGCGTACTCAACGCTCCTGAGGATGAGGCAGTTATCGCTCAGGTTCGTAGCGAAGTGAATGCCATCATGGCAAACTATCCCATCTTCGCTTACTAAAGAGGAGGGATTCCTGATAATAATGGCGGCAAGTTTGCATCGAAGCAGGCTTGCTGCCATTTCGTTATCAGGTTAAATTCCAAACGTAACGTGTTATGTTTGCAATCGTAACACGTTAACTTCGTCAACTTAACACGTTAACTTTGCAATTAACCCGCGTTAACTTTGCAAACTTCACTAGGGTAGTTCAGAAATGTCAAATGTTGCGTTATTCAAACATTTTTGGTGCGAGATGCGTCATAATTAAAAATAATGTAGTAAATTTGCACGCGAATATATTAATACATCAATGAATACTCAGGAACAGTTCGAGAAGGTGATGGCGGAGTGCCGTGCTTTGTTTGTCAAGAAGCTGCATGACTACGGGGCTGCTTGGCGCATTCTGCGTCCTTCGTCGCTTACCGACCAGATATACATCAAGGCCAATCGCATCCGCAGCATCGAGACGAAAGGTGTGGCCTATGTTGATGAAGGCATTCGTCCAGAGTTCATCGGCATTGTGAACTATGCGATTATCGGTCTCATCCAACTCGAGAAAGGTTTCAGCGAGAAGCCCGATGATATGACGAACGAAGAGGCCATAGAGGCTTATGACAAGCATGCGAATGGTGCTCTGCAATTGATGTTGCGCAAGAATCACGACTATGATGAGGCTTGGCGAGGAATGAGAATCAGCAGCTATACTGACCTCATCCTGATGAAGGTCTTCCGTACTAAGCAGATTGAGTTGCTTGAGGGCGATACTCTGGTGTCGGAAGGTGTGGATGCCAACTATATGGATATGTTGAATTATGCCGTCTTCGGCTTGATTAAGTTGACTTTCGGTGAAGACGAACCTCAAGCATAAGTTAGCGCTCATAGCGATGTTCATTGTACGTTTTGTGCTTGCGCTGACGTACTTGTTCTCGGGTGTGGTGAAACTCATCGACCCTCGAGGCACTCAATACAAGATTGAGGACTATGCAGCGGCTTTCGGAATGACCAATCTCATGCCGGAATGGTTGCCTTTGGTGCTGGCTTGTGTCTTGGGCGTCATTGAGTTCCTGATAGGCATCTACCTTTTCTTCGGCATTCGGAGGCGTTTGGCAACAAGTGTGTCGATATGCTTCCTGCTCATCATGACGCCGTTGACATTCTATCTGGCACTCAAGAGTCCTGTGTCCGACTGCGGTTGTTTCGGCGATGCACTCGTGCTCAGCAATTGGCAGACCTTCGCAAAGAATGTCGTTCTGCTCATCCTCTCTATCATCGCTTTGCGGTACTATAAACTGATGCCGCACTTTATAACGAAGAAGAACCAGTGGATGGTGGCGCTCTATTCCTTTGTCTTTGCCGTCCTCTTCGCCAGTTACAACCTTTGGAGGCTTCCCGTCATCGACTTCCGTCCTTATCATCTTGGAGCAGATGTACGAAAAGCTTGGTTCGACGACCAACAGAACTTCGGCCAGTTCATCACAACCTTCATTTTGGAGAGAGACGGTGTGCAGAAGGAGTTCGCACTCGAGGACTATCCCGACAGCACTTGGACTTTCGTTGATTCGCGAACCGTTCAGGTTGAGCCGACCAAACTAACTGGAGTAGGGGAGCTGTTCATTCAGGATGCAGAAAGTGGGGAAGACCTCACGAACCCGATACTTTGTAACGAAGGTTACACTTTCCTGTTGGTTGCTCCTTATCTCGAGAAGGCCGATGATGGAGTGATGGGCGATTTGCTTGCGCTCTACGACTATAGTCAGGAGGCAGGTTACGACTTCTATTGTCTCACTTCAAGTGGCAAGGAAGCTATTGCCAATTGGAAGGAAACGACTGGTGCCGAGTATCCATTCTGCCATGCAGATGCAGTCGTCCTCAAGACGATGATTCGCTCGAACCCAGGTCTGATGCTCCTTCACGACGGCAAAGTTGTTGGCAAATGGCCTTCGACAGACCTCCCAACTCCAGAGGAACTGAAGAAACAACCTGAGCAGAAAGTCAGCTCGAAGCGAGACACAATTTTCCGCATCTTGAGTTGGTACATCCTGCCTCTCTTGCTTTTCCTCTTCATTGATGCAATAAGTGTCGCCCTAAACAAACGGAAACAAAAAAGAAATGTAAACCAAATAAAAACTACAAAACAAATGAGAAAGAAAATCGTAGCAGGCAACTGGAAAATGAACAAGACCCTGCAGGAAGGCGTAGCTCTCGCCACTGAACTGAAAGACATTCTGGCTGCTGAGAAACCTAACTGCGAAGTTATCATCGGCACACCTTTCATCCATCTCGCAACCCTGAGCGAACTGCTGAAGGACAGCGTGATTGCCGTTAGTGCAGAGAACTGTGCAAACAAGGAAAGCGGCGCTTATACTGGTGAGGTAAGTGCAGCAATGGTAAAGAGCACAGGTGCAGAATATGTGATTCTTGGCCATAGTGAACGCCGCGAATACTATAATGAGACTCCCGAAATCCTGAAGGATAAGGTTGACCTCGCTCTTGCAAATGGTCTGAAGGTCATTTTCTGCATTGGCGAAAGCCTTGAGCAACGCGAAGCAAATCAGCAGGAAGCAGTCTGCAAGGCAGAACTCGAAGGAAGTGTATTCCACCTTTCTGCTGAACAATGGAAGAACATCGTGATTGCCTACGAACCAATCTGGGCTATCGGTACAGGTAAGACCGCAACAGCTGAACAGGCTGAGGAAATCCACGCTTACATCCGTAAGTGTGTTGCCGATGTCTATGGTGCTCAGGCTGCCGACGAGACTTCTATTCTCTATGGTGGCTCTTGTAAGGCCAGCAACGCCCCCGAACTCTTCGGCAAGCCCGATATCGACGGCGGCCTGATTGGCGGTGCAAGTCTCAAGGCTCCCGACTTCAAGGGAATCATCGACGCTTGGAAATAATTCAAATCATTAATACAATGACTAAGTACACCCTTGCCCTCATTCTCTGGCTAAGCACGCTAACTTTAGGTGCTCAGCAGACCTTTACCGATAAACTGCAACAAGTAGTGGAATCGGCGGGCAGAATCATCCTGCATCAGGAAAAGTCCATCACAGATCTCGTCAATGGTTCGAGGAAGTCAAGTACGTCTCGACAGAAACAAGTTGACGAATTAGCAGACTCGATAGCTGCTGCAGACAGTCTTTCGCAGGTAGTCAGATATAGGACAACCGGCTATCGTATTCAGGTGTACTTTGGTGACAACTCTCGTAAAGGTAAAGCTGAGGCGCGGGCTGCTGGTCTGCGCTTCAGAAACTACTTCCCTGGCGAGCGTGTGTATGTTAGCTTCGTGTCGCCTCATTGGCTTTGCAGAGTCGGAGATTTCCAAACAATGGGTGAGGCAAGAGAAATCCTTAGCCAAATTCGTTCAATGGGAATCTTCCGCGAAGCTGTCATCGTGAAAAGTAAGGTTAATCCCCCAAAGAATCAAGAATGGAAGAACAATACAAGCACGAACTGACCCCAACTCAGCAACAAATCTCGGAGCATGTCCGCGCCATACTTAATCTTCTTGGCGAGGACGCACAGCGGGAAGGTTTGTTCAAGACACCCAAAAGGGTAGCAAGAGCAATGACTTTCCTTACTTGCGGCTATGAGCAAGACCCTGTGGCAATACTCAACTCCGCCAAGTTCAACGAGGATTATCGTCAGATGGTCATCGTTCGTGACATCAATTTCTATTCACTTTGTGAGCACCATATGCTTCCCTTCTATGGCAAGGTGCATGTGGCTTATATTCCAAACGGACAAGTTACGGGCTTAAGCAAGATTGCCCGAGTGGTGGATTGTTTCTCGCATCGGCTCCAGATTCAAGAGCGTATGACGAAGCAGATTCGAGATTGCATTCAGGAAGCACTCGAGCCGTTGGGTGTGATGGTTGTAGTCGAAGCCCAACATATGTGCATGCAGATGCGAGGAGTGCAGAAGCAAGGTAGCATCACTACTACCAGTGACTTCTGTGGTGCTTTCAATCAAGCCAAGACTCGTGAAGAGTTCCTCCAGCTCATTCGAGCTTAATTCAGAAGATATTTTATATGAAGAAACTCCTTTTAGGTGATGAGGCTGTTGCCCTTGGTGCCATCAATGCCGGGTTAAGCGGCGTGTATGCTTACCCGGGAACTCCAAGCACGGAAATCACCGAATATATTCAAAACCATCCTCTTGCCAAGGAGCGTGGCATCCACTCTCGTTGGTGCACAAATGAAAAGACTGCGATGGAAGCTGCTCTCGGTATGTCGTATGCTGGCAAGAGAGCTTTGGTGTGTATGAAGCATGTTGGCATGAATGTATGTGCCGACGCTTTCGTCAATAGCGCCATTACTGGTGTGAAGGGCGGCCTTATTGTCCTTGCTGCCGACGACCCCTCGATGCATTCTTCGCAGAACGAGCAGGACTCTCGCTTCTATGCCAAGTTCGCTTTAGTTCCATGTCTTGAGCCTTCCAATCAGCAGGAAGCTTACGATATGATGGCCTATGGTTTCGACCTCTCGGAAAAGCTTGGAGAGCCTATTGTGTTGCGTGTTGTGACTCGACTTGCTCACTCCCGTGCCGCAGTAGAAGTGACGGAGCCAAAGGCTGAGAAACCTTTCTCGCCTTCAACCGATCAATGGGTACTTCTTCCTGGTATTGCGAGAAAGAAGTATGTGGCTCTTCTTGAGAAACAGGATGCGATGAAGCAAGCTTCTGCAGAAAGCCCTTATAATAAGGCTGAGAGTGCGGTTTCAAAGACTGGCATCTTGGCTTGCGGTATTGCATACAATTATGTAAAGGAAGCTCTTGGCAACGATGCGAATCTGGTTAAGATTTCACAATATCCTTTGCCCGAAGAGAAAATAAAGGCTTTGGCTGCAAAGTGCGACGAACTTCTCGTTATAGAAGACGGTCAGCCTGTTGTGGAGGAACTTGTGAAGGGCTTGCTTGGCGCTGGCTATCCTGTGAAAGGACGTTTGACTGGTGACCTTCCTCGTACGGGTGAACTTACTCCCGATAATGTGGCAAAGGCTTTAGGACAAGCGACTGGAGCTGTGTTTGCTCCTGCTAAGAATATGGCTGCTCGTCCTCCTCAACTTTGTCAAGGTTGCGGACATAGGGATGTCTATACGGCATTGAACCAAGTTCTTGCCGACTATCCTGAGCATCGTGTCTTCGGCGATATTGGTTGTTATACGCTTGGAGCACTTCCTCCATTCCAAGCCCTCTCGTCTTGTGTGGATATGGGAGCCAGCATAACTATGGCCAAAGGCGCTGCAGATGCGGGACTCTTCCCGTCTGTTGCAATCATTGGTGACTCGACTTTTACCCATAGTGGCATGACTGGATTGCTGGATGCGGTGAACGATAAGTCCAACATTACCGTTATTATCTCCGACAATCTTACAACAGGAATGACTGGCGGACAAGATTCTGCAGGCACAAACAAGTACGAGGCCATCTGTCTTGGGCTTGGCGTAGAGCCGGAACATGTTCGTGTTGTTGTGCCTCTTCCCAAGAATATGCCAGAGATTACGCAAGTTATAAAGGAAGAGATAGAGTATAAAGGTGTGTCTGTAATTATTCCTCGTAGAGAGTGTATACAGACTTTTGCCCGTCATGCAAGAGCCAAGAAGCAATAGAAACATGAAGAAAGATATCATCCTTTGCGGTGTGGGTGGACAAGGAATCCTCTCCATCGCAACTATTATAGGCGAGGCTGCAACGAAAGCAGGACTTTATCTCAAACAGGCAGAAGTGCATGGCATGAGTCAAAGAGGAGGCGATGTGCAGTCGAACCTTCGCCTTTCTACCGAACCTATTTGGAGCGACCTTATTGCTGAAGCTGGAGCCGACCTCATCATCTCTATGGAGCCGATGGAGGCTATGCGTTATCTGGCTTATCTCAACAAAGAGGGTAGGATAGTGACAAGTTCGAAGCCTTTTGTCAATATCCCTAATTATCCTGATGAAGAGGCTTTGCAGAAGGAACTCGACACCTTGCCGAGCATTAAGCTCGACATCGAGTCGGTGGCCAAGGACTGCGGCAATCCTAGGGGAGCAAACATGGTTCTTCTGGGAATGGCGGCTCCTATCATCGGCATTCTGTCTGTTGAGAATCTTAGAGAGGCTATTGCTACTGTGTTTGCGCGAAAAGGTGAGCAAGTTGTTGAGGCTAATCTCAAGGCTTTCGATGCTGGCGTGAAGGCTGGGGCATAAATTGTTGTAAATCGGTTAGTTGTGTTTAACAAAGAACAAGTAAACAGCATTATCGATTCGATGGGACTTGGGGATTTCTCTCAAGCCACTATCCGCGATATACAGGCACTTTCGCGTGTCCTTGAAGAGAAGACAGGTGAGGAAGTCATTCATCTTGAGATGGGCGTCCCTGGTTTGAAGCCTTCCGAGATTGCTTTAAAGGCTGAGGCGGAGGCTCTCAAGAATGGTTGCGCTACAATCTATCCTCCAAATGGTGGCATTCCTCGTGTTAAGCAGGCTGCATCGGACTTTGTGAAGGCTTTCATCGGCGTAGATATTGCTCCTGAAGGCTGTGTTCCGACAACTGGAAGCATGCAGGGAACTTTCGCTACTTTTATGGCGATTCGTCATGCTTTTGCAGGTTCGAAGCAAGATACGGTTCTTCTAATTCAGCCCGGTTTCCCTGTTCAGACCACACAATGCGATGTGATTGGACTGAAGCACGAAGCCCTCGACATCTACAATTACAGAGGTCAGGACTTGATAGAGAAGCTTGACGAAATCGTTTCGAAAGGCAATATCTGTGCGATTGTCTATTCAAATCCCAACAATCCTTCTTGGGTTTGCTTTACTGAAGAGGAATTGCAAGGCATTGGAAACATTGCGACGAAGTTCGATATCCTCGTTTTGGAGGACCTCGCATACTTTGCAATGGACTTCCGTCGCGACCTTTCGCATCCCTTCCAACCTCCTTTCCAAGCTACAGTTGCGCGTTATACGGACAACTATGTGCTTTGGGTTTCAGCATCGAAGGCTTTCTCGTACGCAGGTCAGCGCATTGGTGTGACTTGCATCTCCAATAAGCTTTTCCGCCGAACCTATACTCCTTTGAAGGAGAAGTTTGGTGTTGGAACCTTTGGCGACTTCTTTGTTGGTCGTCTGATGTACACCCTTTCGAGCGGAACGACTCATTCCGTTCAGCATGCAATGGCAGCCTTGATGGAGGCTTCCGTCAAGGGAGAGTACAATTTCCTTGATGATGTTCGCGAGTATGGGCGTCGAGCTAAGTTTATGAAGGATGTTCTTCTGGCTAACGGCTTCTATCTTGTTTATGATAACGATATGGGAGCTCCTTTGGCGGATGGTTTCTACTTTACCGTTCAGTATCCTGGAATGAATGACCTTCAGCTGACTCGTGAGTTGATGACCTACGGAATTGCAGTTTATCCCCTTGATACAATGGGTTCAACTCAGCAAGGAGTTCGCATCTGCACCTCTTTCTTCCGTCGTGAACAGGAACCTCTTTTTACTGAGCGAATCATTCAGTTCCACAAAGAGCATCAGTAGGTAGAGACTTATTTTCCTCATGTCTTTTTCCAATGACCCTAGGGTCGTTGCCAAACATAACGTGTTAAGTTGGCCAACTTAACACGTTAACTTTGCCATCATAACACGTTACGTTTGCAATCGTAACTGCAGATGTTCTAGAACTTCACCAGGCAGATTATCCTGAGACTCGTTTGTAAACAAAGAGAAAGCCCCACCACAAATCGTGGTAGGGCTTTCCTAGTGTTTTAACTCTTGTAAGGTTTGTCTCTAATTACTTGATAGTAACGTAAACGATACGCTGAGACTCAGGACCTTCAGCACCATGAGCATTTGTGTCAGCAACCTTAACGCCACGATCCTCAAGATAAGCCTTGACTGCATCGCAACGACGCTGAGACAGCTTCACGTTGTAGCCCTTAGCACCTTCGGGAGAAGCATAACCGTCAAGAACAACGGTAGCGCCCTTATCGATGGTGTTCAGCTTAGCCTTAGCGGTGTTGGTGAGGTTAGCCTTGTTAAGAGCGAACTCAACGGTAACACCATTGCCAACGTTCTTGGTGACAACCTTTTCAACAACCTTCTCGACAACCTTCTCAACGGGACGTTCAACGGTCTTCTCAACAACCTTGGTAACCTCGACGGGCTTAACCTCGGTGAAGTAGTGCTGACCGTTGCTGGTCTTGAAGTGATAAGTTACACCAGCGGTAACCTGTGCGAGGCAGTTGTGGCTATAAGCGATGCAACCACTTTCGTTGTCACATACAACACCTACGCCAAGAGGTTCGCCACGATAAGGATCGTTGTCGCGGTTAGCCTTCAAGATAACTGCGGGACGCAAGCTGAGGGTCCAAGCCTTCTTCTCACCAAGATTGAAGTCGAAGTCAAGACCGAGCTTAACGTTGCAACGATTCAGATCGTTACCGCTCTTTGTGTCAATTCCTTCATAGCTGGGCCAGAAGAAACGAGTGTAACCTACACCGCCACGGGCCTGAATTTCGAAGAGACGGGGAGCTCCCTTGTAACCACCAAACCAGTTCATGAGGTTAACCTTGGTGTTTGCATAAACGCTAGCATTGTCAACAACATTAGCGCTCTTGCGGGCCCAGTTCCAGTTGGCGTCATCGTTGAAGCCTGCCTGCAGCTGGAATTCCAAGCTCAGAACGGGAGTGATACCCTTGGTAAAGTTGATGCCTGCTACTGCGCCATTGGGAACGTCCCAATCATGCAGGTTAGAGCTTACGCCACCTTCAGCACCAATTGACCAGTTGTCGAAAAACTTGTGACCAGTGTACTGTGCACTGGATGCCATTGCCATACCAAACATAGCAACGAGCACGAGAGTAATCTTTTTCATTTGTTTAACAATTGATTAACACTATTACTGTACTTTTCTCTTTTTTCGTTAGTTTATTTAACTTAAGTCGATGCAAATTTATGACTTTATTTGGTATCCTGCAAGAAAAAAAGTAATTTTTTATGCATTTTAGGTGCAAAACATGCACACTTTTGCTCTTTGTGTGTAATAATTCGGCCTGTTTTGTCAAATTTTTGGTTTATTCATCTTCTTTTACTGATTTGTCCTTTACAACGAGAATTGATAGCTCATAAAGCACATAAAGTGGGATGAAAACGAGCATAAGTGTGAATGGGTCACCACTTGGAGTTATGATAGCAGCAGAAATAAGAAGTACAACAATTGCATGTTTCTTGTACTCTCGAAGGAAGCTTTTTTTGAGTACTCCCAGCAGACCAAGCAGCCAAGCCAACAGAGGCATCTCGAAGACAATACCCATCACGAGGATGAGCATCGTGAAGTTGTCGATGTAACTCTGCAGATTGATTTGGTTTGTAATACTTGGACTCAGATTGTACTCAACAAGGAAGCGGAAAGTAAAGGGAAAGACGAGTGTGTAACCTATTGCACAACCCAGATAGAACATGATAGTTCCACCAAAGAATGCTGGTTTCAGGTGTTTGATCTCGTCTTCGAACAATGCTGGTTCGATGAACTTCCATATCTCCCAAATAAAATAGGGAAAGGCAATGACTGCCGCTAAAGAGATAGATGTGGAGATGTGCGTCATGAATTGGCTCGCAACATTGATGTTGATAATCTGCACATCAAAGTCGGGCGAAAGCTTCACAATGCCTCTGCCTATTGCGTTGAGCCAGCGATAAGTGAAGAAGTCGTTGTTTGTGGGGGCGAGGATGAAGCGGTCGAAAATATAGGGCATAGCAATGAAAGTGCCAACCATAACGACAGCTAACACACAAGCACTGCGGAACAATGCCCATCGTAACACTTCAAGATGGTCCCAGAAGGACATCGCTCCCTCTTGACCCTCTTCCTCTTCTATCTTTTCTGCTTTGCTCTTGTCCTCTAACTCCATGTTTTTTAGTGAAAGCCCCTCCCTTTTAGGTGAGAGGGGCTTCTAAATTAATTACTTGTTGTAACTTGCCTTTACGAACTTTGCAGCCTTGAGGTAGTCGGCACAAACCTTCATTCCATCCAGAATGTTAGGTCTGTTGCTTCCTTCCAACTCGACAACCAAAGCCTTCAAACCTGCAACGTCGGCATTATTGAAGATGGCATCGAAGCCAACCATACCGCTTTCGCCGAACTCTCTATGGTCCTTGATGTGAAGCAAGGTGAAGCGTCCAGGATACTTTTTGAAGTACTCAACGGGACTAACCTGACCGCGAACTGCCCAATAGACGTCCATTTCGAAGAACACCTTATCGGCATCGGTATGCTCGACCATATAGTCGTACCAAACCTTGTTCTCTACCTTTCCGAACTCGTGAGAGTGGTTGTGGTAGCCGAACTTCATGCCTGCAGCATTCACCATTTCGCCAACTTTGTTCAGATACTTGCAGATAACGTCTGCTTCTGCCAAGTTCCTGGGATAGTTGACGCCAGGATTAACGATGTACTTCATGCCGGCACGCTTGTGAGCATCAATGCATTCTGCCCACCATCTAAGAGCGCCGTCGAAGTTGCCAGACTTCAGCTCGTTGTCATTCAGGTTGTGTCCAACATGACTTGAGAGCACCTTCATGCCTGCAGCTTCGATGTCGGCCTTGAACTGTTCAGGAGATACGCCATAGAGCTTTCCGTCGCCATAGTTGGCAGCCTCAATAGCCGTATAACCCATCTTTGCCAACGCTTTCAGAGTGCTTTCGTGATTCTGTGCATACTTGTCGGGGCTGCCGATAAGGTCGCGAACACTATACATCTGGAAAGCGATTTCTTTCTTCTTAGCATCTGCATTTGTGCCATACATACAGAATGTGGCAGCAAGGCAGATGAGTACAATAATCTTTTTCATCTTATTACTCTATATAATATATACATATATATAATAATGTATAGGCTTACTTGAGCACTTTCACGCGGATGTTGCGGTACCAAACCTCGTCGCCATGATCTTGCATGCCGAAGTAACCGGGATCTCTGCCGCAATCCTTCATGATCTCGTAAGCAAGAGGCCAGTTCTTCTGGCTGAACTTAGAGGTCTGAACGAGGTCAACCCAAGACTTGTCGGCCAAAGTGTAGCTGAGCACCTTCACGCCGTTCTGGTAGTGAGTGACTTTGCCATTCTTCACGACAATCTTCACTTTGTTCCACTGACCTGCAGGATTTGCATTCTGAGGCTTAGCAACAATCATGTCGTAAAGACTTGTGCTCTGACGGATGCCGAGAGTTGCACCAAGCTTTGCATCGGGATGACGCTCGTTGTCAAGCACCTGACACTCAGGACAACTGATGTAGATGGGCTGATAGTTGAGCTTGCCGCGATTGTCGATAGTCTGCGTGATGGTCACATTGCCAGCCTTTGTCTCTTCGGTCTTAGGAGCATCGTTGTTGATGGTAGCTGTCTCCTTGCCGAGATAGAAGATACCGGAGTTGCCTCCTTCTGCAATCTTCCACTCAATCTCGAAAACGAAGTCCTTGAATTTGTGAGCGAAAACGATGTCGCCACCTTCACCTGGACCGCGTCCGTCGAAATGCAGAGCACCGTCCTTGATGTTCCACTTGCTGGGAACGTGGTCTTTGCAATAGCCGCGCCAACCATCCAGGCTTGTGCCGTCGAAGAGGACATAGTAACCTTCCTTGTCAACCTTTACTGTGCTGAGGTCAACTTGGGGATTCTCGATAACGACGTACTGAGGCTGAGCCTGTACGCCAACCGCAGCAGCAAAAGCTACTGCGGTTAGAATGTTTCTTAGTTTCATTTTTGTAGGAACTAAATGTTACTTATGCGGGCATGTCGGGCAGAACATAGCCGTTATGGTAGGTCGGCTTGATGAGTTCTGCTGCGAATTCGCGAGCATTCACAGGATCTGTGTAGGTCTTGTTGAATGTTGGGTGTCCATCGTGGATGGAGAAACCGTCCTTCAACATAGAACGAACCGTTGCCTTCTCGGGAATGTTGGTGAAGCGCATGTTCTCGCCGTCCCATTCGAGAGTCTGGTTCAGGCCTTGCAGACGAGTAGCCACAACGCCCATAGCAACCATTTCGTTGAAAGGACCTGCTTCGCTGAAGTCGGAAGCGGTCTTCACCCAATCCTTCTTGCCTGCGCGGATTTCCTTGATGGCACGGATCCAGTCGCGCTGGTGGCTCTCTGTTACTCGACGGCAAACCTTTGGAGCATCGGGAACACGACCACTTACCAGGTAAGGTCTTTCACCATAGCAACCTACTACGAGGATGTCCTTTGTACCATAGAAGATAGCGCCACCGCCGCTTACATTGAGGTCCTTACCAACGGGCAGACCTTCGGGACGGAATGGAATGATGCCACCATCGCTCCAAGTTACAACTACCTCAGGCATAGCAACCTTCGGGCGGTTTGGACGAGCGGGATAGGTCAGCTTAACAACCTGTGCACTTGGGCAGCAGTCGGACATAAGAGGAGTAGAGCTTCCTTCAGCCTTGATGGGATAGCCAAGGTCGAGAGCCTTGAAGACGGGATGCAGAATGTGGCAAGCCATATCGCCAAGAGCACCTGTGCCGAAGTCCCACCATCCGCGGAAGTTCCAGGGGTGATAGATTGAGTTGTAAGGACGCTTTGGAGCCGGGCCGATGAAAGCATCCCAGTTCAGAGTGCTGGGGATTTCGTGCACTTCGGTAGGACGTTCCAAACCTTGTGGCCAGATTGGACGGTCTGTGAAAGCGTCAACGCGAGTTACTTCGCCGATTTCGCCGTTCCAGATCCATTCGCAAGTCAGGTTCACGCCTTCGCCGCTTGAACCCTGGTTACCCATCTGGGTAGCAACGCCAGCCTTTGCAGCGAGCTTGGTGAGCAGACGAGATTCGTAAACGGTACGGGTGAGAGGCTTCTCGCAGTAAACGTGCTTGCCTGCAGCCAGAGCTTCTGCGCAGATGATTGCGTGGGTGTGGTCGGCAGTACCGCAGATAACGGCATCGGCCTTGTCCAGCAGTTCGGCATACATCTTCTTGTAGTCGTTGTAAACCTTCATGTTGGGGAAGAGCTTCTGATACTCTTCGAGGACGCCTTTTGCATACTTGAAGTCCACGTCGCACATGCCGATGAACTCGACATCGTCATAAACTTCGCCTTTTCCCTTGTAGGTAACGCCGTTGATGTCAGCATGACCACGGCCACCAACACCTACGCCGAGGAGTTTGATTTTGCCAGTTGCTGCGGGTTTCTTTGCGGCTTTAGCTTTACCGAGAACGTCGGTTGGAGCCATTGCGAGAGCAGCGGTTGCTGCGGTTCCTGCCTTGAGGAACGATCTTCTTGACATGTCTTTCATAAGAAGTTTTTGTTAGGATGGTTAAACTTATGTTATTTAATTGTTTTTAGTTTCGTCAATCTTTTCGGGCTCGGCATTGATTTCTTCTTCAATGTCTTTCATGCCTTTCTTGAACTGCGATACGCCTTTTCCGAGGCCGCGCATAAGTTCGGGAATCTTCTTGCCTCCGAAGAGGAGCAGGATAACGAGGGCGATGATGATGATTTCTTGGCTGCCCAGAGAGCCGAGGAATAAAAGTTTTGTTGCCATATTTGTTTAGTTTAGAGTTTGTTTCTGTTGTCTGTTGTCCGTTGTCCGTTGTCTATTTTAGACATTTCACACTTTCAGTGTGTAAAGTTACTAAAAAATGTTTGTTTGTGCAAAGTATTGGGCAAGATTTTAACCTTTTTTTACAGAGATGGACTTTCGGGCACAAAAAAGCCCGCCATGCTTGTCAGCACAACGGGCCATTTGTATGGTTTTTGTTATCGTTATCGTTAACGTTATCGTCAAATTATCTTCCGCCTTTCCAGAAGTCTTCCTCAGCCTTCTGACGCTTGATGAAGTCGTCGTAAGCCTTGCGAGCCTTAGCATTCTCAGCCTGGCTGGCCTGAGCCTTCTGGATGCTTTCCTTCAGACGATTGGCAGAACCGCTGACGGTAATGTCGGCTGCACTAGCCTTGCCGCAGTAAGCGATGGCATCGCCATACTGACCAATCAGAGCGTTGATGTTAGCCATCTTCAGGTAAGCCTTACCAGTCAGGTCGGCATTATAGTCGATAGCCTTCTGAGCGTAGGTCAGGGCACCGGTGTACTGCTTGCTCTTGGTCAGGCCGTTGCAGATGTTCAGGCAGATTACGCCACGCCTTGCATCGCTCGAAGCCAGTTCCAGAGCCTTGTTGTAGTACTCCAGCATCTTGTTGAGCTGACCGTCCTTCTGAGCCTTCTGTGCCAGACCGATGGCGCTGGTGTAGGAAGGTTCGATGGCATAAGCGGCTTCAGCGTACTGATAGTAGATGTCAGCCTCGTTGAGGTCGTTGTTCTGCATGATGGTCAGGCTCGAGTTGAGCTTGTTGATGTCCTCCTTATAAGCGTCGAACTTCTTGGTGTAGATAGAGATCAACTGAGCGCTGTCGGCAGCTCCGCTCTGAGAGAAGATCTGCTCGATGGCTGCCAGAGGAGCGTCGTAGGTAGCCAGAAGCTGCTGAGCCCTGGTGGTATCGCCCTCTTCCTGAGCCTCCTTGGCCAGTTGGAGCATCTTTTCGCAAGCCTCCTTGCTGTCCAGATAGTCCTGCAGGAACTGTTCGCGAGTGCCGCCTTTGGTCGCTTGGTAGATGAAATCGCTCACCTGGAAGAAGGTCTGGAGGAAGGAGCCCGTGATTTCACGACCGCCCTGCTCGTTCACCATCTTGATGGCATCGGCAAAGTTTTTGTATGACTCGCGCAAGTCGTATTCCTGACCCAGAGCTTCCTGAGCCACGAAGTTGTAGTACTCGGCCTTCACGCTCAAAACATCGCCCAGAGTGCTCTTCGTCTTGGCGAAAGTGTTGAGCACATCGAGGTTCTTCTGGCGAAGGTCGAACAGCTCCATCATCTCGTCGAAGTACTTCCTCTTCTTAGCCTGGTCCTGCTCGCCCTTAATCAGGTAGTAGAACATGATGGGGCTCTGCGAATAGATGCCGTTCTGAGCGAAGGGCGCATACTTCTTCAGCCAGGTGTAATCCTCGTACATATCCTTCCATTCCTGGTTGGCACGAGTCTGCTGGAACATCGTAACATAGCCCTTGGCGAGCTTGATGCTATCCTCGTCGTTGCCGGTAGAATAGGCGATGCGTTCTTCAATCGTGCTATTCTCGAAATTCTGTGCCATTGCAGCTGCTCCGATGAGCGCGAGCAACATGGCGAGTGTCAGTTTCTTCATTTTACTTTTTATAATAATGTAGTTCAACTTCTGTTTTACCTTGTACTATGTACTTTGGTTTTCTGAGTGCAAAGGTAAGGAGAAAATACATATTTGCCAAATAATGTAATCTTAACGAAACTTAAAAAGCGACATTTAGAACAATTTAGGTTCTTTTTGGCATATTTTTATGCGCCAATTTCACTGGTTTTACCTTACATTTTGCCTTTCGAGCTAAACTTTACCAGTTAAACTGCCAACTTGACGTGTTACGTTGGCGAATTTAACGTGTTATGATTGCAATCGTAACGTGTTATGTTTGCATTTTACCCTGCAATTATTTGTTTGTTATCTTGCAAAAATCGCCCATTTCATCGAGAATTTTGGTATTATATTTAACGGTGCGAAAATCGTAACCGCAACAGCGCAACAGCGCAACAGTTGAAAAAAATGAAGAAGTCGATTTTCGCTATATAAGCTAATTATCGTACGATTATTATTTAATATATATATAATGAGTCATCGCCATCTCTCGGAAACAGTTGTTGCGGTGTTGCGGTGTTGCGCTTGTTAGTTTTGTTAGATGCAGGCCTTTTGGGCGAGGCACATAAAACCTCTGCTAAATTAATTTTTATAAAATATAAAAATAAGTGCTGAAAAATTTGGAAGTTTCGAAAAATTGTTGTACCTTTGCAAGCAGAATCAATAAGAGACTATAACTAACTTAATAATCAAAGATATGAAAATCAGACACATCATTTGCATGGCTCTGTTTGCCATCAGCACAATTACCTACGCTCAGAGTTTAAGCCCAAGCACAAAGTGGCATTGGGACAAGGGAACTATCGTTGTGGACACGCCTGCTCGTCCTGCTGGACAACAGTCTGCTCTTCGTTTGACGACTCCAAAACTGGAGACTGTCAGGGTGGGGTTTGCAGGTCTTGGAAGTCGCGGACCTTGGGCTGTGAATCGTTATTGTCATATTCCTGGAGTGCAGATTGTGGCCCTCTGTGATTATGAGGAGGAGCGTGCAAGGGATGCTCAGAAGTACCTTCGGAACGTCGGACTGCCCCCTGCTGACATTTATAGCGGAGAAACAGGCTACGTCGATATGTGCAAGCGAAAGGACATCGACCTGATATATGTGGCTACCGATTGGGACCATCACTTCCCCGTTGCGAAATGTGCTTTGGAAAACGGCAAGCATGCGGCTATCGAAGTGCCCAGCGTCATGAATCTGGAACAATGTTGGGAACTCATCGACCTGAGCGAAAAGAATCGCGTCCATTGCATGCTTCTTGAGAATTGCTGCTACGACTACTACGAGATGTGTGCCCTGAATATGGCTCAGCAAGGCTTGTTTGGTGAAATCATCCGTGCAGAAGGGGCTTACATCCACACTTTGAACGAAGCTGGCATTTGGAAAGGCTATTGGCATAATCCTGATGGCTCTGACCCCGAAAACCTTCATTGGCGCTTGAAATACAATAAGGAAAACCGAGGCGACATCTATCCAACTCACGGACTTGGCCCCATTGCGCAGGCTCTGAACATCCATCGCGGCGACCGCATTAAGACGCTCATCGCTATGGATACCGAGAGTTTCTGCGGAAGGGAAGGGTATAAGGAGGTGACAGGCAAGGAATGTGACTCTTTCCGTAATGGCGACCACACGACCACGCTCATGCGCACTGAGAAGGGTAAGGTTATGGAGATTCAGCACAATGTAATGAGTCCGCAGCCTTACAATCGCATGTACAAACTGACGGGCATGACGGGCTTCTGCACAAAATACCCCGATCCGAAGATTTACATCAGCAAGAAGAGCGCCAGCGATATGGGACTTGCAGAAATGGCAGGCAAGATATCGGGGCACAACTTCCTTCCAAAGGAAGAATATGATGCTCTGATGAAGCAATACTACCATCCCATCTTGAAGAAGTTCGGCGATTTAGGTCGTGAGTTCGGTCATGGCGGAATGGACTATACTATGGATGCCCGACTGGTTTATTGCCTGCAGAATGGTCTGCCTCTTGATATCGATGTCTATGATTTGGCGGAATGGTGCGCTCTGGCTGAACTTGGAGCCTTAAGTATGGACAATGGCTGCGCTGCCGTCGCTTTCCCCGACTTTACTCGTGGAGGATGGAATGAGCAGCAAGGCTTCCGTCATGCCTACGCCTCTCCAGAGGATGAAGCCGCTGCAGAAAAGGCTGCTCGCGAAAGTACGGCAAGACAGAAAGAACTGGCGGCGAAGAAAAAACTCTGGGAGAAATACGACAAACAACAGTCCAAGAAATAAGAAAGCGCCGTAACTCTCTTGAAAACAAAAGTGTAGGAATGAAAAACGAATCAGTCATAAAGAGGTGCTTTTGTTTGTTGTTGCTGCTCGTGGCGGTGGTAATGACTGTTGTGGCTGATAGCGAATGGCAATTGGTGTGGAGCGACGAGTTTGAGCAGGACGGAAGGCCCGACTCGACGGTGTGGAACTACGAACGCGGTTTCGAACGCAATCACGAGGACCAATGGTATCAGTCGGAAAACGCCTTTCAGCAGAACGGCTTGCTCGTCATTGAGGCCAGACGCGAACAGAAGCCCAATCCTACCTACCGCGAGAACGGACGCTATTGGGGACAACGCCGTCCAACTATCGAATATACTTCGGCCAGTCTGAACACTCGGGGCAAATACAATTTCCTCTACGGGCGTCTGGAGGTTCGGGCTCGAATACCCGTTGCGGGAGGTGCATGGCCTGCCATCTGGACGCTGGGCAGCGGCGTGGAGTGGCCCTCGTGCGGGGAGATCGACGTGATGGAGTATTACCACATCGGGGGCGTTCCTCACATTCTGGCAAATGCGGCTTGGGGCTGTGACAACCATTATCAGGCCGTATGGAACACACGCCGCATCCCCTTCTCTCATTTCACGAAACACAATCCCGACTGGGCTCGGCAGTTCCACATCTGGCGTATGGATTGGGACGAGACATCCATCCGGCTCTATCTGGACGATGAGTTGCTCAACGAAGTGCCGCTCAGCTCGACTATAAACGGGAGCATCGGCAACTACTCAAACCCCTTCACCCGTCCGCAGTTCATCCTGCTGAATCTGGCTCTGGGCGGCGACAATGGCGGCAAGATAGACGATTCGGCTTTCCCTATGCGCTATGAGATAGATTATGTCCGCGTCTATCAGAAACAAAATTGACGCTCCTCGACAAAAATAAGTGATTTATTTGGCTTTTTGCTCACTTATTTGTAACTTTGACTTTGTCGAAAATACTTCCGCTCGGAAATAAACAAGAAAACTTTTGTGTTCTCTTTGTATTTCGCTCGCTTATTCGTATCTTTGCAGGCGATTTGAAGATATGATACTCGAGATTCTCATTATTATCGTTTGCTTTGCGGTGGTGCTTTGGGGCGCTGACCGCTTTACTGACGGGGCTTGCGGATTGGCCAGAAGGCTGAAAGTGAGTGAGTTGGTCATTGGTCTGACCGTCGTTTCGCTTGGCACGAGTCTGCCTGAGTTTATCGTAAGTTTCATGAGTGTGCTTCGCGGCAGCGGAGACATGAGCGTGGGCAACGTGATGGGCAGTAATATCTTCAATATCCTCGTCATAATCGGGGCTGCAGCTATTATGAGAAACATCAAGGTGGAGAGTTCGCTTTTACAACGTGACATTCCCATCTGTCTTGCGGCTTCGGTCTTGCTCTGCGTCTTTGCTTATAGCGGAGGCTCGATTGCCCGTTGGGAAGGCATGCTGCTTGTTCTGTTCTTCTGCGGCTATCTCTATCTGGCTTATCGGGTTGCCCTGAAGGACAGGAAGGAGGCTCAGGAGGAAAGCAAGAGCGAGGAAATGTCTGTGCTGAAGATACTTACGTTCATTGTGGTAGGTATTGCGGCGCTTGTGATTGGCGGACGAGTTCTGGTGGATACTGCGGCCTCGGTGGCAAGAGAGTGGGGCGTGAGCGAGAGTGTTATTGGAATGACGATTCTTGCAGGCGGAACCAGCCTCCCAGAACTTGCTACAAGCATCATGGCGGCCAGAAAGGGCAGCTTCGGACTGGCGCTTGGAAACGTGATAGGAAGCAATGTCTTCAATATCGCTTTTGTGATAGGCCTTTGCAGCAGCGTGGTTCCTATGGTCGTTACGGAGATAACGCCGTTGGATTGGGGCATGCTGATTGGTAGCGTGGCTCTGGTCTGGCTTGTGGGATTTACCTCTCGCAAGTTCTGTCTGTGGGAAGGAATCCTGCTTGTCCTCTGCTATCTGAGTTATCTTACCTGGTTAATTATAAGGTAAAGACCCTTCTAAATCTCCCCGTAAAAGGGAGACTTTATTCCTTTTTAATACAAAAGGAAATAATTCTTCACTCTCCATTCTTCACTCTTCACTTTTTTTTATTATATTTGTGCCGAAATATGTACATAAACTAAATCTAACAATATGAAGAACTATATCAAACTGCTTCTTGCATCACTTTTTGCGTTGCTTGGCACTACTTCTGTCCAGGCGCAGACGAGTGAATTTGCAGGCAAAATTATCTCATTGGGCAGCGCTGCCACTACGCTCGAAACGGGCCAATGGTATGTCCTCTACAATATTGCGACAAATGCGTTCATAGTGGAAAACGAGAGCAATACGCTTGGCGTGACCTCTACCACTCCCAACGGAACCGATGCTCAGGCAAATGCCGGCTATCTCGTCCAACTGGAAGAGGCAGGCGAGAGCGGAAAGTACTATCTGAAGTCGGGTTTGGGCAACTACTACGGCAACGCAGTTACGTCGAGAGTGAACAAGACAGACCCCGAAGTCGCTGCGAAATATGTTTATACCATCGCTCAATTCGGTAGTGCAGGGCATTGGTCGCTCAAGAGCAACAACCTCTATTTCCTGCAGAACAACAACGGCACTCTGAAGGGTGCTACCGGCAGAGGCTCCGAGAATGGCAACTGCGACTGGTCCTTCCGCCAAGTCACGCTCACAGATTTGGGCGACCTCTCAGGAACGGCTTATGTGAATTACATTCTCAGCACCACAAATATCGTTCGCCTTACAAGCCGCAGAAACTCCAGTGTTCGCCTTTCCGATAACGGCACAAACACTGTGGGCGCAGCCAAGAACGACAATACGCTTGCTCAGGTCTGGCTCCTTGCGAAATCGGGCAACGGCTATACTCTGAGGAATGCCAATACGGGCCGTTTCCTCAGTAACGACAACAACTATCGCTCTCCCTCTGCAAGCGCAAAGAAGCTCTACATCCAGCTCAGTCCAAACAACGGAACGAACGGCTCTTACATCAATGTCTCTTCCGAAAGCGACTTCTCGGGCCAATCCTGTCTGAACCTCGGGAACGATGGTACAACGCTCTATAAATGGAGCTGCCAAGGCGATACGGGTTGCGACTGGACCATAGCAATTGCAGAGAACTACTCCTTGCAGGAGGTGGAGGCCCGAATGCTCGAATTGGGCGGTTTGTCGGAACCTGTGGCGGGCAAGTACTATCGCATCAAGAACATGGGCTATTCGAACTACATCAACGAGAATTTCGGAGCCAATGTGCTCACTTGTGAGAGCAAAGATGCGACAAAACTTTCGCAGTATTGGACGCTTGTGAAGTCGGGCAGTCGCTGGTGCCTGCAGAACCTTTGCACGCAAAGATACATTGTCCAGAAGAACGGTTCCCTCAGTTCGCAATATACAACGAATCTTTCCAGGACAAACACTTTCGACATTCAAAGAACCGACGACGCTACGAACATAACCTACTATATCCTCGACACCAGTAATGTAGGCCTGCATTGCGACGCAAGCAATGTTGTGGTAGGTTGGTACAGCAATAACAACAATAGTGTTTGGGGCTTCGAGGAGGTGGAGTTGGACGACGCTTTCATTGAGGAAGGTCGTGCTAAACTGAATGCCTATAACGAATTGCAGCGGAACATAAACACCTACAAAACCGCTCTTGCAAACCTCTTCCAAGATAATGCCTGCACCATTCTCAAGGACGAGATTCAGGCTCTTAGCGACGAAGCCCTTGCAGAGAATGCAGACTTTGCCGCTCTGAACGACGATATGAAGGCTATGGTGCTCAAGGTCAAGAACAATACTTGGGAGAGCTTTACCTCTTCTACGGGCTATACCAGAGAGGGCTTCGAGAAGTTCTTCCGCGTTCGCGACGATTATAATGTCTATAGTCATTTCCAGACAATGACAGGAAACCAGTATGCCGGCATGAGCAACGCCTTCGGTAAACTCTCAGGTCCTACTGGAATCGTCGGTCAGTCGGGCGACATCATCTACATCTATCTTGACCAGGAACCTAGTTCCGACTGCACCCTGCAAGCCGAAATCGTGATGGATAGCGATAGTCCGGGCGACCATCAAACAGGCTCTACTACGGCTTTGCATGCAGGTCTGAACACAGTCTTGTTGAGTACGCCAAGTACCGTCTATATCTTCTATCAGCTCAACAATTCCAATAAGTATCTCGCAAACTATCCCGCAGCAAAGATTCATATTGAGGGCGGCCAATTGCAAGGCTACTTCGACTATACCAGAGGAATGACCAACGAGGACTGGACGCTCCTCTACGAGAAACTGCTCGACAAGAGCAAAGTCATCAACCTGAAGTGCGACAGAGTCGTCTTTGCCATGCTTACCAACCTCGTGAAGAATGCTATTGGCAAGACTGGCGAAGCAGAAGGTCTGATGCGCATCTGGAACAACTTCATTGAATGCGAGGAAGACCTGATGGGCTTCAAGGAAGATCTGGCAGGAAGGTTCCGCAATGTCTGGAATGCTTTCTCTGTGACTCACGGCTATATGTATGCCTCTACTTACGGTACATATTACGAGAACAGTACCATCTCTACCGTAATGAACTACAATTCGCTCACTTCAAGCGGTGGCGCTATTTGGGGACCTTCGCACGAGATAGGTCACAATCATCAGGCTAGCATCAATATTGTTGGCGCAACAGAGGTGAGCAACAACCTCTTCTCTAACGTTAACGTCTTCTTGCACGGCATTTCCACGACTCGAGGTTCAACGGTAACCAAAACACTCGAGCACTTTGCAAAAGGAACAGGATGGTTCGGAATGGGCATCTGGGAGCAGACGCGAATGTACTATCAGCTCTATCTCTATTTCCATGCTCAGGGACACAAGCCCGACTTCTATCCCACGCTCTTCAAGATGCTTCGCCAAGACCCAATGCAGAAGCGAACTGGTCCATCCACATCGGTTGTAGATGGTGACGGTAACACTACAACAGCCAACATTACTTACGGAAAGGACGACTATCTGA
Organism: Bacteroidaceae bacterium; assembly: GCA_017548075.1. Taxonomy (GTDB): domain Bacteria; phylum Bacteroidota; class Bacteroidia; order Bacteroidales; family Bacteroidaceae; genus Physcousia. The sequence continues at coordinate 37,448 of JAFYNL010000012.1, read as the reverse complement.
AGATGGCCAAGAAGATGTGCGATGCAGCTCAACTCGACCTGAGCGAACTCTTCGAAGTGAACGGTATGTTTGTTCCTTACGATAAGCAATTTGTAGGCGACTACAGCAATTATTGGGTAACGACAACTCAAGCAGATATTGATGCTGCGAAGGCTTATATGCATCAATATCCGAAGGCTCCTAGCATCTGCTTCATTGATGACCGCATCAAGGCCTCTCCCGCTATTTCCGATGGCCCGTTTGAAGGCAAGCCTAAGGGAGCAAACCGCGTTAACTATGATAGCGAGGTTTCTATCGGTTATGCAGATGTGGGCCAATGGAGCGACTTCGTGGACGACTATCAGGTCAACGGCTATTACTATGGGACAACCACCAGCGGAGGTGTGACTACTTATAACATTAGCGGCACAGGCGCTATTGGCTTCAAGGTTTATGATAAGGACGGCAACCTCGTTTATCTCTCCAACAAGAAGAAGTTCTCCTTCCCGTCTTATGTTCAATCGAAAGTGCAAGATGGATTTACCATTGTGGCTTGCGAGCCTAATGGTTACGAGGTGATTGTTCCTTATGGCCCGGCTATGTATCGAGGCGAGATGACCGTTTACTATGAAGGCAATCCAACGCCTCATACCCTCTACTACTATGGAACAGGAAATGATGGCACGAGCAAGATGAATCCTTTGCCAGCGAACTCTATCGCTTATGTTAAGCCCAATCAAACTGATAGGAAGCAGCCTTCGGAAGGGTTCTTGGATAACATCAATGTGGTAGGTCCTGACAGCGTCGCACAAACACTCGTCATTGATGGAGACAAGCCTTTCTACATTCCGACAGAGTTCACAGCCGAAAACCTCACCTTTACCAAGAGTGGCGAAGGTTATCAGGCTCTTCTCTTGCCTTTCAACACTTGGGCTGGTCTCGGAATCGTGAAAGAGGACGGAACGGTTGATTCTGCTCCGGAGACCTTCTGTGCAGGCGAAGCAGTCCTCTTCAAGAATAATGTCAGCATCAACGAGCAAAGCAGAACCATCAATCCGGGCACTTTCGCAGAAACGGAAAGCGGATATGTCTTCGATGGCACTTCGTTCGTTTTTGCCGAGAACATCTCTCCCTTCACTTATGTTTGGGACGATCCGAATGGAATTAGTGAAATTGAAGGCAGACAACAGACAACAGACAACGGTCAACAGTCAATCTATAACCTTGCTGGTCAGCGCATAAGCAAACCCTCTAAGGGCCTCTTTATCATTGGTGGAAAAAAGATTTTAATCAAATAATGCAAAAGAAATCGTATAAACAACCGCGAAAAGCGGTTAAGCAGGAGGTAAAAGCCGCTCCTCGTAAAAAGCGAGTGTTGCCAATCTTGCATATCTTCTTCATTCTGTCGTGGCTTTGGGCAGCGTGGTATTATGGTAGTGTCTTCCACATTAGTCGCGAATACAGCTTTTGGGTTGCAGACACCCGAATCATGGAGTATATTCTGAGCCAACCTTATGGAATACTTCGTTACATAGGGCGGGCAATGTTGCAACTCTACAAATATCCTTGGTTGGGCGGATTGCTAATGGCTCTGATTCTGACCGTAGGAAGTTGGCTTGTTGGCTATTGCATGAGGCTTCGCACTTCTTGGAGAGCCGTCCAGTATTTGCCTGCTTTGCTCTATATGGCAGTTGTCACCTATAAAGGCTTGGACATCTTCTTCGAGGCTCGAACTGGCTTTATATTCGGCATTCCTTTTCTCGTATTGGTGGTGCTTTGCATCTGGGCTGTCATAATTCGCAGTTTCAGTCGTAAGCCAGCTCCCGCTTTCATCCGTCTTCCAAAGGATGAGACACCTCGACAGAATGGTCTGCAACTATTGGTTATAGGCGTATGTCTGGCTGCTATTATAGGCTTCGACCAATGGCAAAGGCCTTATGTCCGCGTCATTTGCGGCTTGTTGCAGATGGAATATAAGCAAGATTGGGCAGGCGTTCAGAAGTTGGCTCGAGCCAATGCTACGATGAGCAACCGTCCGATGGCTTGTTCTTATGCTATTTCATTGGTGCAGACAGGACAGGTGGCAGAACGCCTCTTTGAGATTCGTATGGACTATGATTCGCTCTACGTTCATGGATTGGATGGCAGGCACAACAATGCGAGCGCTCTCTATGTGCCAGAAGGCAACTATTACGGCGGTTTCATAGAGTCTTCGCAACATGCTTGCATGGAGCAAATGGTAATGACTGGACCTACGGTTCGTCTGTTGAAACTGCAGACCAAGTGTGCATTGATGCGAGAAGAATGGAACTTGGCCGAGAAGTATTTGGCTGTTTTGCGGCAGGTTCCTTTCGAGGGAGCATTCTGCGAGAAGTATGGAAAGATGGTTCGTCACATAGATTTGGTCAATGCTGACAAAGAGATGGCTTTGATACGTTTGACGGAACCCCTTCACGATAGCTATGAATCTCAGTACCAGCAACCGCTCTTCATGGGCTATAACTTGTTGCTTTTCGAGGGAAGAAGCCCACAAGCACTTATCAATAGCCTGATAGTTTGCCTCTACACAAAGCTAATGCCGCAGTTTGTAGAGCGATTGGAGCCTTTGGTGGGTTCTACTCCGCCCAGCAGTATCATTATGGACGGCATCTTGTTGGCTGAGAATAAGAATCCCGGCCTTTCGCAGAATTTCACGGGACTTAACTTCCGCCAGCCACAAATGCAGACCTTCTTCCGGAATACGCAGCCTTATATGCAGGACCGTCCCAAGTATGCATACGAGCTATTCCCCAAATACAAAGGATACTATCCATACTACTATTTCTTCGGAAACCTTAAAGCGACAAAGAAGGGCTATACCAGCCTATCATCCAGCAGTTCAGGTGTAAACTAAAGATTATGCGCTATACATTATTTATATATTTGCTAGCAGCTACGTTGCTGCTTTCTGGTTGTAAACCAAAGGCGGAAGTGCCGAGCCAGTTTGCGGAAACTAACACAGAGGCTCCAATCTATCCCGATTACAAGGACATTGTGATACCTCCCAACATTGCTCCGCTAAACTTCCTAGTTAAAGACTCAATCGCAACTGCCTACGTTGCCCATCTTCACAGCAGTAAAATGGAAATGACTGCTGCTGCGTCGGGGAACGCAACTATAAAGTTGGATTCCTTAGAATGGAGAACCTTGCTGACGGAAAACAAGGGAAGCGATATCTCTGTCGATATCTATGCCAAGCGACCTGAAGGTTGGGTGCACTTCAAACCCTACAAGATTAGTGTGGCGGAAGAGCCTATCGATGCTTTCCTCAGTTATCGTCTTATCGAACCAGGCTATGAGCTCTATCGCCAGTTGGGTATTTATCAGCGAAACCTCACAACCTTTGATGAAGTGCCTGTTTATGAGAACAATCGCCAGTACAGCGACGGAGAGAATCATTGCATCAACTGCCACAACTATCGAAAGAACAGTACTGAGAGTATGGTGTTCCATGTCCGTTCCAATCATGGCGGAACCATCGTTGTTCAGGACGGCAAAGCGCATAAGATTCAACTGAAGGACAGCACCATCATTACCAGTGGCGTTTATCCCTCTTGGCATCCTACAGAGAACCTCTTGGCATTCTCGACCAACAAGACTGGTCAGGCTTTCCACCTTTACTATCCTGAGAAGATCGAGGTGATGGACGAGAAGAGCGACCTCCTTCTCTATGACGTTACAAAGAACGAAGTCTCTCACATCATCCGAACTGATGACGATATGGAAACCTTCCCTTGCTGGGCTCCTGACGGAAAGACTTTGTACTACTGCTGTGCTAAACGCAATTACTTGCTCGACCCGTCTGTGCCCGACACACTCATCACTCAGCAACTTCTCCTGAAGTTCGATAGCATTCGCTACAACCTGATGTCCATCTCGTTCGACCCCAAGACTCGCAGCTTCGGACAACCCCAAATGGTGATTGATGCTGCAGCCGAGAATAAGAGCATCTCTGTTCCTAGAGTCAGTCCGGATGGGCGTTATATCCTTTATACAAAGGGCGATTACGGGCAGTTCCATATCTGGCACAAGTCGAGCGACCTTTGGGTGAAGGACTTGCAGACGGACGAATGCTATCCATTGACGGAAGCCAATTCTCCTGATGTGGACAGCTTCCACAGTTGGAGTTCAAATGGTCGTTGGTTTGCCTTTAGTTCTCGCCGGATGGATGAGAACTACACCCGTCTCTTCATAGCTTATTTCGACAAGGAAGGCAAGGCACACAAAGCCTTTGTAATGCCTCAGGAAGACCCCGAATGGAACATCTTGCTTTTGAAGAGTTATAATGTGCCTGAACTGAGTCGTGATGCCGTAACTATTTCGCCACAAGACCTTCGCCAGTGCATCTACGAAACTGAGGGCGAGAACGCTATCTATAAGCCCAATCCAACTGCTTTCGTTCGCCTCGATGGCACGACTGGAGCCTCAAAGAAAGCCCCAGTTGACGGAACTTCAGGAGCCAGCCCTAAGAAACCGGAATAACTATGTTACGTCGTACCACCCTCGTTCTATCACTCCTCTTTGCGTCGGCAATGCTTTTGGCAAAACCTGTTCGCATCTATACGACAACTGCCGACGGGAAGAGGAAATTGGAATACACCTCCACTCGGAGTTCTCGTTCGAGGCTGACTCAACACATCGCTCTTATCCCAGCCACAACCTATCAGGAGATGGATGGCTTCGGCTATGCCATTACCTATAGTGCCTGCTATAATCTTTTGAAGATGGCTCCTGCCGACAGAAAAGCTTTCCTGACGCGAACCTTTTCTCGCACAGAGGGTTATGGCGTCAGTTATGTTCGCATCAGTATAGGTTGCTCGGACTTCTCTTCTACGGAATATTCGCTTTGCGACACACCCGGACTCGAGAACTTCCGACTCTATTCGGACGAGACGGAATATGTCATTCCCATCCTGAAAGAGATACTTGCCATCAATCCCGACCTGAAGATTATGGCTGCGCCTTGGACTTGTCCTAAATGGATGAAGGTGAAGAGCCTGTCCAATAGGGTGGGGTATGATTCTTGGACGAGTGGTTCTCTCAATCCCGACCACTATCAGACCTATGCCGACTATTTCGTTCGTTTTGTTCAGGCCTTTGCTGCGGAAGGAATCCCCATCTATGCAGTCACTCCTCAGAACGAGCCCTTGAATCGCGGCAATTGTGCCAGCCTTTATATGCCTTGGGCAGAGGAGGCAGCCTTCGTCAATAAGCTTGCTCCAGCCTTTGCTCATGCAGGCATCACGGCGAAGATTTATTGCTTCGACCACAACTACAACTACGACAATATCTCCGACCAGCAGGACTATCCCATCAATTTCTACAACGCTCTCGATCCTAATATGGATGGTCGCGAACTTGTGGTGGGAAGCGCTTGGCACGATTATGGAGGTCGTGTGACAGAACTCGACGACATCAACGCGAAGGCTCCAGACAAGGAGGTCATTTTCACGGAAACCAGCATCGGCACTTGGAACGATGGACGCAATCTCTCCTCTCGTTTGCTTACCGACATGAAGAACCTCGTTTACAATACAGTCACCCGCCAAAGCAAAGCCGTGATGGTTTGGAACTTCATGCTCGACCTCAATCGTGGTCCTAATCTCGATGGAGGTTGCCAAACTTGCTATGGAGCCGTAGATATCGACCAGAACGACTACCACACGCTCTCCTACAACTCCCATTATTTTGTGATGGCTCATGCCAGTCTTGCGGCAAAGCCGGGAGCTCATCGCATCGCCTCCACCTTTTTCAACGGCAGTTCCGATGTCAGCTATGTGGCCTTCCAAAACCCCGACGGCAGCTATGGAGCCATCATCTTCAATCAGGGAAGCACTAGCCTCCAGATGTCTATGGGAGCCACTTCTACGAATGTTGCCCGTTTCTCTGTGCCTGGCAAAAGTATCGTGACGGTTGTCTTGGGTGGACAGAAATGAAGACCTTGCAACTAAGGGCAGGATAAAATACAAACATAACACGTTACGATTGCAAACGTAACACGTTAACTTTGCCAACTTAACACGTTAAGTCGACCAACTAAGCACGTTTAGTTTGTCAATTAGGCGTTTGTCGATTGTCGCGGATGGTGATGTTATCGCAGTTGTATTGCTCTATGCCGCTACTACCGATGAAGTCGTTGCCTGTGATGACGATGTCCTCCGCGTCTTGCAGCATGATGCTGACGGGTCGGTCACTCTGGAAATAGTTGTCCCGAATCTCAATGCCGCGATTAATGTGTGGCGGTGTCTGCGGCGCTTCTGAAGTGAGCATGATACACGAAGCTCGGTAGCCGTCGGCTGTGCCGGTATGATGGATGCGGTTTCCCTGAATGAGAACATGTTCCACAGGTCCTGCCTCGCGCCAACTGAGTTCAGCTCCCAACTTGATGGCTGAAAGGGTACAACGGGTGATGTCGTTGCCTGTGACACTGATATCGCGGGCTTTCAATAGGAAGGCTCTGGCGTTGTTGTACGCCACTTTATTGTTCTCGATGCGGACGCGAGGGAAGCGGCTGTAGTTGTACATCAGGCATTCTTTGGCTTCGATGCCAGCCAAAGGTCTGTCGAGCGTGACAAAGACGCGCCAATCCGTCCAAGAACTGTCGGCTGCTGTGACGACGGCTTCTGCCAGTTTGCTCATGTTCTTTCGGCTGACGATACAAAGGGTATCGCCGGCAGAGGGAATGTCCAAAGCCTGTGCGTGCGGGTCGGCACCCTCTAAACGTATCTCCATTCGTTTGTCGTTGGCTGTTTGTGGCAGGAAAGTCCAGTAATAATTGTGAACGTTGGCACAGTCGTCGCCATTGCCTGCAAAGTAGGAGTTGCGGATGATGAGGTCGCCACTGCATGAGGTAAAATGTGTCGCGTCTGTGCTAGTCGAACTGTAGCGTCCAGGCTCCGGCTCAACGCGAAGGCCGTCGATACAGATGTTGCGACTTAAGTGTCCCACGATTCCCATCCCTGAAAAGCTACGCAAAGAGACGTTTGTGAGGTTGACGTCCTCGGATTCGAGAATCGTGATGCAAGGACGGTAATGCCCGCAGTAACGGATGATGAGGACGTCGTTCACTGCAGGATGTGAACGCGACTTGAAACGAATGTGCCCAGGGCTAAGGAGTTGACCTTCACCAACATGACCGTAATAGAAATGCTGCCGCTCACGACTGTAGAAGTAATAACGGCCTTGCACAATGCTGTCGATATGGGTGTAGAGCCCTGGGTCGAAAGTAATGTCGAAGGTGGAGTCCGTACTTGCTGTGATGAGGCCTTCGGTGGCAGCAGGTCGGCGGAGCGTAATGCTGAGTCCTTGCAGGCTGACGTCTTTGCAACGGATAAAAGAGAGTATTTGCATCCAGCCTCCCACGCAAAGCGTAGCACCATCGGCCTCGATGCGTAGGCCTTCGCAACCTGTGAAGTCAAGGCCTTTCACGTATGGCTTTTGCGGCTGGAATAAATACGATTGCACCTCCAGCCCGCGCCCATAAGTTCCATTAATGGCGCATCGCTCAATTTCGAGAGCGGTTTCGTCTTCCAGCAGATATGTGCCGGCAGGGAAGACGAGCGTCGTGTTTTTGTGCTCTCGACAATACTTAGCGGCCTTGCGAAGGGCTTTGGCATCGTTCTTTCCGTCATCAGGCACGGCTCCGAAGTGTGCAACAGAAATACTTCGAGCGCTTGCCGAGCAGACGAAACAGGTCAGCGCGAGGAGAAGAAGGAATATTTTGTGAGTCATGGTTTCGATATTAGAGGTAGTAATTGCTTTGCTTTTCTGAACCGATGGTGGTGGAGGGGCCGTGACCACAGAGGACGGTGGTTTCGTCTTCCAGATTGAAGAGTTTGTTCTGGATGCTATCCATTTCGGCTTCGAAGCTGCCGCCTGGAAGGTCGGTCCTGCCTATGCTTCCTTGGAAAAGTGTGTCTCCACAAAGCACGAATTTTTCTTCGGGACAATAGAAGGAGGAGGAGCCGGGTGTGTGGCCAGGTGTGTGGATGAGTCGGACGATGCTCTCGCCCAGTTTCAGCTCGTCGCCATCGTGCAAAAGTCGTTCTATTGGGGGCATTCCACCACCAATGTTCAGCCCGAACTGCGCGGCCATATTGGGCATCTGTCGGTAGGTTTCGGCTTCATCGATATGGAAGATAGGCTTGAGCCCCCAAGTGCGATAGACAAAGGGCAGGCCGAAGGTGTGGTCGAAGTGGGCGTGCGTCTGCAGAGCGTATTTGAGCTTGAGCCCGTGAGCCTTTATGCTGCCTTCCAGCAACTGCTCTTCGTGTCGGTTCCAGGCTCCACAATCCACGATGGCTGCCTCGAGTGTCTCTTCGTCCCAGAGCAGATATGTGTTCTCCTGAATGGGGTTGCAAGTAAAGGAAAGGTATTTCATAGGGGTAAGTAAACGAGTTTTTTAGTGGCGAAGAACTCCTCCTGGAAGTACTCGCTGAGTGATGTGATTTGAGCGGCTTTGCCGAAGGGTTTGGCCTCTTCTTCAAGCTCTCCGCCTTTCAGGCAGATGAGTCCGTTTGGAAGGCCGTTGAACTGCTCTTTGCTGATGTTCTTGCGGATGATTTTCACGAGGTCGGGTAGGGGCATTACGGCTCTGGAAACGACGAAATGGAACTGTTCCTTGACCTCTTCTGCTCGGCACCATTGAGTGGTGACATTCTGCAGTCCGAGCGCCTTCTTGACCTCCTCGCAGACGCGAATCTTCTTGCCGATGGAATCGACGAGATGGAACTTCACCTCGGGAAACATGATGGCGAGGGGAATGCCTGGAAAACCTCCTCCAGTGCCGAGGTCCATAATGCTTGTGCCGGGCTTGAAACGAATCAGTTCGGCTATGGCGAGGCTGTGGAGGACATGATGTTCGTAGAGGTTGTCGATGTCCTTCCGCGAGATGACATTTATCTTGCTGTTCCAGTCGTGATAGAGGTCATCGAGAGCCCAGAACTGGAATTTCTGCTTTTCAGAAAGGTTAGGGAAATATCTATTTATGCTTTCCATAATACGAACGAGGGGCTAGGATGTATATTATTGCGACGGCTCCCAGAATATACGGATAGTAGAGATATGGAATGATGTCGAGAGGGTCGATGAGGGCCAGACCGCTGGCAATCAGCATCTGAGCGCCATAGGGGATGATGCCTTGAGCCAGGCAACTGAAGGTATCCAGAATGCTTGCGGCTCGCTTTGCAGGGATGTCGTATTGCTTTGCCAAATGCTTGGCAAGAGGCCCTACACTCAGGATGGCAATCGTATTGTTTGCCGTACAGAAGTCCGTCAGCACCACCATTCCCGCCATACTCAGCTCGGCTTTTCTGCGACTTCCCTTTCGGTTGTTGAAGAGTTGCATCAGCCAATCCACACCTCCGGCCTCGCGAATGGCTTGCATCAGTCCAGCTGCAAGAAGCGTGACGATGATGAGTTCGCTCATCCCCATAATGCCTTCGTTCATTGCTTTCAGCCATCCAAGAGGGGAAAGAGAGCCGGAAAACATGCCGATTCCGCCAGCCAGAATGGTTGCAGAAGCAAGGACGAGCAGGACATTCATGCCACAAAGTGCCGCTACTATAATATATATATAAGGTATGATGGCGGGGTAGAAGATTTCGCCAAGTTGGTCGGGCTTCACGCTTCCGGCAGGCAGACAGGAATAGAGCGCCAGACAGATGAGGGCAGCAGGAAGGGCAATCCAGATGTTGGCGCTGAACTTGTCCTTCATCTCGCAACCTTGAGTCTGAGTCGCCACAATCGTCGTATCGGAAATGAAACTCAGATTGTCTCCAAAATAGGCTCCTCCAACCACTATAGCCACCATCATTGCCGCGTTGCTTCCCGTCTGCTCAGCCATACTGCTGGCAATGGGGACGAGGGCTGCAATGGTGCCTACAGAAGTTCCTGTGGCAAGGGAAATGAAGCAGGAGGCGAGGAACAGACTGCTCAGGACGAAGCTGGGAGGAACGGCCGAAAGCGCCAGACGAATCGTGGCGTCGATGGCTCCCATCTGTTTGGCTGTGGCTGCAAAGGCTCCTGCAAGGATGAAAATCCAAAGCATCTGCATCACTCCCGACTGAGCCGCTCCTTCTGCCAAACGCCCAAAACGTTCGCCAATACTCAGGCCTTTCATGATGAACAGGCTGTAGAGGCAGGCTGCAAGGAAAGCAATCGTGATGGGAACGGCATAGAAATCGTCTGCTGCAACACTCAGAAACAAGTAGAGCAACAGAAATACAAAGAGCGGACTCAACGCAACGAGTCCCTTTTTTCTCGAAATCGTGCTATTCATGCTGCGAAATTACATATTTTTCCTCAAATTATCCCATTTTTCGCATAAAAAAGGCATTTTGTTGAAATTATTCCTTAAGAATTATTCTCTGTTTTCGAAAAAAAGTATATCTTTGCACGTGAAAATTGCAAAAAAAGGACAACAATAGATAAATATATGGCAAAGATAGTCACGATGGGTGAGATTATGTTGCGCCTCTCTTCTCCAGGCAACAGCAGGTTCATCCAGTCAGACAGTTTTGATGTGAACTATGGAGGTGGTGAGGCAAATGTGGCCGTCAGCCTTCAGAATTATGGCGATGAGGCTTACTTTGTAAGTAAGGTGCCTGAACACGAGATTGGGCAAGCCGCCATCAACAGTTTGCGTCGCTTTGGAGTGAATACAGACTATGTGGTTCGCGGAGGCAATCGTTTGGGGATTTACTATCTCGAAACAGGCTGCAGCCTTCGTCCTAGCAAGGTTATCTACGACCGGGCACATAGTAGCATTAGCGAGGCTCAGCCTTCCGATTTCGACTTCGACACTATATTCAAAGGTATGAGGGGCTTCCATTGGAGCGGCATCACGCCTGCTTTGAGTGATAATGCAGCCGAATGCGTTCGGCAGGCTTGTATCGCAGCCAAGAAGGCTGGTGTCATCATCAGTTGCGACCTCAATTATCGCAAGAAGTTGTGGACGCCCGAGAAGGCTCAAAGCGTTATGCGTCCCCTGATGCAGTATGTGGATATCTGCATAGGAAATGAGGAGGATGCTGAGATGTGCTTGGGTTATCGTCCGGATGCGGATGTGGAGAACGGCAAGACCGATGCTTCGGGCTATCGCGGAATTTTCCGTAAGATGGTGAAAGAGTTCGGCTTCAGATATGTGATTGGTACGCTTCGCGAGAGCTTTACCGCCTCGAATAACGGCTGGAAGGCCATGATATACAATGGCGACTCGTTCTATGTCAGCCATCGTTACGAGATTCATCCCATTGTTGACCGCGTGGGTGGGGGTGATGCTTTTAGCGCAGGCATCATCCATTGTCTGGCAAACGGAATGTCTCAGGAAAAGGCATTGGAGTTCGCAGTTGCGGCAAGTGCCCTGAAGCATACGATTCCTGGCGATGTCAATATGGTTTCCCTTGCCGAAGTGGAAAGTCTTATGAACGGCAACGGCAACGGAAGAGTGGAAAGATAAGATAGTTTATGGCAAAATACGATAAAATACAAGTTCTGCAGAAGATGCAGCAAACAGGCATGGTGCCTGTGTTCTACAACGGCGATGTCGAGGTGGCAAAGCAAGTTGTGAAAGCCTGCTACGAAGGTGGCGTTCGGGCTTTTGAGTTCGCTAACAGAGGTGACTTTGCTCATGAGGTTTTTGCCGAGTGCGTAAAGTTCGCGGCTAAGGAATGTCCCGAAATGGCGATGGGCATTGGTTCTGTTGTGGATGCTCCAACGGCAGCCCTTTATATTCAACTTGGAGCCTGCTTTGTGGTAGGTCCGTTGTTGAACCCCGATATCGCAAAGGTATGCAATCGTCGTATGGTTCTTTATTGTCCCGGATGTGGCACGATAAGCGAGATAGGTTTGGCGCAGGAGTTGGGTTGCGACCTGACGAAAGTCTTCCCGGGCGACGTTTATGGTCCTGCTCTGGTGAAGGGCGCTTTGGCTCCTTGTCCTTGGAGCAAGATTATGGTTACCGGTGGCGTATCTCCCGATGAAGAGAACCTGACGAAATGGTTCAAGGCGGGTGCTTTCTGTGTAGGGATGGGCAGTAATCTCTTCCCGAAAGACAAGGTGAAAGCCAAAGATTGGCAAAGTATCACAGACCTCTGCCGACGCTCTCTCGAATACATTGCTAAGGCAAAGGGATAGATTCCAATAAAGACCTCCTTCCGAAAAAGGAGGTTTTTTTGTGTCCGAAAGATTGCAGTTTCGGCTTTTTATCGTAAATTTACACGCAGAACGACAAAGAAATAAAAAAAAATACAAGTTTTTTGTTACAAATCGATGTCCTCGGCGTTATATAAGAAAGAGCATGCTAGAAATGAGTAAAAACTTCCTGATATTGGCCTACAGAAAGTTGCAACAGAGTTTGCGATATGGCCTCTCACATACGGAAGAAGATGCTCTAAACGATGCCTTTTGTCAGCTTTGGGTTGGCAAATACAATCCGGCGACGAAGGAGGAAGGCGAGAAACTGCTCTTTACGACATTGCGTCGCAGACAAATAAGCCTTTGGCGAAGCGAGAATCGACATCCGAAGATCCCTCCATCAAGTGTTCAGATTGCAGAACCGCCGCCCGAGACAGATGCAGAAGAAACATACCAGAGAATAAAAGAACTGATAAAGACACAACTAACACCTCTTCAACAAGATATACTCACCCGCCACGACATAAACGATGAAACTTATTCAGAAATAGCCGAAAGGCTGGGAATGCAGGAAGCAGCCGTCAGGATGCAACTGAGCAGAGCACGAAAGACAATACGAGAAATCTATAAAAAGACAAAGAAATGAAACAGCACGACCTATCTTATTGGGAAGCATTGGCAGAACGATACTTCCTGGCAGAAACCACCGAGAAGGAGGAGGCCCAGTTGCGTAAGTTCCTTTGTAGCAGCGAAGCTCAAGACTCCCGCTTCGACGAGATAAGGGCAACGATGTCCTATCTGCAGGTTTCTCGTCCGAAGAAAGATGTCTCCGTGAAGCTTCCGCTCAAGACCATCGCCGTTGCGGCTTGCCTCTTTATCGCTATGTTTCTGGGCTGGTATCAGTATCAGCAGTATAACATCAGTAGTGTTCGTGTCGCTGGCGAAGATATAGAGACGGATGCCTCCATCGTGATGCAAAAGCAGATGGCTGAAATGTTTAACTCCCTCGACCTGAACGACAGATGAAAAGGATAGTCTTCACCATACTGATTGTTCTAGGCGTGTGCGTAGATGTGCATGCTCAGAAAGGTCTGTCCATACAGTCGGCCTTCGACGAATTGGCGGTAAAGAAGAACGTTACTGAGGTGGTGATGGGAGCAGGAAGGCTGAAGAAATACAAACTCAGTTTCTTCCATAGCCTTGAGATTAAGAACCCTTCGGCCAACGAGCAACAACGCATAGAAGCCCTTCTGCAGTCGGATGCTGGACAAGCAATACTGCATGAGGAACATTCTGGCCACAAACTATACGAACTTCCTGAGCGAAAAGGGATGCATTACTACATCTTTTACCGATGCACGAATCAATCCCTTACTCTTATATATATAGAAGGGAAAGCCAGTTTGAAGCAGATTGAGTCGCAATTTTTAAAGAGTAAAAAATGAAACGATTAGTCTCCATAATACTGTTGTCCGTAGTCTGTAGTCCGTTGTCTGTCTTCGCCCAGAATGATAGCCTGAATTGGGACTTCAGCGATATATTCCAGGGAACGAAGTCCAACCCGAGCCTGCCTTCATCTTTGGAAGGCTGGAAGGAACACCTTGAACTCTTCGGCAGAAACATTCCGCAGGAAGAAGTGTTCGTGCATATGGACAATACCTGCTACTTTGCCGGCGACACGCTTTACTTCAAGGCATACGTGCGTAGGAGCGACACAGGGAAACTCACGAACCTGAGTCAGTTGCTCTATGCTGAACTTTGGAACCAGGAGGGTTATATGCTGGAGCGTCATTTGGTGAAGTTGAAGGATGGGCAGGGCACAGGCTCTTTTGTCCTGAACGATTCGCTCTATGGCGGTTTCTATGAGTTGCGAGCCTATACGCGTTGGCAACTGAATTGGGGCGAATATCAGCATCCTCACACTTGGCCGGCCGAACGTTGGTTCTTCAACAAGAAGATGGCTAAGGAGTTCTATCGCGACTACGAGAAGCTCTACTGCCGCATCTTTCCTCTCTACGACAAGCCCGAGGTTCCAGGCGTCTTTAATCATGATATGACGGAACGTCCGCACATGCGCTATTTCCGAACGGATGTGAAGAAACCAGATCCCATCTTGAATCTTTATCCCGAAGGAGGCGTGATTGTGGAAGGAACAAAGGCGAGAGTGGCTTTCGAAGCCAATGAGGCTGATGGCGAACATTTGACGGGCACAATGCGGCTTTACGGAAAGGGAGGTCGTCTTCTGCAAGAATGCAGGGCAGAGAATCGTGGACGCGGAACGCTGGAGTTCGACTACGAGCATGGCGTCACCTATTCCACCGTTTTCACAACCGATAGCAATGAGGTGATACGCAAACGAATGCCTAAGGCAGAAACGGATGGATGTGCCGTTCGGGCCGATGTGATGGACGACCAGCTGTTGCTCACCCTTCAACCTCGAGGCGAAGCAGCCAACGAGACTTTGGGCGTTACGGTTATGGTGGGTGGAGCGCTACATTACTTCCAGAAGTTCCGTGCTCAGGACACACAAATCAGCATCCCTACCGATTCGCTTCCCACGGGTGTGGCTCAGATAACGGTCTATAATGCCCAAGGTCGTGTCTATAGCGACAGGCTCTGCTTTGTCCGTCATCAGAAGGACATCAAGGAAGCCGACGTGCACTTTAGCGACATAAAGACCGTTTACGAGCCTTTCGATTCCATTCATCTCTCTGTAGAGAATCCTATGGCTGCTGGCTCCACCATTTCGCTGGCGGTTAGAGACGCTTCCACATCGGAGTACCTTTATGACAGCAGCAATATCCTTACGGAAATGCTCTTGTGCAGCCAGATTCGAGGGTTTGTGGAACAGCCGCACTATTACTTCGAGGCAGACGACGAAGAGCATCGTAGGCATTTGGATTTGTTGCTGATGGTTCAGGGCTGGCGTCGGCATAATTGGATAACGATGGCCACTCCTGGCATCTTCCGCATCAATCATCCCATCGAGCGGACGCCCGTCTATTTTGGTGCCGTCTATCGCTATATTGCCATAGGACACGAAGGTTGGGATGGATGGGGAAACATGACCGCTCAGGAAATCAACCGATATGACTTCTCGCGTCCAGTAGGAGGTGAGTGGTTCTCCCGCAAGAATAGTGGCAAGTTGCAAGGCGTGATTCCACTTTTGGGAAATGCTGGCGAGGAACGCGACAAGCACAATGCCTACAGTTATTTGCTGAAAGATAATGAGTCGGCCACTTTCGACGGACGCAACTATTACGATCAAGGCAACCTGAAGCGAGAGGTGCGCGTTCATGCGGAATACCGACAGAACTCAGACATCGGCTTGAAGAGCGTCTATGGCGACATAACTACAAAGAATGGGCGCTTTGTGTTGGAACTGCCGGGCTTCTACCACGATTGCATTATGGACCTCTCGGCTTCCGATACAACGAAGTGGAAGTTGGCGAAACCTGAAAGCAAGAAGACGAAACGTTTGCTGAAAAGACATCAGAAGAAGTTGGATAAAGGCCATGCCGTTCGCTCTCTTGAGCACCAATGGATAATGCCCGACGAGACGGAATATCCTGAGTTCTATGTTCGTCTGACGCCCTACTATCCTCGCTTCTGCAAGCCCTTCAGCTATTATCACACGCATGTGGCCCCACCTCGCGAGGGAACCGTTCTGCTTCCTTCGCTTCGTACTGGTCAGACTTTGGCACAAGTAACGGTTCGCACCAAGCATGGAGGCTTGCGTGATTATGATGCTAACCATCCTGCCGTAACGCGCGACGCCTACGAGTTGTTCAACGAATGTACGGATGCAGGCTTCACACCAGGTTGGTTCTCAGGCAAGACAGGCTTTTCTCAATGGGTGCAACGCCTATTGATTGGCGATATGAATATGTTCCGCGATTACAGAACCTATGCAGATAGGAATTATATCCCTACGGGTGAGAACTATGGTCTCGTTGAGTGGGGTAGAGGAGTGACTTCTTTAGGAGGAAGTGGTGGAGGACTATTTGACCGACGCCTTACTAATGACGACCAAAGAGCCTATCGCTATGCTTGGCGAGACCCTGCCGACCTTCCCCAGTTCTCGTATGGCTCAGTTTCCAATCGTTTGGATGGACCTTGGAGCACATCTAACCTGTATGCATACTCTTATACGGGACTCGATGATATGACAAAGAAACTCGATTACCTTCGTTCGCTCCGTTCGGTAGAACTCATAACCGACTATGCTCCTCGAATGGAAGGCAGCCCCCGATATCTGGGCGCCAATCAGCCTACGGTTGATGTTCAGTTCAAGAATCTCACTTCTGGAGTGCGCCCCACCTATCGCGACCGCCACTACATCCTGCATGGCTACGATGTGAGCGAAGAGTTCTATAGTCCCTGCTATCGCCAGCGTCCTCTCCCAACGCTTCAGGACTACAGACGCACGCTTTATTGGAACCCGAACTTGGAACTCGACGAGAATGGCCGAGCCGACGTTACGCTTTGGAACAACAACTCCTCTACCAGCATTACCGTTAGTGCAGAGGGCATCACGCCAACTGGAAAGATTCTGACTGGCATCAGTTACCCGGAAGACCGATAAAGATTGAAGATTGATAATTAATGAGACGTTTTCTCTTCATAATATTGCTCAGTCTGTCTAGCTCAATCGGGGCGCAGGAACAGATGGACACTCTGGCGGCTGTCGTCTTGGATGCTGAGACGAGAGAGCCTGTGCCGTATGTCAACGTCTATGTTTCTCCCTCTTGCGGCACCATCAGCAACTACGATGGCGAGTTCTCCCTCCAGTGCCTTCCTTCGGAAGTAATCCGCATTTCGAGTATCGGTTACAAGAAAGTCAGCTACACAGCCTCCGAGCTTCCCTCCACTATCCTGATGCAACCCGTTTCGAATGTCCTGCGAGAGTTGACCGTAACGGGAGCCGACGATGTCCTGTACCGCTTGGTGCGCAAGATGCAGAAAGAAGCCAACAAGAACAAGAAAGCAGAGAGCAAATACTTCTTCCGTCTTACCGCTCAGTATCCGGGAACCGACGAGCTGGCAGAAGCCTTCCTGACTGCCAAATCGTGCGTACAACTGCGCGACATAGTCTTCCATAGTGGCAATCGTGGCTTGCTCTCAGACAAAAGAGGAATCCTCGACAATCCCGACCTGAAGGGACTCGGACGCACGAATCTGCATGTCTTTCTGCGACTGGCTCCCGTCTTGGTGTACTACGGCTACTGGGACTTCGTCCTCGTTCCTGGCGAAAAAGTGTTGAGCAGGAAGGGGAAAATCTACGAATCCACATGTACAGCGGCTTTCGAGGACGACGGCACAGAGATTCGCAAGATACGCGTCGAGCCGAGGCCCGATTACAAGCCTTCTGAACCTATCCTTGAAGGAACGCTCTATGTCGATTACAAGAATTGCCAACTCCTTCGCTTCGACGGACAAATGCGCGGACTCTACCTGCGGACTTACGACAATGCCCGTCGTCGCCTCGTCATCGATACTGTGCAATACACCATGCATATGGACTACCGCTACGATCACGGCTTCTCCGAGATTGCCAATATGTCGGGCACCATCATACAAGACCAGTTGAAACTCAAGTATCTGCTCTTCAATCTGGGCGAGAAGGAGATGGCGTTCAAAAAGTCGAAACATGTGGGCGACAATATGTTGCAAACCATCGACGAATTGGGCTTCGACTCCACGCTTTGGGCCATGACAGATATCGTGAAGCGAACCAGGGAAGAGGCGCGCATAGCCTTTCAGGACAGCACTTTCTTCTTGCCTAATAAGTCGAAGTACAATGTTGCTCCCTCTCATCAAGAGCGCGAGACGAACAAATATCTTCAGGACGCCATCCAGCAACTCAAAGGTAACGCCATGCAACTGCATCGCGGCCTACCTCCGAAGAAAGAAGAAAAATTAACAATCAGGAAGTATTAGAGACCATAACAAAAGAAAGCCCCGAAAGTTAATTCGAGGCTCTGTATTATTCAAGTTTCTGAACCATTAGCCCAGCCCCAGCAGGTTTTTCCTCTTTTGTCCCATTCCAGGCTCGTTGAAGGACTGGTGTATCTCCTTCCATCTCATAATCCACTTGATAGAAGCCGCCAGACGAAACTTTCAGTTTAGGATAATATCGACAATTTTTCAGTTCTCCGTTAACATGTATTAGATGCAGAGTTTTTTGATCGAAATATGCAGAACCTTTAACCATTAAAGAATAATATGTCCAGTTGGATTCTGTAATTTTCTTATTGGGAGTATAACTTACGCGATACACTCCTCTGCCCGAGTTGTCTGTGATACTATAGACTTTCACATCATACAGACTCATCAGTTTCTTGAAAACCTCTTTTTTTGATTGATTGTCCGATTCAAAAGAAAGATGATGAACGTGATTCAGAATGGGTAGATGAGTGGAAAACACGCCTAGGGTAAACAATATTCCAGAGGAGTCCCGAGACGATAATTTGACTGGGCCTTCGAAACTGAAACTCTCAAAATTCCCTGATGGTTTTAGTTCTATACCTGCTCCCGCGGGAAATTTGCAGCTTGATACGACTGGGGTCGTGGAGCGCTTAGGGAAAGTTCTATTTTCCACTCGATACCAATGGTCAACGGTAGGCTTATGTTCCCAATCGCGGATAAGTTGTGTTATGATGCTATTCAGCAACTTCTTAGGTTTCTTGACAGGCTTGATGGCAAGGGCACTTACGGAGTCCTCCATCTCCGCATCCCAGAATGCAGAGTCGAGAGGCTCTTGGCTGATAACCTGTACTGCCCAGAACAAAAGCAATATGGGAAGCAAACGTTTCATCTCATTCGGGTATTTCCTGTACGGTACTTTTTGACACAATCTTGTCATAGTGTATTTCTGTATGTTTGATTTGTCTGACCACGGGTGTTCCGTCTGTATCGTCGTAATCAATCTGATAAAGTCGGCGAACTTTTATTAAAGGAACAGGAGTGATTTTTTGGAAACTCAACTTAAACATGTGGACATCTCCCCAACGGCCTGAATGTTTCGGATAACTAACCTCGCCTTTTATGCGAGTCAGATGCAGGGTGTTGCTGTCAAAATATGCTGTACCTGTAACCGCAATAGAGAAATGCGTCCCGTAGTCCACCTTGATTTCTCTCTCCTTGGGTGCAAACATTACGCGATACAGCCCTCTGCCCGAATTGTCGGTGATACTATATACTTTCACATTATAATATTTCTTCATCATTGTCTTGAAAGCCATAGATTCCGACATATCTTCATACCAGGAAATATTATCTATATTTTCAAGAATCGGGTTAAAGGGAAGATCTATCGAGAGACGCAATTGAGTAGAGTCCTTGCTGGTCAGCTCGTTTGGACCTTCATATATGAATTTCCCGCCTTTCACAGGTTCCAACTTTATGCCAGCCTCCGCAGAAAGAATGAGCCTTACCTTCCACGAATCAGAACCACTTTCTTTATTGACAGACTCAACCAGATAATTCTTAACCTGAGGCTTTTGCTTCATGTCTTTTACCAGTTGGTCGATGATGTTATCCAACAACTTCCCTGGTTTCTTAATGCGCTTGATGACATGAGGAGCCATCGAGTCCTTCTTCTCCGCAAAAGCAGAGTCCCGAGGCTCTTGGGCAAAGCCCTGAACCGCCACGAGCAAAAGCAATATAGGGAGCAAGCGTTTCATTTTATTCAAGTTTCTGAACCGTAATCCCAGCCCCAGCAGGTTTTTCCTCCTTTGAACCAAACCAGGCTCGTTGAAGGGCTGGTGTATCTCCTTCCATCTCATAATCCACTTGATATATGCCGCCAGACGAAACTTCTAATTTAGGATAATATCGGCAATATTTCTGTTCTCCGTTAGCATGTATAAGACGCAGAGTTTTTTGATCGAAATATGCGGAACCTGTAACCATTATGGAATAATAATTCCAGTTGTATGATTTAATTTTCTTGTTGGGAGTATAACTTACGCGATACACACCTCTGCCCGAGTTGTCTGTGATACTATAGACTTTCACATCATACAGACTCATCAGCTTTTTGAAAGTCTCGCTTTTAGATTTATTGTCCGATACTGAACGTGCAAAAACGTGAGCAAGAATGGGGAGATGAGTGGATGATAAGTTTAAGTTAAATATTATTCCTGCAGAGTCCTGAGGCGATAATTTGACTGGTCCTTCGAAACTGAAACACTCGGACTTACCTAATGATTTTAGCTGCACGCCTGCTCCCGCTGGAAATATGCAACTTGATACGACTGGGTATGTGGGGTGCTTAGGGAAAGGGAAAGTCCTATTTTCCACTCGATACCAATGTGCAACGGTAGGCTGATGCTCCCAATCGCGGATAAGTTGTGCTATGATGCTATCCAGCAACTCTTCTGGATGCTCGACGGGCCTAATAGCCATTGCGCTCACAGAGTCCTCCATCTCCACATCCCAGAATGCAGAGTCGAGAGGCTCTTGGGCAAAGCCCTGAACTGCGCAGAGCAAAAGGATTATGGAAATGAAGCGTTTCATATTAAAGCTCTTATATTTCGTACAATATGAAGTAATATTTTAAAGTTATTGTTTCCGTACAGGACGGATGCTGCGTCCAAAGCTACATCTGGAACTGTCCCAATCCCAAGAACTACTATTTATCGTATTGAAGACCAAACAGAACACATTAATGTTTTCAGTCTGGATTCGCGAGGAGGACCAGTAATTACCATACTTACCATCGTCGTAGAAAGTGTCCTTCCAATAATAACCAGTGGAAGGCAGGAATATCTGACCTCCGTTCGGGCCTGTCACAAGTATGCCGTTTACGTCATTCTGCTGAATACCCATTATGGTGCAATAGTTTCTCAGTTCATTCTGCTGTGCTCTCGATGGCATGCACCAAGAAGCACCCATACGAACATGAGCCACATCATAGTCCGTGCCTGCAATGTCGTCTAAACCGATGTCGATAAAGGAACCGTTCTGGTCAACTCTTCCATCGCCGTCAGTGTCTTGCCCCTCAAAGAATATATAGCTAACATCATCATATACGCTCTTCTCCCTTGTCTCGCCCCAGGCATAGTAGCCGCCGCGGTCATCAGGCGTGCTTGCACCCACATTACAGCAACACCACTTCGTTCCGCTGGGCAGACCGAGGTCGATGGCATGGGGATGTTTATCGTCGGGACAATTCAGGAACACTTCCTCATCGAACGTAATGCTGTCTATTTCGGAGATATTGTACTCTATTGTCTGATTGTTGCGCATATGAAGCGTAATCTTTTGTCCGAAGGCTTGAACTGCCCAGAGCAAAAGCAATATGGAAAAGAAGTGTTTCATAATGGTTATATTTATGCCTTTCTATCTATATAACGCCGAAGCATGCGATTTGTAACAATCTGAGTGCAAATTTATTGATTATTTTGCGAAATTGCAACATATTACACACAAAAAGAAGCGGCCACTCTTCCCAGTGCAGCCGCTTTATCTATGTTTACTATATTATAGGTTATTTGAATAGGTCGGAATGTGTGCCGGTTTGCAGGAATAACAATGTTAGTTCGTTGTCGTTCTGCTGCCATGTCATCAGCCAATCCGGCTGGATGTGACACTCCCATTGGCCTTGCAGATTGCCTGACAATTTGTGTGGACGGTATTGAGCCGGAAGTGTGCCTGTGGCTGCAAGCAGTTGTATCGCTTCTAGGATGAGTTGCAACTTGAGGCCTCGTTTCAGGCATCGCTTCAAGTCCTTGTCAAAGCGTTTGGTATAGGTAATGCTATACATGGTTATTACGGATTTCGTCTAATGCCTCTTCACCAAGAATTTGTATGAACATATCATCCACATTCTTGGCCTCATATACTCGTCCGTGCTTTACATCCTCCATCGCCTCGCGATAGCCGGCCGTCTTTGTAATATCATATTCTTTTTGCTTTGCAGCCTTCTGTATTTTTACCGAAGCCACGCCCATTAGCATCTTGCAGGCCTGCTTTACTTTCGTGACAAGGCTCTCGTCGGGAACTTGCAATACGATTGTTGCCATAATACTGCTAATTTAATCATTCACGCTGCAAAGATACAAAAAAAGAATGATATGTTGCAAGGATGCAGGCAAAAATTAACACGGAGAGTTGTCCTATGTGATTGTGAGGGTACGGAGGAACTTCTTCAGGTAGAAGGCCTTGTAGAGAAGAAGTAAGTTTGACCTGAACTATCTCAATCTCAGTTATCTCAAATCTCAATTAAAAAAAAAGGTACCATCTACATCGAAAAACCTCTCTTATATTATTTATAACTTATTAATAATTAATTAATTATAATATAATATATATATAAGTGAGGGATGTAGATACCACATTAAAAACTAATTGAGATCTGAGATTTGAGATTGTGAGCAGGATTAATTATGGTCTAACTCTCTATAGGCCAATATATTAAGGCATTTTGGCTGTTGTCTTGAATCTCAAAATCTTGCTAATTTTCTCCTCTAAAAGGCCTCAAAAGACATGCTTGAGACGCATGTTTTGATGTTTTCTTCTATAGTTTTCGCTAATTTGGGTCGTTCGCAGTTATTATACTTGGAACTTGTTTTGAAGGCCTTTTGTCTCAAAACAGACCATCTTATTACGAAAATGGGGTAACATGGGCAGAATAAAGTGCAAACATAACACGTTACGAAGGTCAACGACGCACGTTAAGTTGCCCAACGACGCACGTTAAGTTTGGATTTTAACTGAGGGTTGTTTTATTTCGGAGCACTTTTTCGCTTGTCGTTATTCGCTTTTCATTTAAAAAGTTGTAACTTTGTGCCCGAATTGAAGAAATTGGTTGCGATGACGAGCAAAAAGAAGAAAAGACAGAAGCCGCGTTGGTTTGTGCCTGCTGGGCTGGAGCCGACGGAGATGGACCTCAAGATTATGGAGTGGGAGGCGAAAGGCAAACTGGTGCCGACGCCCAGTCTCATCAAGACTCCCGAGCAAATCGAGGGCATCCGAAAGGCTGGCGTGCTCAATACCGCTGTGCTCGACGCTGTGGCCGAGAAAATCCGCGAAGGCATGACGACGGCTGAGATTGACCGCATCGTCTATGACTATACAACCAAGCACGGCGGCATTCCTGCTCCGCTCAACTTCGAGGGCTTCCCCAACAGCTGCTGCACAAGCATCAATGATGTGGTGTGTCACGGCATCCCCAGCGAGGACGACATCCTGGAAGAAGGCGACATCATCAACGTGGATTGCACGACGATTCTGGATGGCTACTATGCTGATGCCAGCCGTATGTTCATCATCGGCAAGACGACTCCTGAGCGTCAGAAACTCGTGGATGTGGCTTGGGAGTGCCTCAAGATAGGAGAACAGGTCTGCAGCGAGCCGTATGTCTTCGTTGGCGACCTCGGAAACGCGATTGCCAAGCATGCTCATCAGAACGGCTTCAGCGTGGTTCGCGACCTCTGCGGACACGGCGTGGGACTCGCTTTCCACGAGGAACCCGATGTGGAGCATTACGGCAAGAAAGGCTCTGGAATGCTTCTTGTGCCTGGCATGACGTTCACCATCGAACCGATGATAAATGGCGGCGACTGGTATGTTTGTGGCGACGAGGAGGACGAGACGGAATGGATTGTCCTGACCGAAGACGGAGCCGACAGCGCACAATGGGAACATACGTATCTGATGACAGAGAACGGGGTGGAAGTGCTGACGCATTGAAGAAAGAATGAAAGAATGAAAAAATGAAAGATTGCTATATTTTGGGCATTGAATCGAGCTGTGACGATACTTCTGCGGCTGTGCTGAGGGACGGAATCCTCTTGAGCAATGTGACGGCCAGTCAGGCTGTTCATGAGGCTTATGGCGGCGTTGTGCCCGAGTTGGCGAGCCGTGCTCATCAGCAAAACATCGTGCCTGTTGTGGATGCTGCTTTGAAGCAGGCTGGCATCGAACGCGAACAGTTGAGCGCAATTGCTTTCACGAGAGGTCCAGGACTGTTGGGTTCCCTGCTTGTCGGCGTCTCGTTCGCGAAAGGTTTGGCAGCTTCGTTGGGCATTCCCATGATTGACGTCAACCACCTCCACGGCCACATCTTGGCGCATTTCATCCACACTCCCGACGACGATTATGTGTCGCCAGAGTTCCCCTTCCTTTGCCTCTTGGTTAGTGGTGGCAACAGTCAGATTGTTCTCGTCAAGAGCTACAAGGAGATGGAAATCATCGGTCAGACCATCGATGATGCCGCTGGAGAGGCGATTGACAAGTGCTCGAAGGTGATGGGGCTTGGCTATCCAGGTGGTCCGATTATCGATAAATTGGCTCGCCAAGGCAATCCTGAGGCCTTCACCTTCTCCAAGCCCAACATCCCTGGCTACGACTATAGTTTCAGTGGCTTGAAGACCAGTTTCCTCTACAACCTCAGAGACTGGATTAAGGACGACCCCGACTTCATCGAGCACCACAAAGAAGACCTCGCTGCTTCGCTCGAAAAGACCATCGTCGACATCCTGATGAAGAAGCTTCGACTGGCTGCTAAGGACCTGAAGATACGGCAAGTAGCCGTTGCTGGCGGCGTTTCGGCCAACACAGGACTCAGGAATGCCTTCCACGACTATGCCCGTCGTTATGGTTGGAAAGTGTTTATTCCTCGCTTCAGCTACACGACGGATAATGCCGCAATGATAGCCATCGCAGGTTATTTCAAGTATCTCGACAAGGATTTCTGTCCGATGTCTGCTCCAGCTTACAGCCGCGTTTCAGAAAACCTGTAATTACTTTTTCTTCTTCTTTGTCTTGAGGAAAAGTTCCTTAAAGCGTTCGAAGTCGCGTTGGAACTTGATGCCGATGCCTTGAGTTGTGAGCGAGGACTGGGTGAAGTAGCGGTCGTTCGTCTGATTGTAAGCCTTCAGCGAGAACGGACTGCGAGGCGAGAGCCGATACTGGATGTCGAAGTCGCCAATGAAGTTGTTGTTCCCCATCTTGTACTTGTTCTCTCTGTAGCCGAAGTTGCCGTTGAATTGGAGTCTGCCCGACAGCATCTTGCCGCTCACCAAAGCCTCCGCATCCAGCTCCTGCCAGCCTTCTTCGCCAGTTCGGAGATTCGTGCCGAACGTCCAGCCTGTTCCGCCCAAAGCTTGCGACATAATCTGATTGAAACGCGAACTCAAGGCGCTACTCAATACGGAGTTCATCGCCATACTGCCCTTCGTTTGCTTTGTGTCGAGCATAGTGCCGTAGCTGTAGAACCGACCTACTCCAAGCAGGTAGATAGCCTGCATATCTCGCTCCTCTTCTGTGTTGAGCATAGAGCGGACCATTTGTTTCTCGTCCTCGTTGGCATTGGGAATGTCGAAATCGAAACTGATTACGGGCTCCTTCGCCATACCTCCAATGTTCATGATACAATCGACGCGAGTGTTCGAGAGCCCCAGTCCTGTAGCGGAAAGGTCGTCGAGCGAGACATTGGGAACCGTGTGTTTTGCAGTCAGATTGAGTGCGGCTTGCATGGCGTCGCCTCCGAAGACGATGGTTCCATCAGGCTGGAAGGTGAAGTCTTTGCGGATGACATCGCGAATGGACATCCGGTAGTTGCCTTCCTCCACTCGATAAGTGCCGAAGAGCTGGAAGCGACCTTTATTATAATAATGTGCTCTGAGTCGTCCGTTGCCGTAGAGCGAGATGTTGTCTCCTGTTCTTGGATCCATCAGGATGCGAATCTGGGCATTCGGATTGGCGTCGATGTCGAAGTTGATTCGCATGTCGGCCGAGATGGCTTCCTCTTCCTCGTCGTTCAATGCGGCAAGTGCTTGCGTGGTATCTTTCTGGGAATAATAGGTCACGAACTCAGTCTCGGAAACCGTTCCCATTGTTGCTGTGTTATAGTTGATTGTGGTTCCAGGCATCGGAACTGCGGCGACATCGATGTTTACGGTACCTGGAACGCCGTTCAAATGCACTTGAGCGTCTGCATAAACTGTGCCGAAGAAACTCATGCTCCCTTGGTGCGGGAAGTTGTAGCCCAGCATATTGTGGGCATCTATGTTGACGTCAAAGCGCAGATTCTTGAGCGCATCGTGCATCAAATGCGCGTCAACAAGGGCCGTATGCTCAGTCATTCCGGGCATTCCCAAGTAGTCGTAGACATGCGCTCCACGAACCCAGATGTTATCAGGCCGCAGAATGACGCTATCGCCGGCAAGATGATAGTCCGTTCCGAGAGCGAGAACATGCATTTTCATCTCGTTAACCAGCATATCGCCCTCAAGGTTGACGAACTTGAACGGACCATGAACTCGCGTCCAACCCGAGGCTCGTCCTTGCAGATCCCTGAAGATTCCGCTCGTATATTTATTAAGGAAGGAGAGGTCGATGTGGCTTGTTTGAATGTTCAGGTTCAGTCCGTCCTCCATTCCCTTACCCGGAATGATGGTTCCATGCACTTGAGTCCGATGTTCGGGCACAGGTCCTCTCATATCCGCCTCGAGGATGATGGCGCGTTCTTGCTTGCCCCAATTGCCGTAGAGGTCCATATCTCCGAGGTTTGCGGCGTTGAAGGTGAACTCTTTTACCTGCAGGAAAGCGTCGGCAAAGGGTTCCTTCATGAGCGAGGTGGCGTAGATACTTCCTGTTGCTCGCCCGTCGAAATCGACTTTGTGGAAGTTCACAAGGTCCATGATATAAGAGATATCGATGTCGGCAAGCTCGGCCCTCAAGGTGTCGGAAGCAAGTTCGGAGACTCTGCCGCCAATAGTGATGTGCCTATCTGCCTGACTGATAGAGAGATTCTCTACATCGACGACTTTATCGTGATACTTTATGGTTGCAGGTTTGATGGCCCAAAGCGAGTCGCCGATAATGATGCTCGACTTGTTGATTTTGGCGTCGATGGCAGGCTTGTCTGCGAGGTCGCGACGAATTGTGCCGGTCATGCTGATATCGCCTATATTCGAGATGAGGCCTTTATTGTCCCAACGCAATCGAGACGTCACTTTGTCGCCGGTTGCATAGGCATCGAGGTTGACTTCCACAGGCATTCCGTTGATGATGCGTTCGCCTTGAAGGCTGGTCTGGATGGACGAACTTCCGGCTTCTGCTCTGCAGCTTATGTTCTGCAATTCCTGCCCTGCCATTTCGAGTTGAGGAATGTGCATTTGCAACGAAATCTGCCCGATTGCGTCACTTATTGTGCCCTCGAATGTGCTTCTTGCAGGCAGACGAAGGTTCGTTCCCAGCAATCTTTTGGCGAGAGTTGTGTCCTGAACTTGAACATGGAAGCGGAAATCGTTGCCCGAAGGCTTTTGATGGCTTGCATTCGAAGTGAAGAGGCTGGGCAGATTCTGTCTGAGAGACTGTGTGAAGGAAGCCGGAAGAGACTTCCAATTGATGTTTCCGTCGGCCTTTATATTGAGGAAATCGCTTTGAATATCAAGGTGTTGAGTGCCTTCAGAGACGTTGCTTCCCAACTCAATATCGCCCAAACGAAGCGTTCCTTTGTCTTCCGATGCCAGTTCGAAATTGCTGAGTCGGAGGTCGCCTTGCAGGTTGTCGAGGTCGAAATCAGCAAAATTCGCATCAATTGTGCCGCTGAAACGCTCTCCTTCATAGCCTTTAGTCAGCCTCATATTATGTGGCGAGAAGTCCTTCAGCTGCGCTTTTGCAACGAGCGAACGCTTTCCTTGCTGCTTTGCAGTTTGCAGATGAACCAGAGCTTGCCCGTTTGGTTCGTCCGTCATCAGTTCTCCGCCAATTGATTCGCCATCGACTTGGGCTGCAAAACGAACGTTTCTGTGCTCGTAACCTTTGTAAATGAGACTGTTAAGCAAACCTTTGGCTGTGAGTTTCGCTTGCCTGCCTTTGCTCGGAAGACTGCCCAGAACATCGGCCTCGGCTGAAAGCGTCATACCTTTATCTTCGCCAGAAAGGTCGAGGAGATTGCCCAATTTGAGGTCTTTGGCAGAAACTTTCGCATCAATTTCCTGCATATTATGGAGAGTTCCATTCAGCGAAACGGTTCCTTGCTCGCTTTCCGTCAGCAGATTTGTGCGGAGTTCCTTATCCTGATAGGCAATTGTGCCACTCGATTTCGTGCTTCCCAATCGGCTGAGAATCGGACTGATTTCCTTTGCCTGACCTTGCAGATTCTCAGTCAGGAATTGCTGCAAACCCGCTCCAGTCCGCAGTTCGTCGATGTCGGCAAAGAGGGAAGGATTGTTCTTGATGTCCTGAATTGTCGCATCACAAACGAGGGAAATGTTGCCACCATTGTCTTTGACGGAGAGGTTGGGCAGTCGCAGAATATTGTTCGCCAAAATGAATTCTGAAGAGAGGTTAATGACGTCGCCAAACGACTGCAGTTGCGTTGCCAAACAACCCACGTCGCGAGGGCAAACGTAACCTGTTAAGTTTCCATTTAACCCTAAGGTCTTCAGCAAGTCCTCCTTTTCCTTGAATGACTTCAACCCAACATTCCCATTAAGTTGAGCGAGTCCTAAGGAAGTATTCGGCAGTTTTATTTGCAAATCTCGAACTGCTGAATTGTGCTTCCCAACTTCTGCTTCGAGGGAAAGATGCTTGAGGTCAAGTCCACTTTGCTCGCGGAAAGAGAGTTTTCTGAGGTCGACAGAAAGCGAATCCGGCTTTTTGTAATGCACTCTTGCAGTCAGACTTAAGTCGCTCAAATGCAGATGATTGGGGTCGAACTTCTCTGGTGTTCGAGGCTTATCAAGCAGGTCGAATCGCACATCTCCTCGTCTCACAACCAAGGCTCCAATTGCGAGGTCGAGTGGGGTAGTGGTCGTATCCTTCTTCGAGAAAGCATCCACAAAGTACTGGAAATTGAAAGGTTCGTCCCCATCCTTGTAAATGATGGCTTTTGTGCCGATGAGTTGGGCTCCAGAAATGCGGATTTTCTTCTCGATGAGGGGCATCAGGTCGACTTTCGCAGCAATTCTTGTGGCCTGAAGCATCAAGGTATCGCGTTGGTCGTAGAGTTCGACATTATCTAGAACCACTCGGCCTAACATATTCAGTTTCAGGTTCTTAATGCTGACTTTCGTGCCCACCTTTTCCTCCAAATAATTGGATGCAACTCCAGCACTCCAGCGTTGGAAGGCAGGAAGGGAAGTCAGAAGCAGCAAAGCCAAGTAGATGACTGCCAGCAGACTAACGATGGTACGGAATATGTATTTAGTTGCTTTGATAAGCGACCTGTTTTGTAGTTTTCAGCTACAAAGGTACAAAAGAATTACAACTTTGTTCGATTTTTTTCGTATGAATTTGGAAAATTTTCATATCTTTGCCCTCAACAAACATCTTTTTAATACCTTGAAGGCCGATTATGAATAAAAGAAACCTTACTCTAATGCTTTGCTGCGCTCTTTTTGCCAGCATGATTATGCCGATGAAAGCAGCAGATTCCGTTGACGAGATTGGCAATCTCTTAGTCAGTTACAGCTTTACTAACAATGGTGACGATAGTGGAACTTATTCTGCAACCTTGAATGGCTCAGCCTCTTTCGTTACTCTTGACGACGGAAACCGAGTCCTCTCAACTGGAAACAGCCAGGGTTATTTGGATCTTGGCACAGCGATGGCTCGCGAAGTGTTCAACCAACTTAGTGCCGACTACACCATTTCATTAGATATAAATATAGGCGTTCCCAACTCTTTGAACAGTTATTGCTGGGCTTGGGCCATAGGAAACGGAACAGGACAATACTCTGCTCTTGTCAATAAGGCTGGCAACGTCGACTGGTATTACGAGATTAAGAACTCTTCAGCCTATATGGCTTACTCCGGAAAAGCGCTTCGCGAAGAGGAATGGCACACGGTTACAGTAGTTCAGAGCGGCAATGATTGTTTCATTTATGTTGACGGAACAAAGAAGGGAACAGTCTCGACCTCCATTCGCCCTTCAAGTTTCGCTTCCAGTATCAGCCAGAGTTGGTTGGGACGTTCGCCTTATGCGGCTGATGCCTATATGACCAACACTTTGATGGATAACTTCCGCATCTACTCGAAAGCACTCACAGACGCGGAAGTGAAGCTGCTCTCCGAAGCCCGTCCTCAGCAGGAAACAGAGAATGTGACGTTCCCCATCCTGTTTGACTTCACATCTCTAACTGACGCTCAAGGCCAGTTTACGGGCACTTTGAAGAACGGAGCAGAACTGACGAACTTTGGCTCGACTCCTGTACTTGACTTGGGTGGTTCGAATGGTTATTTCGATTTTGGCGAAAACTTTGGTAAAGCTGTGAACAAACTCGACGAGGCATTCTCGATAAGTACGACACTTTATGTGCCCAAGACTACTTCCGTCTCTGGTGCCGGCAACTTCATTTGGTGCTTTGCCAAGAGTTCCAGCCAAGGTTATTTGTTCTTGAGTGCGAAGGATTCTCGCTATGCTATCTCGCCAACAAACTGGAGTGGGGAGAGTGGCGTTTCTGCCGCTATGCCCATCGCTCAAGGGGAATGGGTGAATGTTACCTATGTTCAGGACGGCAATACAGGCTCTCTCTATGTGAACGGTCAACGGAAGAACCAGAATACTAACCTCAGAACTCGACCTGCAGACCTGAATCGACTTGTGATGAACTACTTGGGTAGGAGCTGCTATGATGGTGATGCTTACCTCAAAGACGCTCTTTATGCTGACTTCTGCATCTACAATACTGCCATCAGTTCCGATGAAATAGCCGAACTGGCGGCTCATGCCGAGGCCTTGAACAACCTCAGTACTCAGGAGGCTCTCCAAATGGACTTCGAGGCTTTGACGCTTCCCAGCAGTATCAACAACCTTTATGAAGGCGTCGATCTGCCTTCGAAAGGCACTTTCGGCTCTACCATCACTTGGCAATCCGACAATACGGAATTGCTTTCGGATGCAGGAAAAGTCGTTGGTGTGCCTGAGGAAACTCGTACTCATGTCACACTTACTGCCACTCTGACTAACGGAGGACAAAGCGTCACAAAGACCTTCGATGTCTATGTTCACCAGAAGGATAGCCCGTATTCCCACTATCTCTTTGCCTTCTTCCCAAGTAACGACAACGAAAACATTTATTACGCTCTCTCCGATAACGGCTATGATTATACCGTCATCAACGATGGCAAACCCGTTGTCTATGCCGAAGGGAACACAGTTATGAATGGTCTTCGCGATCCGCATATCTTGAGGGGAGAGGATGGACGCTTCTATATGGTGGCTACCGATATGCGAAGTGCCC
The DNA here is from genome assembly GCA_017548075.1 of Bacteroidaceae bacterium. Classification (GTDB taxonomy): domain Bacteria; phylum Bacteroidota; class Bacteroidia; order Bacteroidales; family Bacteroidaceae; genus Physcousia. The sequence goes on along the minus strand of JAFYNL010000012.1, from coordinate 6,093 downwards.
TCGGATGGAGCAGTAACAGAGGAATGGTGCTGATGCGTTCCGACGATCTTGTCTTCTGGACTTGCAGCACTGTACACTTCCCAACTCGCTACGCAGGCACTTATTTCGCTAATGTTACCCGCGTTTGGGCTCCAGAAACTATCTACGATCCAGTTGCAGGAAAGTACCTCGTTTACTTCTCTATCCTGACAAACGACGGCACAGTTACTTACGACAAAGTCTTCTATGCCTATGCAAATGAGGACTTTACCGACCTAGAAGGCGAGCCCATCTACTTCTACGACAGAGGCGGAGCTACCATAGATATGGATATCGTCTTTAATGAGAACGACGGACTCTATCATGCGTTCTATAAGAACGAAGGTGCTGGAGGCATTTGTCAAGTGACGGCCACAAGTCTGACGGCTCCTGAAGGACAGGAAGGCACGCAATGGGGCAGCCCTTCAGGCACTTTGCAGCAAACCACAGAGGCAGTCGAGGGAGCAGGAATCTTCCGTCTCATCAATAGCGACGACTGGATTCTTATGTACGATTGCTACATGAATGGGCACTACCAATTCTGCTCTTCGCCAGACCTCTTCCAGTTCACATTCCGCAAGAATACAGCTACTCAAGGTGCCTTTACGCCTCGACACGGAACCGTTATTCCTATTACGGAAGAGGAGTATCAGATCCTCAAGTTGCTTCCTGATGTAACAGGCATCAAGTCGCTTCAAGATGCGAAGGGCTCTGAGTCGAAGGTTTCCTTCCGCAAGATCCTGAATCGTTCAGGCATCATCATTACTGATGGGGATTCCGAAACTGGCAACAGTTACGACCTTTACGGCAGACCAGCCTTGAAGCGATAAGAGAACTTTGCAGGGAAAAAACTTTACAAAAGTGCGGAAAACAGCCATTGTTAAAAGACGAAAAATTTTGTAAAGATTTTGGTAAAAGGTCAAGTTTGAGGTCTCGAAGCAGATTGATTTCAAACTTAACTAGGGTTGTTTGCAAACATAACAGGTTAAGTTTACCAACTTAACACGTTAAAATTGCCGATTTCACTAGTGAAGTTGGGCCTCAAAACACGCCTTTTTGCCCTGTCTTTCTGCCTTCGTAAACAAATTTTACACGCTAAGTTGCTGATTATCAGCAGATGTCCTTCCCCTCTGAGAATCGATTCTTTTCGTCCGTCGCTCGTCTCGCGCTCAAATAAGCCATTCTCAGAAGGTCAAAAATTTCCAAATTCCTGACAAACCTATTTGTTTGGGATTAGTTTCGCAAGCATTGTCGAATCGTCCATTCGAGTGTTCTTTACGAATTCAATAAAGAGGGTATCATCACAAATGGTATAAAGCAGCTTGATTTCTTTGATGACAAGAATGCTTCGATACTCAATGCCTGTTGTTTTTGTAATCGCAATTTCTCGTTTCCCAGACAATGGAAAAGTTGCAAGACGACTACAGACGGCATATATTTGAGTAGCTAACTTGCGAAGTTGTCGCTCGCCAAATTCTGTGTAAGTATACTCTAAAACCTCAGAAAGGCTCTGCAACGCAATAGGCGTCCACAGGACTTGTAAGTTCATAGACCTTGTCTTGTATGAAACGTTCTGCTTCGTCCATCTTAATCGCTTCACCACTCATTGCCTGTTCGTGGCTCTTCTTCAGAATGGCGACTAATGCTTCATTTGCTTCTGCCATTTTCATGCTATAGATTCATGTTTCTCATTGCAAAGGTACACTTTTTTCTGCAAACACGATGCAAAAAAGGAAAAAAGTTGAGTTACTCCTGGCAATCGGCTCATATTTTAACAACAACTCGGCTCAAAAGCGTTTGTGCATTGAGCAGATTCGCTTAACATTTTGAGTTTATTCACATTACTGTCGGGCTTTTGGATGTTTTTAAATTGATTGAATAAACATGCCAAAGAAGGCACCCATCAAGGGAACTAAGACTAGCCAAAATAGCCAAGTGGCAATCTCGTCCATACAACCACTTTTTTCTTTCTTAAAGTTCAATTGAGAGATTCCTAGCAGGGCTTGCGTCTGTAGCTCAGAATTACTTAGTGTCTCTTTTGTGTTCAACACTTCTTGGATTGCCTCTCGTAGTGGCTGTATGTTTTTTATGTAATGAATATTCACGACAGAACCATTCAGACTATATACAGATAAAGACATGCCTTCGATTTGTATTGTCTGAATAATGTTTATCGGCAAGTCATGTGTGTCTTTATCAGATGCTCCGGTTTTGATTATTAACCTTTTGTTTGTTAATGCTACTTCTTGTGATAGAATGTCTCGCAATTTGATGCAGCCCAATACAAAAGGATACATAAAGAAAATTCCTCCATATATGAACTCATCGCTTGTTGCTCTAAAGATACTTTCGCTATTAGTTCCATAATTGTCACGAACTCCTAATAGTGCAATGAAAAAAAACAATGACAACGCATAACTTATTATTGTATAGAAATACCTGACTTTGCTAAACTTAGCTTCTATAATAACCTTTTCCGAATTAGAAGTGGTTAGGCTTTTTGTGTAATTTCCCATAGCTTAATTAGTTATCTGCCTCCTGCTCCCCAATTTGGCGTTCATATTGTATCAGTGTATGAAAATGAAAAAAGGCGTGGGAGTTATCTCTTCGCGCCTATCCCTGTTCTCAGGCCTTAGCATTGCCCCCTGTGCAAGGATAAGCAACGCAAGCCAGCCCACGCCGAGTGATTATATGGGATAGGATATAATACACCCACGCAGACGCTTCGTTGCATTACCTCTGTGCATAGTTTCAAAGTTGCTAAGTTTGAGAACACAGATAGTAACGTTTAGAAAACGTCCTTTTCCCTTTGGCCGTCCTTACAAACGGAGTGCTCAGCCTTAGGATTCCATTAAGATTATTAGACGCTGCTTTGCCACAAAGTGACTCGCTTTGTCTGCTGCAAAATTAAACAAAAAAGTTGTAATAATCCCAAACCTAATGAAGAAAAATATCAAAAAACATTCCTTTCCAAGGAAAATCTAACGAATTACTATGCCCATTCCTTAATTATTTGTAACTTCGCAACCGAAATAACAAAAAACGCCTCACAAATGAATCGATTGAAGAAATATACTCTGGCAGCTTTGATGCTGTTTGGCATGGTTGCATCCGAAGTAAATGCCCAATGTATGGTGAACACTTTCGACGACGTAAAGCCGGGCAGGAGAAAGTCGGCCAGCGAGTTCCGTGAACAGGAGGGACAGGACTTCCCAATTGATACAATACAATATATCGGGCCGGAAGCCATTAACTTTGTGCTGCTGGGCGACGGATATACGGTCACGCAGCAGAGGAAGTTGCTGTCGGATGCCAAGAAGTTGTATAATGCGCTGTTCAAGAAGATTCCAATGAGCAAATATAGGAAATGGTTCAACCTCTATGCCATTGAGGTCATCTCCAACGAGGCTGGCATCTCCCATCCTGGTGTCCTAAGGAACGGAGTCTATGTTTGTCCAGAAGGTTCTTCAATGCCTATCAAGAATGTTGACACATACTTCGGCATACATTTCGACTCGTACAACATCCACAGGCTTCCCTGTCCCGACAATTCGACAAAGATATACAACCTGCTCAATGCCCTCATGCCTGACTATCAGATGGTTGGAATCCTGTGCAATACTACGGAATATGGAGGGGCAGGAGGTGGTTATCTGACATGCACAATGCACGACAGCGCCTCGGAAATCTTCATACACGAGTTCGGACATACCTTTGCTTCGCTGGCCGACGAATACTTTGCAGGCGACGGCTACTTGGGTGAATATGTCAACCAGACAGCCAACAGCAACTCCAACACCATAAAATGGAAGCATTGGTGGGGGGATAGCGGCGTGGGAGCCTTCCCGATAGGTGGTTCTACAAAAGGTGACAAATACTACAAGCCTGTAAATGGAACATGCGAGATGGAGTACCTGAACAAGCAATTCTGTCCTGTCTGCCGTGAAGCCATCATTGAGGAACTGCACAGCCGCGTGCCTGTAATAGCTGAATATGAACCTTCCGATAAGACCGTCACAATGGACGAGGAGGAGATAACCTTCAATATTTCCCGCTACTATAAAGGCCTGTCTCCGAATAAAGTAAACTTTGAATGGTTGTTGAATGGTAAGGTACTGGAAGGCGAGACAGAGAGTCAGCTGGTATTGAGGTACGATGCCTTTGACCCGACGAAAACCTCGAATACCGTAAGGGTGAAGGCAGACGAGGTAAATCCTTATGTAAAAGACCCCAAACATGCCAACAAGCACACAAGTAGTGTTATCTGGAGGGTGAAGCTTAGTGACGAGATTGTGGGCGTAGAAGCCTTTACTTATGATGATTTTAGCGTGGAAGCTGTTAGTGGAGGCTTGCGGCTGAAATCAGAGAAACCTCATCCTCTGACAATATACAACTTGCAAGGACACAAAGTGGCACATGTGAATGTGTGTGGCGAGGAGATGATAAACTTGCCCGCAGGCATCTATATCGTGGACGGCAAGAAGATGCTTGTTGACAAATAAAGACGGTTGTCTTTTTCCTTAAAAACTTGCATTAAGTCTGTTTTTCTCCCCTTTTTTGTACCTTTGACTGCGTTGAAGGTGCTTTCGTCTGGAAATAAAAAGAAAAACTTCTGTTTTCTTTTTGTTTTTCGCTCACTTATTTGTATCTTTGCGGCGCGAAATAAAACATTTATTAACTATTCCAGATATGGCAAAAGTAATCAAGTTACGCAAAGGCCTCGACATCAATCTCAAGGGCAAAGCCACGAAGGAAATCGCTACGGTAAAGTGTCCGGGTGAGTATGCACTCGTTCCCGATGACTTTACAGGCGTGAAACCTAAGGTGGTAGTCAAGGAGGGAGATGCTGTGAAGGCTGGGGATGCCTTGTTTGTGGACAAGCTACATCCCGAAGTGAAGTTCGTGAGCCCTGTCAGCGGAACAGTCAGCATGGTGGAACGCGGCGACCGTCGCAAACTGCTGAGTATCCGTGTGAAGGCTGACGGCAAGCAGGAAGCACGCCAGTTCGACACTAAGGGCGACGTGAAAGCCCTCATGTTGGAGAGCGGTTTGTTTGCTTTCCTGCGTCAACGTCCCTATGATGTTGTGGCAAATCCTGAAGATGCTCCGAAGGCTATCTTTGTGAGCGCGTTCAACAGTATGCCGCTGAGTCAGGACTTTGAGTACGTCCTTGAAGGTCAGGAGGCTGAGTTCCAGGCAGGTCTTTCCGCTCTGGCAAAGCTCGCAAAGGTTTATCTTGGCGTGAGCGCAAAGCAGACCGCTAAGGCTCTGACTGAGGCAAAGGACTGTGAAGTGAACGTCTTCGATGGTCCCGCTCCTGCAGGAAACGTCGGTGTTCAAATCAATCATGTCGCTCCCATCAACAAAGGCGAAGTGGTTTGGACGCTTGGTGCTGAGGAAGTCATCTTCCTTGGTCGTCTCCTGAAGAACGGTACAGTCGATTTCACCCGCACCATCGCTCTCGCAGGTAGCGAGGTGAAGGAGCCGAAGTACTACAAGGTGATGGTCGGCCAGAAGTTGAACACTCTGCTCGAAGGCACGATAAATGCTGAGGGAGCACGCATCATCAGCGGTAATGTGATGACCGGCCTCAAGACCTCTGCCGAGGGTTGGCTGGGTGCTCATGCAACCGAAGTGAACGTCATTCCTGAAGGCGACCATGCCGACGAAATGCTGGGTTGGATCATGCCTCGTTTCAACACCTTCAGCACACATCGCAGCTACTTTAGCTGGCTCTTTGGTAAGAAGAAGGAATACGTCATCGATGCTCGCGTCAAAGGCGGTGAACGTCATATGATTATGAGCGGAGAGTACGACAAAGTCTTCCCGATGGACATCTATGCAGGCTATCTCATCAAGTCGATTATCGCAGGTGATATCGACCGTCAGGAAGCTTTGGGCATCTACGAGGTTGCTCCCGAGGACTTCGCCATCGCAGAGTTCGTGGACTCTTCGAAGCTCGAGTTGCAGCGCATCGTTCGCGAAGGACTGGATATCCTCAGAAAGGAAACCTTGGAGGTGAGCCAGTTGTAGCCGAAGTAGGCGATGATGCCCACGATCAGGCCGCCCACGGTG
>JAFYNL010000011.1 GCA_017548075.1 Bacteroidaceae bacterium | reverse complement strand
GTTATAATATAAACATCTGCAAAGAACTGAAAAGAAATGAGCATGAAAAGGCTATTTGGAGGGACAGCGATTGAAGCACAAATGCACTCGCTTCACAGCGAATGCAAGAATGTGCAAAAATCCGTGTTAACAAATGTGAATCGACAAAGAAACGCATCGCCATATTTTCAGATGTTTGCTTTTTCTTTTTTTGGCGGCAACGTCATTTGCAGATTCTTGCCAATTTTCTGTCCCTCAGACGTCCCTCGACATAACTTATGTCCCTCTAAAATAATGATATATCGTTGACTATCAAAGAATTATATTTGCAGATATTAGATTTTGTATCGGAAAGTAGATTCTGCGTGGGAAAATAGTCCATTTTGCTTTACTTATTATTCGCTCTTGCATATAGCCAGGCTATCATCGCTCCGCTGATGTTGTGCCACACGCTGAAGATTGCACCAGGTATGGTGGCCATGGGATAGGCTGCGAAATGGAGCGTGGCTAATGATGAGGCGAGGCCGGAGTTCTGCATGCCTACCTCAATGGAGATAGCCCGCTTCTTTGGCCGGGCAAGTCCCAATAGCCATCCAATAAGATAGCCAAGGGTCAGTCCACAAAGGTTGTGAAGCATAACGACTACAACAATAATCAATCCGCCAACCATCAACTTACTGGCATTGACGGCAATGATGATAGCTACGATGAGGGCAATAGCAATAGACGAGAATGCAGGGAGATAGTCCGTAGCCTTCTCTGTGAACTTGGGCCAAAGCCATTTTACTATTAATCCTACGACTATTGGCAGTATCACTACCCAGAGAATACTCAGCAGCATACCAACCACATCGACATTAACACTCTTTCCAGCCAATGCCCAAGTCAATAAGGGTGTCATAACAGGAGCAAGAAGTGTAGAAACACCTGTCATCCCAACCGAAAGTGCCAAATCACCTTTCGCCAAATAGGTAATAACATTGGAAGCCGTGCCTCCAGGACAACAGCCTACAAGCACAACACCAAGAGCCAAAGCTTCGTCAAGTTGGAATGCTTTCGCCAATCCCCATGCCAACAGTGGCATGATAGTAAACTGTGCCAAACAGCCTATGAGAACATCCTTCGGGCGACTGAACACGATTTTAAAGTCTTGCAAGTTCAGCGTCAGTCCCATGCCGAACATCACCACACCAAGCAGGTAGTTGATAACCGTCGTTGGTACTTGTTGCAGTACACTTGGGAACGCCAGTGCCAGTAAAGCAGCCGCCAACACTAGCACTCCCATGTATTCCGATATGTAATGACAGAGTTTCTTCATTTTTTAATTCATGACCAACTGCTTTACAGGGAAGGTGAAGTAGGTATCGGGGAAAGGCTCGTTCTTCAGCGTGAAGTGCCACCACTCAGTATCGAAAGGCTTGAAGCCATGACGGAGCATTGCCTGACGGAGAATCATGCGGTTCTGGAATTGCTCGAGAGTAATGGAGCGACCTGCTGGCGATTTTGAGTTATTTCCGTTGTATGCTCCTGTTTCAGGATTACCGCAGAAGTCGGGATGACTCTCAGGGCCGAACCAGTCGAAAGTGCCGCCCATATCAACCTCTTTCTCTGTTGCCATATCGAAGAGTGTTAGGTCAACGGTAGAGCCTCTTGTATGTCCGCTCTTCGCACAGATATACTCTTGGTCGAATAGCACACTCTTATCGAGGTCGGGATAGAAATAGGGCCTCATTAGTGTGTCGGCGATGTCCTCAGCCCAGCGCACGAAGTGGTCAACGCCTTTCTGCGGACGATAGGCATCGTAAATTTTCAGGCGATACCCCAAGGCTTTTACATCATCACTCACAGCTTTCAGACTATCAGCGGCCTGCTTGGTTAAGAGAGCCGTCGGCTCCTCGTAGCCGTCGATGCGTGTGCCAACGAAGTTGTAGGTGCCGAAGTAACGGATTTCAAGGATGGCATCAGGTACCACATCTGTAATGGTCACGAACTGGCTAGTATTATCGGTTGCATTAACGGCTTTGCACTCCTTGCAGCCAGAACTGCAAGAGGTTAGGCTGCAAATAAGGATGGTAGCGAGCACCAAAAGTTTTTCCTGGTTCATTTTAATTATGGATTTCCTCTCTTTATCTGCTGCAAATATACGAAATTTTTAAGCAACTAAGCAAATTAAACTTCGAATTTTGAGAAAAAAGTCTGGTTACCTTATAAAACGACTGCAGGTTAAAATGCAAACGTAACACGTTAAGTTTGCCAACGACACACGTTAAGTTTGGAAAGTTAACGTGGAGCATTTGAAAATAGTGGCTTCTATCTGCTTTAGGAAATCTTTTCGAAGAAAAACTTGCATGCAATTTAAATTATTTAGTATCTTTGCATTCGATATATTTAATAATGTATTGTTAGCTTCGATCTGCATGAAAAGTTTCATCCCTTCGCTAGGAAAACGCAAAGGCCTTCTCATTATAATTGTGGCGGCCATACTGCTGGAGTTGATTTCTCTGGTGCGCTACAACTATACTCGCGACTTGATGGAGCAGAATCTGGAGAAGCATGCAGAAATGGAGTTGACGCTGAAAGCTATCTTGATAAAAAGCACTCTATGCTCGGCTGAAGACATTCTGAAGAACCACATTTGGGACATTCGCGAGACGCTTCCCCAGCCAGATTCCGTCTATAGCGCAGTCAGTCGAATGATTTCGCTTGGTCGGAATCTGCGAGGCGGCTCAGTTGCTTTTGTCCCAAACTACTATCCATCGAAGGGAGAACTGTTTGAGCCTTATGTTCAAAAAACGGGAGATTCAGTTGTTTCCATGCAGATTGCGGGCCTGAACCACAACTATACTGAGAGCGACTTCTATAGGGAAGCGATTGCTTTGGACGATGCAGTTTGGGTGGATCCTTATGTGGATAATGAGGGAGCGCAGGAAATCGTGACCTCTTATTCAATGCCGGTTCGCGACAAATCTGGTGTTTTGGCAGGAGTTGCAGGCATAGACGTTTCGCTGGAATGGCTTAGCGATACCCTCAATAGCAGGCACATCTACCCTTCTTCCTTCCTCCTCCTTCTCTCGGAAAGCGGCAAGCCCATAATCCGACCTTCGGAAAAGAACGTCAGCAAAGCGATTCCAGACGAAATCATCCGCCTCATCAACGATAGTACAATTGCTCGCAAGCAGAGTCTGAGTGGCCGAAGCAAACTGATAGACTTTGATATAAAAGGTCGCGACGGCTGCGTTTACTATGCGAATATGAGGGGAAAGCCGCATTGGCAAATAGCTGTGGTTTGCTACGACGATGAGGTTTTTGCCTCGCTCAAGAAGTTACGGTTTCGAGTTTTTCTGCTCTCGCTGCTCGCTTTTGGCATTCTGTTGTTCATGATAGACCGTTTTGCTCGTAATGAAAAGAAGCTGAAACTCAAGACTTTGGAACAGGAACGAACCAATGGCGAACTGCGAATTGCGAACAACATCCAGCAAGCCTTGCTTCCTACGGCTGAGGAATCGCAGGCAATCAACGAGGATGTTTGTGTGGAAGGGCGTCTTATTCCTGCCAAAGCCGTTGGTGGCGATCTCTATAACGCCTTTATTCGCGACGGAAAACTCTTCTTCTGCATTGGTGATGTAAGCGGGAAAGGCATTCCTTCCGCCCTGATTATGGCAATTACGCAGACAGTCTTCCGCAATGTTGCTTCTCGCGAAAGCAATCCTGCCCACATCATGAAGCAACTGAACGAAATGGCTTGCCGCAACAACAAGGCCAACATCTTCGTCACCCTATTCATCGGCGTTCTGGACCTTCCAACAGGCCATCTTCGCTATTGTAATGCAGGTCATGAGAAGCCGATTCTCGTAGATCAACAAATTCTATTAGAGGCAAAGCCCAATCTTCCGATAGGTCTTTTCGAAGATACCAATTATGAGATGCAGACAACAACCTTGCAGCCTGGCTCAACACTCTTCCTCTATACTGACGGATTGACTGAAGCCAGAAACGCTAAAGGCAAGTTCTTGGGCAGAGACAAGGCGATACAACTGGTTTCGGAATGTGGTTCGACAGACCCCAAACAATTGCTCGAAGCCATCATTTCTGAGGTGAAGCAATTCTCGGAAAATACTGAGCAAAGCGACGACCTAACGCTTTTGGCGCTTCGCTATACTCCATCTCAGGAACAAGAAGTGCAAGGAGAAGGACTCACGCTTCATAATGATGTGAAAGAGATAGAGGCACTCGGACCTTTTATAAAGCAGATTGCTGAGAAGTTGGGCATTGAGAAATCGCTGGCAGGCAAGCTTCGTCTGGCAGTTGAGGAAGCCGTAGTAAATGTAATGGAATATGCCTATCCTTCAGGCAAAATGGGAGAAGTGAACATTCGAGCAACCTCGAACGGCCAAAGACTGAAGTTCATCATCACAGATTCAGGCATTCCCTTCAATCCGACAGAAGTCTCTGCAGCAGACACAACACTTTCTGCAGAAGAACGACCTATTGGAGGTCTCGGCATATTGCTCGTTCGCGAACTCATGGACTCCATCAATTATGAGAGAATCAACGGCAAAAATGTATTGACACTAAGTAAAAACTATAAAACAACATAACATGAAAACAAGCATTGAGAAACAGGAAGACAAGTATCTGGTTACGTTAGAAGGCGAACTTGATACTGCTGCGGCAGCCGAAGTGGAGAAGACGCTTCAGCCTCTTTACACAACAAACGGACTCGATGTCATCATCGATTGCGAGAACTTGGAGTATATCGCATCAAGTGGTCTCCGCATCCTCATCAGTATTCTGAAAGGTGCGAAGACTGGAGGAAGCAAGGTCGTCCTCAAGAACATGAACGAGGACATCAAGAGTGTCTTCAAACTTACAGGCTTCATCAACATCTTCGAGGTAGAATGAGAAAAGGAATAACTCTATTTTTGCTTCTTCTCGCCACTTCTCTATCCGCTCAAGAAGAGGGAACTCAGCCTGATAAAGATGAAGGCAAGAATCAGGTTGATGTGAACCTGAACATGCTTGGTCGAGGCGAAATGCGCTTTGGTGGGTTTACAGAAGGAGATACGGAAAACCGCGCTCAGTTCCTTATGGAAAGGACTCGCCTGTCTCTTGGCTACAAGCGGCCTTATATCGAAGCAAAGGTAACTGCTCAGCATAGTGGTGTTTGGGGGCAAAGCGGCAAAGGAAGCTTCAATCTGTATGAGGCTTGGGCTAAGTTATATACGAAGCATGGTCTCTTTACTCAGATAGGACGACAGGTTTTGTCTTACGACGACGAACGCATCATTGGTGCCAACGACTGGGCTATGGCTGCGCTTTCACACGATGTCCTAAAGCTCGGCTATGAAGGTTATGGGCATAAGATTCATGCTATTCTGGGCTTCAACCAGAATGCGGAGAATATTACAGGTGGCACAAATTACTTTGATGGCGCGCAACCATACAAAGTTCTGCATACATTATGGTATCATTACGATATTCCCCAGACACCTTTAGGCGCTTCCCTACTCTTTATGAACATCGGTTTGCAGGCTGGTGAAAAAGATAATCCTGAGAGTCTTACCAATCCTGCTAAAACGGAATATCAGCAATTGATAGGCGGATACATAGCATATCATCCCAAGAACTGGTCGTTTGAAGGTTCTTATTATCATCAATTTGGAACTACAATAGAACAGGAATCCCAAAAGGGAATAAAGCTGGATGCTTGGATGGCAAGTATCAAAGCACAATATCAGGCTACAAAACAAGTGGGATTTGTTGCAGGTTATGACTATCTAAGCGGAGATGATTATTTTGTGGTACGCAATCATGGAGGAATCGGCTTGGTGCGTCATAAAGCCATTAAGTACTTCAACCCAGTCTATGGCTCTCATCACAAGTTCTATGGCATGATGGACTTCTTCTATGTGCAGACCGTTAAAGATACTTTCAGTCCAGGCCTTCAGAACCTCTATGCAGGAGCTACCTATAACCCTATTAAGGGATTGAATTTGTCTGCGACATATCATTATCTGGCAATGGCAACCAGTCTAGATGGAATAAACAAGACTTTAGGACACGACATAGACATAGAAGCATCCTATCAAATACTGAAAGATGCAAAGGTGTCCCTAGGATTCTCCTATATGGCAAGCACAGAAACGATGGAGAAGCTGAAGCGAGCCGAAGAAAACGAAGACTTGAAATGGGCCTGGTTCTCACTCGTCGTTTCACCTCGCATCATATCAAAGAAATGGTAAAAGACAAATCATAATTCTTATTTTTTAATTCACAATGGCAAGCCCTTTAAGTAAAACACAATACGGCATTTATGTAGAATGCATCAATCATAGTGGAGAGATTTGCTACAATCTCCCTTATCTTTATACGCTCGATGGGAGTCTTGATGCAGAAAGGCTATGCAAGGCAGTCGAGACAGCAGTAAAAGCACATCCAACTCTCTTTACTCGTATTGTGCTGAACGATGAGGGGGAACCTATGCAAAACATAGATTCTAATACAGATTGGACACTAAAGCCTGAAGATATAGGTGATATAGATACCGTCAAAGCCTCGTTGGTGAAGCCTTTTGACATTTATAATGATCAATTATTCCACATTAGATTGCTTCGCGATTCAAGTCATCTTTACCTCTTCATCGATTATCATCATATCATTGTGGATGGAACTTCGATGCATCTTCTACTTGCCGATATTGACAAAGCATATCACGGGATCGAACTTGATAAGGAAGAAATCACTTTAGGCGAAGTTGCTCTGGATGAAGAATGTAAGCGACAAACTGCTGCTTTCAAAGAGGCAAAGGAATGGTATGCAAAGAACTTCGACTGTGGCGATGTCTTCACTCAACTCATTCCTGACCTTGAGAAGCAAGAGATCACAGAAGACAGTCTGCTCCACACATTAAATGTAAGTATAGAAAGTGTGGAGACCTTCTGCAAAGAAAACGGAATCTACAAGAGTACATTCTTCACTTCTGCTTATTCTTTTCTGCTTGCAAAGTTCAACAACGAACAGGAGTCGCTCTTCACAACTGTCTATAACGGCAGACAAGACAAGCGTCTCAAGAATACTGTCGGCATGTTTGTCAAGACTTTGCCAGTCTATGCAAAGTTCGATGGCGATACTTCAGTGCTCGACTTCCTCAAGGCAGGACAAGAGCAAATGAGCGGATGCAGGCAGCATGATATCTATTCTTTTAGCGACCTGATGGAAGACATCAAACCTCAGAGCAACAGTATGTTCGCTTGGCATGCTTCCCTTTTTGCCGATGACAAGATGTGCGACAAGCCTATGCAGGCAGAACGCATCGGCAATAGCACGCTCGATGCATCGCTTTACTTGAAGGCTTTCGTTCGTGAAAGCAAGTATCAGGTAAAGGCAGAGTATCATTCCAACGAGTACTCAAAGGAACTTGTTGCACAGTTCTTGGAAAGTTATGAAGCTGTCGTAGAAGGTTTGCTTACCAAATCAAGGCTATGCGACATCGAGATAGCTACATCTTCGCAAGTGGAAATACTGGATAACTTCAACCAGACCGATGTTGAATACGACAATACACAAACTATTGTCTCGCTCTTTGTTCAGCAAGCAAAGGCAACGCCCCAAAATATTGCTGTCGTCTTTAAAGAAAAACAATATACTTATGCAGAAGTAGATGAAATCAGCAATCGTATTGCAAACAATCTTGTTTCGAAAGGTTTGAAGACAGAGGATGTTGTGTCTGTGCTCATTCCTCGTTGTGAATGGATGGTAATAGCATCGTTAGGCATTTTGAAAGCAGGATGTGCTTATCAACCTCTCGACCCCAGCTATCCTAAAGAGCGCTTGAACTTCATGATGCAGGATGCCGAGGCAAAGTTGCTCATTGCCGACGAAGAGCTACGGGACATCGTTGACGAATATAAAGGCGAAGTCTTGCTGACAAAAGACCTTAAGTACCTCGAAGACTCTACAGACCTTAAAGAGTCTACTTCACCTTCTTCGCTCTTCATCCTCCTCTATACTTCTGGCTCTACTGGTGTGCCGAAAGGTTGTCAATTGACGCATGGAAATCTCGTTGCATTCTGCCATTGGTATCAGCGATACTATGAACTGAAGACCGATCATCGTGTTGCAGCATATGCCAGCTATGGTTTCGATGCATGTATGATGGATATGTATCCTGCATTGACATGCGGAGCAACAGTCTACATCATTCCTGAAGAGATTCGTCTGGACCTGATGGCATTGAACAACTATTTCGAGCAGAACGGCATCACGCACTCCTTCATGACAACTCAGGTCGGTTATCAATTCGCCACAAGCATCGAGAATCATTCGCTCAAGTATCTCTCTACTGGTGGCGAGAAGCTGGCTTCGTTAGTTCCCCCTAAAGGCTACAAGTTCTATAATGTATATGGCCCGACGGAATGCACCATCTTCACAACCACATGCCTGGTTGACAAGAAGTTGAAGGAGATTCCCATCGGCAAGCCTCTCGACAATATGCGACTCTACATCGTCGATATGCAAGGCCATCGCCTCCCAATTGGAGCAGCAGGTGAGCTTTGGGTTGCAGGTCCACAAGTAAGCCGAGGCTATTTGAATCGTCCCGAAAAGACGGTAGAAACATACATCAACAATCCTTTCACTGCAGACGAGAAGTACAGCCGCATCTATCGTACTGGCGACATCGTTCGCTTCCTTCCTGATGGAAACATCCAGTTCGTAGGTCGTAGAGACGGACAAGTGAAGATAAGGGGCTTCCGCATTGAATTGAAGGAAGTGGAAGCCATCATTCGCGAGTTCCCAGGCATCAAGGATGCAACGGTTCAGGCTTTCGATGTGGAAGGAACTGGTGGCGGCAAGTTCATTGCAGCTTACATCGTCAGCGACCAAAAGATTGACATCGAAGCCCTCAACGACTTCATCCTCGAAGAGAAACCGCCATATATGGTGCCAGCTGTCACGATGCAGATAGATGCCATACCTTTGAACCAAAACCAGAAGGTGAACAAACGTGCATTGCCGAAACCTGAAAGGAAGGTCGAAGCGGTTGAGGAAGTAAATATTCCGATGAATGTGCTTGAGCAGGAGTTGCATGACTTTATAGCCGGCATCGTGAATAACGAGGATTTCGGCATCACGACTGTCCTCGGTTATGCAGGACTCACATCTATCTCTGCCATCAAACTTGCTGTACAGATTAACAAGCGTTATGGCGTTACCCTCGATGCAAAGTCGCTTGTCAAGACTGCAACCTTGCAAAGCATTGAGAATGAGATTTTGAAAAAGATGATGAGTGGTGAGAACAAAGCAGGGAAGAAAGAAGAAGAGGAAAAAACAATGAAGACTTCGGCCCCTCTCTCATATGCTCAAACAGGCGTCTATTTTGATTGCTTGAAGAACCCAACATCGACTGTCTATAATATTCCATACTTGCTGACTTTACCTTCAGGAACAGATGCAAAGCAACTAGCAGAAGCAGTCAAGGCTGTTGTGGACAGTCATCCAGAATTGAGCGTACACTTTGCCACAGAAGGAAACACAATCATTCAGACTTTGGAAGATAGTATGTCTGTAGAAGTGCCTGTTACTGAGATGACTGATGAGGCGCTGGCGACTTACAAGAATGAGTTCGTGCAACCCTTCAATCTGCAGAAAGCTCCGCTGTATCGCTTCGAGATAGTCAAGACGGAAAGCGGCGTCCACTTGCTGATGGACATTCATCATCTTGTCTTCGATGGCGGTTCTGCTGACCTCTTCATCCGTCAACTTTGCTCGAAGCTTGAAGGTCTGGCAATTGAGAAGGAAAGTTATTCCTACATTGACTTCGTGACCGACCAGCAGGCTACAGAAGAAACAGAAGAGTTCCGCAAGGCTCAGCAGTTCTTTGCAGAGAAGTTACAGACTTGCGAAGGGGCGAGTGAGATTCCTGCCGACCTGAGTCACACAGAAGACGAACAGGGCTTCATCGGCGAGGCTGTATGTATGCCCGACTTTGAGAAGGCAACGGCTTTCTGCCGAAAACAGGAAATCACGCCTGCCCATCTCTTCCTTGCTGCAACGGCTTATGTTGTGTCTCGCTACACAAACAATCGCGAAGTCTATCTTTGTACGGTCAGTAGCGGTCGTAGCAACTTGAAAATTGCCGACACTATTGGCATGTTTGTCAATACACTTGCGCTTGGCTTGAACATCGAAGATGTCAGCGTTCGTGAGTTCCTGCAAAAAACGAGCGAGACCTTCGACCAAACGCTTCGCCATGAGGACTATCCCTTTGCCCGCATTGCTTCCGACTATGGATTCCGTCCTGCCATTGCCTACGCATACCAGGTTGGTGTCCTATCAGAGTATTTTACCAACGGAAAGAAGGTAGGGCAAGAGCTATTGGAGCTCAATGTGCCGAAGTTCAAAATAAATATAAAGATAGAATCGAGAGGCGTAGTCGTGCAATACGACGACTCGCTTTATTCCTACCGATTGGGTAAGGCATTGGCAGAAAGCATTGTGGCTGCCGCAGAGCACATGATGCAGCAACCAGAGGCTCAGATTAGGAAGCTTTCCATTATCAGTCAGAGCCAAGAGGAAGAACTCAAAAGTCTTCGCCAGACAGCAACAGGCGAGGCTCCCTTCAAGTTGTTCCACGATTGCATCAGTCACTTTGCTAAGACGCAGCCCGAGCACGAAGCGTTGGTTGCCATCGATGCCAAGTTCACGTATAAGGAGATGGATGAGGCGACGAATCGCATCGCGAACGGACTTCGCCAACGAGGCGTCAAGGAGCGCGACAGAGTGGCCTTGCTGCTGCCTCGCACAAGCAGATTGATTCTCTCGCTCTTTGGCGTACTAAAGGCTGGAGCGGCTTACATTCCATGCGACCCTGAGTATCCTGCCGACCGCGTGAAGCTCATCCTCGAGGACAGCGAGGCTCGCTACATCATCACGACAGCTAACCGTCTTGACACGGTGCCTGCCGACAAGGCCATCAATGTAGAGGAACTCATAAGTTCAGTTAGTTGCGACTCGGTTGCAACAGACATAACCGGCGACGATCTTGCTTACCTTATATATACCAGCGGCTCGACGGGAAGGCCGAAGGGCGTGATGCTTCGTCACGAAGGCATCTGCAACTACCTCTACGGGCATCCGGCGAATGTCTTTGCCAATGCCGTGCTGACTGATGCCAAGCGAATGCTGAGCGTCACCACTATCTCGTTCGATGCGGCGCTGCAGGACATCGGCATGTGCTACTTCAACGGCAAGACGCTTATCCTCGCGACAGAAGAACAGGCAAACAATCCACTTGACCTCGCTCACCTCATCGACGAGCAACAAATCAATATGGTCAGTGGCACGCCGTCGCGTTGGCAAACTTGGCTGACGAGCGAAGACTTTTGCCAAGCCATCGCGAAGGTCAATATTTGCCGTGCTGGTGGCGAGAAGTTCTCGGATCAATTACTCTCGTTGATGCGAAAAGTCACAAAGGCGCGCATCTTCAACTGTTATGGTCCAACTGAGATAACCGTTGCCTCGAACAATGCAGAGCTAACGAATGTAAAGATTGTCACAGTCGGCAAGCCACAACTGAATGTCAAGGAATTTATCGTGGATGGCGACGGCAACGAGTTGCCTGTGGGCGTCGTGGGCGAGCTCTACATCGGAGGTCGCGGCGTGGCTCGAGGCTACAACAACCTCGACGAGATGACGCGCGAACGCTTCGTTGACTATCATGGCGAGCGCATCTATAAGTCGGGCGACTACGCGAAGTGGCTGCCGGATGGCAATGTCGTCATCCTAGGCCGCACAGACCACCAAATCAAGTTGCGTGGCTTGCGCATCGAACTTGGCGAGATAGAGAACGTCATGCTGAAGGTGGAGGGCATGAAAAAGGTCGTCATCCTCATCCGCAAGCTGAACGAAAAGGAACACCTCTGTGCTTACTACACGGCCGACCGCGAGATTGCGCCCGATGCGCTGAAGGCTGAGATATCGAAAAGCCTGACGCAATACATGGTGCCGACGGCTTATCTGCAACTAAAGGAAATGCCGATGACGCCGAATGGCAAGACGGATGTGAAGGCTTTACCTGAGCCGCAACTTGCCGTCACCTCTGCTTATGTGGCTCCAGCCAACGAAACTGAACAAACGTTCTGCAAGATCTTTGGCGACATCCTGCAGATGGATAAGGTGGGAGCAACGGATAATTTCTTCGATCTGGGCGGTACAAGCCTCGTCGTGACTCGCGTCATTATTGAGGCAGACAAGGCAGGCTTGCATGTGGCCTATGGCGACGTCTTTGCCAACCCGACACCTCGACAACTGGCAAGGCTCATTACGGGAGAAAGTGGACAAGAAGGTCAAGATGAAGCCAGCAGTTTCGACTACACCTCAATCGATGCTCTGCTGCAAGGCAACACTCTCGATGCTTTCCGTAGTGGCGAGCGTCAGCCTCTTGGTAACGTCCTGCTGACGGGTTCCACGGGCTATCTCGGCATCCACATCCTGCGCGACCTCATCGATTCAGACGCAAAGAACATCTACTGCTTGGTTCGCGCGAAGAGTCAGGAGAAGGCGGAGAGCCGACTGCGCACGTTACTCTTCTACTATTTCGACGATGCCTTCAAGGACCTCTTCGGCAAGCGTCTGCATGTCATTCTCGGCGATGTGACGCAAGACTTCGACACAAGCCTGCAGGTTGATACCGTCTTCAACTGTGCTGCCATCGTTAAGCACTTCAGCGAAGGAACAGAAATAGAGGACGTCAATATCGGTGGTGCTCAGCGATGTGTGGACTTCTGCTTGAAGACAGGAGCACGCCTCGTACATATCTCCACAGCAAGTACGCGCGGACTTTGGGCAGGCACGCCGAAGGACGAGGTCTTTACCGAGCAGCGATTCTTCATGGGACAGTACCTCGGCAACAAGTACATCTACTCGAAGTTCATGGCCGAGCGACTCATTCTCGATGCAGTTGCCAAGCAGGGTTTGAGTGCAAAAATTATGCGCGTAGGCAACCTCGCAGCCCGAAGCACCGACGGAGAATTCCAGGCGAACTTCTCCACGAACTCGTTTATGGGTCGCATAAAGGTCTATAATATGCTGGGCTGCTGTCCATATTCGATGCGAAACAAGCGAGTTGAGTTCTCGCCCATCAATGAGGTAGCGCATGCCATCATCCTCCTCGCCACAAGCCCGAAGGAATGCGTCGTCTTCCATCCTTACAACATTCACTTCCAGTTCCTTGGCGACGTGCTGACCGGTTTGAGTTCAGTCGGCGAAGGTATCCGATTCGTAGAGCAGGAAGAGTTCGCAGAGGCGATGGAGATGGCGAAGTCAGATCCACAGAAAGCTGGGCAGATGTCATCACTCTTGGCCTATCAGGATATGGCTCACGGCCAGAAGACAACCGATGTGGAACGCGACAATGACTACACCACGCAAGTCCTTTATCGCCTTGGTTTTGCCTGGTCACCCACATCTTGGGACTATGTGGAACGTATGCTAACGGCCATCGGCGGCTTTGGTTTCTTCGAATAGAAGCGTATGAAAGGCACGGAACTGAACAAACAATTCTACAATTACCTGTGGGCGTACATCCTTGTTGCGCTGTCGGGATGCCTGGGGAATGTCGTCGACGGCATCATCGTGGGCAACCTCATCAGCGAGGACGGCGTGAGCGCCATCAACCTCTCAAAGCCCATCAATCAGTTCATCTTTACCCTGCATCTCCTCATCAACGCGGGAGCCGGTATGCTGGTGGCTTATGCGTTGGGCAGGAACGACATTCAGGAAGCCCGTCGCTTCTTTACGCGAGCACTGACGTTTAGTGTTGGGCTTGGCATCTTGCTCGCAATCGTGGGAGGCGTCGTCTTCCCAAGCCAAACGGCTCGACTGCTTTGCAGCAACGATCAGATACTGCCTTTGGCTCGCGACTACATGCAGATCCTGTTGCTTGGCAATCCTGCTTTCATCCTGATGTGGGGACTCTCAACGATGGTTGGCGTGGACGGTAAGCCTAAACTTGTTTCTTTGGCAGTCATCGTGGACAATGCCGCGAACCTCTGCCTTGATATTGTCTTCATCCAATGGCTCGGCTGGGGCATCGCTGGTTCATCCGCCGCAACCGTAGTTGGACATTTGATAGGCATCGCCATCCTGCTTTCACATTGGAGAAAGCCGTCTCGTCTTAAACTCGACGGCTCAATGTTCACTCTTCACTCTTCACTCTTCAATATCGTGAAGCAAGGCGCTCCTTTGGCTATCGCCTCAATAAGTTTGACATTGTTGTTGCTTTCGGCTAACACCATCGTGCTCAATACCTTAGGACGAACCGGCATCTTTGCCTTTGCTGTCTGCATGAACTTGCTTCAGGTCTACAACCTCTTCCTCTCTGGCACCTGCCAAACCTTGCAGTCGCTTGGTGCCATACAAGTCGGAAAGGGCGACATCGAAGGCGTTCAGATGGTAATAAGAAAAGCCTTCCGCTTCATTACGGCAGCGATGATAGTGACCTGTGTCTTCGTTTGGCTTTGGCCGACAGGAATCGTCAAGTTGTTTGGAGCGACGGATTCAGCCTTTGTCGATGAAGGGAATCGTGCTCTTCGCATCTTCGCGCTCAGCTTTATGCCGTTCTGCTACATCTATGTCCTGATGATTGTTTACAAGCTCTACCACCATCATCGAATGGCACTCTTCATCTCCTTCGCCCTTTCCCTCACCGTCATTCCCGTGCTTTGGGTTATAGCAAAGACAGCCCCCGATTGGCTTTGGTACAGCTACCTCATCGCCTACCTCATCGAAGCTGCCCTCATCTTCATGCTTCATCGCGCCAATCACATCAGGTTTAATCTTACATCCTGCGTGGGAAAGTAGTCGTTCCAAAACACCCCTAGTGTCGTTGCCAAAGTTAACGTGCTACGTTTGCAATCATAACGTGTTAAGTTGGCGAAGTTAACGTGTTACGTTTGGGAACGTAACTGGGGATGCTATCGTCCTTAAATACAGAGATGGATTTTTACGTTTCGGATGCGAGCCCAACACTACATTGGACCAATAGTCAGATGTTCGTTATATGCCAGACGGATTATCTGCTGGGCAACACGATGCCCTACAATGTGTTTGTCTTGCGGATGAATGTCGTAGGCATCGCCCGTGTCCATCAGAGGTACAAGAGTCGATTTCGGAATGTTCTGCGAGGCAAGATATTGCTCTTGTTGGATTTGCGTCCAGCCTGTCTCGAGCGCCATTGCAGGTTCCAAATAAGATGGCAATTGCACTATGACGAAGGGCAATTTGCGTTTGAACTGCTGACGCCACGACGCAGCCAAAGCCGCGAGATAATCGGCATAGCGATGGGGTGTGTCGATGTTTGATTCGCCCTGATACCAGACAATTCCGCGAAAAGGGAACTGCCGTAATGGAGCTATCATGGCGTTGTAGAGTGCCGCGGGACAATCCACAAAATAAGTGTTGCGAGGGCGTTCTGGCCGTTTGCATCCAACAGCCATTTGAAGCGTGTCGGCAAGGGGAATGATGTGCTCGCCCACCTCCAGCTGATAGCGTTTGCCTGGGTTGAAATGCGGCAAGCCGTTTTGGGAAATCAAGTGTACTACGATATCATTTTCTCCTGCACGTAACAAATCTGCAGGCACATCGTAAATGCGCGGCGGATATTCGTAGGTTGTGTTGCCGATGAAGTGTCCGTTGATGAAGATTGAGTCGGCATCTTTCATGGCTCCGAAGCGAAGTCGGGCCGGTTGTCCAGCCAGTTCTTTCGGAATATTGGCGATAGTGCGGAACCAATAGGAACCATTGTGTCCGTGGCTCCAATCGTCAAACATTCCTACAGACTGCCACGATGCAAAGTCGTAGCCTACCCTATTCCATCGGTAGAGCACGCTGTCGCACGCATTCGTCTGCATGTCCCATTCGTGGGCAGCACGTTGTTCTAGGCGACTGACCGAATCCACCCAATTGGGCTGAATGTGTCGAGGTTGAAGGAATTCCTCGGCAAAATCGTTGAAAGTCTCGAGCGTTTCCCTCGGCATCCACGCCTGCACTTGTGTTCCGCCAACAGCACTATTGATAATGCCTATCGGCACATCGTATCGTTCCTGCAGTTCGCGCGCCATAAAATAGCAAAGCGCACTCACCTCGCCGCAATTCTCTGGCGTAATGTCCTGCCACGGACGGACTTTCATATCGTCGCTTGGATGCAGATAATTGTATTGATGCGGGATTTTGAGGTAGCGAATGCGAGGATTAGAATAATCTTTCACAAGCGAGGCAACGCTATCCATACAGCGGCGGATGGGCAATTCCATATTCGACTGACCGCTGCAGAGGAACACATCGCCGATGAGCACATTGTGAATCTTGAGGTTCCCTACCGTCAGTTCGTAAGGACCCCCTGCCTGCATCTTCGGCAACCAGACTTCCCATTTGCCGTCCTCGCTTGCTTTTGTTGTGGCGTAGCGACCATTTAACTCCACTCTAATCGTACTGTTCGGCGCTGCCCAACCCCAAACAGGAATGCGAACGCCTCGCTGCAGCACCATTCCGTCGCCAAACATCTGGGGCAGTCGAAGCCGCTGTACTTGGGGCAAAGCCTGTGGATTGGGAGCGCTGTAGTTGTCCATCTTCAAGCGGAACGCTTGCAACTCTTTGAGAGTGAAGACTGTCGGAAGCGAGCCCGACGGCAAAGGCATCCGCGAGAAGGTCTGGAAGTAGAGCAAGCAGGCATCGTGCCACCACTGCGCATCGTCGGCCTGTCGTTGGAATCGCCACAATTGTTCCTCGTAGCGCTTTCGGTCAACAAAAGGTCGCACTTGCTGCCAGATGCGAACGAAGTCCTGAGCCTCCGTCACGCCGCGGTCATAATGTCGGCAGAGATGCTCCCAAAGTGTCTGTCCATCTTCCATCCGATAGTCCCAAGCCACATGATGGAACCACAGCAGAAGCGATTCGGGACAAGTTTCCACATTATTATATCTTGAACGCAACGGCTCGGGATATTGCGCCACATTATTTGAGCCTTGCTTTCCTGCCACACATGGCTCTGCATGGTCGCTGCGGTTGAAGCCAATGCCAATGGAATCGGCCCGATGATAGTAGCGCGGCAACCAGTCCTCGCGCCAACCCTTACGTTCGCACCAAGGTTCAGGTCCGTAGTGATGGTCGGCAGCAAAGATGTGGTGCAGTCCCATCGGCATCATGTAGTCCACCAACGCTTCGTGGCTTCGCAGGAGCAGGTCGGTGACAGGGGCGACGAATCGCGCATCGTTCGTATAATTCTCACGAAGGAAATCCTCAGCAATCTGACGAGGACTGGCCGTAGGATTGCACGCCAAACGTCCGAAGCCATACCAATTTGCCAGAGCCAACGGATTGGCCGTCCAATTCTCTGTATCGCCTGTGTTAGCCACGCCTGCCACACCTTCCAGCTGCACGCCTTGAGCCGCCAGTTGCGCAAAGAAATCGTGCCACATCGGAACGAGGAAACAAGTGTGGATGCTGTGCCCCGTGTATTCCTGAGTGATTTGCAGTTCGGCCATCATTCGCGTCCGTTTCATTGCAAAGAACAGAGGCGACACAGGCTCGCGAGGCTGGAAATCGATAGGACCGTTCTTTATCTGCAGAATCACGTTGTCTGCAAACTGTCCGTCGAGCGGCACAAACTCATTGAAAGCCTGACTGGCTCGGTCGTCACCTGTGGGAGCATAGACGAATGCCCGCCAAATCACGATGCCGCCATATTTATTGAGAGCCGAAGCCAACATATTCGCGCCTTCAGCATGACTGCGCCCATAATCGGCTGGACCAGGCTCGCCCTCGCTATTCGCCTTCACCAAGAAGCCACCGAAATCAGGAATCAAAGCGTAAATCTCATCCGCTTTCCGTTGCCACCACTCTTGCACGCGCTTGTCCGTAGGATCGGCAGTTGCCAGTTCGCCCAGCGCTTTTGGCGACGCAAAATTGACCGACAGATAAACTCGAACGCCATAAGGTCGCAGAATATCGGCAATGCGAGCCACTCGCTGGAGCATATCGGTCTTCAGCATCAATGGCTTGGCATTCACGTTGTTGAGCACCGTTCCGTTGATGCCATACTCGTGCTGGCGACGCCCATATTCCTCGTAACGTTTGCGCAAATGTTTTGGAAGGCTCTTCCGAGGGTCAACAGGAATCTCATCCCACTTCCAGAGTGAACGACCTGCATAGCCACGCTCCACTGTCCCGTCGGGATTATCCCAATGGTTCATCAGTCGCAGCCGAAAGCCTTTGCTTGGCTCAGCCCCAACCGTCATTACCACCGCCACGAGCAGCAATAACAAACAAATACGCTTTTTGGCCATGATTATTCTTCGTAAACCCTCACACCTTGCGGCGTTTCTATGGCTTCATGTATATTACGGACGATATTTTGGACGGAGGGAAACCTTCTCGGCTGTGGGGAAGTCTTTGGGGACAGCTTGTTTAACCTTTCCAGTAGCGCACCATTCAGAGCCTCGAAGGAGAAGTGTCTGGAAACCCGTGCATTGCATAGCAGGATTGTCGTCCAGAGTATCTCCGCAATGACCGATCATGATGTGGAAAACCCTTCCCTTTCCATGTTTCAAGGTAAAGATAAGCGGCTCTTCACGACCTGAGCCTCTTTGTTCTGGAGAAGAAAAGGCTGTATAGAGCAAGTCTTTTATCCCACCTGGTCCTCTCATCCTATCGTATAGCTCGTCGGAAGCATGCTTCCATTGCGATGGCAGACCTCTAGTTATGGGGTGCGATGAAGCGCGACAATTGAGCAGGTACTCGTGCCTGAAGCCATGAGAACCTCCATTCCCAGGAGAATCGTCAGCCTGTAAAGCTCCGTCTTTCCAGTAGAAATATGGACCTGATGTCTCGTTTCTTCCGCCCCAACCACCAAGAGCTATCATCTCGTTATACTCTTGCCAGTCAGTGAAGGAGTTATCGGCAGCATGGTAAACCACCACTCCACCACCACGACGAACATAGTCCATGAAAGCGGCATTCATATCTGCCGACCAACTGTCTCCGTTGTAGTCCAGAACCACGAACTTATATTTGCTGAAATCTACGGAAAAGTTCTTCATGTCTTCTCCTTGTTTGGGAGACAATGCCACATCTATGCGGAAAAGTCCCGAGTTCTCAAGCGTCATTTTTATTGCCTGATGACTGACGGGCCAGTTATGATTGTTTTGCCCGGTGATGATAACACCGTTGATGGGCTTCTTCGCGCTGGCATAGGAAATCGCTAAAAGCATCACCACGCCTGTCAAAAGAAAATGCTTAATAGTTTTCATATTTGTCAATATTTTGTTTCACCTTTTCTTATTGTCATCGGTAACAACTACTACTTTTGAGTAAGTCTGTTAGCAATTTTATCCGCATTCATGCTTCGTGCACTTGCATCGAAGATTTCCTTGTAAAGTCCGCCTTGCTTGTAAACCTCATCGGGTGAGCCGCTTTGCACTACATGACCTTTCTGCAGGACATAAATCTGGTCGGCATCGATGATTTGTCCGATGTTGTGGGAGATGATGATGACCGTTCTTCCAGCCTTGATGGCATCGATGCTTGCTTTAATCTGTTCCGTTGCCACTGCATCGAGGCTGGCTGTAGGTTCGTCCAGGAAGATGATTGGCGGATTCTTGATAAACATACGGGCAATGGCAATACGCTGTTGCTGACCACCACTCAGTTGAAGGGCTTGCGACTCAAACCCGTTGGGCAACTGCATAATCTGGTCGTAGATATATGCTTGCCGAGCAGCTTTCACGACATCTTCGTGCGTTGCCTTCGGATTGCCGTACTTGATGTTCTCTTCGATGGTGCCATTGAAGATATGATTCTTCTGCAACACCAAGCCAACATTCTCGCGAAGCCAATGCGTATCCCAATCCTTCAGCTCTACCCCATCTAGCTTGATGCTTCCCGTATCGGGATGATAGAACTTATCCAAGAGGTTCACAACAGTAGTCTTTCCTGCTCCGCTCAAACCCACAAGAGCCGTTATCTTGCCTGGCTGAATGCGCATACTCACGTTGAACAAAGCCTTTGTGCCGTTGCCATAAGTGAAGTCCACATCGTTCAGTTCGAAGTCGCCCTTCACAACATCAGGATGATACTTGCCCGTATCTTCCACTTCATCGTGGGCATGCAGAATGCCGAAGAAACCCTCAGCATAGATGAGGGCATCGTTCATATCGTCGTAGATGCGATGCAGTTGTCGGATAGGAGCACTTACGTTGCTGAAGAGCATGACGTGATACATTATCTTACCGATGCTCATGCCCGGATAATCGATAAGGACGAGATAAGCAGTAAGGATGATAATCAGCACCGTACCAATCTGTTCGAAGAAACTCTTCAAGCCGTCGTAGAGGTAGCTCCAGCGGCGCGTACTCATCTGCTGGTCGGTCATAGCCTGTTGCACATCAGTCTGCTTATCGGCTTCAATCTGTTCTCTGTTGAATGACTTGATGACGCTGATGCTCTCCAAGATATTCAGGATGCCTTGGCTCACGGCCTGATGACTGCTAAAGATGCTCCTTCGTCCACCCTTCATGCGTTTGGCCTGACGATATGTGATGTAGAAATAGACGGGCACGATGCAAAGCGCTACCAAACCGACATAGAAGTTCGCAGCAAACATCAAGGCGAGGGCAAGGATGGCACTCGTGAAGAGGGGCAGAATGTCGATGAAGAAGTTGTTCACCGTATTGCTCAGGCTCATCACACCTCTGTCGATGCGCGATTGCAGCTTGCCCGTATCGTTATCCTCGGCAGAGAAGAAAGACATGCGGAAAGTCAGAATCTTGTCGATTACCTGCAGAGACAAATCTCGACTCACATAGATGCGCAACTTCTGTCCGAACAGGCGTTGGAAGAAGGTGATGACGGCGGAGATGACTTCCTTTCCCAAAAGCACAGCGCTGATGATTATCAGTATCCGAGCAGCCTTGCTCCATTCGAAACTTGCGTTCTGAATTAAAGCATTGATGGCATCTACAGCTTTGTCCAGCACCACGGCATTCACCTGCGCCATCAGCGACCCGATGAAGGTCAGCGTAACGGTAGCTACAATCAGCAACCTGTAAGGCTTCACGAACGGCCACAAATTCCTGAGCAGCCCGAATATGTTCATTTTCTCCGTTTTCATAGTATGTGTGATAATGGAAGAAAAAAGCGATGAGGCACTGCCACACCGCTTGTATGAGTCACTTTTCTATATAGTTCTCCTTAGTACTCGTCCTCGTTGAAGAGGAAGTCATCCTTCGTGGGATAGTCGGGCCAAAGGTCTTCTATCGTTTCATAGACCTCGCCTTCATCTTCCATCTCGGTCAAGTTCTCAATGACTTCGAGAGGTGCACCGCTACGAGTTGCATAGTCAATCAGTTCTTCACGAGTTGCGGGCCAAGGTGCGTCTTCCAGTTTTGAAGCTAATTCCAATGTCCAATACATAGTATCTTTTTTAGTGTTTTCGTTCTTTTAGGCTGCAAAGATACAACATTTTTTCATTCTGCAATCACTTTTTCCATAAAATTTCTTCCGTTCCTTGCAAAAAGTTTAAACGGAGGGCTAAGACATAGAAATAATCGCTCAGACGATTGATGTATGCAAGTAGGTCGGAACTGACTGGTTCTGAAGCATTTAGCGTCAATATTCTGCGTTCTGCACGACGACAAACAGTTCTGCAGACGTGAGCAAGCGCAGCAGCTCTGCAACCTCCAGGAAGCGTGAAACCTTTCCACTTTGGAAGATTTTCTGATGCAGAATCGATTTCTTTCTCGAGAGCAGAGACGTCGTCGGCAGTAATTGTGCTTTGAAGTGTGTGTGCCGACTCAGTTTCTGTAGCGAGTTGTGCTCCAACAACAAAGAGGCAGTTCTGGATGCCGATGAGACAATCTCGGTCCTTCTGCTCCGTGACATACGTCAGCAGAAGACCTACCTGACTGTTCAGTTCGTCGATTGTGCCGTAGCTCTCGAGGCGGTCACAAGCCTTATCAACGCGCTTTCCGCCAACGAGCGAAGTAGTTCCGGTATCTCCGGTCTTAGTATATATTTTCATCAGAAATTCACTTTGTAGTATTGTTTGTTATATTGTTTGTCGAAGAATGCGATGCCGAAGTCGTAGAGGTCGAAACTGACGACTGAGGGCAGGTTCTGGAACCATTTGCGATGGTGATGCAAATTGTCGAGCAAGAGCACCGATTGTTCTCCCATATGCTTCACGGCTTCGTCGTTTGGTTCTTTCAGTAAGCACATATTCGCCTCACTTTCAGGCAGTTGGCACTGAATGTTTGCCGTCTTGCAACCACTCTGCAGGTAGCGTTTCTCGCACCAAGCATCTTTGGGAAGGACGATGCTCTTTGGCTGCAGATGATTAGCCAATCGCAGCAGCAGATGCAGTCCTCTTCGCTCTCGAAACCGCTTGCTGAAGGGCAATTGAGCATCCAGTTCCTTGTAAGCATAGTAGGGCTGCTGCTCATAAATGACGTCCGTGATGAAACGGAAGGCAAAGGGACTGTGCACGCCGTAACCCTTTCGATGACGGAAACGAGCCAACCAAACGAGTGGATTTGTGACTTTTTGCATAATTTGAGCACAAAAATAAGGATAT